>SKKN01000014.1 GCA_007121455.1 Gemmatimonadota bacterium | reverse complement strand
TCGGGCCGCTCCCGGGGCCCCGAAAAAAAGCACGGCCCCCAGCGGAAACCCGCTTGGAGCCGTGCTTTTCTCGACATGGGCCTGGGTAGACTCGAACTACCGACCTCACGCTTATCAGGCGTGCGCTCTGACCACCTGAGCTACAGGCCCCTCTCCTTCCGCTACCCCGGTCCTCGAACCGCGTTCGGACCGGAGTGGAAGAACTTAGTGGAAACCCGAAGGGGCCTCAACCATCCGAATCAACCTCAGCGAGCGGCTGCGACGCACTCGATCTCGACGAGCGCTCCGAAGGGGAGCTCGCGGACCGCGATGGCGGAGCGCGCGGGCGGACTGTTCGAGAAAAACTCCTGGTATACCTCGTTCATGGTGCCGTAGTCATCCATGTCCACGAGGAAGACGGTGCACTTCACGACGTCGTCCATTCTGGCATCGGCCGTAGCCAACCGCTCTTCGATCCGCTCGAGCACCTCCCGGGTTTCGGCGGCCACCCCCTCGATATCGTCTCCGGTCCCGATCACGCCCGAAAGGAAGAGCAGGTCCCCGGTCCGTACGACGGGCGAAAGCAGAGGGGACTGGCTGGCCCCTTCCGGCAGAATGATCTCCTTGTGGGGGCCGGACGCTGGGGCCTCCTGCTCGAGGGTACAACCTGTGCTCGCCAGCACGAAGAGGGGCGTGACGAGAGCCAGAAAGCGGAAGATTCGCATGGGTTCCTCCATCGGGATCCACGGGCAACGGGGTTCGCGGACGGCTGCTCCGGCCCTCTCGCGGTGGGCCGGAGGGACTGGGAGACGCCTCCATATGGCGACGGGGACCGATCTGGCGCAACCGTGACGCGAAAGGTCAGCTTCCGCTGCCGGGGGAAGTCCTGGCCAGGACCGTCACGGCTTCCACGGTGGCCGTCGTGACCCGCTGGAGGAAGTCGAAGTCGAGCGTCTCCGCCCGGTCCGAAGGCCGATGGTAGTTGGGATTCCGGAGAAAGGCCGTATCCGTGAGCATGAGCGCCGGTATACCCGCGGACCAGAAGGAGGCGTTGTCGCTCCGCCGCGTGTTCCAGATGAGCCACCCTCGGAGCGGGCTCCGGAACGTCACCACCGGAAGCCCGGGAACCGCCAGGTCCGCGGCGTTCCGGAAGAGGGAGAGGAGCGGGCTCGACTTCCCGTCCCCGATCGCCGCGAGAAAGTCGCCCGTAGTGGGAAACCCCATCCAGCGCAGCACAGCGGGAATGCGCTGACTGTCGGGCCGGGAGTCCGAGTATCCCACCATCTCGAGGATGAATGCCCCCGCGTACTCCACCCCGGCTGCACGCGCCGCCGCGACGTGTCTGCGGCTCCCGACGCGGTAGGTCCAGCCCTGGAACTCCTCGAGGTCGAAGGCGACGAACTCGACGTCCGCGAGCAGCTCGAACGGAGCGAGCATCCTCGCCGCCTCGAGAACGAGTGCCACTCCGCTGCCGTTGTCGTCCGCCCCGGGGCTTCCCGGGACGGTGTCGAAGTGGGCACCTACGAGGACGCGGGGAAGGCGGGGGTCGGTTCCGGCCTTCCGCGCCACGATGTTGCCGTGCCGCCGGCCGCGAAACCGAAAGGGCTCCCGGACCGGATCGTACCCCGCCTCCCGGAACGCACCTTCGATGTACCGGGCCGCTTCGGCGTGCCCCTCGGGAGCGCTCCGCGGATGGCGGTCCCCTTCGAGGGCGCGGACGTGCGCCTCGAGCCGGTCCGCCTCCGCGACCGGGGGCCGGCTGACGCTTCCTCCTCGTTCCGGCGGGCTCACGGCGTAGCTGTGCCCCCGGAGCCCGGAGCGGCCTCCTTCCACAGATCGATGCCGGTGGGCTGGTGCCGGAGCTCGACGCTCGCCACCCGCTCGAGTTGCGCGAGGTCGAACACGTCCATCGTACCGCGGTCCGCCCCGACCGACTCGTTCGAGATGAAGGCGTACCGGGTGTCCTCGCTGATGACGACGCCGTGGGTGACCGGACGGCTCGTCTCCAGGCGGCCGAGCCGCTCTCCTCGTTCCAGATCGAAGACCTCGACTCCCCCGGCTCTCCTCAGCGTCACCACGAGCAGCCGGCCGTCGGACGAGACCTCGAGGTTGTATGGGCCGGCCTCGGTCTGCCACCGCCGCACGACCTGCCAGTCGACCACGTCCACCTCCAACACCTCGTCCGATCCATTGCACGCCACGTAGACGAACCGGTCCGCACCCCCTCCTCTCCCGGGCGCGACCCAGGTGGGGGAGCAGACGGCACCGTGCTGGTGCGCGTGATGGGCGCCCGGACGGGGGAGTGGCCGACCGTCTTCGACCTCCGGGATGTGCACCATCGGCCCGGGATCCTGGTCGGCGTGCGGATGGTGGACCTTGCCCCGATCATCGAGCGCCAGCTCCCCCTCGGAACCGGGCGCCAGGGAGAACCGCCCCGAGACCTCGAGCCGGCGGAGGTCCACCTCGACGAGCTGGTCCGAATGCATGCACACCGAATAGTGGCGGGTCCCCCCCGGGTTCACGCGGCTCCCGTGCGGCATCAAGCACGTCGGAATGCGAGCGACTTCCGTCATCGAGCCGGCGTGGACGATGGAGAGGTCGGAGGGGACCATGTCCCCGTGGAGATTGAAGTTCACGACGAACACGAAGTTTCCGCCCGGATCGAGACCGGCGCTCGCGGGGAAACGCCCAAGCTCCACCCGGTCGACCAGGG
Organism: Gemmatimonadota bacterium; assembly: GCA_007121455.1. GTDB lineage: Bacteria > Gemmatimonadota > Gemmatimonadetes > Longimicrobiales > Gaopeijiaceae > SKKN01. The sequence continues at coordinate 109,384 of SKKN01000014.1, read as the reverse complement.
TGTCCGGACCGGCCCGGAACTTCCACAACCATCCGTATGGAGTTCCGTGAGCGAGGGTGACGTAGAAATGCGCTCCATCCGGCGAGACGGCCAGGCCGTGGGGAGCGTCCGTGTCCGCGGGCATGATCCCCACCGGAATCTCCCGCTCCACCGAAGCCCCCTCACCGGGCACGAACCGGACGCGGCTCACCACATCGGAGGATTCATTCGCCACGTAGAGCGTGTACTCCGCCCCGGAGTCCGCCGAAGCACCTCTCGCCGAGGCCGCCGATGTCCCCGTGCCTCCTGCACACCCTCCGCCGAGCGCGGCGACGAGCAGGGCAGCCCCGAGCGAGAAGACCCCGATCCTTCCGGGGGGCATCTTCACGGAACGGTCGCAGCGCCGGGCCGCGGGACGAGACGGACCACCCAGAGTCCGGAATTCATGTCCGACACGAACACCCGACCTCTGTACGGCTGCGGTCCCCACGCCATGGGTGAGTTGGGGACGTATCCATCCGGGGTTCCCGTGGGAAACCAGGCGATTTCCCTTCCCTGCCGGTACAGGTTCCCCCGCAACTCCCCGGAGATGTCGACCACTCGCAGTCCGCCCTGGTAGTAGGCGGCGTAGAGCTTGTCGTCTTCTACCCAGAGATTGTGGACCCCGGCTTCGGGAACCTCGTAGCGTCCCACCTCGACCGGATTCTCCAGGTCGTCGAGGTCGAGGATGTGCACGAAGCCTCGCGGGCCCTCCTGATGGGTTCCGGCCCGAGCGATGCAATCCTCACACCCGAAGATCTCGTCTCCGACGAAGAGGTAGGTATTCCCGGACGAGTTCCGGTAGGGAAACGCGACGTGCGTGTTGCCCTCGGGATACGCATAGGAGGAGATGACCGCCGGCTCGGTGGGCGTGCCGCCCCATCGACCGTCGCCGACATCGAGGATCCAGACACCGTCGTCCCAGTACGAGGCGTACCCGATGCCGTCGACGACCCAGAAGTCGTGCAGGTACTTGCCCGGCCGGTCGATCCCCCACCGCCCGACCTCCTCGGGAGCCCCCGGGTCGGAGATGTCGATGATGTGTACGTCGAGCGTGCCGTTGTGCACCGCGTAGACGAGATCACCGACGATGAAGGTGTTGTGGACACCTCCGGTGAGGCCCTCCGTATATTCCGTGATCACCTCGGGATGAGCGGGGTCTGCGAGGTCGAGCAGAACGATCCCGTTCCGGCGATCGGACGCCCCTTCCCGCGTGATCACCGCCACCGTGGCCGCCTCGTTCACCTTCACATCGTTCACGACCCGCGCATCGACCATGATGGAGTCGGTCAGCACCGGGCTCGCGGGGTCCGTGACATCCCACGCGAACATCTTCTGGCCACCAGCGTGCGTGCCGGTGTAGGCGTAGTCGCGCCCGTCCACGCCCTCGAACACCCATAGGTCCGATGTGGTCGTGTGGGAGATCAGGCCGACCCCGATCCGCTCGATCTCCTGCTCGACCTCGCGGGGCCGTGCCTCGACGATCGCCTCCGTGGAGGTCGCTCCGGTCGACGCGAGGATCCGGTAGGTCCCCGGGTGATCGGCGACGAACGAGCCGTCCTGATAGACCGACGCGCCGAGGCCCTTCCGCTCGTTTGGGCCCGCCACGGAGAACGTGACCGCGATGTTGGAAACCTGGCCCCCGTTTCCGTCCCGGGGAATGGCTTGGAAGCTCACGACGTCTCCCGTCCGGACGGAGGCGCTCGAAGGGCTCAACTCGATGCTCCGGGCCGGATTCTCCCGAACCTGGATGACCCGCTCGGCCCTGACCCCCTCGGCCTCCGCAACGAGCGTCGCAGCTCCGGCCGCATGGCCGCGCACGTACCCGGTGGAGGTGACGGTCGCCACGTCGGGGTCACGGCTCGACCAGCGGATCTCCACCCGGGAGCGGGGAGATCCGTCGCTCGTGGCCGCGGTCGCCGAGAAGGGGACCAGCGTCCCCTCATAGAGTGTGAGCGCCGGCTCCTCGATCGTCATGCTGGCGACCGGCGCGCCGACCACGTGGAGAGGCGTCGAGAAGATACGAGGCTCCGGACGCCCGTCCGCCCCCGGAACGAGAACTGCGAGCACGAGCTCGGTCTCGCCCTCCTCGAGGCCGCGGATCGTCCCATCCTCCATCGCGGCCTCGCGCCCCTGGAGCGGAGCCATGAAGAAGGGGACGTCCTCCACCTCGACGCCGTCCTCGTCCACCGGCACCGCTCCGAGCTCGCGGAACTCCACGGTACCACCGAGCGGCACCTCGAGCGGCTCCTCACGAAAACGGATGCGCTCGACCCGGGCAGCTCGCTCCAACTCCGCATCGCGGTCCTCATCGAGACCGACGACCTCCTCCGGCTCCGGTTCCTCGGCCTCTCCGTTCCGCGGCCCGACCTCCCTCGCGCCCTCCCCGGCGCCGCTCGCGCAACCACCCAGAAGAAGCACCACGCTGAAGAGCACGACCATGAAGGGCGCAAAGTCCAGGGCCGACCACAGCCCGCGCTCCCGCGTCATGGCTTCTGCCTCGATGGGACCATCGTCACGTCTCCCTTGCAATGAGGTGAAGAGCTGCCGAAACCGGACTTGGCGCAATGTACCACATAGGAAAGGCTCCTACCCTCCTCCAAGCCGCACCGATCCCGACGAAAAAAAATCCCCCCCCCGTCGGGGGGGGGGGGGATATTGGGCGCCGGAGGGTCCGTGCTACATCGATCGGGGAAGTTCTGTGCCGTCAGCCTCGCGTTCCCTCCGGAAGCTCCTCAGTCCCAGGCGGTGTGCCGTCGGGGCCTGCGCGAGAGTTTCCCGTCCTCCTCGTCATCCTCGAACAGCTCGTCCCACTCTTCATCGTCGTCCTCATCGTCCAGATCGTCATCGTCCAGATCGTCGTCGTCCCAATCGTCGTCGTCCTCGTCCCACTCCTCCTCATCTTCCTTCTCATCGAGGCCGAGGATCTGATTCGCCAACACTTCCTCCTCCAGCCACGTACGTCCGTCACTCATCGATCCCCCTCCTCGATCCGTACCGTCGGTGCGTACACACCCCCCGCGGGCAGAGGGCCCCATCCCTCATCGCGCAAATACTACGGACGGCACTATGAAAGTCAAGGAACCGAATACCCACCCCTTGGGAAGAGGCGGAGGGGGGCCTCTCGCCCCTTCCGACCGTCCCTTTCCCGTCGGGTGCGTCGAGGGGGACTTTTCAGAGGGTGTTCGGGTAAAACGAGGGTGATTCACGGTGTTTTGCCCTGGTGCTTTGCCTTGATCTGCCCGGTGCCGACATGAACCTCACTTCCCGGATTGGCATGCAACGCTCAGCTCTCTTCATCCTCGCGATCCTGCTCCCTGCACTCTTTGCGGCCTGCGAGCAGCCTCGCGCTGCCGGAGATGCCCACGCGATCATCGTCGCCGCATCCGAAGACGCCTGGGCAGCGTCGGAGGAAACGATCATGAACGCCATGGAGCCCACGATTCTCACGGTACGGGAGGATCGGACGTTCCGCCTGACGTATCAGGACCCCCGGGACCCGGACTGGGGACGCCTGCAGAGGTTCCGTCAGGTCCTGGCGATCGGAACCGAAGAGGACCCATGGGTCCAGGAGGCACTGAACGAGGTCCGGCCCCGCCGCTCCCCGGAACCGCCGGAGCTCCTGCAGGCCAACAACGTGTGGGCACGAGGCCAGGTGGTCACGATCATCGTGGCGGAACCCGGGAGAGAGGCGGAGGCGGTCGAGGAACTTGCCGAGCCCCTCCACGAGCTCCTCGACGCCCAGTACCGGGCTTACGCCTTGAATCGGATGTTCGTGACGGGCCGGGATTCGGTCCTCGCAGACAGCCTTCGCCGAAACGTCGGCTTCTCAGTCGTGGTCCCGGTCGTCTACCGGCACTCCGCGCGCGATTCGATCTACCGCTTCCGAAACGACAATCCGAGCCCCGCTGAGTTGATCCGAGAGGTCTCCGTCACCTGGAAATCGCCGATTCCGGAGGACTTCGACGACGACGACCTACTGGAATGGCGCCAGCGCCTCGCGGACGAGGTCTATCAGGACGGTCAGAATGTGAACATGGATCGCTCGGAGATCTCGACCGTGCAGGTGAACGCGCGCGATGCGCTACAGATACAAGCGAGTTGGGAGAGCGGAGCGGATGCGTGGCCGGCCGCGGGACCGTTCATGAGCCGGGCAATTGTATGTCCGGAGGACGACCGGCTCTACCTCATGGATGGATGGTTGTACGCCCCCGGGAGGGACAAGTACGAGTACATGATCCAGCTCAAGACGATCATGGATTCGTTCCGCTGCGGGTGACCGACGCGCTCAACCTTCCGGCGCCGCGGGTCTCGGCGTCAGTCCCAGCAGCCCCTGTTCTCCCGGGCGTACGTCTCGAACGGTATGGCGGGGCGACCGAGAATCGATGACACGGTGTCGGTGACCGGGGCTCGCGCCCCCTCCCGGATCGATCCGAAGAGGCCGAGCGCCGTCTCGATCCGTCCCTCCGTCCATCCCCGGTCCTCGAGGAACGTGCGCATTCCCTCCTCCTCGATCGGCTGATACCGGATCGTGCGGCCCGTCACTTCGGACAGGATTCCGGCCGCTTCGGTCATGGTGAGCGCCCGGGGGCCGGTCAGCGTGTGGGCGAGGCCGAAATGCTCCTCCCCCACGAGCGCCTGATGGGCGACGCCGGCGACATCCCGGACGTCCACGAAGCTCACCGCGGCTGAACCGGCGGGAAGGGACACCCTTCCCTCGTTCCGGATCTCTTCGGCCAGGAAGCCGGGACCAAAGTTCTGCATGTAGAGGTTCGGGCGGAGGATCGTATGGTCGACCCCCACCTCCTCGAGCTGGCGCTCGAGCTTCCAGAGGGCGAGCTCCTGCACCCGGTCGACGCCCATCGCGGAAAGCAGGACGACATGGCGGGTGCCGGAGGCCACGGCCCAATCGAGGAAGGAGCGGAGCGTCTCGTACGCATCGGGATCGAACGGCGGCGGCGTGAGCAGCAGCCGGTCCGCCCACTGGACGGACGCGTCGTACGTCTCCGCACGATGGTAATCCAGCTCCACCACTTCGACCCGGTCCCCGAAGAGCTCCCTGGCCCTGTCGGGACTGCGGGTGCCGGCCTTCACGTCGAGGTCGTTCGCGAGGAGGCCCCGCACCAATTCCCGCCCGAACTTCCCGGTGGCGCCGGTCACCAGGATCTTTTCACTCACCGATCTCCTCCTCTCACGAGCCAGGCTCCCGCCGGCCCTCCCAAGCGACCGACCGAACATCCGAACCTACCATGAGCCCCTCAGGGGGACCAGACGGCGCCGATGGTCCTCGACCGGGGAGCGGTGAGCTTCGTGGGCGTCCCTCCCGCCCTCGTTGCCTCCGTCCGATCGGGTCCCTTACGATGGGGGCGGTATTCGCAGGGTCGCCCCCCGGATCCTCCGTCCGAAACCCGAAACGCTCGAGAAGCCCGTGTCGTTCGTCCACCTCCATACACACTCCGAATACTCGCTCCTGGACGGGGCGAACCGCATCACCGATCTCATTCGCCAAGCGAAGGAGTTCGAGATGCCCGCACTCGCGCTCACCGATCACGGTTGCCTCTTCGGCGCCTGGCGATTCCAGCAGGAGGCGCGGAAGGAGAATTTGAAGCCGATCATCGGGATGGAGGCGTACGTGGCCCCCGGCGACCGGCGGGAACGGGGACGGGGCGGTCCCGGGAATCGCCATTCCTACCACCTCGTCCTCCTCGCCCGGGACCTGGAGGGATACCGGAACCTGGTGAAGCTCTCTTCGATCGGTTACACGGAGGGCTTCTACCACCGGCCGCGCATCGACCGGGAAGTCCTCGCGGAGCATTCGGAGGGGCTCATCGTGACCTCGGCCTGCCTCGCCGGCGAAGTGGCGAGCCATCTGCGCGAAGATGACGAGGAGGGGGCGCGGGAAGCGGCGGCATGGTACGCGAACCTCTTTCAGGACCGGTACTACCTCGAGGTACAGGCGCACGACACCGACGGACAGGTCGAGCTGAACGAAAAGGTCTTCGCGCTCGCGACGGACCTCGGGCTGCCGGTCGTGGCGACGAACGACGCCCACTTCCTCGAGCACGACGACCACCAGGCACACGACGTCCTGCTCTGCATCGGCCTCGGGAAGGACCGGGACGATCCGCGGCGCATGCGCTACGACGAGGGCCTCTACTTCAAGAGTTCGGAGGAGGTCCGGGAGCGCTTCCCCGACCGACCGGACGTGCTCGAGAACACCCTCAAGATCGCTGACGAGGTGGACCTCTCCTTCTCCAAAAAGTACCACCTCCCCGAATTCCCCCTGCCGGACGAGCACGACACCGCGAACGCGTACCTCGTGCATCTCGTCACGGTGGGCTGCGAGGAGCGGTACGGCTCTCCACTCCCGGACGAAGCCCGCAGTCGCCTCGAGTTCGAGCTTTCCGTGATTACGGAAACCGGGTACGCCGGGTACTTCCTCATCACCTGGGACTTCATACGCTGGGCGCGGGAACAGGACATCCCGGTCGGCCCGGGCCGGGGCTCCGCGGCCGGCTCGCTTGTCGCGTACGCGCTCGGAATCACGAACCTCGACCCTCTCGCCTTCGATCTCCTCTTCGAGCGTTTCCTGAACCCGGAGCGGGTGTCGATGCCGGACATCGACATCGACTTCTGCTTCGAGCGCCGGGGCGAGGTCATCGAGTACGTCCGGGAGAAGTACGGCCGGGACGCGGTCGGACAGATCATCACGTTCGGAACGATGAAGAGCCGAGCCGTGATCCGGGACGTCGGCAGGGCGCTCGGCTTCGAACCGAGCGAAACGGATCGGATCGCGAAGATGATTCCGAACCAGCCCGGAAAGAGCTACACGGTGGTGGAGGCGGTAAAGGGACTCCCCGAAGTGAAGGAGGTCTACCGTTCCGACGAGCGTCATCGGCAGCTCTTCGACTACTCGATCACACTCGAAGGGCTTTCGCGCCACGCCTCCGTGCACGCCGCCGGTGTCGTGATCGCTCCCGGCCCGCTCGACGAGTACGTCCCCATCTGCGTACAGCAGACGAAGGGGAACGGCGGGTCCGCTGGGGATGGCGGCTCCGTCGTCGTGACGCAGTACGACATGAACTGTCTCGAAGACGCCGGCATGCTCAAGATGGACTTCCTGGGCCTGAAGACACTCACGGTGATCTCCGACGCGGTGCGGATGGTGCGGGAGCGGACCGGAGATCTGCGTCACCCGGAAACGGGCGAGAGCTATGGCAGCATGGACGACGTTCCGATGGACGATCCGGCCGTGTACCGCATGCTCGCGAGGGGCGGCACCTCGGGCGTCTTCCAGTTCGAGTCCACGCTCGCCACCGAGAAGCTGCGCTCGATGAAGTGCGACCGCTTCGAGGACCTTGTGGCGACGAACGCGCTGATTCGTCCCGGGCCGCTCGATTCGGGAATGACCGACGTCTACATCAAGCGGAAGCTCGGAAAGGAGACCGTCCGGTTCCCGCACCCGGACCTGGAGAGGACGCTGGCCCCGACGCACGGGGTGATCGTCTACCAGGAGCAGGTCATGCGGATCGCGAACATCCTGGCCGGGTTCTCCCTCGCCGAAGCCGACATGCTCCGGAAGGCGGTGGGAAAGAAGATCCCGGAGCTGATCCAGAAGGAACTGGGCAAGTTCGTGGAGCAGGCGGTGGAGCGCGGCGTGGAGAAGCGGACTGCGGACCACCTCGCCGAGCAGATCGAAACCTTCGGCCGATACGGGTTCAACCGGAGTCACTCGGCCGCGTACTCACTCCTCTCCTACCACACGGCCTGGCTCAAGGCGCACTACCCTGCGGAATTCATGGCCGCGCTCCTCTCCTCCGTCCTGGACAAGACGGACGATGTGGTCAACTACATTGCAGAGTGCCGCGACCTCCCCCGCTCCCTTCCGGCCCTCCAGGAGGGCGTCGAGGTCCTACCTCCGGATGTGAACGAATCGGGATGGAAGTTCACCGTGACTCGCGAGGACAAGATTCGGTTCGGCCTCGGCGCGGTGCGCGGATTGGGTGCGGGAGCCGTGAACTCGATCCTGGCCGCCCGGAAGGAAGGGGGTCGGTTCCCGAGCCTCTTCGAGTTCCTCGAGCGGGTCGACCTTCGGGCGCTCAACAAGAAGGCCGCAGAGGCACTGATCGCCGCGGGCGCCCTCGATGCGTTCGGGCACCGGTCCCAACTCCTGGCCGGTCTCGATACCGCCTACTCCGAGGTCCAGGCGCGGCGCGCGGAGGCCGAAGCGGGACAGGCTTCCCTCTTCGAGGAAGGGAATGGATCCGGGCTTTCCCACCACACCGACCCCGAGCTTCCGAGCGTGCCGGAGTGGCCCGAGGCCGAACGGCTCGCCCGCGAGAAGGAGACCCTCGGGTTCTTCATCTCGGGCCACCCGCTCGATCGATACCGGGAGGTCGTCGCCGCGTTCGGGCCGGCGCAGACCTCGAACCTCTCCGAGTTCAAGGGGCAGGACGTCGAGTTCGCGTGCGTGGTGACGAAGGTGCAGAAGCAGATCCTGCGCCGCGACCAGTCCGAGTGGGGACGGCTGACGGTAGAGGACTTCCATGGCACGGCCACGGTGCTTGCGTTCGGCGACGCGTGGACCCAGGCGCGGGACGCCCTCGAGCAGGACGCCGCCGTCCTCCTCCGGGGAACGGTCTCGGACCGGGAGCGGGACGAGGAGAACCCGCCGATCTTCCTCGACACGGCAGAGGCCCTCGAGGAGGTTTGCTCCTCCGGCAGGGTTGCCCTCGTCCTCGCCGTGGAGCCCGGCTCCGGTGTGCCCGCCGACAAGCTGCAGGAGGCACGGCGGCTCATGCAGCAGGCCCCTGGCGGCGCTCCCGTGGAGCTATGGCTCGAGAACGGGGGTGACGGCCCCGAGGCGCGACTTCGCTCACGGTCGATCCGGATCGAGCCCCGCCGCGAGTTCCTCGACGAACTCCAGCAGCTCCTCGGCCGCGGCCGGGTCCGGCTGGGCCGCGCCTGACCTACTCCCATCCGACTCTGCTTGCATTCCGGACCCGGATCTGCAAGCGTACGGAGGTATTCTTCGATTTTCTTCTGGGAGGCCCGACATGTCCGACAGCGTCTACAAGGTCATCGAGCTGGTGGGTACGAGCACCGAATCGTGGGAGAAGGCCGCGGCCGCGGCGGTGAACACCGCGAGCGGGAGCCTCCAGGACTTGCGGATCGCAGAGGTGAGCAAGCTCGACATGCAGCTCGAGGACGGGAAGATCAGCCGGTATCGGGCGAGGGTGAAGGTATCGTTCCGATACCAGAGCTGATCGGAGTGCGGAGCCCGGGAAGGACCCACGAAACAGAGCGGTCTGTCCCCCGGGCTCCGACCGCTCGGCCTTGAACGCGAGCGATCGAGGAGGAGCTTTGGAACGCGCGACGGTCGGAGGCGGCTGCTTCTGGTGCCTCGAGCCCGTCTTCGAGGGGATCGAGGGCGTGCTCGACGTGGAGCCCGGATACGCTGGAGGGTGGTCCCCGAATCCCACCTACCGCGAGGTATGCAGCGGGCGCTCGGGCCACGCGGAGGTCGTCCAGATCACCTTCGACCCCGCAGTTCTTCCCTATGAGCGCCTCCTCCGGGTCTTCTTCACCGCGCACGACCCGACGACCCTGAACCGGCAGGGAGCGGACGAAGGCCCACAGTACCGGTCCATCGTGCTCTTCCATGATCCGGCACAGGAAGAAACCGCGCGTGACGTCATCCGGGCCCTGGAACGCGAGGAGCTCTTCGACGATCCCATCGTCACGGAGGTCGTCCCGCTCGAAACCTTCCACCGCGCCGAGTCGGAACACCATGGTTACTACCGAAGGAACCCGTCCCTGCCGTTTTGCCGCATCGTGATCACACCGAAGGTGAACAAGGTGCGAAACGAGTTCCGGTCCTCGTGGAGGAGCGATCCGGACTCGGACGCCCCCACTCGGTGACGGGGCAGCCGAACGGCAGACGGCCCCGTCCCAACGCCCCATTCCCCTCACGTTCTCCCTTCCCGACCTTTCTGTCAGGACGGAGACCCGCCCCGAACTGCCTCGCCTCCGGGCGCCGAGGGGCTCGAGCCCATTCCGAACCATCAGGACGCGCTCCATGACCGACCACGACAACCCCTTTCTCCACGACGCGATCCTTCCTCCCTTCCACCGCATGGAGCCGAGGCATGTGGCTCCGGCCGTCGATGAGATCCTTCGGCGGGCGAGGAGCGAGATCGAGGTGATCATCCAGGAGCCTGCGCCCCCGACGTGGGAGAACGTGATCGAGGCGCTGGAGCGAGCGACCCAGCGGGTGGATGAGGGGACGACGCCGATCCAGCACCTGGTTTCGGTATCCGAGACACCGGAGCTCCGCTCGGTGTACCAGGAGGTCCTCCCCGAGATCAGCAGGTTCTGGTCCGAGCTTCCCAAGAACCAGGGATTGTGGGCGCGGGTCGAAGAGTACGCGAAGTCCGAGGAGGCGAACGGATTGGAAGGCGTCTACCGGCGGCATCTGGAGAAGACCGCCCGCTGGTTCCGACGTTCGGGATCCGACCTACCTCCGGAGGAGCGGGAGACGATCCAGGAGATCCAGATCGAGCTATCGGAGCTCGAACGACGCTTCGCCGAGAACGTGCTCGATGCGACCGCAGCCTACCGACTGCCCGTCGAGGACGAGGACCAACTCGTCGGGCTTCCGGATGACGCGAAGCGACGGGCACGAGCGGCCGCTCAGGAGGAGGGGCTCCCCGGGTTCCTGCTCACCCTGGACGCTCCATCCTTCGACGCGGCGATGAAACACGTGGAGGACCGAAGCATCCGGGAAGAGCTTCATGGAGCATACACGGGCCGGTGTCGCGGAGGCGAGTTCGACAATCGGGAGATCATCGTCCGGATCCTCCAGCTCCGCGCCGACCTGGCCCGCACCCTCGGGTACCCCGACTTTCCGGACTACCGGGTTCAGGAGTGGATGGTGAAGAACGGTGCCCGCGTGGAGTCCTTCCTCCAGGAGATGACGGAGCGAACCCGCCCGTATTGGGAGCGGGACGTGGAGACGCTGAAGGAGGAGGCCGTGCGCCGCGGGCTCGGTGAGCTCCGGCCCTGGGACGTCTCCTTCCTGGTCGAGCGAATCCGCGAGGAGCGATTCGACCTCGACGAGGAGGAGCTCCGCCCGTACTTCCCCCTGCCCCACGTCCAGAAAGGGCTCTTCCACCTTACGGAGCGCCTGTTCGGTCTCCAGGTCGAGGAGCGCCCGGTGGAGGAAGTGTGGCACAGCGACGTCCGCCATTACGACGTGCGGGACGGAGAGGGGACGGTTCTCGGGTCCTTCTACACGGACTGGTTTCCCCGGAAGGAGAAGCGACAGGGCGCGTGGATGAACAACTTCCGTACCGGAGGACCCGAGCCGGACGGGACCTTCGCACCTCACCTCGGCTTCGTAGCGGGGAACTTCCGCCCTCCGGAGGGTGACGCCCCGGCCCTGCTCACGCACCGGGAAGTTCAGACGCTCTTCCACGAATTCGGCCACCTTCTCCACCACATCACGAGTCGGGTGCCGGTCCGGGGACGTGCGGGGCTCAATGTGGCCTGGGACTGGGTCGAAGTGCCCTCGCAGCTCATGGAGAACTGGACGTGGGAACGTGAAGGGCTGGAGCACATCGCCCGTCACGTGGATACAGGGGAGCCCCTTCCGACCGAGCTCCACGAACGACTCCTCGCCTCGCGCGCCTTCATGGGAGGTTGGCGACAGATGCGTCAGCTCGGTTTCGGCACGGTCGACTTTGCCCTGCACCGTGAATTCGATGCGCGGGAAGGCATGGACGTGCTGCAGTTCACCGAGGAGCGCCTCCGCCCACTCGTCCCCGACCCCCTGTTCGCCCGGAGCCATATCCTCACGTCCTTTACGCACCTCTTCGCAGGCGGATACGCGGCGGGCTACTTCTCCTACCTCTGGTCGGAGGTCCTGGAGGCGGACATCTTCACCCGCTTTCGTCGGGAAGGGATCCTGGCGCGGGAGGTGGGTGAGGAACTCCTCCAGTCGATCCTCAGCGCAGGTGACTCCGACGACCCCGAAGTGCTGTTCCGGCGTTTCATGGCCCGGCCCCCGGATTCCGCTGCGCTCCTCGAGCGAAACCTCGGAGAGCTCCGGGTCGGCGGATAGCGTCTCGCGCGGGAACCCTCAGGGCCTGCGCATCGTAGCACAATGGCGGCCGATCCGCTGCAGCGGCCCCTCTCTCCTCCACGCGCACACGTTTTCGAGGTCTGTCATGGGCGTCTACGCCGGCACCCGTACCTTCATGGTCCTCAGCCTCCTCACCTTTGCGGCACTTGGGCATCCTTTCTCGCTGGACGCCCAGGAGCGGGAGAGCCTGGGCCTTCAGGTCACCTTCGACCTCGATCGGGAGACCGTGCAGGCGGGGGAAACCCTCACGCTCCGCGTTCAGGCGACTGACGAGGAGGGCGAGGTGATCGACGTCCCGGCACACTTCTTTGCCACCCCCTTCGATCTCGCCCATGCGGACGCGGATGGAACCCTCCACACCTTCCGCCAGGGGAGGGTGCTCGTCTTCGCCCTCGTGGGAGGAGAGACGGTCCAGACCGAGATCGAGATCCTTCCGAAAGCCCCTCGTTCGATCCAGCTCACACCGGATGTGGCGGAGGTCCTGGTCGGGGGTTATGCCGTCTTGGAGGCAATCCCCCTCACCGAGGATCTCGAGCCGCGTCATGATGTGCAGGTGAGCTTCCGCTCGATGGATCCGGAGATCGCGGACGTCGATGACGGCGGGGTGGTGGAGGGGAAGGCGCCCGGGTCGGCCCGCATCATCGCCGAAGCCGAGGGCGTCAGCGAAGAGGTCCGGATTCCGGTGGTGGAGAACCGGGTGGCCGCACTCGAAGTGGAAGGTCCGTCGGAAGCTCGCACAGGGGACGTGGTCCGATTCTCCGTCCGTGCCCGGGACGGCACGGGAGAAGCGCTCGACTCCCCACCCGTACGCTGGAATGCCTCCGGGCAACACGCGGGGTTCGATGGGGATGGCGCGTTCGTTGCCGAGCGGCCGGGGACGTACCTGATCTCGGCATCCGCCGGCCAGACGGTGGCTACCCGGTCCATCCGGATCGAACGCAGAGAGCATCCCTGGCGGCTGGAGAAGGTCGACCACGTCGGATTCGGGGACATCCAGGCGGCGGAGCTCTGGGTAAACGACGACCACCTCTACGTCTCCACGCTCTCCGACCGGATGTACACCTTCGATGTCTCCGACCCCAGCGCGCCGGTACGGGTGGACTCCGTGGTCGTGGACGCCCGCGTGGTGAACGACGTCACCACGACTCCGGACGGCCAGATCGGGATCATCACACGTGAGGGTGCGTCGGACCGTCGGAATGGGATCGTCTTTCTCGACCTTTCCGACCCCCTCCACCCGGAGATCCTTTCGGAGTATACCGAGACCGTGACGGGCGGCGTACACACCGTCTTCATCGACGAGCCGTACGCCTACCTCACCGACAACGCGACCGGGTCGATGGTCGTGCTCGACGTCTCGGACCCCACGACCCCATTCGAGGTGGCGCGTTGGGCGATCGATGAGGCGGAGACGGACCCCCAGGCGCAGATGGCGATGGGTCAGTACCTACACGACATGCACGTCAAGGACGGGCTCGCCTACCTCGCATACTGGCGACACGGGCTCGTGATCCTGGACATCGGAAATGGTATCGAGGGCGGAAGTCCGGAAAACCCTCAACTCGTGAGTCGCTTCGTCTACAACATGGCGGACTACTATCCGGAGGAATGGCTCGCCGGGACGCATGCGGTCTTGCGCTACGGTGACTACGTCTTCGTGGGAGACGAGGTGTTCCCACCCGTCTACGAGCTCGACTCTCCCGAACGGGTCCCGGCTCTCGGGCGGGTCCACGTCGTGGATGTATCGGACATCGAGCACCCGATCAAGGTCGCGGAATACAATGTGGAAGGGGTCGGAAGCCACAACATGATCGTAGAGGATGACATCCTCTACATGGGCTACTACGAGGGCGGGCTTCGCGTAGTGGACGTCGAGGGAGAACTGCGCGGCGATCTCAAGGCGCAGGGGCGGGAGATCGGCCATCTCTGGACCGGATCCCCGGATGGCTTCCGGCCGAACCTGCCGATGGCCTGGGGAGCCAAGCTCCACAGGGAGCACATCCTCGTCACGGACGTGAACAGCGGATTGTGGGTGGCGCGGCTCGTTCCGGCGGAGCGGACGATTCCGTAGCGTACCCGGAGGCCGGCTCGCCGCGCGAACGCACTTGCCCGGACTCCGACGGCTCGACCATCTTCGGTTCTCCCCTCGCCATTCCGTCCCCCTCATTCAGGAGCAGAGGCATGCGCGGCCCTCCGTCTCCCGTCGGACCGATGGTCCTCCTCGCCGTCCTCTCCGGGTTCCTCGCACCCCCGGCCTTTGGACAGTCCCCATACTTTCCCGCCGCGGGAGAGGACTGGGAGCGAAGATCTCCCGCGGAAGTCGGAATGGACGCGGACCGCCTCGAGCAGGCCGTGGAGTTCGCGATCCAGGAGGAGAATCCGGCCCCGCGCGACCTCGAGCTCAACCACCATATGACGTTCGGGCGAGGCGAGCCATTCGGCGACCCCGTGGGCCCCTTCAAGACGCGAGGGGAGCCCACCGGGATCGTAGTACGGAACGGCTACATCGTCGCAGAGTGGGGGGAGCCGGAGCGGGTGGACCCCACCTTCAGCGTGACGAAGAGCTTCCTCTCGACGACGGTCGGGTTGGCCTACGACCAGGGACTCATTAAGAGTGTCGAAGACCCGGTCGGCCCCGCCATGGCGCCCGTCCTTCCGGTGAGCCCGGAGTGCGTGCACGAGCCCACGATGGCGTCGCGCGGCTTTCCGGCGGGCCCCTCCGTCTTCGAGCCGTTCGCCGCGGAGCACAACAGCGGAGTCACCTGGGATCACCTGCTTCGGCAGACGAGTGACTGGGAGGGGACCCTCTGGTGCAAGCCGGACTGGGCGGATCGCCCCGCATCGGATACGGGTGAATGGACCGAGCGTGCCAGACACACGCCCGGCACCGTCTACGAGTACAACGATGTCCGCGTGAACCTGCTCGCGCTCGCGTCCCTCAACGTCTGGCGAGCTCCGCTCCCCGAGGTGCTGCGTCATCACGTCATGGATCCCATCGGCGCATCCTCCACCTGGCGATGGTATGGGTACGAAGACTCCTGGGTCGTGCTGGATGGGCGAAAGGTGGAGTCCGTGAGCGGGGGCGCTCACTGGGGCGGCGGGATGTTCATCAACGCGCGCGACCTGGCCCGGTTCGGCTATCTCACCCTCCGCGAAGGGCGGTGGGGCGACGAAACGATCCTCTCCCAGGAGTGGCTCCGGATGGCCAGGGAACCGGGAGCGGCGAACCCGGCCTACGGGCACATGAACTACTTTCTGAACACGGATGGAGAAGCGATTCCCGGTGCGCCGGAGGAAGCATTCTTCCACGCCGGTGCCGGCTCCAACATCGTGTACGTGGACCCGGTGCACGATCTCGTCGTGGTGGTCCGCTGGATCCGTGGTGGAAGCCGCAACGAGTTCATCGAAAGAGTGCTCGCTTCGATCCAGGACAATTGAGCTTGCGGGTTCATGGCTTCACTTCGCGGGGTCCGCCAGGGAAGGTGCGTCCCGCTGCATTCCTCCCCGTCGCCACCGTACTTTCCTCCCTGGCTGTCGCGACGGTCCTGGCCGGCTGTGACCTCTCTCCGCAAGAGCCGGGGCCGGACACCACCGAGATTCTCTGGGACACGTTCGGAGTCCCGCACGTATACGGGGAGACGGAGCAGGACCTCTTCTTCGCGCATGGCTGGGCCCAGATGGAGGCGCATGGGGATCGGCTCCTCAGGCTGTATGCGGAGTCGCGCGGCGCAGCCGCCCGATACTGGGGAGAGGACCGCCTCGAACACGACCGGCTCCTCCACACCCTCGGCCTCCCGGCGCTCGGGGAGGCGTGGTACGCGGCTCAGGAGGGACGGACCAGATCGAACACGGAGGCGTTTGCGCGGGGGATCAACGCCTACGCGGAGCGGCACCGGGAGCACCTGGGTGCGGACCTCTCGCCCATCCTCCCGGTGGAGCCTTCGGACGTCTTCCGGCACGCGGCTCGCCTGCTCGTGGGCGACTTCGTGCTCCATGGGTGGCACGATATGGCCGGGCGATGGCGGGAAGGGTCGGGAGAAGGGGGGCGCCAGGATCCGGCCCCGGGTGCCGACCCCGTGACGCACCTCTTCGCGGATTCCAACACCTGGGCGATCGGGCCCGGCCTCTCCACCTCTGGGAACGCGCTTCTTCTGGCCAACTCCCAGCTTCCCTGGGACGGCCGACACACCCTCTTCGAGGTTCACCTCGTGGGTCCCGGGGTCGACGTGCACGGAGCGACGGTGCTCGGCCTTCCCGCACCGATGATCGCATTCAACGACCACCTGGGCTGGACCCATACCGTCGACGGGAAACGGGGCTGGGACCTGTACGAGATCGAACTCCAGGGAGGAGGATACCGCTTCGAAGGGGAGATTCGGCCGCTCCAGATCGACACCGTGATCCTCCAGGTCAAAGGTGAAGGGAGCGATCTCCGGAGTGATACGCTGCGCGTTCGACGAACGGTTCACGGGCCCCTCGTGGACCGTCTGGGCCGTCGCGCCCTCGCCCTCCAGCACGGCGGTCTGGAGCTTTCCGGAACGCTAGGGCATTGGTGGAGCATGGCTGGTGCCGGCTCACTCGAGGAGTTCGAATCGGTTCTCGCTCTGGCGCCGAGCCCGGGCCTCACCACGACGTACGCGGACCGGGAAGGGAACATCCTCCGTCATGCCGGCGCCATCCAGATGCCGCGATCGCTGAATCCTCGGGAGGGATGGGTGCATGCGACGCACCGGCCCGAGTGGGCGACCGGAGGAGCGGACGGGACAGACACCTCCGATGCCCTCGCCGATCTCCCGCGGGAAGATGAACTCCCTCTTCGGGCCCAGAGATCCATCGAACTGATGTCCGAGGGGCCGATGACCCTCGCCGAGTGGGTCGACCGGAAGCATTCGACCCGACTCCTCCTCGCGGACCGTGTCCTCCCCGACCTGCTGCCGGCAGCCGCAGAGGCTTCCGATCCGCTGCTGAGCCGAGCAGCGACCGTCCTCGACGAATGGGACCGGACGGCGGATGCAGGGAGTGCGGGAGCCGTCCTCTTCCACGCGTGGGCGGAAGCCTGGTTCCAGAGGGCGGCTTCCTCTCGGGAACCCGATGAGCGGGGCACACCATTTGCTGCTCCATGGTCGCCGGACGAGGCTGCTGGCAGCCCTCGCGGAATTGGAGACATCGGGACAGCACTCCAGGTCCTGGCCGGAGTCGCCCACGAGTTGGAGGGGCGTGGAGTGGCGCTCGACATCCAGTGGGGGGACGTCCACCGGTTCCGGAGGGACACCCTCGACCTTCCGGGGAGCGGCGCTCCGGCGGCGCTCGGCGGAGTTCGCGCGGCCGAGTACGACTCCGGAGACGACGGCCGCATGGAGATCGTGGCAGGAGGCAACTACGTCGTGGCGGTCGAGTTCTCCGACCCGGTCAACGTGTGGGCGCTCATGGCATACGGGAATGCGTCACAGGAGGGCTCCCCGCACCGAACCGACCAGCTCGAGCTCTTTGCCCGGCAGGAGCTTCGTCCGGTATGGCGCACACGTGAAGAGATCGAGAGGAACCTGATCCGGAGGACCACGTTCTGAACGCCGCCGGCAGCAAACCGCTGCTCCTCCGTCTCGATCGGACCCTGGAGGACCTTCCGCTCAACTCCGTCGGGCTCGGCGCGGCGGGCCTCATCGCGGCCCTCGCCGTGGCCGATGCATACCTGGGCCCAGAGCTCTCCTTCAGCCTTTTCTACGTGCTGCCCATCGGCGTCGCTGCGTGGTACGCGGACCAGGCGTGGGGCGTGGCCCTTGCTTTTCTGGGAGGCGCGCTCTGGCTCCTGGGTCAGGTGATGACCGGAGTGGCGGATGAGCGTCTGTGGACGTCCGTGTGGAACGGAGGCATCCGGATCGGCATGTTCCTCGTCGTCGTGTCCCTGCTCCTCCGCCTCCGTGGGGCCCTCGAGCGGGAGCGCGTGCTCGCCTCCGTGGACCTGCTCACGGGCCTGGCGAACAGCCGATACTTCCTCGACCGGCTCCAGGAGGAGATCGACCGGGCAAATCGGTACGGCGACCCCTTCACCGTCGCCTACATCGACCTCGACGACTTCAAGAGCGTGAACGACCGGGGAGGGCACGCTGAAGGGGACCGCCTCCTCCAAATCGTGGCAGAAGCGATGCAGTCCTCTTCCCGACGAACGGACGTGCTCGCACGTCTCGGGGGAGACGAGTTCGGGATCCTGCTCCCCCAGACGTCCTTCGATGGGGCATCCCCCCCGATCAGAAAATTGCTGGATCGGATCGTCGAAGAGATGTTGAACGAGGGGTGGCCCGTTTCAGCGAGTGCCGGGGTCGTCTCCTTCGAGGCGGAATTCCCCGACGCCGGCACCGCCTTGCGGGCAGCGGACCTGCTGATGTACGAAGTGAAGGACCGGCGGAAGGGTGGGGTCCGCCACCTCCGCTGGTTGGAGCTTCAGGACCAAGCCACCCCTCCACCCATATGAAGAGCACACGTTCGTCCGTCAACCACAGGAGACGATTTCGATGATCGTCGGTCTTGCGGCATTCCTTTTGAGCGTATGGGCTCTGCCCGAGGATCCCTCGGCCCCACCGCCCTCAGAGCCCGAATCGACCTACTGGGTCTACGTGGGAGCGGAATCGGGGGACACCGTGCACCGGATTCGATTCGGGCCGGACGGAGCCCGGGTCGAGGAAACGATTCATATGGCGTCGCTCTACGGGCAGTCGTCCGTCCCCGAGCTCTTCACCGAAGGCGAAGCTCCGCACGGACTGGGGACGGCACCCGACGGCGCCCATTTGTACATGACCACCGGGCATGGCCTCCCCGATGGAAAGCTCTGGAAGATCGAGACGGGAACGGGGCGCCTCCTCGCCGACCCGGTCGACCTGGGCCGGTTTCCCGCCAGCCTCGGTGTGTCGCCGGACGGGCTCTACGTCTTCGTGGTGAACTTCAACCTCCACGGAGAGATGATCCCCTCCACCGTGTCGGTCGTCTACGCACCGGACATGGTCGAGGTGGCCCAGGTCGAAACCTGCACCATGCCTCATGGCAGCCGCGTCCACCCCTCCGGCCGGTATCACTACTCGGTATGTATGATGGATGATCAACTGGTCGAGATCGATACGCGCACCCTCACCGTTTCGAGGCGCTTCGGTCTCGCCGCTGGATCGGAGGCCCTCCTCGACCCGAACGACCGCGGGCCACACGCCGCCCCCGCTCCCGGAGCCGGCCACGATCACGATCACGGCCAGCACGCCGCCCCGGCTGACGCATTCCATGTCAGCTGTTCCCCCACGTGGGTGCAGCCCTCGCCGGACGGGAAGCTGCTCTACGTCCCGTGCAACGCCTCCGACGAGGTCCTCGAGATCAGCCTCGATGAAGGGGCAGTCGTGCGGAGGCTCCCCACCGGGCGCGGCCCCTACAACGTCGAGGTCACCCGGGACGGCCGCCTGATCGCTACGTTGAAGCAGGGACACGGGGTGGAGATCATCGACCTCCGTGAGGAACAGCCGGACGGCGTGCGGCTCGACACCTCCACGAGCGTCGTCCATGGGGTCGCCATCTCGCACGACGACCGGTACGCCTTCGTGAGCGTGGAAGGTGTCGGAGGAGAGCCTGGAAAGGTCGACATCTTCGACCTTCGATCCCATGATCGTGTGGCGTCGGTGCCGGTGGGACTCCAGGCCAGCGGTATCACCTTCTGGAAGATCGAGAGCCCCGAACGGTAGAGAGGCCCCGAGGGCGCTCCCCCGGGACCTCTCGAACGCGGACGAGTCGGCGGAAAGCGCTCGGCCCGGAGCTCCGGGCCGAGCGCTTTCCGCGCCGGCTCACATCGTGAGGGGCTGACGCGGCTCCAACTCGATCGACCACATGCCGCTGTTGAAGTCGGAGAAGAAGATCTTGCCTTTGAAGGGCATGCCGCTCCAGACCATCGGAGCATTGGCGATGTGCCCTGTCGGGTCGTTGGACTTGAAGACGGCGATCTCCCGGCCCTGCTTGTGCAGATCCCCCATCAGATCACCACTGATGTCGACCATGCGGAGCCCACCCTCGTAGTACGCTTGGTAGAGAACGTCGTCCTCGACCCAGCTGTTGTGCGTCCCGTACTCCGGCACCTTGTAGCGTGCGATCTTCTCCGGGTTCTCCATATCGGTGAAGTCGAGAATGTGGGTGTAGCCTGCAGTGTTCGAAGGCAGCCCGCTACCCGGAACGTCCGGGTCGTAGGGGAGCGTGTTCAGCCCCCCTTCGAGGGCCATCCCCTGGCGGCTCATGATCTCGTCGCCGGCAAACACCAGGAGCCTTCCGGTGGACTCCTGATAGTACGGGAAGACCCCGTGCGTGCGACCTCCGGGAGTCTCGAGGCTCGATACGAAGACGGGGTTCTCGGGGGTTCCGCCCCAGGCGCCATTTCCAACGTCGTACACGATGATTCCACACTGCCACTGCGCCGAGTAGGCCAGGCCATCCAGAACCCAGACGTCGTGGATTCGGCAGTCTTCGTGCTGGACTTCGCCAACGGTCCTCGGGTTGTAGATGTCGGACACGTCGATGATCAGGTACTTCTCACCGGCGGAGAGCGCGTAGACATAGTCCTCCATGGGAAAGGCGTTGTGGACGCCTCCCGTGAGCCCATCCTCGTACTCGGCCGCGATCACGGGGTGCGCAGGATCGGCCAGGTCGAGGAGAACGAGGCCGTTTCTGCGGGTGGACGCGCCTTCCCGCGTCATCGTTGCGTACCGGGCTTCAGGCGAGACCTTCACGTCATTGACCGTACGTGCGTCCACCTGCACCGAATCCGTCTTCACCATGTTCGCCGGGTCGGTGATGTCCCACATGTAGGCCCAGCCATCCGCCCCCCAAGTCCCCGAGATCGCATAGTCACGGCCGTCGGAGCCTTCGAAGACCCAGAGGTCGGACGTGTGATACTCGCTCACCTGGCCCTGCCCCTGAAGCTCTACCCGCTGCACCGCCTGACGCGGCTGCACCTCCACGGTATGCCGTGCGGAAAGAGGTCCGGCCTGAGCGAGCACGGTGTACCGGCCCGGCTGCTCTGCCACGAATCGACCATCCCGAACCAGGCCTGTCGCGCCGGGCTGCTGCACGCCGTCGAAGGTTCGGAACGTATAGGTCCAGGTCACCGGCAGGTCATCCACGGTGTTTCCGTCTTCATCGAGTCCTCGAACCGAGAACCCGAGCACATCCCCCGTGCGCGCCTCGAGTGGGTCTCCCGAGATCTCGAGACGTGAAGCGGGAAAGGATGCGACCTGGTATGTGGCGGTGGCCTCGACACCCTCTACGGTAGCGGTGACGGTGACCTCCCCCGGACGGTGAGCCGTCACCGCTCCGAACCGGTCCACGGAGGCCAGTTCGGGATCCGAGGAGCTCCAACGCACGTCCATCGCGACTTCCGGCCGCTCCGACCCATCCGCGTGGAATGCCCGAAGCTCATGCTCGATCGTGGTTCCCTCGTAGAGCGCGTCGTGAGCCGCGGAAAGCTCGGCTCGCTCCACCGCTGCCCACGCCACCTCGACGGGCACCTCGAGCGACGGCGGCTCCCTTCCCGCGTCGGGCGGGAGAACCACCGTCGCGACCACTTCGTATTCCCCAGGAGAGGTCCCGGTGACATCCCCGGTCGCGGCATCCACCGTCAAGCCGCGCCGAGGCCCGACCAACCGAATCATGGCATCGACCACGTTGCCCTGGTCGTCCAGGGCCCTCACCTCGATGGCGGCCGACTCCCCCTGGACCACGACCAGGCTTGCCGGTTCGGAGACGAGCTCATGCACCCTGAGGCCATCCTCGAGCGTCTGCGAAACCCCTTCGGACGGGATGAGAGCCAGGCCAAGCACCGGCACGATCATAGCGAGGAGGAAGCGGACGGAATTCTTCATGAACGGCTCCGATCCATCGGAAACGAAGAGGGCCCGCGAATGCCGCGAACCCCGGTGGACTCGGCTCACGGCACCCACGATCCGGATGGACCAAGGTGCCCGAACCTGGACCCTCCAAGGTGAGGAGGGGCCGGACACTGCGCAAGGAATTTCCCCCAGCGGACCGTCGAGGGGGAGGCGAGCCCGGGGTTGCGCGTGCAGGCGCCGCTACCGATAGTCGGAAAGGATAGGATGCGGTGACCGCTCCACCCCTGGACCGACGCCGCCGCTCGATCCCCACGCGCACATGCCCTCCGGAGGTCCCTCGAATGCGAAAGCCCGTACACCCATTGCCCCTCCTTTCGGCGTTCTTCCTGGTCGTGGCTGGAGGAGCGAACGCGCAAACGGTGAACCCGGAGGATGGGCTCCGGGTGGAGCGGATCGAGGTGGAGCCCAGCTCGATCACGGTGGGCGTAGGGGAGAGTCTCCCCTTCCGAGTGACCGCCTACGACGCCGATGGCACAGTGCTCCATCCCGAGCTCCGCGCGACCGGCCCGCGCCAGGGAATGTGGATCGAGAACGACGAGATCACCGGACTCGGGGTCGGACGCCACGAGATGGTCGTGAGCGTCCTCCCTCCGATCGGAGCGGAAGGGCCGCCGGCCACGGTGCGCGTACCGGT
Source organism: Gemmatimonadota bacterium (assembly GCA_007121455.1). Classification (GTDB taxonomy): domain Bacteria; phylum Gemmatimonadota; class Gemmatimonadetes; order Longimicrobiales; family Gaopeijiaceae; genus SKKN01. Next base: position 86,685 of record SKKN01000014.1, on the reverse strand, counting down.
CGAGGTCACATGGCCCGGGATCGAACGCGTCGAGGTGCAGGCCGCGAGCGGGGGGCCTCTCTACAGCGGCACGCATGTACAGCATCGCGCGCAGGCGTTACATGCGGATGGATCCGTGAGACCGGATGCCGAGGTCGAATGGAGCGTCTCGGACCCGGCCCTCGCTGCGGTTGATGCCTTCGGAAGAGTGGTCGCGCTCGGGAGTGGGGGAACCGTGAGTGTCACGGCCGAGGTGGAAGGGGTGCGAGGGTCCCTGGAGCACGATCTCATCCCGCTCCCCATCGCTCGCCTCGAAGTCAACGGGCCGGCCGAAGCCCTCCGCACAGGGGACGTCGTGGACTTCGAGCTTCGACTCTTCGGTTCGGAAGGGGAGGAGTTGGAGGCAGGAGAGGTGCCGGTGGAGTGGAGCTACACCTACGTGCCGGACGATTCCATGGGTACACCCGGGGCGGCGGCCGTCGTGGACGACGGCCGTTTCGTGGCACAGTTTGCCGGGGAGTACACCGTGTGGGCAGCCACTGGCCCTCACCGCGACTGGGCTACGGTCAAAGTGAGCGAACGGGATGCGGTGCGGCGCATCGAGGTCCTCGGCCAGGGCCGGGTTTCCCACCGTCGAACCTCCGACTTCTGGGTGTACGAGGGGGTCGACGGGAGGGACTATGCGATCACGGGAACGTGGGGGTCCGACGGGTTTGCATACTTCTGGGATGTCACCGACCCGACAAACATGGTCCTTACGGACTCGATCCAGGTCGACGCGCGTACCGTCAACGACGTAAAGGTGTCCCCAGACGGACGCTATGGAGTCCTCACCCGAGAGGGGGCGTCGGACCGCAGAAACGGCGTGGTCATCCTCGATCTCGCGGAGCCGGCGCATCCCACGATCGCCTCGGTCTACGATGACGGGCTCACCGGAGGCGTCCACAACGCCTTTCCGACCGACGACTACCTCTTCGCCCTCTCCGCCGGCGAAAAATATGTGATCCTCGATGTGCGGGACATCTACGACCCGCGCTACGTCTCGGAATACAGCCACCCGAACTCCAGGGTTCACGACGTCTGGGTCGAGGATGGGATTGCCTACTCCGCAGAGTGGAGGAATGGTGTCGTCGTCGTGGACGTCGGGAACGGACGGTGGGGCGGAACGATCGAGGATCCGGTTTTCGTGACGAACTACGTCGTCCCTCACGGGAATACCCATGACATCTTCCCGTACCACCAGGAATCGACAGGACGGTTCTACCTCTTCCTCGGGGATGAGATCATCGGCCGACAGGGGTATGCGCTCGAGGGCGGGATGAACCGGGCTCCCTACGACCCCGAGGTTCCGAGAAGCGGCACTCCGCGAAACACCGCCGGGTACATCCACATCGTCGACTTCACGGACCCCGAGAACCCCCAGAAGGTGGCGCGTTACCACGTTCCGGAGTACGGCACGCACAACATCTGGATCGAGGACGACATCCTCTACCAGGCCTACTACGAAGGGGGGCTGCGGGTCGTCGACATCTCCGGTCCGCTGATGGGGAACCTCTATACGCAGGGGCGGGAGATCGCCGTCTTCAAGCCGAACGACCCGGTCGGGTATGTCGCAAACGCGCCCACCACATGGAGCACGATGCCCTTCAAAGGGAACGTCTTCCTCTCGGACGCGAACTCCGGCCTCTGGTCGGTGAAGCTGTTGCCACGAGATGAAATGGTGCCCTGATCGAACGGGAGCTGCGCCGGCCCAGGAGGGCGCTGTGCGCGTCCCGCGGTGAGGAACCACGGGCGACGGAACTAAACGAGGGAGCGGATCCAGCCTCCATCGACCGGAATGGACGTCCCGGTGATGTAACCGGCTCGCTCCGAGGCGAGAAAGGCGACGAGCGCTGCGAACTCCTCGGGCTCGCCGATCCGCCCCATCGGCGTGTCCTCCTCCCACCTCCGATACGCGGCTTCGGGTTCGATCCCCTCCCGCTCCGCGCTCGCCCGGGCAAGGTCCTCGAGTCGCTCGGTTCGGGTGAAGCCGGGCATCACGTTGTTGACCGTGACTCCGTGAGACGCCACTTCGTTCGCCAGCGTGCGTGCGAAGCCGGTGACCGCGGCGCGAACCGAGTTGGAGAGGATCAGGTTGTCCACCGGCTGCTTCACGGCGACGGACGTGACATTGACGATGCGCCCCCAGCCTCGGGCCTTCATGCCTGGAAGGACCTCCCGGACCAGATTCAGCACACTTTCGAGGTTCTGCCTGATCGCGAGACTCCACGCGTCCCGGGAGTGGGCTTCGAACGGACCGCTGGGAGGGCCGCCGGTGTTCGTCACGAGCACGTCGATCCGCCTGAACCGGGCCGTTCCACTCCGGATGACCGCCTCCACGTCACCGGGTTCCGTCAGGTCTGCCGGAACCGCGAGCACGGAGGCTCCCTGGCTCTCGATCTCGGCGGCCGATTCTCGCAGGGCATCCTCCCCGCGCGCACAAAGAATCAGGGATGCGCCCTCTCGAGCCAACTCTTCCGCCACGGCACGCCCGAGGCCTCGACTCGAGCCGGTGACCAGCGCCACTTTTCCGGAAAGTCCCAGATCCATCTGCCGTCCTCTTCGATCCGCGTGAGATCAGGTGATCAGGTATGAGGGCTGCGTCTCCGACGCGCGTTCAGAACCGGTAGGTGTAGTTCACCTTGACGGCCGCTCCCTGCGAGACGGTCTGAAAATGCCGATCGAACAGCCGGTCCGTCTCGTTTCGCCAGTTGTGGTTGTAGACGAGGAAGATGTCGTTGCCCGGCCGGACGATCCACCGCGCCCGACTGAAGACGCCCACCACATCGCTCACGTCATCGTACTGGACCGACGTCGTGAACGACTGAAGGGGGCTCATGTCCCAATCCGCCCCCACCCGAACCAGGTTCGTGTCGAATTCCCCCTCGGGCAAACGCACTTCATTGCGCTGATATTCGGTCCTGAGGCTCACACCGGGAAGGGGCCGGGCGGTGACTCTCCCGTCGAACCGACTCCGGTCGCCGGACCAGAATCCGCCGTGCGAGAGAGTGAGGTTCGTGGAGAGGGGTCGGCGCCCCGCGGTCCGGAGGGAAAGCTCCCACTCCGTCGTATTGTATCCATCCATGGGGATCACGATCTCGTCCCGGATGTTGAACGGACCCCGAAGCCGCTCGAACAAGCGGGTGGCATCGACGCTGACCCGGTCCCCACTCTCGAAGTTCAACCCGAGGAACGTGAACTCGGTCTCTCGGGTCAGAAGCTGCCCATCCAGAGAAGTCAGGTACTCGAACGCGACCTGCCACTCGAGCTGCCGGAGCCACTCCACACTCTCGGGTCGCGGCTGGTAACCCAGCGTCGGCTGGAAGCGACGGAAGGCGTTGCGGTTCTGGAACCCGACCGCCGGATCGAACGCGTCCCCAAAGTCCCGCAGTGAAGCGTGGAGCTGCCATACGTCGTTCGGAAAGTTGAAGCGCACTCCCCTCGCGCGGCGCTGGGAGAAGCCGGTGGCACCGCCGAGCACCGGGTCCGAATGCCACGCGAAGAAACCCTCGAACTGGAGGTTGTACTCCCCCATGAAGCTGGAGGTGAAGAAATCGAAATCGAGCCCCACCGTATGCCGGATCGGAGGTGCCGCCCCGTTCCCACCGTCGTGGGTGCCCCGCCTCGTATAGATCGCCCCGATGTGGGATTCATCGAAGAGATTTCTTTTGATGCGGCCCGCGGTGAAATCCTCGGCGGGCGCAGAATGCGGAGTGCCGTCGAGAACCACCGTCTCCCCACTCCCGGTTCGGACCTGAAAGAGCCCCATCTCGTAGCGACCCGCCTGGCCCCCGAGCCGCGTGCCGAAATGGATCGGCATCTCCTCCCCGTCCACCAACCCGATCCGGCGACTGAAGAATGGGTTCACTCCCTGGCGCGGAGCGAAGTTGAAGACGCCCGCGTTCTCCAGGAAAAACGCCCGTCGCTCGGGAAACGACACCGGAAAGCGACTCAGATTCACGATCCGGTCGTCGACCTCGACCTCGGCGAAGTCGGTGTTCACCGTAGCGGCGGCTCGGAGGCTCGGAGTGATGTTGTACTGGAGGTCGCCCCCAATCTTGGAGCGCAGGTCGCGCGAATCATCCAGCGCAGGTGAATTGCTCCAGTTCCCCGAAGCGTACGGCTTCACTTCGAGCCCCACGCCCTGGGAGATCCCCTCGAGGCCGATGAGATGACCCGCATGGGTCGTTCGGGTGAGGTTCTGGTTCCGGCGCCAACCGCTCCAGACGATCTCCTCACTCCTGCGTCGGATCGTGCGCTGGAAGTTTATGCCCCAGGCATCGAGGGTGGGATCGAAGTTCAACGTGCTGAAGGGGATACGGATCTCTGCGGTCCATCCGAAATCCGTGATCTGGGTCCGGACTTCCCAGATCCCATCCCACGACTTGTTGATGCCGAAGCCGCCCCCTCCGGTGATCAACCCATCTCCCATGAGCCCGGCCGGGTTGATCTCGAAGAAGTACCCGCTTCGGCCTTCCCGGAAGGTGTCGAGAATCCACATGAACCGATCATCGGTTCCAAGTCCGGCGTTTCTCTGCCGCTGGTGTGCGAGGATTCCGCGGGGCTCGGAGTCGTAGAGGATCGCCCCGATGTAGAGATTGTCGTCGTCGTAGAGGACGTACACCTCCGTGGGTTCGCTGGGATCACCTCCCTCGACCGGATCCTGCTGGCGGAAATCCGTGATCGGGGTCGCCCGCTCCCACGCGGGCTCGTTCAGGTGCCCATCGATCCGCAGAGGCCCGTCCGCCCGCTCGACCCGGTGGGCTCGGATCATCGGGAGACCGTCCCCGTCGGGAGGGCCCTCCGCCGACTGCGCGTACACCGCCCCGACCATCCCTACCTCGGCTCCATGCGGAGCGAGCGGGCCCAGTGCGGGGAGCGCCATCCACCCCGCGAGGGCAATCACCGCGCCTCTCAGAAGAAGCACCCGCCCACCGGTAGCCCTGGTTCCGCCCCCGGTCCCCCTCGATCCACTCACTCGCTCCCACTCCGGTTGGAATGCTTCGGATTGTCGTCGCGCATCCCTGCACCCGCAGCGGATGGCCCTACGAACCCGGACACGCCGAGGCCGGGTTACGTTGAGGAATAATTATACTTCAGCCAAGCTCGAAGGTGCCCGGCCGCACGGACTACGCACGCCCTCCCTGACCGTGATGGCACCAGTCCACTCCGCGTTCTTGTGGGAACCGGACCCGTCCGGAACATTGGGGGGTTCAAGACGATCCGTGCACGGGAGAAGAAATGAACAGGATCGAAGGAAAGCGTGTCCTCATCACGGGAGCGAGCGCGGGCATCGGCGCCGCCTGTGCCCGCGCGTTTCACGAGCGGGGGGCTCACCTGGAGCTCGTTGCCCGGAGAGAGGAACGGCTGCACACCTTGAGGCGCGACCTCGAAGAGCGAGCGGGCGGGGAGATCCACATCCACACTCTCGACGTGCGCGACCGCCCTGCCGTTGAGGCACTTGTAGACGAGCTGGCCTCCGAGAGCCGGATCCCGGACGTGCTCGTGAACAACGCAGGCCTCGTCCGGGGTCTCGACCGGTTCCACGAGGCAGATCCGGATACCTTCGACGAAGTCATCGACACGAACGTGAAGGGCGTCCTGTACTTCAGCCGTTCGTTCCTTCCCCACATGGTGGCGCGGAACCGCGGCCATGTGGTGAACCTCGGGAGCGTCGCCGGCCACATGGTCTACCCCGGCGGAAGCGTCTACAACGCGACGAAATTCGCGGTCCGCGCGCTCACCCAGGCGATCAGTGTGGACCTGAAGGGCACCCGGATTCGGGTGTCGAGCATCGACCCCGGGGCCGTCGAAAGCGAGTTCTCACTCGTGCGCTTCCGGGGCGACGAGGAACGATCCGCGAAGGTCTACGAGGGATACGAGCCCCTGAGTCCGGACGACGTCGCCGACGCGGTCTGCTACGTGGTGAACGCTCCCGAGCACGTGAACGTCCTCCAGATGCTCATCCTGCCCACGGATCAACGGAACCCCTACGTGCATCACCGAGAAGAATCCTGACTCCGATCTCCGTTCTTCTCCGGGGGGCAGACGGCCGCGCAAACGGCCCGGAGCGCCCCCTCCTGGTCATCTTCGCGCTCTGGCTCCTCGTCTTCTCGGCGAGCAGCCAGATCATGATCATTGCCCCGATCCTCCCGATCATCGGCCACGAGCTCGGCATTCAGGAGTCGCTCCTCGGGACGCTCGTCTCGGCGTATTCGCTGATGGTCGGGGTTTTTGCGGTGATCTCCGGACCGATCTCCGATCGCGTGGGCCGCCGAACGATTCTGCTCTTCGGATCGGGGATCATGACGCTCGGGCTCCTCCTTCACGGGTTCGTGGATGGATATGGGTCGTTTCTGGCCGTCCGGGTGTTCACCGGCGTCGCAGGAGGAATCCTCAGCGGATCCGCAGTCTCCTACGTCGGGGACTACTTCCCCTACCACCGACGCGGATGGGCCACCGGGTGGATCATGAGCGGTGCGGCAGTCGGTCAGATCGTGGGCATCCCCGTCGGAGTGGTCATCGCGGGAGCCTTCGGGTTCCGGAGCCCGTTCTACCTCTTCGCCGCGACGATGATCTTCGCCTTCCTCCTCGTCTGGTTCGGGGTGCCTCAGCCCCAGGTCGCCCGCGCGAGCGGGCGGCTCACGGTGGGGGGCGCGCTGCGCAGCTACGGCTCCATGCTCCGCCGCCCCGAGGTTTCAGCGGCCGCGGCCGCGTTCTTCCTGATGTTTCTCGGTGTCTCCTTCTACATCGTATACCTCCCCACCTGGCTGGAGGGGGACCTCGGTGCCACGAGCACCCAGATCGCCATGCTTTTCCTCGTCGGAGGGGTCGCGAACGTGCTCGTCGGCCCTCAGGCGGGACGGCTCTCCGACCGGATTGGGAGAAAAGGGCTCATTCTCCTCTCCTGCACCGGTCTCTTCTTCACGATGCTCGCCACGACGCCGCTGGTCACGGAAATGTGGATCGCATATCCTTTCTTCTTCCTGGTCATGGGCCTGGTTGCGATGCGCGTGAGCCCCTTCTCCGCGCTGCTCACGGGCCTCGTCACAGATGAAAGCCGCGGCTCGCTCATGAGCCTCACCGTGGCGCTCGGGCAGGTGGGATTCGCGCTCGGAGGGGCGGTAGCCGGGCCCCTCTACGCCTCGGCCGGATACGGGAGCACCACGGTTCTCGGAGCATTTTCGGTCCTGGCCATGGGACTCATCGTCTGGTTCCTGGTACCGGAGCCGCACGGAGAAACGGGCCATGGCTCCGGGCTCTCTGCGGGTGCGGATGCTCCGAGCTTCGGTGCGACGCTGAACCCATCGCATTCCGAGGAGCCGGGGGAACATGGACCGGAGAACGCCCCATGAAGAGGATCTGTGTCTTCTGTGGCTCGAGCTCCGGTGAAGACCCCCGCCACCTCGAGACTGCCACCCGCTTCGGGGAAGAGCTGGTCCGGCTCGGATTCGGGCTCGTCTACGGAGGTTCCCGGATGGGCCTCATGGGTCGGCTGGCCGACACGATGATCGCCGGCGGCGGCGAGGTCATCGGAGTGATCCCGGAGCCGCTCGTGAACCGCGAAGTCGCGCATCAGGGGCTCACCGAGCTTTTCATCGTGGAATCGATGCACGCGCGGAAGTCGCGCATGATGGAGCTCGCAGAGGGGTTCGTCGGACTTCCGGGCGGCCTCGGAACGCTGGAAGAGCTTTTCGAGGTGCTGACCTGGGCGCAGCTCGGGCTGCACCGGAAGCCGTGCGGCATCCTGAATGCCCGCGGTTACTTCCGGTCCCTGATCGCTCACCTGGATCACGCGGTGACCGAGGGCTTCCTCTTGCAGGCACACCGCGATCTCGTTCATGTGGCATCGGAGCCGGCGGAACTCCTCGCTAAGCTCCGGGATCACGACCCCCCGGACCTCCCCCGGTGGATCGACCCCGAGGAGACCTGACCGCGACTGCGGGTCGCGCTCTCTCTTCTCTCCCGACCCGTGGGCCCGTTACAATTACACCGTCTTCGGACCGGTACGACCGGGCCCGAGTGAGGGTGAACCCCTTCCTCGATCGGTTTTCATGACATGGCAGGAGGATCTTCGTGGCAGCGCCACCGCACCTGGAATTCGAACGGGACATGGTGGAACTCCAGGAGGAGATCGACAAGCTCCTCGAGATGGCGGAGAAGAAGGAGATCGATGTCTCCCGGGAACTCGCCGAGCTGCGCAGGCGGCTTGGTGCCATGAGAGAGGACACCTACCGGAACCTCTCGCCGATCGAGCAGGTCCAGGTCGCGCGGCATCCGCGGCGCCCCTACACTCTGGACTACATTCAGCGCATCGCGACCGACTGGATCGAACTCCATGGAGACCGGGCCTACCGGGACGACGCGGCCATCGTGGGAGGATGGGCACGCATCGGCGGGCATTCGGTCATGTTGATCGGCCACCAGAAGGGACGCGACATGAAGGAGAACCTCCGGAGGAACTTCGGGATGCCCCACCCCGAAGGATATCGGAAGGCGCTCCGACTCATGCGGCTCGCCGAGAAGTTCGGAAGGCCGGTGATCACCCTGATCGACACGCCGGGCGCCTATCCCGGGATCGGCGCCGAGGAGCGGGGACAGGCCGAAGCGATCGCCATGAACCTCCGTGAGATGGCACGACTCCGGACTCCGCTCATCTCGGTGGTGATCGGCGAAGGGGGATCTGGAGGGGCGCTCGCCCTGGGTGTAACGGACCAGATCCTCATGCTCGAGCATGCGATCTACTCCGTCATCTCCCCGGAAGGCTGTGCCGCCATCCTCTGGCGCTCTGCGGAGCACCGTGACAAAGCCGCGCACGCGCTGAAGCTCACGTCCGACGACCTCCATGCCCTCGAGGTGGCGGACGAGATCGTGCCGGAGCCACCGGGAGGCGCACACTCCGACTGGGATGCGGCGGGCGAACACCTCCGGAGTGCCTTACTCCAGAACCTGGAGTCGCTCGAGGCCCTGTCTCCCGAGGCTCTCCTCGATGCACGTTGGCGAAAGTTCGAGCGGATTGGAGCGTGGAAGGAGGACGAGGGGGACGAGTGACGACATTTGCCGAGATCGGATTCAAGGGTACACGCAAGGACTACTTCACCTGGACGGGAACCGACCTTCAATCGGGCCAACACGTGATCGTGGAGGCCGACCGCGGCGAGGACCTCGGCGAGGTGGTGGCCCTCGGCACCGTCGCGGAACGTAAGTGCTCGGGGTCCGGGGGATGTTCCACCCCAACCCCAGAGAAGCGAATCCTGCGGGTCGCGCACGAGGACGAGGTGACCCTCCTCGAGACGCTTCGCCGGGACGAAGACCGCGTCAGGGCGGAAGCCCGGGAGAAAGTGGACCAGCACGGCCTGAAGATGAAGGTCACGGAAGCGGAATGGCAGTTCGACCGTAAGAAGCTCACGATCTACTTCACCGCAGACAAGCGGGTCGATTTCCGGGAACTCGTGCGGGACCTCGCCCGCACCTTCCGCACCCGGATCGAGCTTCGCCAGATCGGCGTAAGGGACGAGGCGGCGCTTCTCGGAGGAGTGGGACGGTGCGGGCGGGAGCTCTGCTGTTCCACCTGGCTCCCCGAGCTGAAGCCCGTGTCGCTCCAACTCGCCAAGGATCAGAACCTTTCGCTGAACCCCGCCCAGATCTCCGGCTGCTGCGGACGCTTGATGTGCTGCCTCATGTACGAGCACGAGACCTACGTGCAGGCCAGGAGACGCTTCCCGCGGGAGGGGAAGATCCTCAAGACATCCCGCGGCGAGGAGCGGGTGGCCAAGGTGGACATCTGGGGGGATCATGTAACCCTGAAGAACCCCGAGGGCGATGCGCGTGTCGTTCCTCTCGAGGAGCTGAAGCGGGAAGTCGGCGACGCAACCGGGCGGCCGGGAGCACTGACGTGAAGGGGTACTATCTCACCACGCCCATCTACTATGCCACCGGCGAGCCTCACATCGGGCACGCCTATACGACGTTCCTGGCGGACACGATCGCACGATACCGTCGGCAGGCCGGCGAGAAGGTCCGATTCCTGACCGGAACGGATGAGCACGGGCAGAAGATCCAGGAGGAAGCGGCCCGCCGCGACATGGAGCCGCTCGAGCTCTGCGACCAGATGGCCGAGCGGTTTCGGGCAGCCTGGGATCGAATGGACATCTCCTACGACCGCTTCATTCGCACCACCGAGCAGGAACACGTCGCGATCGTGCGGTCCTTTCTCACCCGCCTGCACGAGCGGGGCCTCATCTACGAGGATTTCTATACCGGATGGTACTGCGTACACGAAGAGCGGTACTGGACGAAAAAGGACCTCGTCGACGGGGAGAATTGCCCCGACTGTGGCCGGCCGGTCCGGGAGATCGAGGAGAAGAACTACTTCTTCCGCATGAGCCGGTTCCAGGCCGACCTCATCCGCCACATCGAAGAGAACCCGGACTGGATCGTCCCGGAGATGCGGCGAAACGAGGTGTTGGGCTTTCTCCAGAACCCTTTGTCGGACCTTTCGATTTCCCGGCCGAGGACGCGGCTGAAGTGGGGTGTCCCTCTGCCCTTCGACCAGGATCACGTCACCTACGTCTGGGTGGATGCGCTCATCAACTACGTCACGGCCTCCGAAGCGATCACTCCCGACGCGCACCCGGACGAGCAGGGGTTCACCGATCCTGCCGGATCGTGGTGGCCTGCGAGCCTCCACATCATCGGCAAGGACATTCTGACCACCCATGCCGTCTACTGGCCGACCCTTTTGATGGGGGTGGGCCTGCCCCTCCCGGAAAAAATTTTGGCTCACGGTTGGTGGGTCGTCGGGGAGGCGAAGATGTCCAAGTCCCTCGGCAATGTGGTGGACCCGTTGGCACTGGAGGAGGAGTTCGGGAAAGACGCGGTCCGCTGGTACCTCGTCCGGGAGATGCCGACCGGTCATGACGCTTCGTACACACCGGAGAGGTTTCTCGCGCGGTACGAGGAGTTGGCGAACATCCTCGGAAACCTGGCGAGCCGCGTCATATCGATGGTGGAGAGATATCGCGAGGGAATCGTCCCTTCTGCTCGGGCGGACGGGCTCCACGAGGTCGAGGCACGGACTGTCCATCGATACGAGGACGCCATGGAGTCGCTCCGGATCCACGAAGCCCTCGGCGGAGCGATGGAACTGGCCCGCGAGGCGAACGGATACGTGGAGAACCGGGAGCCGTGGGCACAGGCGAAGGACCCGACACGAGCAGACGACCTCGATGAGACGCTCGCGACGCTCATCCATACGCTGACGATCCTCGCTGCGCTCCTCTTCCCCGCCATGCCTACGAAGATGGGGGAGCTTTCCGAACGTCTCGGGTCGGGTGCGGCTCCGCCGACCCTGGCGGAACTCGCGACCCTCGAGGTGGGGGGCCGCACCGTGCAGCAGGGACCACCGCTCTTTCCGAGGGTCCTCCCGGGGAGTTGAGAAAAGAGCGTCTCCGGCGCCTCCGCTTCACCTCCCGGCATCTGCTCTTCCTTGACTTTTCCGAAAAGCTCCGGGTACGTTTCGTCGCTTCGCTTTCGAACGACTTCTTCCCAGCTCGCTTCGACGACCACGGCCGGGCGTGTACCGGGCGCACGGGGCGACACCTGCCCCCGCCCAAGCGGCGAAATGGAGATACATGCGGGACACGAGGTGGCAGCTCCTGCTCGTGACGGACGACACGACGCCTGTGAGACAGGTGAGTGTCCGTCCCCGTACCCTCTACCTGACGGTCGGCTGTGGCGCGGTGCTCGGCTTGCTCTTCGTCGGTCTCTTCGCGACGATCGGGGTCGGGGTCACGTCCGAGCTGCGGGCACTTCATCTCGAACGGAAGAACGCCGTTCTCAGCGAGGAGCTGAAGGGCATGCGGGCCCGCATCGGGGAACTCGAGGGCAGCTTCGCGGAGCTCGCGGAAAGGGATCGACACGTTCGGGCGCTCGCCGGGCTCGACGCCTTGGACGACGAAGTGATGGAGGTGGGAATCGGAGGTCCCGGAACGCCCGACCTGGAGACCCATCCGCTCTGGAGCGTGGATGTGGAGCTCGGAGCAGAAGCGTTCGCGATCCAGTACGACCTGAACGCCATGGAGCGTCGGGCCCGTCTCCTGAACGAGAGCCTCGCGGAGGCATCCGATTCCCTCATGGCGCATCGCGACCTCCTGGAGCGCACGCCTTCGATTCTCCCGACCTCGGGGTATCTCAGCAGCGGATTCTCGAATGCCCGGATGCACCCGATTCACAACCGTGCGCTTCCGCACGAAGGCGTGGACATCACCGCGCCTCGCGGCACTCCGATCATGGCCGCTGCGAAGGGGAGGGTCACTTTTTCCGGACGCCGGTCCGGGTACGGACTCGTCGTGGAGATCGATCACGGGTACGGGTACTCGACTCTGTACGGACACGCTTCCGAACTGCTCGTCCGCGATGGCCAGCACGTCGAGCGAGGCGAGGTGATCGCCCAGGTGGGGCGCACGGGAATCGCCACCTCACCCCACCTCCACTACGAGGTCCGGATCGGGGGGCGGCCGGTGAACCCGATGAATTATGTTTTCACAGGCGCGATTCCCTGACCCGCTCCCAGACCATCGGAAAGCCCCGCAGCGCGCGTTTCCGCTCGAGATGACCTCGTCGACCTTCTTCGCGGCCGTCCTGGCGCTCGGTGCAGCCCTCGTTTGGGCCGCACCGTCCTCGGCTCAGAACGTGGCCGAGACGCTGCGCGCCGACTCCGTGCTCACTCCGCCGGGTGGACCACGCACGGTCATGGTTCACGCCGAGGGGACGGCCGTCATCGCCCTCCGCCTCCATATCCCGGTCGCGGAGGCTCCCTCCGAAGCCGGGGCTGGAGAGATCCTTCGACGGATGGGAGTGGGCCGAGCGTTCTCGGTCGCGGATCAGGTAGGGGCTCGCCTCGAAGCAAGCCGTACCGCCACTGGAATCACATACACGGTCACGGGTCCGGGGGCGGACTTCGATCATCTTGTGTGGGTGCTCAGGACCGCGACCGCGCACCCAGGCCTTCAGCGATTCCAGCAGGTGCGGAGCGAGCTCAGGAGCGAGCTCGAAGGACACCGGGAGACAGCCGCCGGCGTGCTCGCGCGAACCCTCCGGACACGAGCGGCGCCTTCCAGTCCTCCGCCGGAAGGTACGCTCGCCACTTTGCAGGGAATGGAGCATGAGACGCTGCTCGGAATCTGGAGGAGAACGCATCGACGGGATGCGCTCACCCTCGTCCTCGTCGGCACGGTCGCTCCGGAAGCGGCACTCGCGGCACTGATGGACCTGGGCTCCTCCGGCGGGGAAGAGGCAGAGGAAGCCCACCTGACCGCGGACCTCCCCCAGGAACCAACCCCAGATCCGGAAGTCATACGACATTGGTACGGTGAGGCGTATCCGGTGCCCGACGTCGACGACCCAAGAGCGTTGGTCGCCGCGGTTCTATTTTCGGAACGGTTGCGGAGCACACCCGGAAATTTCGAGGTGGGCGTCGAGCTGTGGGAGGTGGATGATCGAACGTTGCTCGCCTTCACCGGAGCGGCCTACCCTCGGTCGGCCTCTGCGCTACGAGCCCGGATCGAGGGGCTCCGTGAAGAGGTCGCGTCGGAGGTCAGTTCGGAATCCGTCGAGCGGGCTCGGCTGCGCCTCTGGAGGGACCTTCTCCACCAGACGCAGACACCCTGGGGGCTGGCCAATCTGATGGGAAGGTGGATGGAGCTGAGTGGCGATTCCGGGGCCGCGGCCCGCTACGTCGAGGCGCTGGAGAACGTCGACCGGGAGGCAATGGAAGAGTTCCTCCGGGCCCTCGCCGCCGCAGCCTCCTCGACGGGGGAGGTGCGGCCATGACACCCGCGCTCCGCACCTTCGGTCTGGCCTTCACGCTCTCGGGAATCCTGATCCTCGGATGGAGCCCCGTGTCCGCCGCCCATCCGACGATCGGTCCGGACGGCAAGGTGCCGAGCGACACCATTCCGACCACTCTTCCCTCTACTACGGCCGAGGCGGAAGATGTCGCTTCGGTGATCGCGCTCGAGAGAAGACCCTGGAGCGCTCTGGCGGCAGTCGCGCTCGCCTTCCCGACAGGCTTCGCGTCGGAGCCCGATCGGTTGGAGGGAGGGGCCCGGCTTCTCGCCGGCGCCCTGGAGACGGAGGGGAACCGACGTCTCCAGGCTGAAGGAGCGGAGGTGCGCATCGCTCTCGAACGGGACCGGACGGTGGTGACGCTGCTTACCCCCCACTCTTCCTGGCACGCCTCGCTCGAGGCCCTGGAGAGCCTCCTCTTCCGCCTCCCGGTATCCAACTCCGCCCTGGAAGACGCACGTGCATCGATGCTCGAGCGCCTCGCCTTCGAAGAGGGCGCGCCGGTGCGTTCCTTCGAACTGGAAAAATGGCGCATGCTCGTCGGTGCCACGCATCCGGGGGCTCGGGTTCCGGAAGGCTCGGCGGAGGCGGTCAGGGCACGGACCGCAGATAACCTCGAAGAGTTTCGCACTGGAATCTTCGACCGGAGCGCGGCGCGTGCGGCCATCGTCGGCCCCCTCTCCAGGGAAGATATCCCGCCCTGGCTCGAAAGCATGGCCATGCGGGGCGAACCGGCCCCCGCGTCCGCCCTCGAGCCTGCCTGGGCGACGGAGGACCGACAGGTGGTCGACCGTGATGTCACGAACACCTGGATCGCGATGGCATTCCCTGCTCCTCCGGACGCGTCGAGAACGATGTTGGAGTTTCTCTCCCACATCCTTCTCGAGCGGCTCGCTCCCACACCTCCGGACCCGGGACTCCTCTCGGTGGACGTCCGGGTAGAGGAGCTGCCCGACGGGCCCGTGATCCTCGTCCGCCTCGCCGTCGATCCCCGGACGACGGATCGATGGGAGCGACGGGTGCGTGAGACGCTCACCACCGTGATCGAAACGGAGGAGCAAGCCGCGTTCTTCCAACTTCGAAGGCGGCGCTTTCGGTCCGAGGTCCTCCACCGCCTGTCGTACCTGGACCAGGAGGCGGAACGCCTGGCGCTGGATCTCTTTCACGGTGACGGAGTAAGGGACTTGGAAGGAGAGATCTGGTCCTTTTCGAGCCGTTCCCTCCGGGACGCAGCGGGCCGGCTGGGTCCCCCCCGAACCCTCCTCTACGGTCCAGCTCGAATGTTCGAGGGCCTTTAGCCGTTGCATACGCGCGACGCGTAACTTGATGGCACGCACGCACCGTAGTACTTTCTGCCCATTCGAAGGGAATCCATGTGGAGGAATCTGATGAAGCGTAGCAGCCTGTGGTCGTTCGTGATGGCAGGTCTCGTGCTCGCGGGATGCGGACCGGCCGAGATCGTCATCACCACCGAAGTGGAGTCCGAAGATCCCGAGACGGGGGAGTTGATGGCCCGGCCCCTTCCGGACCTCGAGGTTCAGCTCGTCCCGTTCGACAGGAACGCGATCTTCGACTCCCTCGCGGCCGCTGCCCCCGAGCCGGAGCCCGAGCTGCCCGCGCACCTCATCGACGCTCGGGACAACATCGCGGACGCTCAGGAGCGCTGGAGAGAAGCCGAGATCGAGTGGCAGGAAGCAAGGGACCGCCTGGAAGAGATCAACGCGGAGATGGAGCAGTACAGCCCGGCCGAGACCCGGTATCGTGAGCTCTTCATGGAGTTCAACGATGTCGAAGACGCCATGGTCGCGGCGGAGAACCGGCGCGACGAGGCCTTCAGTGAGTTCACGACCCTGCAGGACGAAGCCTTCGAGGAGCTCGAGGAGTTCCGGCTCAGGCTCGAGGCCTGGGAGGATGTCGCCTACGCCGACTACGGTGAGGTCGTGGCGCAGAAGCTCAGCGAGCAGCGCAGGGACATCGTCGTCGATACGACGGACGCGAACGGACGGGTCCGGATGCACCCGGATACCGGAGACTGGTGGGTCCACACCCGCTACCGGCTTCCTTTTGATGAACTCTACTGGAACGTGCCGGTGGCCCTCGAGCGAGGGGAGCCGCACGAGTTGCGGCTCGTGGAAGAGAACGCGGAGATCCGGCCGATCTTCTAACGCTCACCGACCTGCCGGGAACCACGACGGAGGGGGCTGCGATTCGTTGTCCCCCCGTTGAAAGCACAATGCAGGCGCGCCCCGGGATCTCCATGAGGGATTCCCGGGGCGCGCTGCTTCCGGTCTACTCCGGTATATATTGATTTCCTCATCCCTTTCTGGGAGGCCCGAATGACCCGGGAGCAACGGATCGAGGGCGGGAGTCCGATCCTCGAGGTGGACTCCGACGGGATCGGTTGGATCATCTTCGACGATCCCGAGCGTTCGGTGAACGTCCTCACCGAGGGGGTCATGCGGACGCTCATGGCCCGCATCGAGGAAATCCATGACCGGACGGAGGAGGGGGCCGTGCGCGGTCTCGTGATCCGCAGCCGGAAGAAGCGAGGATTCGTTGCGGGCGCCGACGTCGACAGGCTCGGCGGGATCGAGAGTCCGGTCGAGGGGGCCGAGGCGAGCCGGCTCGGGCAGGCAATCTTCCTGGAGCTCGAGCAGCTTCCGATCCCGACCGTGGCCGCCATCCATGGGGTCTGCCTCGGGGGTGGCCTCGAGATGGCGCTCGCCTGCCAGTATCGACTCGCCTCCGACTCCTCGAAGACCCGCCTGGGCTTTCCCGAGGTCCAGCTCGGCATTCTTCCGGCCTGGGGGGGAACGACGCGACTCCCTCGCCTGATCGGCCTCAGGCCGGCGCTCGACCTCATCCTTACCGGAAAGCAGATTCAGGGTGATCGAGCGCGCCGGATCGGTCTGGTGGAGGAGGTCCTTCCCGCCGCCGGATTCGACGATTCCGTGCGCGAGTTCGTCCTCGAACGGATCGAGCGGGGTCCCGCCCCGACCGGACGGAAGCGCCGTGTTCTGGACCGTCTCCTCGAGGACTCCCGACCCGGACGGCGGACAATCCTGAAGGCGGCGAAGAAGCGAGTCCTGGAACGGACACGTGGCCATTATCCGGCACCGCTCAAGATCATTGAAGTGATCCGCAAGGGGTACGGTCGTTCCGTCGAAAAGTCCATGGAGTTGGAAGCTCTCGCCGCAGGAGAGCTGCTCGTCTCGGACGTGACGAAGTCCCTGGTTCACGTCTTCCACCTCCGGGAAGGAGCGCGGAAGGGACGGGGGGTGGGGGAGGCGAAGGGCCGCGAAGTCACCACCGTTGGAGTCGTGGGAGCCGGAGTGATGGGAGGCGGCATCGCACAGCTCGCCGCCTACAACGATATCCGAGCACGCATCAAGGATATCGAGCACGAGGCGGTGGCCAAGGCCCTTCGTCATGCGCGGTCTCTCTTCGACGAGGCCGTAAACCGGAAGAAGCTCACTTCGTTCGAGGCGAAGAGGAAGATGGACCTCGTGACGGGGGGCATCGACTACGCCGGGCTCCAGCAGGCGGAGCTCGTGGTCGAGGCTGTGGTCGAGCGGATCGAGGTGAAACGTTCGGTGTTCCGCGAGCTCGAACGGGAGGTGCCCCCGGAGTGCGTACTCGCCACGAACACTTCGACCTTGCGGGTGGACGACCTGGCCGAGGGTCTCGACCATCCGGAACGCCTCGTGGGGATGCACTTCTTCAACCCGGTCCACCGCATGCCCCTCGTCGAGGTCGTCCGCGGAGCCCGGACATCGGATGAGTCGGTGGCGACGGTGCGTGCGCTGGCTCTCCGAATGGGCAAGGTGCCGGTCGTCGTCCGAGACGGGCCGGGGTTCGTCGTGAATCGGATCCTCGCGCCCTATTTGAACGAGGCAGGGCACCTGCTCTCGGAGGGAGCCTCCATCGAGTACGTCGACCAGGTGGCACTCGAGTTCGGGATGCCGATGGGTCCGTTCCGGCTGATCGACGAGGTGGGGATCGACATCGTCCGCCACTCGGGAGAGGTTCTGCGGGACGCGTTCGGAAGCCGACTCGATCCCGCTCCTTCGCTCGTTGCCCTCGCCGACACGGGCCGCCTCGGAGCGAAGGGGGAGCTCGGATTCTACCGATACGAGAATGGGAAGGACCAGGGACCCGACCAGGGGGTCTACGAGCTGCTTGGAGCCTCAGTTCCCCACGAGCGCAAGGAGATCGACCGCCGGGACGTCCGTGGGCGACTCCTGCTCGTGATGGTGAACGAGGCTGCACGGCTCCTGGACGAAGGGGTCGCGGAGTCGGCACCGGACGTCGACCTTGCGATGATCATGGGGACGGGATTCCCTCCCTTTCGTGGCGGTCTCCTTCGCTACGCGGACACAATCCACCCCCGGAACCTCCTTCAGCGACTCGAGGAGCTTCGCGAGGCGAAAGGAGCGAGCGAGCGCTTTGCACCGGCCCCCCTCCTCCTTCGGTTGGCGGAAGAGGACCGTGAGTTCTACGAGGTCTATCCGGGGCGGTGAGCTCTCCCTCCGTGGCCGGCGTCGTCCCGGCCGCCGGCCGCTCCGTTCGCATGGGCTCCTCGAAGGCGCTCCTCGACGCCCACGGGCGCACGTTCCTGGAGCGAGTGCTCACGGCACTTCGCGAAGGTGGATGCACCCCACTCCTCGTCGTGGTACGGAACCTCGAGGGCCCGGAGGCGGATCTCGCACGGTCGATAGGGGTCGAGCCGATCTCGAATCCGAATCCCCGCGCAGGTCCGATCTCCTCGGTCCGTGCGGCGATTCGGCACCTGGAGCGCGTCTCCGGTCCCGGGGTATCGGGACTGGCATTGCACCCGGTCGACCACCCCCTCGTGGACCCGGAAACCGTGCGCCTTCTCCTCGATGCCTTCCGCGCTCGCGCCCCATCCGTCGCCATTCCGACCCACCGGGGGGAAAGCGGCCATCCCGTCATCCTTTCTGCCCGACTCTTCCCGGAGCTCCTGGCGGATCCCCTTCCGGAAGGTGCTCGCACCGTCGTTCGGCGTTACCGTCAGGAGAGCCTTCGCCTCGAGGTGACGGACGAGGGGGTTCTCGTGGACATCGATACGGCCGAGGAGTACCGAGCACACTTCCCGTCCCAGCGCGCATGGGAAGGTGACCCCCGGTGAACGCCGGTCCCCTTTCCCCGGGTGACGCAGCTCGCATGATCCTGGAGGAGATGGATTGCGGGAGACCCGTCGCCGTGGTCCTGTCGTTGACGGAAAGCCGCCCGCCGGAGCCGGACTCTCCTGCGCCGGGCGATAGGCTCCTCGTTGGACCCGGTGGGGCCTGGGGGACGCTTGGGAGCCGTGACGTCGACGCCGCTGCTCGGACGCTCGCCCTCGAAGCGATCGACGCCGCCCTCCTCGAGGCGACCAGGGGGAGCCACCGCGAGAAGGGTGGAGGACTCGCCCGAGAGGGCGCGCATCGTCTGGCGATCCCCGGAAGGAAGATGGAGCTCGAGGTGTACCTCGAGCTCCATCTTCCCGAGCCCCAGTTGCTGATCGTCGGCGCCGGCCACATCGCCCGCCCCTTGTGCACCGTCGGGTCGCTTCTCGACTTCCGGGTCACGGTGCTCGATGACCGCCCTGGGTTCGCCACTGCGGAGCGCTTCCCCGAGGTGAGCCGGGTCGAGAAGGTCGACTTCGCCGACCCCTTCACCGACATCGCAGTGGGTCCGTCTTCCTATGTCATTCTGGTGACACGGGGCCACCGTTACGACTTCGAGTGCCTCCGCCGACTCCTTCGGCTCGAACCCGGGCCGGGGTACATCGGTATGATCGGGAGCCGGCGACGCGTGCGTGCCACCTATGTTCGACTCCAGGATGAAGGCATTCCGATCGACCGGATCGCCGAGATCCACGCCCCGGTAGGCCTCGACCTGGGAGCCGAGACGCCCGAAGAGATCGCCGTGAGCGTCGCGGCCGAGCTCGTGCTCCTGCGCAGAGGGGGGTCGGGCCGCCCCCTGAAGGACGTCGAAGACGTGGCGAGACGGCTCCTTCACGACTGACCCACCATCGGGAGGCTTGTTGCCATGCGTCGTCATGAAGACCGAAACCTCTACCATGCGCTTCATGAAGCCGCAATGGAGCGCCGCGCCGCCGCCCTCGCGACGATCGTTTCCACGAAGGGCTCCACCCCACGGAAGGTGGGGACCAAGATGCTCGTGTCTCCCGAGGGAGAGCTCGTCGGAACGGTGGGGGGAGGGTGTGGGGAGGGCCAGGTGATCGAAACGGCGCTCGAGGTGATCCGGACGGGGCGACCGCGCATGGTGCGCGTGGATCTGACCGAGGACCTCCTCTCATGGAGCCCGGCCGTCTGCGGAGGCATCATGAACGTTTTCGTGGAATCACTGCACCGCGAAGCGGGAGGAGAGAAGGGACCGGCAAGGAAGCTTCATGCGGCAGACCCCCGGCGCCCGGACGAATGAGCTCGCGCCCTACGGTTCGCATCCACTACCACCGACCTCATCGCGAGACGGAGATCTTCACCCAGGAGCTCGTCCTCGACGGGAGCGATGTGAAGGTGACGCTCGCACGCGAGATGGAGCTGGAATCGCCGATGGAAATCGAAGGAGAGGTCGTTCTCGAAGCGGGATCCGACGTGGTTTGGTTCACCTTTCCGGGACTGTGGCATGACATCGGGAGGTTCCATCGAGCCGACGGCACGTTCACCGGCCTCTACGCGAACGTGCTGACCCCTCCCACCTTTGACGACCGAGGAGTGTGGCGCACCACGGATCTCTACCTGGACGTCTGGTGGCCGCCGGACGGCGATCCACACCTGCTGGACGAAGCTCAGCTCGAGGAAGCGGAGACGCGAGGTTGGATCGAGGCAGCTCTCGCCGAGCGCGCACGAGAAGAAGCGCGCAGCGTCATGGAGGCGGCTCGCACCGGAAGGTGGCCGCCCGTGGTGGTTCAGGAGTGGGACCGAACCCGTGTCCTGAGGCTCACCCGCTGACGAGATGCGCCGAGCAAAGGCGCTCCAGATCCAGGTAGACGGTGCGAAGCACGGCGGGCTCCTCCCGGAGGAAGTCGATGAGGCGGTCGTACCCCTCGAGGTTCGTCCGGGCCACCTCGATCTCTTCATGCTGATACGAGCCCTCGTCCACGAAGAGGAGCCGGATCTTCACATTGTCCTCACTCACTTGCTGTCTCCCGTTCGGTCTGCCGTTGCTGTCCCGGAGTCCTTTTCCCGCTCGCCTCTCCCGAAGCTACCCCTGCCTATGAAGCGTCCTCGACTGCCTGTCGGATGTTCTCGAAGTCCCAGTTCTGGACCCGGGTAGCGCCTCCCTGGCCGCCGCTCACGAGCACGGTCGGGGTCCCGGAGACACCCATCCGTTGCCCCAGAATCTGGTTTGCGGTCACGAGCTCCGCATAGCGGTCGCTTCGGAGGCAGGAGTCGAACTCGCTCCGGTCGAGCCCCAGGTCCGCGGCATATCCGGAGAAGAGGCGGGCGGGACTCCCGCTTCGCGCCCACTCGCTCTGATGCCGGAAGAGCTCGTCGTGATAGTCCCAGTAGCGATCCTGGTCGTCCGCACAGCGAGCCGCTCGCGCGGCGAAGAACGCGTGCTGGTGAGCGGAGGACAACGGAAAGTCGTAGAAGACATACCGTGCGAGGCCGGTATCGACGAGCTCCCTCTTGACCGAGGGAAGAACCCGGGTGGCGAACTGCTGGCACGCCGGACACTGGTAATCAGCGAACTCGATGATCGTCACTTCCGCGTCGGGGTCGCCGAGCTCGATTCCCTGCGCAAGCTCGACGAGCCGTTCCGAGTCCTCGACCCCCTCCAGCTCGACGGGAGCCGTTGCGCCGGTTCGGGCGCCGGAAAAGTAGGAGTAGGCGAAGGAGCCGAGCGCGAGCGCGGCCACGATTCCGAGGATGACGTAGAGCCGGTTCGAGCCGGTCCCTCCTCCAGGAGCTCCTCCGCCCCTCCTCGCCTCTGCTCTCCGCTTTGCTCGATTCTTCGACACCGTGCTCTTCCTTGTCAGGGTTCCAGGGATCCGATCGACCCGTTCCGATCGAGGATCGTGCCCAGAAGCTCTTCGACGTCTGAAAGGTCCTCGTATACCCGATCCGCCCCCGCGCCCGCGAGGTCGTCGATTCCGAAGCGCCCCGTCGCCACCCCCACGGTGCGTGCTCCGGCATGTCGTCCGCAAGCGACGTCCCGGGGAGTGTCTCCGATCACCACCACTCGTGACGCCGCGAACGTCGTCCCCCACTGTTCTTCGGCTCTCTGGATCGCGACCCTCGGGAGGTGGTTACGCTCCTCATGATCGGAGCCGAAGGCCCCGATGGGGAAGCGCTCCGCGAGGTTCGCCGACCGGAGCTTGACTGCTGCGCCTGCGGCAATGTTCCCGGTGACGAGCCCGAGCATCGCCCCCTCGACCTCTCCCAGTGCGCCGAGGAGCTCGTGCACCCCCGGGAGCACCTCCGGAGGATCCCCTGCGATCCGTGACTCCATCTCCCTGAGATACACCTGCCAGAGCACCTCCAGACCGTGGTCGACCCGGCCCGAGGAAACTCCGGCGTCCAACATGAGCTCCCGGGCGATCTGTGGATCCGTCTTTCCGGAAAACTCCCACTCGGCAGCTCGTCCCGCCGTTCCGAACACCTCGAGCAGCGCGATGCGGAATGCTTCCTTTGCAGGGCCGCCTCGCAGAAGAGTGCCGTCGATATCGAAAAGAACCAGCGTGGAGATCTCCATGGGCCTCTCCTACTCACCTCGACGCGGTTCGGGTCCGTCGACTCCGGGTCGCGCGGCGCGGAGGATCGCCTCCTCGAGGACGTCGCGAGCCACGACTCCGAGAGAGAGGATCTCCCCCGAGGAGAGGGGAGCGACCGACGGTGCAGTGGAAAGCGCGAACACGATGTCTCCGTCGAACGGCGTGTTCACCGGAGAAATGCAGCGGGGGAGCGCGGTGGCCGCAACCCGAGCCACTCGGGCGAGGTCGATCCGGCTGAGAGGCGCATCCGTGGCCACAACGGCGAGGGTCGTATTGCTCACGTCCTCCGGCCACCCCTGGTCCCCGAAGTTCTCGGGTGCCGTTTCACGTCGAAGAAACTTCGAAGTGTTCAGAAAGCCCCCTTCCTCTGTTCTCGCTCCCGCCACGATCGAGCCGGTCCGGTCCAGAACATCTCCAAGCGCGTTCAAGGCCACCAGCGCGCCCACCACGGTCCCCCCGCTGCGCAGCGCTGCCGAACCAACCCCCGTCGGCATCGCGCCGGAACCGCCCAGAATCTTTCCGACGCTCGCGCCGGCGCCCGCACCCACGCGCCCCTGCGCCACCGGATCCGGGGAGGCCCGCTCCGAGGCCGTGCGACCGGTCGTACGAGTGGGACGTGCCTTCCCCTCTTCGAGATCGAAGAGGACCGCCGCAGGAACGATCGGGACCAGGGCTACGGAAGTCCGGTACCCGCGTCCCTGCTCCTCCAGCCAGTCCGCGACACCATCCGCCGCCGCGAGGCCCCACGCCGACCCCCCCGTAAGGAGAACCGCGTCCACCCGGGGGACGATGTGCGTGGGCTGCAGCGTTTCCAGCTCGCGGGAACCCGTGGCCGATCCCCCGATCTCGACGGCTCCCCGGAACGGCCCCAGGACGACCGTACAGCCACTTCGCCACCCGGATACCTCGGCATGTCCGACGGCGATTCCGGGGACGGCTGTGAGCGTGTCGTTTCGAAGGCTCAAACGAGCACCTCACGGAGCCGGCTGGGGTCCATGTTGCCCCCGGACAGCACCACGACCGCCTTACGATCTTCGACCGGCACCGCTCCCGTGAGCACCGCAGCGAGGGCGGCGGCTCCTGAAAACTCGACGACGAGCTTTCTCCGGAGAAGCAGGTCGCGGGTGGCCTCGACGATCGCATCATCCGGCACCGTGACGACATCGTCGAAGAGTGCCTGGACATGATCGAACGTGCGTCGGGCGGGCCGGACCGGAGCGAGACCGTCCGCGATCGTATCGATCCGGTCGAGTGTGGCCGGCTCCCCACGGTCCAATGAAGCCCGCATCGATGCCGCTCCTTCCGCCTCCACACCCACGACCCTGGCGGAAGGGCGAAGGTGCCGTATCGCCACGCCGCACCCGCTTGCGAGTCCTCCCCCGCCGATGGGTATGATGAAAAGGTCTACCTCCGGCCAGTCCTCGAGTGCCTCGAGGGCAACGGTACCCTGACCGGCGATGATCTCGCGTGCGTCGAAGGGAGGCACCATCACCAGCCCCTCCTCTTCCCGAATGTGCTCGGCCCGCTCCTTCCGCTCGACGGAAGTCGTCCCTTCGATGATGATCTCGGCCCCGAGTCGACGTGCGCCTTCCCGCTTCACCTCGGGTGCGGTCCTCGGCATCACCACGACCGCCCGGACCCCGTGCACCCGTGCGGCGTGCGCCACGGCCTGCGCGTGATTTCCGGAAGAATACGTGATGACGCCCCGAGCGAGGATCCCGCGGTCCTGCAGCCGCACGAAGTTCAAGGCGCCTCGAGCCTTGAACGAGCCCGTCCGCTGCAGGGACTCGCACTTGAGACGGATCGCTCCGCCCCGCTCCTGGGCGAGCTCGAGGTGGGGAAGGAGGGGGGTCCGAAGCACCTTTCCCTCCAGAGCTTCGGCCGCTTCCCTCACCTCATCGATCGAAACCAGGACCTCCTCGGCCCCTCTCTCCGCCACCTTCCTGCTCGCGGACTCAGTCACCGTCCGGCGCCGAGCTTTCCTCCGTCACCACTTCGCCCGCCCCATCCTCCTCGATGGCCTCCGTCGCCTCCAGCGCCTCGTCCAGCTCCTCTTCCCCGTTCTCCGGAACGATCCGGGCGACATCCGTCACCTTGTCTCCGGCATCGAGGCTGAGGAGCCGTACACCTTGCGTGGCGCGGCCGATCTCCCGGATCCCGTCGACCCGTTGCCGGTTCACCACGCCCTTCCTCGTGATCAGCATCACCTCTTCGTCCGGAAGGACGGCCTTGATGTCGATGACCCGGCCGGTCTTGCGAGAGAGCTTCATGTTGATCACGCCCTTACCTCCCCGCCCCTGCAAGCGGTAGGCCTCGACCGAGGTGCGCTTCCCGAGCCCCTTCTCGGTCACGACGAGAAGCGTCGACTCGGGGCGGACCACGACCATTCCGACCACCACGTCGTCGCCGGAGAGCGCGATCCCCCGCACCCCTTCCGTCACCCTTCCGAGCGGGCGGCAATCTTCCTCGTCGAACCGGATCGCCATACCGTCTCGGGTCGCGAGCATGACCTCGCAGTCTCCGTCAGTGATCTTCACGTCGATCAGCTCGTCTCCCTCCCGGACCTTGATCGCGTTGAGTCCCACCTTTCGGATGTTGCCGTACGCGGAGAGCGCCGACTTCTTCACCACGCCCTTCCGGGTGCAGAAGAGGAGATAGCGATCATCCGAAAACTCGCGCACGGGTACGATGGCGGCGATATCGTCATCCCGCTCGAGGTCCACCAGGTTCACCATCGGCTTGCCCCGGGATTGGCGCCCGGCCTTCGGAATCTGCCAGACCTTGAGCCAGTGGCAGGCCCCCTTTCGGGTGAAGATCATCAGGACGTCGTGGGAGGAGGCGACGAAGAGCTGCTCGACCCAGTCCTCCTCCTTCGTTCCCATGCCGCGGAGGCCGCGTCCCCCCCGGCGCTGCGCCCGATATGTGCTCGTCGGGATCCGCTTCACATATCCCTGACGGCTCAGGGTGATCACCATCTCCTCGTCGGCGATCAGGTCCTCCATCGAGAAATCCGACGTCTCCCCGATGATCTCCGTCCTGCGATCGTCCCCATACTTCTCGGTGACCTCCGCGAGCTCCTCCTTCACGGCGTCCATGCGAAGGTCGCGACTCGCGAGAATCGCCTCGAGCTCCTCGATCCGTGCCCTCACCTCCGCCAGCTCCGACTCCAGCTTCTCCATCTCGAGCCCGGTGAGGCGCGCCAGACGCATATCGAGAATCGCCTTCGCCTGGACCTCGGAAAGCTCGAAGCGCTCCTGCAGGCTGGTGGACGCCGCCTCGCTGTCCTGGGAGCCGCGGATGATCTTGATGACCTCGTCGATGTGGTCGACGGCGATTTTCAGCCCTTCGAGAATGTGCTCCCGGGCCTTCGCCTTCCGCAGATCGAACTCGCTCCGACGCACCACCACGGTATGGCGGTGCTCGATGAAGTGGAGCAGCATCTCGCGAAGGGCCATCACCTTCGGCACCCCGTCCACCAACGCGAGAAGGATCGTTCCGAATGTCGACTGCATCTGGGTGTGCTTGTAGAGCTTGTTCAGGAGCACCTCTGGAATGGCGTCCCTCTTGAGCTCCACGACGATCCGCATCCCCTCCCGGTCCGTCTCGTCCCGGAGAGCGGAGATCTCGGAAAGCTTCTTCTCCCGGACCAGCTCGGCGATCTGTTCGATCAGGCGGGACTTGTTGACCATGAAGGGAATCTCCCCGATCACGATCCGCTCCCCGCCCGACTCCATCTCCTCGATGTCCGCCTTCGCCCGCATGACGACCCGGCCCCTCCCGGTGCGGTAGGCATCCCGAATCCCCTCTCGACCACAGATGTAGCCGCCTGTGGGGAAGTCCGGACCGGTGATCCGCGCTTCGAGCTCCTCCTGTGGCATCTCCGGGTCGTCGATCAGCCCCACAAGCGCATCGACGACTTCACGGAGGTTGTGGGGCGGAATGTTCGTCGCCATCCCCACCGCGATCCCGCTGCTCCCGTTCACGAGCAGATTCGGGAACTTCGACGGGAGCACGGTCGGCTCCATGATCCGCCCGTCGAAATTGGGCGAAAAGGCTACGGTCTCCTTCTCGATGTCGGAGAGGAGTTCCACCGCGATCGGCGCCAGGCGGGCCTCCGTGTACCGGTACGCCGCCGCGGAGTCGCCGTCCACCGATCCGAAGTTCCCCTGCCCATCGACCAACGGATACCGGAGCGAGAACTCCTGAACCATCCGAACCATCGAATCGTAGACAGCGGAATCGCCATGGGGGTGGTACTTTCCGAGCACTTCACCCACCACACTCGCGCTCTTCTTGTAGGGCCGGCCCGGACCGAGCCCGAGATCGCTCATCGCGTAGAGGATCCGGCGGTGCACGGGCTTCAGCCCATCCCGGACGTCGGGAAGCGCACGCTGCACGATGACGCTCATCGAGTAGTCGATGAACGACTCTCGCATCTCGTCTTCCAGGAGGCGGGCGAGCACTCCGTGCCCGTTCTCAGGATCCATGGATTGGCCTTTTCAGGTGAAGGACGGTTCCGGGCGCTTTCCGGCCGGCTCGGAAGTCTTCAGGTCAGAGGTTCGTTCGGAAGGGTGGAAGAAATGGCAGCGCCGGGGTCGGCCCCAGCAGTACTTCGGTCACCCCATAGCCCTTGAAAAATAACGCCGATCGGGGTATGGGGGCAAGCTCGGGGCCCACCGTGCACCGATCGACGTCAGTCGGCTCCGACCTCGGCTACGAGGTGCTCTCTCAGGTATCGTCCCGTCACGCTCTCCGGCGCCTCGGCAACCTCTTCCGGACGACCCGCCGCGACCACGCGACCTCCACGGTTTCCCGCACCGGGACCCATGTCCACGACCCAGTCGGCGGTCCGGATCAGATCGAGGTTGTGCTCGATGACCACGACCGTGTTCCCAGCGTCCACGAGACGGTCCAGGACATGGAGGAGCTTTCGCACGTCCTCGCCGGCGAGCCCGGTCGTGGGCTCATCCAGGAGGTAGAGCTTTCTCCCCGTCGTTCCGGAGACGCCGGCAAGCTCCCGGGCGATCTTCAGCCGCTGGGCCTCCCCTCCCGAGAGAGTCGTCGCGGGCTGGCCCAACCGAAGGTATCCGAGCCCCACCTGCTGGAGATGCCAGAGAGCCTGACCGAGGCGGTCCTCCTTCAGGAAGAAGCGGATCGCCGCGTCCACCGTGAGGTCGAGCACCTGGGAGATGTTCCGGTCGCGATACCTGGCATCGAGAAGCTCCGGCTGGAAGCGGGTTCCCCGACAGGCGTCGCAGGGGACGTAGACGTCGGCCATGAAGATCATTTCCACCTCCACCTGCCCCGCCCCCTTGCACTCCTCGCACCGCCCGGCGGCCACATTGAAGGAGAAGTGCCGGGGAGAATAACCCCGTGAGCGCGAGATGGGCAGTTCGGAGAAGATCCGACGAATCTCGTCCCACGCCCGGATGTACGTGACGGGATTCGAGCGCGGCGTCCGCCCGATCGGCGACTGATCGACGAGGACGACCGCGTCGAGCCGTCCTGCACCCTCCAATGCCTCGTACGCCCCGACGGCTTCCCCGAGATGCTCCTTCGCACTCGTCTCGCCGCCGTTCAGCTCCCGTTCGAGGGCTCGGTAGAGCACATCGTGGATCAAGGTGGATTTTCCGGACCCCGACACTCCGGTCACCGCGCTGAAGGTCCCGAGTGGAATCTCCAGGTCGACCCCGTCCACGTTGTGCAGCCGAGCGCCCCGGAGCACGAGCCGAGGGCCATCCACGCGGCGGCGACGAGGTGGGCTCGTCTCGCTGCGACCGGAGAGGAAGCGTCCCGTCGCGGTCTCTGCCCGGAGGAGCTCGGCCGGCGTTCCCTCGAAGACGACCTGTCCCCCATGCTCCCCGGATGCCGGCCCCAGCTCCACGACATGATCCGCAGAACCGATCGCCTGCGAATCGTGCTCGACGACCAACACGGTGTTTCCGCCGTCCCGAAGCCGGCCCAGGAGTCCCAGGAGCGCGCCCGTGTCCCTGGGATGCAAGCCGATCGTCGGCTCGTCGAGGACGTAGATCGTGTCGACGAGGCTGCTCCCCAACGAGTTCGCGAGGGAGATCCTCTGCGCCTCGCCTCCGGAAAGGGTGCGGGCTTGCCGGTTTAGGCTGAGGTAGCCCAACCCGACTTCGACGAGGAAGGAGACCCGAGCCCGCAGCTCCCGGAGGATCGTCTCCGCGATCTCGGCGGCGGCCCCCTCCAGCTCGAGTTCGAGCAGCCAGGTGTTGAGCTCCTCGAGAGGAATCTCGCTCACGTGGGAGATGCGCTTCCCTTCCACCTCCACATTCAGCGCTTCGGGCCGGAGCCGCGAGCCGCCGCACTCTCGGCATACGGTCGGTGTCTGGTACTGCCTCAGGAAGACCCGGATGTAGCGCTTGTAGCGCTTCTTTTCCCTCGACACCAGAAAGGGGATCACTCCCTTGAAGCCGCGCTTGCCCAAGCGGCCCTTGCCCCGCTTTGCTCCGTAGATCACCGCCTCGCGGAAGTCCTCGGGCAGCTCGCACCACGGCGCATGCACCGAGATGTCACGCTTCTCGGCGAAGGCGAGCAGCTTCGCCCGCTCCCGCTTGTATCGCGGCTTCGTCCAGGGGTCGATCGCACCCTCTTCGAGGGTTCGTCCCGGGTCGGGCACGATCAAATCGAGATCGTACTCCAGGGTCGCGCCGAAGCCGGTGCAGAGTGGACACGAACCGTACGGACTGTTGAATGAAAAGAACTGAGGCGTGGGTTCGGGAAAGACGCGGTCCGGGTGGCGGGGACAGCGGAAATGCTCCGTGAAGGAGAGGCGCCCGGGAGACGCGTCCCCCCCCTCGACCCGCTCGGCCCCGGCGAGGACCACCACACACTCTCCCTCTCCCTCGACAAAACAGGTTCCGACCGAGTCCGCCAGACGGTCCCGAACGCCCTCGGCGACCTTTAGCCGGTCGACCACCACGAGGATCTCCGAAGCCTCCATGAGATCCGCTCCGATCGCCTCCGGATCCGAAGCGCCCGGCGCGCCGAGATCGAAGAGCTCGCCATTCGCGAGCACCCGTACCATGCCCATCGCGACGAGGTTCTCGACCAGGAGGCTGTGTGTCGTCTCCTCGCTGGGCCGAAGAGGAAAGGCGACCATGAACCGGGTCCCCTCCGGAAGCGCCAGAATCGCATCGACAGCCCCGCTGACCGTGTCCGGCCGTACCTCCCGGTCGCAGTCGGGACAGATCGTTCTGCCCACCCTCGCCCAGAGCAGGCGCAGGTAGTCGTGGACCTCCGTCGCGGTCCCGACGGTCGAACGACTCGTCTTCGTCGGATTCTTCTGCTCGATCGCCACCGCCGGAGACATTCCGTCCACACGATCCACGTCCGGTTTCTCCATCCGTTCCAGGAACTGCTTGGCATACGTGGAGAGCGACTCGACGTACCTCCGCTGGCCCTCGGCGAAGAGGGTATCGAGCGCGAGGGACGACTTCCCGGAGCCGGACGGGCCGGTGACCACCGTGAGGGTGCGGCGCGGAAGATCCAGGTCGAGGTTCTTCAGGTTGTGCTGGCGCGCTCCCCGGATGCGGATGTGCGTGTCCATGTCACGATGATACTGGAGTCGGGCGCGGGAAGGTACCGGGAGAGTGGCGGCGAGGCCCGGGGGAGCGCCTCTTCAGGCGGCGGATTTGACGGAGGTCCGCGCCCGGGACCACCTTCCTCCGGATGATGCGGCGATGCCTCTTCCTTTTCTCGTTCCTGCTTCTCACGGCGTGTGCCGGTGTCGGGGTGCCGCCCCCACCAGCGCCCTCCGTGGAAGTCGGCTGGGAGGAGCGGGGGATCGCTTCCTGGTACGGCGACCCGTTCCACGGCCGCCAGACCGCTTCCGGGGAAGTGTACGATATGAATGCTCCGACGGCCGCGCATCAGACGCTCCCTTTCGGCACGGTCGTCCGGATCGAGAACCTGGACAACGGGACTTCCACCGAAGTTCGGATCAATGACCGTGGTCCCTTTGTACAAGGCCGGATCATCGACGTCTCGCGGCGCGGTGCACGGGAGTTGGGACTCATCGAACCCGGCACGGCGGAGGTACGGATCACTGTGATCGAGGCGCCGAATTGAGGAGGAGCACTCCCCCCCCCCAAGCGCCTCGAACGCATCGGGCGATCACGGGGCGGGTGGAACTCGGGAGCGCAGCGGTCCCCCGCCTCCTCTCCCTTTGGAAATCCTCTTGAAGCTGGAGCACGGAATGACGACACGGTTCATGGCAGCGGCGCTCGTGACGGGGGTGCTCGCCGCCCCTCTGCCCGGGGTCGGGCAGACTTTCGCTACGGAGGACCCGATCCTCGAGCAGATCTGGGAGGAAGGGACCGAGCGCTCTCAGCTCTACGACCTCGGGCAGGTCCTGATGGACGCGATCGGCCCGCGGCTCACCGGAACTCCGAGCCTTCAGGAGGCGCACGATTGGATCGTGGGGACCTACCGGGAATGGGGCATCGAGGCCGAGAACGAACAGTACGGCACCTGGCGGAGTTGGGAGCGAGGCCCGACCCATGTGGACCTCCTCGAGCCGCGGGTGCGTACGCTCGAGGGCATGGCCCTCGCATGGAGCCCCGGCACGGAGGATTGGGTCGAAGGCCCGGTGACCGCGCTCCCCGAGGCGGATGGACCCGCCGCCTTCCAACAGTGGCTCCAGGAGGAGGTCGAAGGGCGATTCGTCCTCACTTCCTTTCCGCAGCCGACCTGCCGGCCCGATCCCTACTGGGAGGAGCATGCCTCGGAAGACACGGTCGAGCGGATGCGGAGCGACCGAGAAGCCGCTTCCCAGGAGTGGACCCAACGCCTCCTCTCTTCCGGAATGCACCCCGCCCAGATCCCACAGGCGCTCGAAGAGGCCGGCGCCCTCGGAGTTCTCACTTCGAACTGGTCCGAGGGCTGGGGGACGATCCGGGTCTTCTCCGCGGGTACCCAGCAGGCTCCTTCGGTCGCCTTCTCCTGCGAAGACTACAGCCTGATGTACCGGCTCCAGAAGAACGGCCACGAGCCGGTCATCCGGGTGAACGCCGAGGCAGAATTCCTCGGAGAGGTCCCGACCTTCAACACCATCGGCCGCATCGAAGGGACAGAGCGTCCGGACGAGTACATCCTGCTCTCCGCGCACCTCGACACCTGGGACGGGTCGTCCGGAGCCACGGACAACGGAACGGGCACGATCACCATGATGGAGGCGATGCGGATCCTGAGGGAGGTCTATCCGAACCCGCGGCGCACGATCCTGGTCGGACATTGGGGCGGTGAGGAGCAGGGGCTGAACGGATCGGCGGCGTTCGCGGAAGACAACCCGGAAATCGTAGAGGGGCTCCACGTCGCGCTGAACCAGGACAACGGAACCGGCCGGATCACGGAAATCGACACGCAGGGCTTTCTCCGCGCGGGGGAGTACTTCTCCCGGTGGCTCTCCCAGGTCCCGACCGAAATCTCCGCCGAGGTGTCGCTCGTGGTGCCCGGAATGCCGGATGAGGGACGAAGCGATCACGCCTCCTTCGTGTGTCACCAGGCACCCTCGTTCCGTCTCGGCTCCCATGAATGGGATTACCGGGACTATACCTGGCACACGAACCGGGACACCTTCGACAAGATCGTGTTCGACGAGGTCCGTTCGAATGCGATCCTGACCGCGATGCTCGTCTACCTCGCGTCGGAGGAGCCGGAGCAAATGGCACGTGACCTCCGGGAACTCCCGGCTGACGCGCAGTCCGGCGCGGCGGGCTCGTGGCCGACATGTCGCGAGCCTCTCCGCGCATGGCCGTAGAGTCTCCGGTTGACCCTCTCGCCTCGCGCGCGTAGCTTCGGACCCATGCGGACGATGCGTCGTCGATTTTGCCATCCACCTCGACACCATCACGTTCCCCGGACGGGGTGCGGGAAGGGCCGAGGTGCGAGCTCGAGGTAGACGCCGCCCCGACGACCCAGAACGCAACGGCCCGTCCGGAAGCCCGGACGGGCCGTTTTCTTTGTACGCACATGAGGAGGACCCGTGGTTCAGGAGCGGAGCGCACGAGGGGAGATCGACGGCGGCAGACCGCTCAGGGTCGCCCTCCCGAACAAGGGACGGCTCTCGGAAGCGGCGCTCGACCTCTTCGAACGCGCGGGATTGAAGGCCCAGTTCCGAGCGGAGAGAGCCCTCGTCGCGTCCCTCGGGAGCCACTTCCAGGCGATCTTCGTACGTGCACAGGACGTGGCGGAGTTCGTGGCCGACGGGGCGGCCGAGCTGGGCATCACGGGGAGCGACCTCGTGGCGGAGAGCGGCCGGGCCACCGTCGACCTGCTGGACCTGGGCTTCGGACGGTGTCGCCTGGCCGTAGCGGTGCCCGACCAGAGCGAGGTGGAGCGATCGGAAGACCTTCCCGCCGGCACCCGCATCGCGACCTCCTTCCCCCACCTCACCTCGTCCTTCTTCGAGGAGCTCGGGGTGCCGATCCAAGTGGCCCCGGTCTCCGGCGCGGCGGAGATCGCTCCGCATCTGGGCGTTGCGGATGCGATCGTGGACCTCGTCTCCACCGGCTCGACCCTCCGGGTCCACCGGCTTCGGGAGGTGGGTACGATCCTCCATTCCTCCGCTCACCTCATCGGGAACGAGAAGAGCTACGGGGATTCCGAGGTCAGGAAGCGGATGGACGGGCTCGTCGCCTCCCTCGAGTCTGTCCTTCGCGCCGAGCGGAAGCGCTACCTGATGGCGAATGTGCTACGGGAGCGGCTCGACGAGGTTCGCGAGGTTCTACCGGGCATCTCGGGCCCCACGATCGTCGATGTCCTGGACCGCGGAACGTGGGTGGCCGCTCATGCGGTCGTGGACGAGGACCGCGTCTACGAGACGATCAGCCGGCTCAAGGCGCTCGGTGCGGAGGGCATTCTCGTCACCCGGATCGAGAGGCTGACCCCATGAGCCCGCTGAAGATCGCGGTGGAAGGCCGGCTCGAGGAGCTGACCGACGAGGAATGGAAGCTGCTCATCGAGCGGGCGCCGACGGAAGGAGCCGCCCTGGAGGAGGAGGTTCGAAAGCTCGTTGCGCGGGTGCGATCGGAGGGAGACGCCGCGCTCTTCCAGATGGCGAAGGAGTTGGACGGGGTCGAGCTCGACCAGCTCGAGATCCCCGCGGTGCGGTGGACGGAGGCGCTTCGGGCCATCGACCCGCTCCTCCGAAAAGCGCTCGAGCGAGCCGCACGGAACCTGGAGGGCTTCCATCGGGTCCAGCTCCCCGCCCCCGTCTCCTTCACCCCCGAGCCGGGCGTCCGGCTCGGCCGGAAGTCCACACCCCTGAGCGCGGTCGGCGTGTATGCGCCAGGAGGAAGAGCCGCGTATCCCAGCTCGGTCCTCATGGGAGTGGTTCCCGCCCGAACGGCCGGGGTGAAGGAGATCGTCGTATGCTCTCCCCCGGGACCCGGGGGGGAGCCCCCACTCGAGGTTCTGGCCGCATGTGCCGTGGGAGGCGCCACACGCCTGTTCGCCGTAGGGGGCGCCGGCGCCGTGGCGGCTCTGGCGTGGGGTACGGCCTCCATCCCCCGTGTGCAGGCGGTCGTGGGGCCGGGGAACCGGTGGGTGACGGAGGCGAAGCGACAGGTCGCCGGGGATGTGCGGATCGATGCCCCCGCGGGACCCTCCGAAGTCCTGGTGGTCGCAGCCCCGAGCGCGGCCCCCCGCCGCATCGCCGCCGAGCTGGTGGCCCAGGCGGAGCACGATCCCGATGCGTCCGTGGCCGTGGTCGCATGGGCGCCAGAGCTGCTCGAGCGCGTGCGGGATGTGCTTGCGACTGAAGTCGCTGCCGCGCCGCGCCGGGAGGTCGTCGAAGCCGCGCTGGAGAAGCGAGGGGCGCTCGTTCTGGCCCGCGACCGGAGCGCTGCGCTCGAGTTCGCCCGGCGGTACGCCCCGGAACACCTCGCCCTCTTCACGTCCGCCCCCCGCGCCGATCTGGAGGAGGTCCCGACGGCGGGCACTGCATTTCTTGGAGAGGCCTCCTCCGTTGCGTTCGGAGATTACCTGACCGGAGCGAACCACGTGCTCCCGACCGCCGGCACAGCCCACGCGTTCTCCGGGCTTTCCGTCCTCGACTTCATCCGCTTCTACACCTACCAGGAGCTGGACCCGGCCGGAGCCGCAGCAATGCTCCAGGACGTGGCCCTGCTCGCCGAGGCCGAGGGCCTTCCCGGACACGCCCGTGCGGCCCGACTGCGGGGCCTCGAGTCTTCCGACACCTCTTCCGCCTCCGGAAAGGGGACTCCCACGTGACACGTTCCATGGAGATCGTCCGATGACCCCCTTTCCCCGAGAGCCGTATCGTCCCCTCGTGGCGTACATCCCCGATCTGCGCCCGGCCCCCGTCGACCTGTCGGACAACACGAACCTCTGGGGGCCGCACCCGGCCGCGCTCCGGATTCTGCAGGAGGCGGAAGGCGATGACCTCGCTCGATACCCGAGCGGATACGGCGAGCCTCTCAAGGAGGCCATCCAGGAGCGGTTCGGAGTGCCCCTCGATTCGATCGCGACGGACTGCGGCTCCGACGACCTCCTCGACTCCGCCTTCCGCGCCGCGTGCGATTCCGGGGAGACGGTCGCCTATCCGGTCCCGACCTTCTCGATGATCCCGATCCTCACCCGGATGAACGGCCTGAACCCTGTGGAGGTCCGCCCTCCAGCCCCGGAGGAACGGAATGGAGGTTCCCTCCTTCCCTCTCCCGAGCTGATTCTCGCCACCAAGCCGTCCGCGATCTACGTATGCTCGCCGAACAACCCGACCGGGGAGGTCGCGACCCAGGAATGGCTCCGGGACCTCCTCGACGCCGCTCGCTCGCCGGACGGCCCGGTGATCATCGTGGACGAAGCGTATGGCGAATTCCACGTGGAGTCGCTCCTCGAAGAGGCGCCGGCAATCCCCCGGCTCGTGGTGACCCGCACCCTCTCCAAGGCCTACGGGCTCGCAGGCCTCCGGATCGGCTTCTCCGTGGGCGACCCGGAGGTGATCCGGGAGATCGAAAAGTCGCGCGGCCCCTACAAGGTGGGGCGGCTGTCCGAACGGGCTGCGTCAGCGGCGCTCACGGACCGTAGCGGGTGGCTGGAGGGAATCGTGAAGGAGGTAGTGGAGAATCGAGAGAGACTGGCCTGCGCGCTTCGGGACCGAGGCATTCGCCCCCTCCCCGCCGGAGGCAACTTCCTGCTCGTCCCCGTTCGGGGCGGGGCCGGAGGCGGGACTTCGTCCAGGGAAGAGCCCCCGCTTCCCCCTGCAGCGGTGCGGGTGGCTTCACGCCTCCGAGAGGAGGGGGTCGCGGTCCGTCCTCTTCCGGACCTTCCGGGGATCGGCGATGGCCTGAGGGTCACGGTGGGCCCCTGGTCCCACATGGAACGGTTCCTCACCGCCCTCGATTCGCTGGAGGAGGAGATTCGCGGTGACTGACGTAAAGGTGGCGCTCTTCGACTACGGAGCCGGAAACCTCCACTCCCTCGGAAAGGGGCTGGAGGCCGGGGGTGCGGAGGTGGTGATCACGGACGACTGGGACGAGGCGCTCGCGGCTGACGCCCTGGTGCTCCCGGGCGTCGGATCGTTCAACGCTGCGGTGCGGGCCCTCGCGGGCCGCGAAGCGGACGTTCGGGACGCGCTGGAAGATGGCCTGCCGTGCCTCGGAATCTGCCTCGGCATGCAGCTCCTCTTCTCCCGAAGCGAGGAGGGTGAGGGCACGGGCATCGGCCTGCTTCCGGGGGAGGTCCGAAAACTCCGGGGCCGACGGGTTCCCCAGATGGGCTGGAACGACGTGACTGTGACCGGCGATCCCCTCTTCCATGGCACGAAAGGCCCGGAAGGACTCGTGGCCTACTACGCGAACTCGTACGTGTGCGAGGTGACGGAGGCCCCCGGAGCGGTCATCGCGTGGTCGGAGTACGAGGGTCAGCGCTTCGCCGCTGCGGTGCGCCGCGCCCGCACGGTGGGCGTCCAGTTCCACCCCGAGAAGAGCTCGAGCCCGGGTCTCCATCTCATCCGGAACTTCCTCGACGAGGTGCGCCGGTGATCGCCGTTCCGGCCGTGGACCTGAGGGGCGGGCGCTGTGTGCAGCTCGTGGGAGGCCGCCCCGAAGACGAGCGTGTGTCCCTGCCCGATCCACCCGCAGTGGCCCAGCGCTGGTGGGAGATGGGTTTCGGGAGTCTTCATGTCGTGGACCTGGACGCCGCCCTGGGAGAGGGGGAAAGTCGTGCGACGATCCGGGAGGTGGCGCGCCGATCGCCGGCGGAGCTTCAGGTCGGGGGGGGCGTGCGAACCACGGCGGCCGCGGATGAGCTGCTCCAGGAAGGAGTGACTCGCATCGTCGTGGGGACACGCGCGATCGACGACCCGGAGTGGCTCGGCGGTCTGGCGGAGCGCCACCCCGGGCGGGTCGTCGTAGCCGCGGACGTCCGGGACGGCAAGGTTCTGACGCGCGGGTGGACGGAGGCGTCGCATCTCGAGGTGGAACGCTACCTCCCCGGGCTCGAGGCGCTGCCCCTGGCGGGCGTCCTGTGCACGGACGTCGGCCGCGAGGGACGCATGGCCGGTGTGAACGTGCCCGAGGTGCGCCGTGTACTCGCGGCATCCCCCCACCGGGTCTGGATCTCCGGTGGCGTGGGTTCGATGGAAGACCTTCGAGCTCTCGCAAAGCTCGGGGCTCACGGGGTCGTCCTTGGGATGGCCCTCTACACGGATGTGCTGGATGCGGCAGCCGTCGCGAAGGAGTTCGGAAGATGAGTCGGATCGAAAGAGAAACCCGCGAGACGCGGATCGACCTCACCGTGACGAGAGGCGAGGGAGCGGCCACCGTGGAAACCGGTGATCGTTTCCTCGATCACATGCTCGAGACCTTCGCCCGCTATGCCTCGCTCGATCTCGACGTGCAGGCGGAAGGGGACATGCGGCATCACCTCGTGGAGGACGTGGCGATCAGCCTCGGGCTCGCCCTGCGTCCGGAGATACCCGACCGCGCAAAGCGCTACGGATGGGCCCTCGTTCCGATGGATGACGCCCTCGTTCAGTCCGCGATCGACGTGGGAGGCAGGCCCTACTACGCGGGCAGGCTCCCGTCCGCGCTCTACGAGCACTTCCTCCAGAGCCTCGCGACCAACCTCGGCGCCACGCTCCACATCGAGGTGGTGCGAGGCCGGGACCGGCACCACATCGTCGAGGCCGCGGTCAAGGCCACGGGCCTCGCGCTCCGGCAGGCGACGGAGGAGGGTACGGCGGTATTCAGCACCAAGGGCTCGGTGCGGATCGACCTTTCGACCGGATCCTCCTGAGATGCTCCGGCCCAGAGTCATCGTCTGCCTCGACGTGGACGAGGGTCGCGTCGTGAAGGGAACCGGGTTCCGCAATCTCCGGGACGTGGGGGATCCGGTGGAGCTGGCCCGGCGCTACGAAGAGGAAGGGGCCGACGAGGTGGTCTTCCTCGACATTTCCGCTTCCCACGAAGGAAGGGG
This sequence comes from Gemmatimonadota bacterium, assembly GCA_007121455.1. Taxonomy (GTDB): domain Bacteria; phylum Gemmatimonadota; class Gemmatimonadetes; order Longimicrobiales; family Gaopeijiaceae; genus SKKN01. Next base: position 48,608 of record SKKN01000014.1, on the reverse strand, counting down.
AACGCTGCTCGACACGGTGCGGCGCACCGCCGAGGTCCTCTTCATCCCGCTCACCGTCGGAGGAGGGGTGCGGACCGTGGCGGACATGGGCGAGCTTCTGCGGGCCGGGGCGGACAAGATCTCCGTGAACAGCGCGGCGGTGGGCCGCCCGGAGCTCCTCACGGAGGGAGCGGAGCGGTTCGGGAGCCAGTGCATCGTGGCCAGCATCGACGCCGCCCGGAACGAGGGCGCGGAGGCCGCGTGGACCCACTACACCCACGGCGGACGGAAGCCCACTTCCCTGGACGCCGTGGCGTGGGCCGAGGAGTGCAGCGACCGGGGTGCCGGGGAGATTCTTCTCACGAGCATCGACCAGGATGGCGCACGGACCGGGTACGACCTCGCTCTGACCCGGGCGGTGGCAGAGCGCGTCTCGGTCCCCGTGATCGCATCCGGTGGGGCGGGCTCCTTCGAGCATCTGCGGGATGGGCTCACCATAGGGATGGCGGACGCCGTCCTCCTCGCGGGGATCCTCCACGATGGGCTCACCACCGTAGGGGAGATCAAGGATGCGCTCGCCGGCTGGGACCTCCCGATCCGGCAGCCGGCCCGGAGGTCCGCATGAGCGAGGCGGATCGACGCCTGGAGGCGATCGAGGACCTCGACCGGCTCGCATTCCGGAAGGAGGATGGCCTGCTCCCGGTCGTCACCCAGGACGCGAGCTCCGGCGCCGTGCTCATGCTCGCATGGGCGAACCGTAGCGCCCTCGAGCGCACCCTCGAGACCGGTGAGATGCACTACTGGTCGCGTTCCCGAGGGGAGCTCTGGAGGAAGGGTGCTACTTCCGGAAACATCCAGCGCCTCCGGTCCCTCCATGCGGACTGCGATGCGGATACCGTGCTCGCGCAGGTAAACCCGGCAGGGCCGGCGTGTCACACCGGAGACCGCACCTGCTTCGGCGAAGGATCGACACCTGCGGCAGCGATCCTCACCGACCTCTGGGGCGTACTCGAGCGCCGGTCACGCGAGCGACCGGAGGGAAGCTACACGACTCGACTGCTCGGGGACGAAAACCTCAGGCTCAAGAAGCTGGGAGAGGAAGGGGCGGAGCTCCTCACGGCGTTGGCTCGGGGAGAGGGGGAGCGGATCCCGGAGGAAGCCGGGGACCTCCTCTACCACCTGCTGGTGAGCCTTCTCGGAGCGGAGACCTCACTCGACGACGTCCTCGCGGTTCTGGCCCGACGCAGAGCCTGAAGTCACGTTGGGCGCGCCCCGGCCGTCTCGCAACGCCCTCGCCACCGCGTCGAGGAGCTCACGAGTGCGAGCCCCTTCCGCACGAGCGTGCGTTCGTCTACGAGGAGGACGCGCATGCCTATGAGATTGGGGTAATCCGCACCGGCGGATAGGGCGCACCAGCAGGCCTGGATGACCTACCAGAAAGAAACGGGCCCCGAGGGGGAACCGACGCTTCACGGCAGGAGTAGGGTACTGCTTGCCCAATGGCCCGCGCGACGACACCCGTCGGAGGGAATGAAGAACGCTCCCGCAGGACCCATTCAAGAGGAAGAAGCTCTCGGAAAGGCGTACGACGCCCGCCTGATGCGGCGCCTCCTCGGCTACCTCGCTCCATACAAGGGCCGAGTGGTGGCCGCGGTCGTGATGCTCGTGTTGGGCGCCGCCCTTCAGATCGTCGGTCCATGGCTCGTGGCGATCGCTCTTGACGACGCGATTCCCGACGGGGACGGACGCCTCCTCGCGATCCTGGCGATCGCCTACCTGACCGCGGCCGCGCTCACCTTCCTCCTGGAGTACGCCCAATCCCTCCTCACCACCTGGCTCGGCCAGAGGGTGATGTACGATCTCCGGACCGAGGTCTTCGGACAGCTCCAGGAGCTCGACGTCCAGTTCTACGACCGGAATCCGGTCGGCCGGCTCATGACCCGGATCACGTCCGACGTAGAGGCGCTGAACGAGTTGTTCAGCTCCGGTGTCGTTGCGATCTTCGGCGACCTCTTCACCTTGCTCTTCATCATCACCGCGATGCTGCTCCTCGACTGGCAGCTCGCGCTGATCACGCTCTCCGTCATGCCCCTGGTCGCATGGGCGGCGTTCATCTTTCGTTCCCGCATCCGAAGCGTCTACCGGGACATCCGACTCCGCCTGGCCCGGATCAATGCGTTCCTGCACGAGCGATTGACCGGAATCCAGGTGGTTCAACTCTTCAACCGGGAAGAGCGCGACGCAGACCGCCTCGACGAGATCAACCGGAGCTACCTAGAAGCCCATCTCCGTTCGATCACGTACTACGCCCTCTTCTTTCCGATCATCGAGCTCTTCACCGCGACCGCCCTGGCGCTGATCATCGCGTACGGAGGGTTCTCGATCCTGGCCGGCACCACCTCGGTGGGCGTCGTCACGGCATTCCTCCTCTACGCCCGTCGCTTCTTCCGACCCATCCAGGACCTCTCGGAGAAGTACAACGTGCTGCAGGCTGCGATGGCTTCGTCGGAGCGGATCTTCAAGCTCCTCGACCGCGAACCGGTGATCGGTGACCCCGAGGAGCCCCGGCCCCTGGAGGAGCCGGTTCGTGGTGAGATCGAATTCCGTGACGTCTGGTTCGCCTACGGCGAGGGGGAGGAGGGCCCGGATTGGGTGCTGAAGGGAATCAGCTTCCGCGCTGCGCCCGGCGAGCGCGTGGCCGTCGTGGGTCACACGGGAGCCGGAAAGACGACGCTGATCAACCTCCTGATGCGCTTCTACGACCCCCAGAGGGGAGAGATCCTGCTGGACGGCGTGCCGATTCACGAGGTGCGGGTACGGGAGCTCCGGCGCCGGATCGGGCTGGTGCTGCAGGACGTCTTCCTCTTCAGCGAGAGCGTGGCCTACAACATCCGGCTCGGAAACGAGGCGATCTCCAGGAACCGGCTCGAGATGGCTGCCCGTGACGTCGGGGCCGACCGATTCATCGAGCGGCTTCCCGCGACGTACGAACAGCCGCTCGGCGAGCGCGGTTTGAGCCTCTCGGTGGGTGAGCGCCAACTGATCTCCTTCGCTCGCGCTCTGGCCTACGATCCCGCCATCCTCATCCTGGACGAGGCGACCAGCTCCGTCGATTCGGAGATCGAGGCGCGAATCGAGGCGGCGACCCATCGGCTGATGGAGGCGCGAACCTCGCTCGTGATCGCGCACCGCCTTTCCACCGTGCAGGGCGCAGACCGCATCCTCGTACTCCACCGAGGGGTCCTCGAGGAGGAAGGTACGCACGACGAGCTCCTTCGTCGCGGCGGACTCTATGCCCGATTGCACGAATTGCAGTTCGCCCGCCCTTCCCCGGCCCGCTGAACTCAGCGCCCCCCGGGCCGCGTCTCCGGAAGCGGATCCGACCCGACCCCGACCGGAGGTGCCGGGGGCTCGGACCGCATGGAGGTTGGAACCACCTGTCCCCCGATCCGGATCATGAGATCGGGCGGATCGCCCTCACCCGACGGGAGCAGCGCCTCTTCCGTGTACCGGCTCGAGGCGTTCCAGAGGATCCAGCTCTCCACGCCGAGGTCGTGCGCGGCCTGGATCTGGGCACGCACCTCGGCCGGGCCGTATCTCGGGCTCCCCAGGGTGAAATCCTGCAGCCACGGGATCAGGTCGCCCGCCCCGGGGACCTCCCTCGATCGATCGACCGCGTCCTTCAGCGCTCGAGATACCACCTCGTACGGGTAGGCGTTCGGTTCGTCGAACCCGTAGCTCCCCTTCCAGTAGTGCGATGGATACACCATCGGGAGCACCGCGTCCACCACGTCCACCACGTCCTCCCAGACCTGTCCGATGCCCACGTCGTGCCGGAACGTCGTGGTCACGCCGAAGACATCGGCGCTCAACACGACGTCCAGATCGGAGAGCTCGTCCCTCGCCCGCTCGAGGAATGCCCGAATCGCCGCGGAGCGGGTGAGTCGCTCCGAGCCCGGAAAAACCGCCGATTCCATCTCCGAGGCGGGCCGGTCGGGAAAGCGGACGTAGTCCCACTGGACCTCCGCGAACCCCGCTTCCGCAGCTTCACGCGCGAGCGCGATGTTGTACGCCCAGACATCCTCGTGGTACGGGTTCACCCAGGCATGCCCCGCGCCGTCGATCCATGCCCCTCCCTCCTCGTCCTGCACCGCGAGATCGGGACGCTCACCCGACAGCAGTGGATCCTTGAACACCACGATTCGGGCCACCGGGTAGATCTCGGCTTCGCGGAGCCGCTCGAGAAGGCTCCGGATGTTCCGGATGCGGAGGTCCGTGTCCGCACCGACTTCCGCGGCGAGAGGGACGTCGGTCGTATAGCTCACGTACCCGGACGCGTCCTTGACGTCGATGACGAAGGTGTTGAGCTCGGTCCGGAGCGCCTTCTCGATGAGCGCCGCGCTGCGTCGTGGCGAACCGGACGCCCACGCGTTCAGGTAGATTCCACGGACATGGTCGGGGCGGGCTACAGGAACGACGGCCTCGCGGTTCGCACCTTCCCCGGAGGGAGGTGCGGCCGCCGATTCTTCGGGGACAGTGCCCTCACCGGACGTCGGTCCTGCTTCGGGCGCCGGCGCGTCCACGGGAGAAGGAGCCTCCTCGGAGACGGCCCCGAGCGCTGGAACGGTGGAGGCGCGGTCCGGCAGCGGAGCGTCCGAAGGAGGCTCTCCACATCCGGCCACGGCGATCACCGTCAGGAGGATCGGAAGCACTCCCGCGCCCAGTCCCGGCCGCCCCCTGCTTCTACCTTCGAATCTCATGCTCCTCACATCCCGGTCCCTCGTCTGCGGGTCGTTCAATCGTATGGGATCTACCCCCCAGAGGGGCCCCGAGTGGCATTCGCTTCGTCGCCGGATTCCCGCGATGGCTTCCCTGCGAGAAAGGGGGTGAGCTGCCGAGCCGTTCGGTCCGCCGCACCGAGGTGCTGATCGATATAGAGGGCGGCCGCCTTCCCCGCCGCGGCCCGCTCCGAAGGATCCCCGAACCAGTCGCCTACGATCTCCGCGATCGCCTTCCGGTCCGTCACGACGCGGCCTCCTCCCGCTTCGGTCAGACGTGCCGCCGACTGGGCGTTCGTGTGCCTCGGGCCGAAGAGCACCGGGACTCCCGCCGACGCGGGCTCGAGAACCGAATGGAGGCCGTGACGGTGGAAACCGCCACCCACGAATGCAATGTCCCCCACGGTATAGAGCGCCGCAAGCACCCCCACCCGATCGACGACGACTGCATCCACACCCACGGCCCCGCCCTGCGCCTCGATCGCACCGAGGCGAGCGACCTTCCAGCCGGTGCGATCGAGTGACCTTTCGATCGCATCGACGTGCGAGGGGGTGGGCTCGTGCGGCGCCAGGATCACGCGAAGGCCTGCGACCGATCGCCGAAGGTGTTCGAGCGCCGGCAGGAGCTCCTTCTCGTCGGCGGGCCATGTGGAGCCCGCCACCAGGGTGGGCCGCCGATCCTCGAGGAAGGGTTTCAGGTAGGAAGCCTCGGAGTCCGCCCCCCGCACCCGGCGGCTCGCCGAGTCGACCCCCGGATCACCGGTGACCTCCACGGCCCCGTCGGCGACACCGAGCCGCCGGAAGCGCTTGCCGTCGCCCTCGGAGATCGCGAGCACCTTTCGCAAAGAGGAAAATGCGGGCCGGAGGAACCAGGCGGCAGGGCCCCGGAGCCGCCCCGCTCCCTCGGGAAGAGTTGCTGCGGCGAGGAACGTCGGGACGCCGCGCTCGCAGGCGACGCTCGAGAGCACCGGCCATACCTCCGTCTTGGTGAAGACGAGGGCATGGGGGCGAAGGGCATCGAGGAGGGCTTCCATCTCCGGCCGGGTGTCCCACGGCAGGTAGCCGGCGACGTGCACGGGCATCCGACGCATCAGCCCCTCCGCCGACGGGGAGAAGAACGTATACGCGAGTTGGATGTCGGGGCTCCGCTTCAGGAGCGCGTCCATCACGGCCTTCGCCTGCAAACCCTCGCCGACCGAAGGGGCGTGGAACCAGACGAGAGGACGGCTCTCGTCCCGGTACGTCCTCGCCCATTCCTGGAATGCGCCACTCGAAACCAGGCGCCCGCGGATGCCACGGCCGAGCTTGGAGCGGTTCCAGAGCCCGAGAGGTGGGGAGATCCCGCGGAGGCACCGGATCACGACGTCGTAACCTCTGTAGGACAAAGACATGCCGCGAGGATAGGCGCGGGACGGGGAGCGGGACAAGGGAGCACGCCCTCCATTGAACAGGAGGACGGGGGAGCCCTAGATTCCGCCACCGCCCCCGGGCGATCATCGCACCCTTCCACACTCCACCCCTGGACGCTCGTGCATTTTCGCGTCACGATCCGATTCGGCCGCCAGCGCAAGGGCTATCACGTCGCAAGCATCGAAGCGGACGACCTGGTATCCGCGCTCCGGCAGGCTGCGGACGAGATGCCGCCCGAAGTGGCCGGGGAGGCGGACCTGGCCGAGATCCGCCGGGCCGCGACGCCGGAAGACCGCCCTGGCCAGGATGTGGGTGACCCCTCCCCCGGTGGCTGACGGAGTGCGCGATCCGAACGCGCGAATGCGCCTGCCCGAGCCGGTGCGCCGGGAGCGGGATTCGCGCCCGATCGGCCGCGCCGCCCTCCTCCTCCTCGGCCTCACCCTCCTCATCACGGCCGGATGCTCCCCCCTGTACGTGCTCCGGGCCGGCGCAGCGCAGGCGCAACTACTCCACGCACGAACCCCGATCCCGGAAGTGATCCAGGACCCGGCAACCGACCCCGCGAGCCGGGACAAGCTTCTCTTTGCGTGGGAAGCGCGCCGGTTCGGGGTCGAGACGCTCGGCCTGGACGCGGGTGAGGCCTACACCTCACTCGTTCAGCTCGAATCCGACACACTCGCGATGGTCCTTTCCGCCGCTCGCCGGGACCGGCTCGAAGCAGTGACCTGGTGGTTTCCGATCGTCGGCAGGGTGCCCTACCGCGGGTACTTCTCCACGTCGCGTGCCCTCCGGGAGCAGGAGCGGCTTGAAGAGGAGGGCTATGACACCTACCTGCGGCCGACCGCCGCCTTCAGCACCCTGGGATGGTTCGCCGACCCGCTTCCCTCCATCCTTCTTCGCCTCGGCACCGTGGGCCTCGTGGATACGATTCTCCACGAGATCTCCCACGCGCACCTCTTCCTGCCGGGCCGGGGCCGCTTCAATGAGAGCTTCTCCAACTTCGTGGGAGGAGCGGGCGCAGTCGCCTTCTTCTGCGGCCGGGACGGAGGTGGCCTCGACACGGTCCTCTGTGGGAGAGCACGGGATCGCTGGAGCGACGCCCTCGATTTCTCCCGTTTCCTCGACGCGCTCGTCGAAGAGACGCAGGACCTCTATGCCGCACCCGGGCTGACGGCCGAGGAGGTGATCGACCGGAAGGAGCAACTCTTCTCGGAGGCCAGGACCCGCTTCCGGAACGAGGTGCAGCCTTCCCTCCGCTCCGCGAGCTACGAAGCATTCCTGGCCCGCCCCCTCAACAACGCCACGCTTCTGTCCTGGATGCTCTACTATCACCGGTTGCCCGACTTCCAGGCATTCCTCGACGAGCACGGAGGGGATTTGCCTGCTGCAGTGCGGGCGATCACGGAGCAAGCCCCGCAGGCCTCGGATCCCTTCGACGTGCTCCCGGTAGAAGAGCAGAGCGCGGATGGATCTGCCGTTTCCCAGCGCACCCCAGCCCCGGAAAGGTTACCCGATCCCCCGGGTTTCCGCGGCATGTTGTAATGGGTCCACCGGGCTCTTAGCTTACCGGACTCGGCGAGCCCGGATCGGGCGCTCGCCGACTGCCCATGCACCTCGAAACCGAAGGGGAGCCCACCGGCGCGGGACGGGTGAATGCCACCCCGCTCGGATACGGCTCCCCATTATCATCCCATGAGTCGAGCCGACCGAGAACCCTATTCCCCGAGCCACCTCGAGGCGAAGTGGCAGACGCGATGGGAAGAGGAAGGGACGAACGCCTTCACCCGTGAAGAGCTGCGGGACGCGTCCCGCCCGTACTACAACCTGATGATGTTTCCCTATCCGTCGGCGGAAGGCCTCCACGTCGGCAACATCTACGCCTTCACGGGTGCGGACGTGCATGGGCGCTACCAGCGTCTGCGCGGGCAGGAAGTCTTCGAACCGATCGGATTCGACGCCTTCGGCATCCATTCCGAGAACTTCGCGCTCAAGGTGGGAATCCACCCCATGGATCTCATCCCGCGGAACGTGGCGAATTTCACGCGCCAGCTCCGTCGCGTGGGGGGGATGTTCGACTGGGATCACACGGTGGACACCACCCAGCCGGACTACTACCGCTGGACCCAGTGGCTCTTCGTCCAGCTCTTTCGAGGCGGGCTGGCGGAACGGAAGGAGGCGCCGGTCAACTGGTGCCCCTCCTGCATGACGGTTCTCGCGAACGAACAGGTGGTGGCGGGCGTCTGCGAGCGGTGTGACACCCCGGTCGAGCAGCGCCGGATCGCACAGTGGTTCTTCAAGATTTCCGACTACGCCGAGCGCCTGCTCCAGAACCTGGAGCACATCGACTGGTCCGAAACGACGAAGAAGGCCCAGCGGAACTGGATCGGACGCAGTGAGGGCGCCGTGCTTCGCTTCCCCGTCGCCGGCCCTCGGGCAGACAGGGACGACGCGGCGATCGAAGTCTTCACGACCCGGCCGGACACGGTCTTCGGAGCCACCTACATGGTGCTCGCCCCGGAGCATCCTCTCGTGGACGAAGTGGTCACGGATCATCAGCGGGCAGAGGTCGAGTCGTACCGTGAGCGGGCTAAACGGACGGACCTCGTCGCACGCAAGAAGGCGGAGACGGAGAAGACGGGTGTGTTCACCGGTGGACACTGCCGAAACCCGGCCACGGGCGACCTGATCCCAATCTGGATCGCAGACTACGTCCTCATGGAGTACGGCACGGGAGCGATCATGGCCGTCCCCGGCCACGACGAGCGGGACTTCGAGTTCGCGCGCCGGTTCGATCTCCCCGTCGTTCGCGTGGTGCGGGCTCCCGAGGAGGAGGAGGGCGCCCCCCTCCAGGAAGCTTATACGGGGAAGGGAGCCCTGGTGAACTCGGGTGAGTTCGACGGGCTCGCCGTCGAGGAAGGGAAGGCGCGCATCACGGATTGGCTCGGAGAACGAGGGCTCGCAGAGGCGAAGGTCACCTATCGCCTCCACGATTGGTGCATCTCCAGGCAGCGCTACTGGGGACCGCCGATCCCGATCGTCCATTGTCCGGACTGCGGTCCGGTGGCGGTGCCCGAGGAGGACCTCCCGGTAATCCTTCCGAGGGTGGAGGACTTCAAGCCGGATGCCGGAGGGGTCAGCCCTCTCGCGCGAGTGGAGGAGTGGTACCAGACGACCTGTCCCGAGTGCGGAGCGGACGCCCGGCGCGAGACCGACGTCTCCGACACGTTTCTGGATTCGGCATGGTACTTTCTCCGCTATCCCTCAACGGACCGGGACGACGTTCCCTACGACCCCGAGATCACCCGGAAGTGGCTCCCCGTCGACTGCTACATCGGGGGGAATGAGCACGCGGTGCTCCACCTCCTCTACGCCCGCTTCCTGACGGCCGCCCTGAAGGACCTGGGACACCTCGACTTCGAAGAGCCGTTCACGAAGTTCCGGGCCCACGGCCTCATCATCCGAGAGGGGGCCAAGATGTCGAAGAGCAAGGGGAACGTGATCATCCCCGATTCGATCATCGAGGAGTTCGGAGCCGACACGTTCCGAACCTACCTGATGTTCCTCGGCCCCTTCGAGGAGGGGGGGGACTATCGGGACGAGGGGATCCATGGACCCTTCGGCTTCCTCAAGCGGCTCTGGGAGACGGTCGTCCCGACGGATCAGCTCCGGAAAGGGCCGCCGGAGCCGGAGATCGAACAGAAGCTCCATCAGACGATCGCGCAGGTCACGGAACAGCTCGGCGACCTCCAGTACAACACCTCCATCGCGGCCATGATGGAATACCTCAACGCGGTCCGTTCGGGTGGCCGAGTCGCCGCACGGTCCGAGGTCGAGCCCCTCGCGGTGATGGTGGCACCGTTCGCGCCGCACCTCGCGGAGGAGCTGTGGCAGCGGCTGGGCCACGAAGGCAGCGTCTTCGATGGGGAACGGTGGCCGGTGTATGATCCCGCGAAAGCCCGGGAAGAGACCGTGACGATCGCCGTGCAGGTCAACGGAAAGGTTCGGTCCACCGTGGAGGCTCCCGCCGGCACGGGAGAGGACGAGGTCCTGGCCATGGCCCGGGCCGATCAGAACGTCTCACGATACCTGGACGGGCAGGACCTCCGCCGCGTCATCTTCGTTCCCGATCGCCTCCTGAACCTGGTGATCGGCTAACCCGCCACACCCGAACTTCAACTGGACCTCCGGCATGGCCGACACCACAATCCAGGCGCCCTCCATCGCGGACCGCCCCGAGCTCTCCCGCCTCTGCATCGACACGATCCGCGTCCTCGCGATGGACGCGGTCGAGGAGGCGAAGTCGGGCCATCCAGGGACGCCGATGGCTCTCGCACCGGCGGCGTACCTCCTCTTCACCCGGCACCTCCGCCACAACCCCGGAAACCCCGAATGGCCGGACCGCGACCGGTTCATCCTGTCCGCGGGCCACGCGTCCATGCTCCTCTACTCGGCGCTTCACCTGTCGGGCTATGACCTCTCGTTGGAGGAGCTCGTGCGCTTCCGGCAGTGGGGCTCGAAGACCGCCGGCCATCCGGAGCTCGGCGAGGCCCCGGGGATCGAGACCACCACCGGGCCCCTGGGGCAGGGAGTCGCCAACTCGGTGGGACTCGCGCTTGCCGAGAGATGGCTCGCCGACCGGTTCAATCGCCCGAACCACCGGATCGTAGACCATCGCACGTATGCGATCTGTTCGGACGGCGACCTCATGGAGGGGATCTCCCACGAAGCCGCGGAGCTCGCCGGGCACCAGCGGCTCGGAAAGCTCGTGTGGATCTTCGACGACAACCGGATCACGATCGACGGAACCACCGACCTCAGCACCTCGATCGACCACCAGGGGAGATTCGAGGCGTACGGATGGCACGTGGAAAAGGTCGCGGACGGGAACGACCTCGAAGCGCTCGACGGGGCGATCGCACGTGCGAACGAGGTCACCGACCGTCCTTCCCTCATCGTGCTCCGCACCACGATCGCCCATGGCAGCCCGAACCTGGCGGGGCACCACAGCACGCACGGAGCTCCCCTTGGCGCCGAAGAGATCCGGGCGACGAAGAAGAACCTCGGGTACCCCTCGCTCGAGCCGTTCCACGTCGATGCGCGGGCCCTCGCGCAGTGGAGAAGGGCCCGGGAGAGGGGCAAGGAGCTCGAGGGGGAATGGAGAGACGAGCTCGGTGCATATCGTGCGGCCTTCCCTCGTGAAGCCGAGGAGCTCGAAGCCTTCCTCGCCGGTGACCTGCCCACGGATTGGGACCGGGGCATTCCCTCCTTCGAAGGTGCGAGCGGCGGGGATGCCACCCGCTCCAGCTCCGGGAAGGTGATCCAGGCCCTCGCGGAAACCGTTCCCAACCTCGTCGGCGGCTCCGCCGATCTCGCCGGATCGAACAAGACGGAGATCGGCGGATCTCCCGCGCTCCAGGCGGACACACCCGGAGGTCGGAACATCCATTTCGGGGTGCGGGAACACGCGATGGGCGGGATCATGAACGGAATGGCTCTGCACGGAGGACTCCGTCCGTTCGGGGGGACCTTCCTCGTCTTCTCGGACTACATGCGGCCGTCGATCCGGCTCGCCGCCCTCATGAAGCTGCCGGTGACGTACGTCTTTTCCCACGACTCGATCGGCCTGGGGGAGGACGGCCCGACGCACCAGCCGGTGGAGCACCTGCTCGCGCTGCGCGCGATCCCGGACCTTCTGGATCTCCGGCCCGGCGACGCAAGGGAGACCGCGGAGGCGTGGAGGGTCGCCGTGGCCCGGCAGGAGGGCCCCGTTTTCCTCGCCCTCACCCGACAGAAGGTGCCTCACCTCGAGCGTGACGAGGATGCCGATGCCGGTGGGGTCGCGAATGGAGGATACATCTTCCGGGAAGCGTCGAACGGCGCCCCGCAGGCGATTCTGCTCGCCTCGGGATCGGAGCTGCACCTGGCGGTCGAAGCCCGTGACGTGCTGGAGGCGGATGGGATCCCGACACGGGTGGTGAGCTTGCCTTCCTGGCACCTCTTCGGGCAGCAGAGCGAAGCATACCGAAATCGCGTCCTCCCGCCCTCCGTCCGCAACAGAGTCTCCATCGAGGCGAGCACCACTCTCGGGTGGGAGCGCTGGATCGGAACGGAGGGACGGTCCGTCGGACTCGATCGTTTCGGCGCCTCGGCTCCGTACGAAGTGCTCTACGAACGATTCGGCATCACAGCCTCCGCTGCGGTCGATAAGGTGCGGGAGCAACTCGGGCCGCGCTGACACAGGAGACGGTGGGCGTCGCCGTCCGAGTGGACGGTGGGACGCCGCCGTCCGAACGTCCTCCCATCCCCCTTTTTCCACAAGCCGACCGACCCCGCCTTGCTCAGAAAGGGAGACCCGTTAAGATTGTCGCGGCTCTGATCATGACCCCCGGATGCGCCGGTTGGGAGTGCGGACGCTGGGGAAGACCGAGACGCCATGCCGCCCCGAAGGCATCCAGTGAGTGACGGTCGAGGAAGACGGATGAACCAGACACAGGTAGCCGCGGTGAAGAAAGGGCCGTCGAGCGCTCCACCCCCCCCCGAGGAGGATCGGAGCCCGGGGAGCTTTCTCTTCCTGTTCGTGTTCTTCTCCGTCTTCTGGTTCATCCTCTCCGGGCGGGCGGGCATCCCCTACTTCACGATGATGGTCCTGACGCTCGGAATCGTCCTCGTTCTGAACCGGGACCGGCCCTTCCCCACCGGGCTCACCGGGGTCGAAGGCGGGATCCGGGGACGGCTCGTGATGACGTACCACCTCGGACGCTACCTCGTCTGGCTGGTGTACAACGTCGTGAAGGCGAACGTGGAGGTGGCCGTCATGGTTCTCCGCCCTTCGCTTCCGATCCGCCCGGCCATGCTCACGCTCAGGACCGAGCTGCGGAGCGAGCTGGCTCAGGTGCTGGTAGCCAACTCCATCACGCTCACCCCCGGCACGATCACGGTCGATCTGCAGAACGGGGAATACCTCATCCATGCAATCCATCCGCGGTCCGCAAAGAGCGTGACCGAGGGGGAACTGCAGAACGTCGTCGCGGCGATCTTCCAGGAGCCGCCCGATCCGGTCCCCGAAGTCCGGTGGATCCGCTCGATCGAGGAGCTGGCCGGGTGACGGAAACCATCCTTCTCGGCTCGGCGATGTACATCGCGGTTCTGATCGCGGTGAACTTCTACCGCGTAGCCGTCGGCCCCACGATCTTCGACCGATTGATCGCCGTGGGGCTCGTCGGGAACAACGCCGTCCTCCTCATCGTCCTGATGGGCTTCCTCTACGGAAGGATGGACATGTTCCTCGACTTGGCGATCACCTACGCGATCCTGAACTTCGTCGGCGTCGTTGCACTCGGAAAGTACCTCGAGTCGGCGGGGAGCGAGGGGAAATGATCGTCATCGTGATGGTGTTCCTCGGAGCCGGACTCTTCTTCCTGACTGTGAGCACCGTGGGGCTGATCCGGCTTCCCGACTTCCTCAGCCGTGCACACGCGGTGGGGAAATCCGAGACGCTCGGGGCCATGCTCGTGCTCATCGCGCTCGCCATCTACAACGGCTGGGCGCTCGTGAGCTTCAAGATTTTCCTCATCGTCTTCCTCGTCGCCGTCACGAACCCCACCGGGGTGCACGCGATTACCAGGGCGGCCGTACGGAAGAGACAGGCGTTCTGGGTCCGCGAGGACGACGATCAGGCGCATCCAACGGTGCCCCGCGCCGAGGAGGGATCGTGATCTGGCAGCTCGACTTCTGGCTGATGCTCGTCCTGGTCATGTTCGCGGTGGCCGCCCTCGAGGTGAAGGATCTGCTCGCGGCGGTCGGCGTTCTGACGGGGTACTCGTTCCTGATGGCCCTGCTCTTCGCCGAACTCGGCGCGCCGGACGTCGCCCTCACGGAAGCGGCGTTGGGAGCGGCCCTCACCGGCGTCTTCCTCCTCGTGTCCCTCTTCTTCCTGGACCGGAGGTCGGAGGACTGATGAGGATTCTCTCGCTCGGTCTCCTGGCGCTTCTCGGGAGCATGCTGGCCTTCGCGGCCGGAGACCTTCCGGCCAGGGGAGATCCCGGATCCCCCGCCAATACCCATGTTTCGACGGTGTACATCGAGGGGGCGCTGGAGGATTCGAACACCCCGAACATGGTAACCGCCGTCCTGGCGGACTACCGCGGCTTCGACACCTTCGGGGAAGCCGTCGTCGTCTTCGCCGCTGCGCTTTCCTGCCTCTTCATTCTCGTCCGGAGGCGGAGGGAAGACGAGGAGCACGAGGAGCGCACCGAATGAGGCGGGACTTCGACACGGGGCTGGTCGAAGCCGTGCGCACGGGCACCAGCCGGGAGATGAGCGACCCGTACGAGAGCATCTTCGTGCACGTGGTGACGAAGGCGATGGTCCCGATGATCCAGATCTTCGCCTTCTACGTGATCACGCACGGGCACTACAGCCCCGGCGGCGGCTTCCAGGGCGGAGTGATGCTCGCGGCGAGCACGATCCTTCTGCGCCTGGCACTCGGTCGGGACGAGTCCTTCCGACGGTTTCCGCCCGACTGGGGGGCGCTCCTCGCCGGAGGCGGCACGCTGCTCTTCGCGATCCTCGGCGTGATCCCGCTCTTCTTCGGGGGCAACTTCCTCGATTACCACTACGTGCCCATCCCGGGAGTCGACCCCGTGGGCCTCCGGTACTGGGGAATCCTGCTCGCGGAGGTATTCATCGGCTTCCTCGTCTGGGGAGCGCTGGTCGCGATCTACGACGCTCTTTCGGGAGGAGGCCGATGACGGTCGATCTCTTCATCGGACGGTATCCATACTACCTCGTCGCCCTGCTGCTCATCATCGGGCTCTACGGGATCACGCGGAAGCGGAACATGCTGAAGAAGGTGATCGGCATGACGATCTTCCAGACGTCGATCTACCTCTTCTTCATTCAGGGCGCGACGAAGATCGGCGGTACGATCCCGATCTTCGACCCCGAGCGGGGCCTCGACCCTGCCCAGTACCTGAACCCGCTGCCCCAGGTCATGATCCTCACTGCGATCGTGGTGGGCGTGGCGATCACGGGAGTTGCACTCTCCCTCCTGCTGCTCATTTACCGGGAGTATGGAAGCCTGGATGAGGACACGGTTCTGCGGAAGATGAGGGAGGATCCGTGAACCAGATTCCGGTCCTCATCCCGGCGATCCTGCTGTTCACCTCCTTCGCAGCATTCTTCGGGGGAATGATCCGCCTCCGCTGGGGGTACGCGGCGACTCTGCTGGGCGTCGCCGCATCGTTCCTCGTCTCGATGGCGGGGGTCGCGCATGTGATCGCGAACGGGGAGATCCGCTACCACCTGGGCGGCTGGGCCCCTCCCGTCGGGATCGAGTGGGTTCTCGACCCGCTCTCCGCGTTCATGGTGGCGATCGTGACGACGATCGGACTTCTCGTCGTCGTCTACCTTCCGCGCTCGGCCCGGTTCGAGATTCCGGGCAAGGAAGCGTTCGCATATCCATCCGTCGCCCTCCTCCTCGCCGGCCTCACGGGGATGTGCCTCACGGGGGACGTGTTCAACCTGTACGTCTTCCTCGAGATCGCGGCTCTGGCGGCATACGCGCTGCTGGCGGTCGGGGATCGGAGGGCGCCGGTGGCCGTCTTCCGCTATCTGGTATTCGGAGCGGTGGGCGGAGGGTTCTACCTCCTGGGCGTCGGCTTCCTCTACTTCTCCGCCGGTACGCTGAACATGGCAGACCTCGCGGAGCGGCTTCCGGAGCTGTACCAGTCGCGAGCGGTGATCGCGGCGGCCGTGTTGATGGTGACGGGACTCGGACTGAAGATGGCCCTCTTCCCGATGCACCTCTGGCTGCCGGACGTATACAACTTCGCCCCATCGGCATCTGCCGGGCTCATCGCCCCGATCATGACAAAGGTGTCGGCTTATGCGATCATCCGGCTCTTCCTCGACGTCTTCCATCCGGTTTTCCTGATCGAGATCCTGCCGGTGACGGCCTTCATCGGCTGGCTCGCGGCGGGCGGGATCCTGTTCGGCTCCGTCATGGCAATGGCGCAGACCGATCTCCGACGGATGCTCGCCTACTCCTCCGTGGGGCAGATCTCCTACATCGCGTTGGGAATCGGGCTCGCGAATCCCTTCGGACTGATCGGCGGCCTGCTCCACATGCTCAACCACGCACTCATGAAAGGCGTCCTTTTCCTCATCGGAGGAGCCATTCGGCTTCGGACCGGCCTCGTCGAGGTCCCCGAGTTCGCGGGTCTTGGTCGGAAGATGCCGTGGACGATGGCCTCCTTCACGATCGCCGCTCTCGCGATGGTGGGCATACCTCCGACTGCCGGTTTCTTCTCGAAGTACTACCTGCTCCTCGGAAGCGTGGACGCCGGAAACTGGATCTTCTTCGCGATCATCATCGTGAGCAGCTTGCTCTCCGCAGTCTATTTCTTTCGGGTGATCGAGATGATCTATCGTGAGCCGGAGGAAGGGGTGATCTCCGAGCCGGCGGTGGCGGCCGTTCCCGCGGGTGCGATGGCCGGGGGCGGAGGTCATGGTGATTCGCTCCCTCCCGGTCTGGGCGGTGGTCCTCGGCACGACGACCGGCGCTCCGGTGGAGCCCGTCCCCCGGAAGAAGGTGGTGAGGCACCCGGGACCATGCTGCTCCCGATTCTCGTGCTCGCGGTCCTCATCCTTCTCGTCGGAATCTTCAACGTCCTGATCGTGGACCGTTTGCTGGAGCCGGTCGTCGCTCCGCTGAGTGGTTGAGGAGAGAGCCATGGAAACCCTGCTCGATCTCCGGCCCCTCTTCGCGATCCTCGTTTCAGCGGTCGCGGCGGTGGCGATCGCCTTCACCGGGCGGAACCCGAACCTTCGCGAAACGTGGAGCGTCCTCGCGGCCGTCACCAAGTTCGCCCTCGTAGCATCGCTCCTTCCGGGGGTGCTCGCAGGCGAACGCTACGAGGTCGACCTGGTCCAGCTCGCTCCCGGGATCGAACTCGGTCTCCGGGTGGATCCTGCCGGGCTGCTCTTCGCGCTTTCGGCGTCCTTCCTCTGGATCCTCACCTGCTTCTACTCGATCGGGTACATGCGGGGACTCGACGAGGGGAAGCAGACCCGCTTCTACGCGATGCTGGCCTCGTGCCTCTCGGCGACGATCGGGCTCTGCTTCTCCGCGAACGTGCTCACGTTCGTCATCTTCTACGAGATCCTCTCGGTCGCGACGTACCCGCTCGTCACCCACGCGGGCTCGGAGAAGGCATACCGGATCGGGCGGCAGTACCTCGTCTACGCGATCACTGCCGGAATCGCCCTGGTGGCGGGCACCGCGCTCATCCACCAGACGGCAGGGACGCTCGACTTCCAGGCGGGCGGCTTCCTCGACGCGGGAGCGGGCACCGGAGTTCTGTGGACGATTTTCCTCCTCTTCATGCTGGGATTCGGTGTGAAGGCGGGGGTGATGCCCCTCCATTCCTGGCTGCCGAACGCGATGATCGCGCCCACGCCGGTCTCCGCGCTCCTCCACGCGGTGGCCGTCGTGAAGGCGGGGGTCTTCGGCTTCGTCCGCCTCGTCGGATTCATCTTCGGTCCCGAGCTGCTGGGTGACATGGGGGCGGCTGCGCTTCTGGCAGCGTTCGCCGCCGCGACGATTCTGATCGCTTCGTGCATCGCCCTCACCAAGGACGACCTGAAGGCCCGCCTCGCTTACTCCACCGTGGGGCACCTCTCCTACATCGTGCTGGGAGTGGCTCTCCTGGTTCCCCACGCCCTTCTGGGAGCGGCCCTTCACATGGTTACCCATGCCGCGATGAAGATCACGCTCTTCTTCTGCGCGGGGGCGATCTATGTCCACACCGGCAAGAAGAAGGTGAGCGAGCTCGACGGGATCGGCAGGCAGATGCCGTTCACCCTCGCGGCCTTCGGGGTCGGGGCAGTGGGGCTCGCCGGAGTGCCTCTCATCGGTGGATTCGTGAGCAAATGGTATCTCGCCGCAGGCTCGGTCGACGCGGGAGGACTCTTCTTTCTCGGCGTCCTTCTCCTGAGCGGGCTCCTGAACGCGGCGTACCTCGTGCCGATCGTGACCCGGGCGTTCTTCCGGACCTCCGAAGGACATCCAGCCTTCAACGAGGCATCCCTCTTCATGGTGGTGCCGATCGGCATCACCGCAGCCCTTTCCATCCTCCTCGGGATCCACCCGGATGGTCTCTTCCGGTTCTTCTCGGTCGCGGAGGCGATGGTCGCGGGCATCACCGGGACGACGTTCGCAGGAGGTGCCCCTTGAGGACGGTACCGGTTCACAGGGGCCGTGAGGCGAACACGAGGACGAATGCTCGGGATGGAGTGAGGAGGAGGGCGCGATGAAATCGACGGTTGGGAAAGTTGTCCTCGGTATCGCTTTGGTGGGTTCCCTGCTGCTCGAGTTTCCGGCGAGGCCGGCGCCGATCCACGTATGGGATTATCCGGCCTTCTATGCCCTGGCCGGAATCCTGGGTTGTCTTCTCCTCTCCTTCATGGCGAAGGGGGTGATGAGCCCGGTACTCGATCGCAGCGAGGACTTCTACGGTCCTGAAGACGCCGAATACGACTGGACGACCGAGAGCCCGGCGGCCGCCGGACCGGAGTCCGGGGGTCGCTCGAGTCCGAGTGCGGGATCCGGTGATCCGGGACCGCGACCGCGCCGAGGGGGGGCCTGAGCCATGTTCGGTGCATTTCCTCCTGGCCTGATCCTGATCCTCGGGGGCCTTCTTCTTCCTCTCGTGCCGCGTGCCTTCCGGTCGTGGGCATTCCTCGCGCCTCCGGTCCTCGTGCTTCTGCATCTCTCGGGGCTCGAGCACGGAACTCAGGCGACCTGGTCGTTTGCCACCTACGAGCTGATCCCGCTCCACGTCGACCCCCTGGCGATGGTCTTCGGATGGATCTTCGCTCTGGTGGCGCTCATTGCGGGGGTGTACGCCCTCCACCTCAGGGACACCGGCCAGCAGGTGAGCGCTCTCCTATACGCGGGCAGCGGGCTCGGAGCGGTCTTCGCAGGAGACCTCTTCACCCTCTTCCTCTTCTGGGAGATCATGGCTTTCGCCGCGGCCTACCTCGTCTGGGCCCGGCGAACCCGCGAGTCGTACGGCTCGGCGATGCGGTACCTCTTCGTCCACCTCTTTGGAGGAAGCCTGCTCCTGGGCGGGGTGTTGTGGCACCTTTCGGAGACCGGATCGATCGCGTTCACCCAGTTCGAAGCGACCGGCGCGGCGTGGCTCATCCTGGCGGGCTTCGCCGTGAATGCGGCGGTGGTTCCCCTGCACGCCTGGATCGCGGACGCGTACCCGCGGGGCACGATCACCGGAAGCGTCTTCCTCTCGGCCTTCACCACGAAGACGGCAGTCTACACGCTGGCCCGCGGGTTTTCCGGTTGGGACGTCCTGATCTGGGCGGGCGTGCTGATGGCGATCTACGGTGTGCTCTACGCGATCCTCGTGAACGACATCCGCAGAGTGCTCGCCTACCACATCGTGAGCCAGGTCGGCTTCATGGTCGCCGGCATCGGTGTGGGGACCGCATTGGCGTTGAATGGCGCCACCTCCCACGCCTACACCCACATCCTGTACAAGGGCCTCCTCTTCATGGCTACGGGGGCGGTGATCTACGCCACCGGTCGTAGCCGGATGACGGAGTTGGGAGGGCTCTTCCGGAGCATGCCCGCGGTCTTCTGGTTCTACATGGTGGCCGCACTTTCGATCTCCTCGGCCCCTTTCTTCTCCGGCTTCATCTCGAAGCCGATGACGATCGTAGCGGCCGAATACGCGGACCTCACGAGCGTCGTCCTCCTCCTTCACCTCGCGTCGGTCGGCACCTTCCTCTCCGTGGGTCTCAAGGTCCCCTACTTCACATGGTTCGGTGACGAGCCCGCGCGCCCCGTGAAGGTGAAGCCGCTCCCATGGAACATCTACGCGGCAATGGGAGTCGGGGCGGGCCTGAACATCCTCCTCGGCGTGTGGCCGGATCCGCTCTACGCGATCCTGCCGGCCGGACCTGTGGAGTTCGCCCCCTACGACCTGCCCTACCTGAAGAAGGGGTTCCAGCTCCTGTTGTTCACGGCCCTTGCCTTCTTCTTCATCGTCGCACGCCTCCGGCCCAAGCCGAAAGTCCAGCTCGACACGGATTTCATCTACCGGACCTCGGGCGGTCTGGCGTGGAACTGGACGGTCCTCCCCGTCGTCCGCTTCTTCGCCTGGTGGGAGCGCTTCTCGTGGGAGGCGGCCGGCGCGGTGGCGCGGGTGGGGCAGGACCCTGCCGGCTGGCTTCGCCGACGTTTCGGCCGACTCTTGCCGACTCCACCTGCAGCGGGCCAGGCTTATCCCGGCACGGAATCCGCAGCGCTGCGCGGCTCCATGACGCTGATGATGGTCGTTCTCCTCGTCACGCTCCTGACATTCATGGTGCGTGCGCTCTTCTGACACCTCGGGGCCATCCTCCATCGCGGGGCCGGCCTCCTCACTGACGAAGCGCGGGGAAGCCTGAGGGACGGCACACCGAACGAGATGCGCTCCTTCCGGACTGCGCCCCATTCCCCGCACCCCTGAGCCCGATCGATGAACTACGCACCTCCTCGCCCCCTTCGTTGCGCACCCTTCATTCTGCTCGTGCTCGCTCTTTCCGGTGCTGCCGTGCCCCCGGTCGGCGCCGCGCAGGGAGGCGGCCTCCTCTCGGCGCTCACGCATCCGACTCCGGCTGCGCAACCCGATACGACTCGCCGGGCCATGGCACCGGAGGACTACCACGCGTTCCGCTTTTCCGGTGATCCCCGGATCTCGCCCGACGGAAGCCGCATCCTGTTCCAGGTGACGTCCATCTCCGACGACCGGCGGAACCGGGACTCGTCCCTCTGGATTGCCGCCGCGGATGGAAGCAAAGCGCCGAGGCCCTTCACGAGCGGCGACCGTGACCGGTCTCCTCGCTGGTCCCCCGACGGCTCCCGCGTTGCCTTCCTCTCCCAGCGGGATGAGAGAACCCAGCTACACATCATCCACACCGATGGAGGGGAGTCGTATCCGGTCACGGAGCTCGAGCGCGGAAGCATCTCCACCTTCGTGTGGGCTCCCGACGGGCGTTCGCTCCTGCTCGCGCTCGACCTCGAGCCGGAGGTCGAGGACCCCACCGAACGCGCACCGGACGAGGGGCACGGCCCAGAACCCGATGTCGTGGTGATCCGGGACGCGATCTACAAGTCCGATGGAGCGGGATATCTCGATGAGCAACGGCAGAGCCTCTGGGTCCTCGAGCTCCGCGACCGGGGCCCAGGGGAGCGCGGCTCGCTCCGCCGGCTCACGGAGGGGTCCTCCGACTGGAACGACCGAGGGCCGGACATCTCTCCGGACGGCCGCTGGGTCGCGTTCCATTCGGACCGGACGGGGGAGGAGTACGACGGCGGCTTCAACCAGGACCTCTGGCTCGTACCGTACGAAGGGGGAGAGCCGAGGCTCCTGGAGACTCCGCCCGGGAGAGCAGAGGCCCCCCTCTGGTCCCCCGACGGACGTTGGATCGCCTATCGTCACTCCGGAGGACGGTTCGAGCCCACGGAGCTCCATCGAATTCCCGCGACCGGAGGATCCCCCGAGGTGCTGACTGCAGATGTTGACCTCGACTTCGGAGGCGTCTCGTGGAGCCCGTCGGGTGATGCGCTCCACTTCACCTCCGATTTCCGAGGGTCGAGGCCGCTCTTCCGCCTGCCCGTCTACCGCGATGCCGATGACGCATCGACCTCGGCTCCGCTTCCCGACGAGCTCGAATGGGGGGAGGGCTGGGGAGAGCCTGGCTCCGCAACGATCACTCAGGGGACTCATGGATCCGTCGCCGGCTTCTCGTACTCCTCGGATGGAGGGAGCGTAGCATTCATCCTCGAGGACGAGCGGAACCTCCCCGAGGTCTGGGTAGCGGCGGAAGGCGGGGAACCCCGACGCCTCACGAAGCTGAACGACACGCTCCTGAACGCCCTGGAGCTGGGTTCCCTCGAAGAGTTCCGGTTCCGGACCGAGGAGGGGAGCGAGGTGCAGGGCTTCCTCCTCCGCCCGGTCCGGTGGGACGAGAGCCGGACGTACCCCATGATCCTGAACATCAAGGGTGGCCCGAGCGGGATGTGGGGCCGTCAGTGGTTTCACGAGTTCCAGATGATGGCAGGAGCTGGATACGCCGTGGCCTTCGTGAACTACCGGGGGAGCACCGGCTACGGTCACGCCCACCAGGCGGCGGTGCGTCTCGATTACGGTGGAGCCGACGCCCGCGACAATCTGACCGCAGTCGACTCCCTCCTTGCACGGCATACATGGATCGACGAGGAACGACTCTTCGTGACGGGCGGTAGCCATGGCGGGTTTCTCGCCGGCTGGCTGACGGCGCGGACGGATCGCTTCCGCGCGGCCGTCACACAGAGGATGGTCAGCAACTGGATCTCCGAAGCCGGTACGCAGCAGTATCCCCCTCGACGGATGATGGAGGAGTTCGGAGGGACGATCTGGGAAAACTTCGATCACTACTGGGAGCGCTCACCCCTCGCACATGCGGACCAGGTGCGGACCCCCACCCTGGTGATCCACTCCGACCGGGATGCAATCACGCCGATCGGTCAGGGGGAGGAATGGTACTACGCCCTGAAAGCCCTCGAGATACCGACGGAGATGGTCGTCTTCCAGGGGGAGGGGCATGGCCTCTCGCGAACGGGCACACCCGTCAACCTGGTCGAGCGGCTGGCCCGGATTCTCGAATGGTTCGAGCGGTGGGACGTGGGGGGGACAGCGACGGAGGGATCGCGCTGAGATCAGGTAGGAGGCCCGTCCAGGTATTCCGCCAAAGCGTCGAGGTCTCGCGTGCGAGCCTCTTTGTACGTTCTCGCGAAGAGTTGGCTCAGCCATTTCGTGAGCCCCTGGAGCCCGCGCACCTCGCCTCGCAACGTCACCCTGGTACCCGTGCCCTCCGGGACGAGGCGATACCGGAAGACGTACTCCCCGTGGGCCGAGCCACCTCGATTGCCGTGAGCTCGGATCACCAGAACGGCGGGTGGGCCGAAGGAGGTGACCTCGAACTCCTCGGTGGCCTCCTTGCCCAGAAAGCTCCGCGTCTCGATCCACCGGGTCTGCGGCCCGAACGGACCTTCTCCCACCTGCTCGATCTCGAGGAGACCGGGTACCCACTCCGTGGCCCGATCCAGATCGGTGAGCACCTCGAAGATCTCGCGGGGAGATTGTGAAAAATCCCGGCTCACCTCGAACTCGATTCCCATGAGGACGCCCCCTCCCATGAAGGTTCCCGAACTGCGGATCCCATCTTCGGGCTCCCGCTCCGTGTAACCCGGAGCGACTTCATCGGTCCGCGCGTCCGACCGACGCGGCCTTCTTCCCCACCCCGGAAGCAGGGTCCGGGGGGTGCGCCTTCACGCGGTCCTTCTTACGATAGTAAGCGGGAAGGCAACTCGTCGCTGATCGCTTCCCGGCGGAAGGGAGCCTCCCGTGTGTCGGCGCGTGCAGCGTCCTTCCCCGCCGAGAGCATCCGCTCATCGACATGTAGAGGAGAAGGTCCATGAAAAGACGCGCCATCCGTATTCCCTCGGTTCTCGCCTTCTTCGGCCTCATCGCGACTTCACTCGCCGGAACCCACCTTGGAGCCCAGCAAGTCGTGGCGGACGACGTCTCCAGCCAGTACCAGTCCTTTCGGATCGTGCAGATCGCCGACGGGCTGGAACAGCCGTGGGCGATCGCGTTCCTGCCCGGAGAACGCCTCCTCGTGACGGAGCGGCCCGGCAGAGTCCAACTGATCGAAGCGGACGGAGAACGAACCGAGGTGACCGGCCTCCCGGAGGTGCACGTGCAGAACCAGGGCGGCCTCCTCGACGTGGTCCCCCACCCGGACTTCGAGGAAAATGGATGGATCTACTTCACCTACTCGAAGGGCGACGACGAAGCCACCGTCCCCGCCCTCGCAAGAGCCCGGCTCGAGGGCTCGCAGCTCGTCGATCTGGAGGAGGTCTTCGAGTCGAACACCCATACTTCCCCTGGGCAGCACTATGGCTCCCGGATCCTCTTTCTGGACGACGGCACGCTCCTGGTGAGCATCGGAGACCGGGGTGCGGACCCGGACCGGGCGCAGGATATCGAGGACCATTCCGGAAGCCTGGTCCGCCTCAACGACGATGGTTCGGTTCCGGACGACAACCCATTCGTGAATCAGGACGGATACGCACCGGAACTCTTCAGCTATGGTCACCGGAACATCCAGGGCCTCGTTCAGCATCCTGGCACGGGCGAGATCTGGGCCACGGAGCATGGCCCCAGGGGCGGGGACGAGCTCAATCTGATCGAGGCCGGTGAGAATTACGGGTGGCCTGTCGTCAGCCTTGGGCGTGACTACAGGACCCAGGAGCCGTGGGGGGAGGCGCGGAGCCGGCCGGGGATGGTGGATCCGATGTTCGAATTCCTGCCGACCCTCGCTCCGTCCGGCCTCGCCGTCGTGGACGGAGGTGATTTCGCGGAAGAGTGGCAGGGCAATCTCCTCGCGGGGGGGCTGCGCTCGGAGCGCGTGGTGCGCGTCGTGACCGAGAACGCGGTCGTGGTCCATGCGGAGGACCTTCTCGTCGGGGAGTTGGGCAGGATCCGGGATGTCCGCATGGGCCCGGACGGATACATCTACCTCGCCACCGGCGAAGACGATGGTGCAGTGTATCGGATCGAACCCACGAACTGAGGCCGCGCTTCCGGTCCCACCCCTCGAGTCGAGAGAGGAACGATGCGACATCCAGCACGCAGCACCACGGTGATCCTCGGAATGGCTCTCGTCGCGTCCGCATGTGAGACGGTCGATGGTATCGGCGGATTCACCGACGCCATCGAGGTGGGTGTGCCGGTCGAGGAGGTCCTCCACGAGGAACTGTCGTCCGAATATCAGGACCTGAGGGTCGTGCGACTGGCCGGAGGGTTGGACCAGCCATGGGCCGTCGCATTCCTACCGGACGGGCGCCTTCTGGTCACGGAGCGGGCGGGACGGATGCAGATCCTCTCGGAGGAGGGAAGAGCCGAGGTCGCGGGGCTTCCAGAGATTCACGCGCAGCGTCAGGGTGGGCTCCTCGACGTGGTGCTCCATCCGGAATACGACGAAAACGGATGGATCTACTTCACGTACTCGAAGGGTGACGAAGAGGGAACGGCGACGACCCTCACCCGAGCTCGCCTCGACGGTACCGAGCTCACGGACGTGGAGGAGCTCTTCGCGTCGAATGAACGGGTGCCACCGGGGGGGCACTACGGATCGCGCATCCTCTTTCTCGACGACGGGACCCTGCTCATGTCGATCGGGGATCGAGGCTCCGAGCCCGCGAGGGCCCAGGACACTCGAGACCACTCCGGGAGCATCCTGCGGCTGAATGATGATGGGACGGTCCCGAACGACAACCCCTTCGTCGACGAGGAGGACTTTGCACCGGAGATCTTCACCTTCGGCCACCGAAACCCGCAGGGGCTCGCGCTGCACCCCGAAACCGGCGAGATCTGGTCGACGGAACACGGCCCCAGAGGCGGAGACGAGCTCAACCTGATCAGGGCGGGCGAGAATTACGGGTGGCCCGTGGTGAGCCTCGGCCGGAACTATGGGACACAGGAGCCCTGGGGCGAAGCGCGGCAGATGCCCGGTCTGACCGATCCCGTATGGGAGTTCCTTCCCACGCTCGCACCCTCGGGCCTCGCAGTGATCGACGGGCCGGACTTCGCGGACGCATGGCAGGGCAACCTGCTCGCGGGCGGTCTGGGATCCCAGCGGATCCTCCGTCTCGTGACCGAGAACGGGGAACTGGTTCACCTCGAGGAACTGCTCCGTGGTGAGCTCGGCAGGATCCGCGACGTTCGGCAGGGGCCGGACGGCCACATCTACCTGCTCACCGGAGAATCGGACGGCTCGCTGGTCCGCCTCGAACCGGTGAGTTGAGCCTCACGAACCCCGCTCAACCACCACCGACGCTCCCCACGGAGGGCATGGTTCCTGCTCGCAAGTGAGGCCATGAAACGCGATACGCCACATTCGCCGGAATGCCGATGACCAGGACGACAAAGCCTTCTCCCCCAGAGGCCACATCCGTCGAGGTCGTCGAAGAGGAGTCCTGGCACGCGCGCAGTGTGGAGGAGTCCGCCGAAGCGCTCGAGGTCGACCCGGAGCGAGGGCTCGATCCGGCGGAAGTGGAAGCCCGGCGCGAACGGTTTGGGCCCAACCGACTTCCGGAGGAGGAAGGAGAGAGCGCCCTCTTTCGATTTCTCAAGCAGTTTCACAACGTCCTGATCTACGTACTCCTGGTCGCTGCCATCTTCACGGCCTTCCTCGGAGAGTGGATCGACACCGGCGTGATCCTCGCCGTCGTCCTCGTGAACGCGATCATCGGCTTCGTGCAGGAGGGAAAGGCAGAGGAGGCCCTCGAGGGAATCCGGCAGATGCTCTCCCCCGAAGCGACGGTGCTCCGGGAAGGCCGACGTGCGTCGATCGATGCCGAAGAACTGGTCCCCGGAGACATCGTCCTCCTGGGGAGCGGTGACCGCATCCCCGCGGACCTGCGCCTGCTCGCGGCGAGAAACGCCCGGATCGAAGAAGCCATCCTGACGGGTGAATCGGAGCCGGTGACCAAGGATCCGGCCCCGGTGCCGGAGGAGACGCCACTCGCAGACCGAACCTCCCTCGCATACTCCGGCACGCTCGTGGCAAGCGGACAGCTCCGCGGTATCGTGACCGCCACGGGGGTGCGCACCGAGATCGGAAAGATCGGGGAGATGGTCCGTGGGGTCGAAAAGCTGACCACGCCCCTGCTCGAGAAGATCTCGACGTTCGGGAAATGGCTCTCTGCAGCGATTGTCATTCTCTCCGCCGGTCTCTTCGCCTTCGGGGCGCTCTTCCGCGATTACACCCTCACTGAGCTCTTCCTGATCGTCGTGAGCTTCGTCGTCGCTGCCATCCCCGAGGGGCTGCCGGCGATCATGACGATCACGCTCGCGCTCGGTGTCCAGCGCATGGCTCAGCGGAACGCGATCATCCGACATCTTCCCGCCGTGGAAACGCTGGGATCGGTCACGGTGATCTGCTCGGACAAGACCGGGACCCTGACCCGAAACGAGATGACCACCGCCCGGATCCTGACCTCGGACCGGGGCTACGAGGTGACGGGGACGGGATACGATCCGGAAGGGGAGGTCCAGGTCGATGGGGAGCCCGTGGAGCTGGGCGATCACCCCCTCCTCGAAGAGGTCGCGCGCGCCGGTCTCCTCTGCAGCGACGCCGAGTTCAGCCGTGACGAGAAGAGCGGGGAGCGCATCCTCCAGGGCGACCCCACCGAAGGCGCTGTGGTCGTTTTTGCGGAAAAGGTTGGCCTCAACCGGGAAGTCGAGTTGAAAGCCTACCCACGCCTGGACGTGATCCCGTTCGAGTCCGAGAACCAGTTCATGGCCACCCTGCACCAGGATCCAAATGGGCAGCGATGGATTTTCGTGAAGGGGGCGCCGGAGCGGATCTTCGAGATGTGCCGGGAGGAGCATTCGAAGGAGGAGACGGGCGAGTTCGCCAGTGAACGCTGGAAGGAGCAGACCGAGAAGGTCGCGGAGGAAGGACATCGCATGCTCGCAATCGCCCGCAGGCGTGCCGCGGACGAACAGGATTCCCTCTCGCTCGAGGACATGGGCCAGGGCTTCACGCTTCTCGGAGTGTGCGGGCTCATCGATCCACCCCGCCGCGAGGCCATCACATCCGTAGCGGACTGCAAGCGGGCGGGAATCCGGGTGAAGATGATCACCGGAGATCACGCCCTCACCGCACGGAGCATCGGAGCTCAACTCGGGATCGGAGACGGGAGCCACGCAGTCGTCGGAGCCGACCTCGATGAGATGTCGGACGAGGACCTTGTATCCGTCGTGGAGGAGTGCGACGTCTTCGCGCGCACGACCCCGGAACACAAGCTGCGTCTGGTCACAGCCCTTCAGGCCCAGGACCATGTGACGGCGATGACCGGAGACGGTGTCAACGATTCCCCCGCCCTCAAGCGTGCCGATATCGGGGTCGCAATGGGCATCAAAGGAAGCGAGGCGTCCAAGAGCGCTTCCGAGATGGTGCTGGCCGACGACAACTTCGCCTCCATCGAAAGCGCCGTGAGGGAAGGGCGGACGGTCTACGACAACCTCAAGAAGACGATCCTCTTCATCTTGCCGACGAACGGTGCAGAGGCGCTCATCGTCCTGACCGCGGTGCTCTTCGCCTTCCCCGAGCTGCCGATCACGCCGGTCCAGATCCTCTGGGTCAACATGGTGACCGCGGTCACCCTTGCGCTCGCGCTCGCGTTCGAACCCTCGGAGCGGGGAATCATGGATCGACCCCCTCGGCCGCGTTCCGAACCGATTCTCTCGGTCTATCTGATCTGGAGGATCACGTTCGTCGCCGTGCTCGTCGCCGCTCTGTCCCAGTACTTCTTCTTCCGTGACTTCCACGACGCCACCGATCTGGACAGAGCGCGAACCATGGCGGTCAACGTCCTGGTTGCAGGCCAGGTGTTCTACCTGTTCAACTCACGTTTCATCATGGGACCGTCTTTCGGGCTGCGCCGGCTCGTCTCCAATCGCGCCGCCCTTCTCGCCGTATTCATCCTGATCCTGATCCAGGGCGTTTTCACATACACTTCACCCTTCAATACCTGGTTCGGCACCGCGCCCCTCGGCCTGGATGCCCTCGGGTGGGTCGTGGGTGCGGGGCTCCTCGTCTTCATTCTCGTGGAAATTGAGAAGGCAGTGGTACGGGGGGTGAAGAACCTCCCGCGGCACGGGGCCCGGGCTCCCTGACGTGCCGAACCCTCCCGAGAAGGTCCCGACGGCGCTCCTCGAGAGGAGTGGGTGGCGAAACCTGAGCGTGTACTGGCTCCTCCTCTCGCTGGTGGTGTGGTGGATCCTGGCCGAGCCACGGCCGGGTGCCTGGATCGCCGCGTTCGTGGCGATGGCGGTCGGGGCCGGCATCCACCAGGCGCTCGGGGGCGGAAGGCTGTCGCAGCTCCGTTTCCGGGGGCTCCTCACCTTCATCCCGTACTTTGCAGCGCACTCCTTCCGCGGAGGGCTCGACGTGAGCCGCCGTGCGATCGATCCGGCCCTACCCCTGGATCCAGGATTCTTCCACCACTCCCTCTCCCTTCCCCCGGGACCGCCGCGGGTGTTTTATCAGAACGTCGTGAGCCTACTCCCCGGGACGCTGAGCGCTCGACTCGAGGGGGACGACCTCACGGTCCACCTTCTCGCGGATCGCGCTTCGGCCGAGCGCCGCCTCCAGGACCTGGAAGAGCGAGTGGCGCGCATCTTCGAAGCCGGACCCACCTCCTCCGTGGCGGGCAGGAGCCGACGCCCCCCTGGGGAATGACTACCATGACCACGTTCCTGTTCGGCCTTGCATTCTTTCTCCTCCTCAATCTGACAGCCGGTCTGGGCCGTGTGATCAGGGGCCCCGTCGCCGTCGATCGAATGGTGGCGGCCCAGCTCTTCGGCACCACCGGGGTCGGGATCCTGTTGATCCTCGCGGAAGCGATGGAAGAGCCCGCGTTGAGGGACGTCGGGTTCATTTTTGCGCTCCTCGCCGTCGTCGTCTCCGTCGCCTTCGTGAAGCGGGGCTGGGTCCGCGGCGGGGAGGGTGAAGGAGACGAGCCACCCGCGGAAGAGGGATCTCGATGATCGACATCCTCTCCGCAGCGCTCCTCCTGACCGGCGCCTTCTTCTTCATGGCGGGTACTCTGGGCCTTCTCCGCTTTCCTGACATCTACTGCAGGCTCCACGCCCTGACGAAGGCGGACAATCTCGGTCTGGGTTTTGTGGCCGTCGGGCTTGCTCTCCAGGCTTCCTCGTGGTCGGCCCGCCTGCAGCTCCTTCTCACATGGCTTCTCGTCCTCGTGGCGGCCGCCACGGTCGCTCACCTCCTCGCCCGCAGTGCCTTGAGGGAGGGCATCGAACCGGTGCGAATGCTGGCGGACCGGGCCCATGGGGATCCCGATGACGCCGCTTGAGTGGGGGCTCGACGCGACCGTCGCGCTTCTCCTCGTCGGCCTGGCCGGCAGGATTCTTTTCACACGTGACCTCTTCGAGGCGACAGTCCTCTTCATCGCCTTTGGCCTCACCCTTTCCCTTGCGTGGGTCCGGCTCGGCGCGGCGAACGTCGCGCTTGCCGAAGCCGCGCTCGGGGCCGGCGTGACCGGTGCGCTCTTCCTCACGGCCTTCCACCGCCTCGCGCGGCGGGGGCTAGCGCACCCCCTCGACCGCCAGAGGTACCGCGCCGACGAACTCCATGACCGGTCGTCCAGAGGCCGGGCCGACCGGGGAGACGACCCGAAGCCGGCGCTTCTCGACGTGGGGATCCTCCACGGACCCCTGTGGCTTCGGGCGAGCATGGCGCTGGCCGGCCTGGCGGTCACCGGAGGGATTGCGGCCCGGCTCCTCACCCTCGCCGACCGGCCTCCCTCTCTGCCCATCCTGGTGGAGGCGCACCTCGCCGAGACCGGCGTCTCCAATCCGGTGACCGCCGTGCTCCTCAACTTCAGAGCGTACGACACCCTGCTCGAGGTGGCCGTGCTCGTGGTTGCAATGATCGCAGTGGGATCGCTCGACCGAGGAAGCCGAGCATTCGTACGTGATCCGGAGGAATTGGAGGAGGACCCGGTTCTCGATGCGCTGAGCAGGCTCGTCGTTCCACTCGCAGGCGTGGCGGCCGTCTACCTCGTCTGGGTGGGATCCCACGGTCCGGGAGGAGCGTTCCAGGCGGGTGCGCTCCTCGCGGGCGCCGGGGTACTCCTGGTCGCCGCCGGCCTGATGGGGCCGGTGACGGAAGGGGCAGCCCCCATCAGAGCCCTTGCTGTCATGGGCCTCGCGATCTTCATCGCGGTCGGGGCCGGATCCATGCCCTGGACCGGATCGTTCCTCGCCTATCCGCCTGGCACGGAGTACGGGCTCATCCTCCTGGTGGAGGCCGTGCTCGCCCTCTCGATCGCTGTGGTGTTGATCGAGCTCTTCGTGGACGTCCCGGCGGTTCCACACGTCGATCCGGCGCTCGCGAAGGTCGACCCGACGGGTGATCCCCTGGGACGACGGATCTCACCGGACGGAGCCGTGATCCGGAACCCGGACGAGGAACGATGACACCCCTCACCCTCTACGCGCTCGCAGGAGCCGGGATCTTCGTTCTGGGTCTCGTGGGGACGCTGGGTCGGGGCCACCTCTTCTGGAAGGTACTCGGTGTGAACTTCATGGGGAGCGGGGCCTTCCTCATCCTCATGGCTGCCTCGCCCAGGCTCCCGGGTGGCGAAGCCGACCCGGTCCCCCAGGCGATGGTCCTCACCGGGATCGTCGTGGCGGTGAGCGCCACTGCACTGGCCCTGGGCATGGCGCTCCGGGTGGCGGTGAGAACCGGAAGGCCATACCTCTCGGAAGACCTGCCCACAAAGACCCCCGAGCCGGTCGAGGAGTCCGACGTAGAGTCCTCCCCGGACCGTCCCCCGAAAGATCGGGCAGGTGGGGAAGAGAGCACAGCCCATTGAGCGGAGCGCCTCTCTGGACCACCGTCGCGGTGATGGGGCCCCTGGTTGCAGGAATCGTGGCGCTCGCAGGCGGCCGCCGCGCCCTGCAATCCGGGCTCGTTCTCGGGTCCGCGTCGAGCCTCGCGGCTGCGTGGGGCCTCGCCCACACGATCATGGACGAGGGGGTCGTGCGTCACCTCCTCGGCGGCTGGGGACGACCTCTCGGCATCGAGCTCTACGTCGACGGGCTGGCTGCGGTCATGATTTCCGTGACCGCGGTGGTGGGGAGCGTCGTCTCCTGGTACTCGTCCGCGTACTTCGGGGATGTCGCCGATCTCCGCGAGTCCCCGGCTGCTCGGGGTGCCCGCTTCTTCGCCCCGCTGTGGCTCTTCCTCTGGTCGGCGATGAACGGCATCTACGTCTCCGGCGACATGTTCAATCTTTATGTCATGATGGAGGTCCTCGGCCTCTCCGCCGCGGCGATCGTGACACTCGCCGTGACACGCAAGGCGACACTCGCCGGGATGAGATACCTCTTCATCTCTCTCGCCGGCTCGATGCTCTTCCTCCTCGGCGTCGCACTTCTATACGCCGAGTACGGAACCCTGTCCCTCGAGGAGCTTGCGGCGATGAATCCCGGTGGAGCAACGGCCGGGTGGGCGCTCTCGGCCATGACCGTTGGATTGCTCGCAAAGACCGCGCTCTTTCCCCTTCACTCCTGGCTTCCCCCCGCCCACGCCGGAGCACCTGCTCCCGGAAGCGCGATCCTCTCGGCCCTCGTAGTCAAAGCCTCGTTCTACGTCATCGTTCGGCTCTGGATGCACGTCTTCGGCTACGGGCTTCCGGCTGCAGAGGCCGAGGGAGCCCTCCTGATCCTCGGGACGCTGGGGGGGATTGCGATCATCTGGGGCTCGCTGCTCGCGCTCCGGCAGGTGAGCCTCAAGCGGTTGATCGCCTATTCCACCGTGGCCCAGATCGGGTACCTCTTCGTGATGTTTCCCCTCCTCGCGGAGCTGGCACCGGGTGCCGATCCGGACGCATGGAACCTCAACGCGTGGAATGGCGGGATCTACCACCTGATCGCCCACGCGCTCGCCAAGGCAGCGATGTTCCTGGCTGCCGGGAGCATGACGTATGCCGTGGCGGATGACGCGATCGAATCGATCTCCGGCGTGGCACACCGGCTTCCCATGTCCTTTCTCGCCTTCGGGCTCGGCGGCCTCAGTCTCGCCGGCATCCCGCCCTCCGCCGGGTACGTCTCGAAGTGGCTCCTGCTTAACGCCGCCCTCGAATCGGGACAGTGGTTCTGGGCCGGCCTGATCGCTCTCGGCGGCCTTCTCACCCTCGCCTATGTGCTCATGGTCGGTCGGTACGCCGTCCAGATCCGCCATTCGCCCGAGCCGTTTCGAACGGTTCCGCGCCGGATGGAGTGGGCGGCGATCACCCTCGCCGTCCTCACCGTGGCGCTGGGCCTGAGGGCAGTGGAGCCCCTCGCGCTTCTCTCCATCGGAGGAGCAAGGCCTTGGCCTTGAGGCAGAGAGCTTCCCGAAGAGGGGAGCGGGTCCGCACCGGCGCCGAGGAAGCGGATGAACGGTGGCACCTCCGGAGCGACCGGATCCGATGCCCCTCCTGACCGGGTTCGCGGAGTGGGAGACACTCCCCCTCCTCGTGGTCCTCAGCTCGTTCGCGCCTGGCGTCGTAATCATGTTCCTGCGAGAGGATCAGCGCGGGCTCAGGACGACGCTGAACATGATCGGCGCCACGCTCAAGCTCCTCCTGGTAGGGTTGATGCTCACCGGCGTGGCTGCCGGAATCGAGTACCGGTGGGCCATGACGGTGCTTCCAGGTCTGGAGCTCGTTCTCATCGGCGATGCGTTGGCCCTGCTCTTCGTCACCCTCTCCGCCGTGCTCTGGATGGTCACGACGATCTACGCCATCGGCTACCTCGAAGGCTCGCCGAATCGTACCCGGTTCTTCGGATTCTTCAGCCTCTGCGTCACTGCTACGACCGGTGTGGCCATGGCGGGAGACCTCTTCACCTTCGTCATCTTCTACGAAGCGCTCACCTGGACCACCTACCCGCTCGTGGTGCACCGGGGCTCCGAGGCAGCGATACGGGCAGGCCGCCTCTACCTCATCTACACGCTCACGGCAGGCGCACTCCTGATCGTGGGAGCGGTCGGGCTCTACGCGAGCGCCGGCACGCTGGAGTTCGTCGCGGGGGGGGCCATCGACCCTCAGCTGGTGCACGAGAACCCGGGCCGCTACCTCATCATCTTCTTCCTTCTCCTTGGAGGAGTCGGCGTCAAAGCCGCTCTCTTCCCGGTCCACGGCTGGCTTCCGGTCGCGATGGTCGCACCTGCGCCCGTGAGCGCGCTCCTGCACGCCGTCGCGGTCGTAAAGGCCGGGGCGTTCGGCGTGATCCGGCTCCTGCACTCTGTCTTCGGCATCGAGCTCGCTACGGAGATGGGGGTGGCGGCGGTCGTCGCGGCCGGGGCCGCGTTCACAATCGTGTACGGCTCCCTTCGCGCCCTCACGCAGGATGACCTCAAGCGGCGGCTGGCGTTCAGCACCGTGAGTCAGCTCTCGTACATCACCCTCGGGGCGGCCCTGCTCCTTCCCTTGGCTCACATCGGCGGGCTCGTCCACCTGGTTCATCAGGGGCTGATGAAGATCACCCTGTTCTTCTGCGCCGGCATCCTCGCGGAGACGATCTCGGTCAAACGAGTGAGCGAAATGGGGGGAGTGGGACGTCGACTTCCCCTGACGATGATCGCGTTCACGGTGGCCGCGCTCGGTATGATCGGCCTCCCACCGATCGCCGGGTTCGTGAGCAAGTGGCACCTCGGACTCGGCGGGATCGAAAGTGGTGCGGAGTGGATCATCCCCGTCCTGCTCGCGAGCAGCCTCCTGAACGCGGCGTACTTCCTTCCGATCCTCCGCACCGCATGGTTCGATCCCCAGAACGCGGAGTGGAACGCTGCGGAGCGGGAGTCCTGGCTCGAAGCGGATTGGCGTCTGCTCTGGCCCGCTTTGATCACGGCCGGGATCGCGTTGGGCTCGGGCCTTTTCGCGAACACCGCGTGGAGCCCGCTCGGGTGGACTCGCCTCATCGTCTACGGGGGAGGGCTCTGATGCTCGAGATCCTGCTCGTCCTCACCCCGGCTGTTCCGGCACTGATCGCGATACTCTGGCCCTTGCAGGGCGTTCGGCGGGCCCTCGTCTCCGCCGCCCCATGGGCTGCCCTTCCGGCCCTCTTCCTCGCGCTCCACCCGGGCGCGGAGGGCACCGCTTTCGCGTTCCCGGCGTTCTTCACCGGCCTCCACCTCGCCATCGACTCGACCTCGAAGGTCTTCCTCGTCTTCACCTCGATCCTGTGGTTTCTCGCCGGCGCCTTCGCCCGCAGCTATCACGCGTCGGACCCCCGCAAGGAGAGCTTCTTCGGCTTCTTCGCCCTCACCATGGCCGGAAACCTGGGGCTCGTCGTCGCGGGCGACGTACTGACAGCCTACCTCTGCTTCGCCGTCATGACGTTCGCTGCCTATGGGCTCGTCGTCCACGAACGCACCTCGCCTTCCCTCCGCGCCGGGCGGATCTACATCATCATGGCCGTGGCCGGCGAGCTGTGCATCCTCACCGCCCTCTTCCTTCTGGGCGCGGCCGCAGGCGATGCTCCCCTCTTCGGATCGGAGTTGGAACGGGCCTGGGCCGTGCTCGACGAGGAGGGCCTTGCCACCGGCGTCGGTTTTCTCGTGGCCGTGGGCTTCGGGGTCAAGGCGGGTATCGTCCCACTCCACCTCTGGCTTCCTCTCGCGCACCCGGTGGCCCCGACCGCGGCGAGCGCCCTCCTCAGCGGCGCGATGATCAAAGCGGGCCTCCTCTCGTGGCTCCGGTTCCTTCCGGCGGAGATCGGAATGCCGGCATTGGGAGCAACTCTTCTCGTGGCAGGAGTCGGCACAGCTTTCTACGGAGTCGCGATGGGGGTGGCGCAGGACGACCCCAAGACGGTGCTCGCCTATTCGAGCGTCAGTCAGATGGGGTATATGACGCTGGGCGTGGGCCTCCTGCTCCTCGATCCCAGCACTGCTCCTGCGGCGGCCTTTGCCGTGCTCCTCTATGCGATCCACCATGGAACCGCCAAGGGAGCACTCTTCCTTTCGGTCGGCGTGTGGGACCGTGTCGCCGTTCCGGCGAGGATCGGCTCAGCCTCACCGCGCGCGGAAAAGGGGGGAGCCGGAGGTTCAAAGCCGCTTCTGGTGATCCTGGGGGCTGCGCTTCCTGCAGCCGTGCTGACCGGAGCCCCCTTCACGAGCGGAGCGCGCGCGAAGACGGCGCTCAAAGACGCCCTCCACCTGGTGGGGGGTGGCTGGTACCCATGGCTCGACCCCCTCCTCCTCGCCGCAGCCACCGGCACCACGGTCCTCATGGCACGCTTCCTCCTCGCCCTCCACCGAAGGGAACCGAAGGGCGACCCCGCACGGGAACCATCGCACACGCGTGGCCTCGCTCTCCCCTGGGTGGCTCTCGTCGCGCTTTCGGTCGGGGGTCACAGCCTGCTTCCCTTCTGGTTTCCACTTCCCGAAGGGATCGATTTCCCGAGAGTCCTCGTCCACCTCCCCGAAGCGACGATCCCCGTCGCGGGGGGCGTGGTCCTGGCGTGGATCGCATGGATGCGGCCGGGGTGGCTGGGTCGAGCGGGGCGATGGAGGATCCCGGCCGGGGACCTGGTCGTTCCCCTCGAACGGACCGTCGGCGGGTTCCGCAAGGTCCCGGCCAACGCCATGGCGCAGGAAGTGGAGCGTCGCCTCAGCCGGATCCGGACTGCTCAGGTATGGGCCCACGCTCGGGCAGCATGGGTCGCCGAGAGGGACCTCTTCCTGATCCGCGGTCCAGTCCTGGCCCTCCTCCTCCTCGCACTCTCGGTCGGACTCGCACTGCTCATGCCCTGACGGCCCGGGCACGCTCCCGGAGGGGCTCGGCGGTCCACGGGCTCAGAGCCGAGCTGATGCAAGGAGCCCCATCGAATTCGGATCACCCACGCGGGCCCGCGGTACCTCTTCGGGAGTGAACGTATGCGCGGCGGTCCGATCCGGCTCTCCTTCGCCCGGTGTCCGAGCCGCCCAGGATCCCGAGGTCGCGTCATGGCGAAGCTCAAGCTGGATCTGCACGACATCTACAATCGGGGAGCCGTCATCGACGACGAGCTCGAGAGGGTCATCCAGGAGGCCGTCGAGAAGCGGATCAAGATGGTGGAGATCATTCCGGGTAAGGGGAGCGGCCAACTGAAGAAACGGGTCCTTCGCTTCCTCGACCAGAAACGGATCAAGAAGCTCTACCACCGGGTGGAGAAGGACTCCAGGAACTTCGGGCGGCTCTTCGTCCATTTCCGGCACTGAAGGAGCCCCCTGCACCTCACGAGGAGGAGCTTGACGACTCCGGAGGGCCCGGATAGCTTCGATTCCATGCGGAACGGAACGTACTTTATCGACCTCGACTTCTTCTTTACGGCCCGGACCATGGGCCGCGGGAGGAGGTGCGGGCGCCGGTAGGACGCGTTCGTTCCCCCAAGAGGCGGCCCGTGGTTCACCACGGGCCGCCTTTTTTATGCGCTACTGCGAACGATCCAATTTCAGATCGTCCGCATCGACATGGAGAAGGTCATGATGGACGAATCCACCGCCACCGGAGCTGCGGGGAGCGGTAGGCTTGGCCCCCGGACCGTCGCCTTCCAGGGCGAAGCGGGTGCCTTCAGTGAGGAAGCCCTCTTTCGATACTTCGGGAAGCATGTCGACCCCCTTCCGCAACGCGACTTCCCCGCCGTCGCTTCGGCGGTGACCTCGGGAGAGGCGATCTTCGGCATCCTCCCGGTGGAGAACACCCGCGTCGGAAGCGTACAACCCGCATATGATGTGCTCGCCGATGGAGGGCTCAGAATCGTGGGGGAGGTCGTGCTTCCGATCCGCCACTTTCTGCTCGGCGTACCAGGTGCTCCAACCGAGGGTCTGCGTAAAGTACTCTCCCACCCCGTGGCGCTCGCACAGTGCACCCGATTCCTCTCGGCTCGGTCCGGCCTCGAGGCGGTCGCCGTCTACGATACGGCCGGGGCAGCCAAGGAAGTGGCTGAACGGGGTGACCCATCCGTGGGCGCGGTCGCCGCAGAGGGAGCCGCAAGGCGTTACGGACTCGGTGTCCTGCATGCCGACATCCAGGACCGGGACGACAACCAGACCCGCTTCTACGTCGTGGAGCGAGATGACGGTCCTGCCAGTGTCGGGGCGGAGGAGGCCGATCGTTTCAAGACGGTCCTCCTCCTCGAGGTGGAGGACCGCCCGGGATCACTCCTCGAAGCGCTCCAGGCCTTTGCTTCGAGGGGCATCAACTTGACGAAGCTCGAATCCCGGCCCGGCTCCACGCCGTGGCGATATCGGTTCGTGCTCGAGTTCCAGGCTCGCCTCGACTCCGAAGCGGCCACCGCCGCGGTCCACGAAGCCCGGGAGAGAGCATCCCTCCTGCACGTGCTCGGAAGCTTTCCCGCAGCCGCGTCTCCACCGGAAGGCCGGCCATGAGGAATCGAGGACGCGCCAGGGAGGTCACCGACGAGGTCGACTTCCGGGGAAGATGTTGACAGGACGCCTCCATACCTTTATCTGTCCGAATTGCCGCTCCGGTTGCGGCATACCATCCGTCACGCCTCGCGCGACGGCAGTTCACAGAGGAAGTGCAGGGTGACCCGTACCGTAATTCGTCCCCCCGGCATCGTATTCGGGATTATCCCGGACCTCGTATCCTGTAAGGGATGCGGAGGGGGTCGCCGACGCGCTGGGCCGAAATGACGTAACGAGCTTCACGGACCAGAGCAGCGGGCGGAACGGCCCTCTCCCCAGCGGGAGAAGGGCCTCTTTTTTTCCATGATGCCGGCGAAGCGGCAGCGAGTTCCCTCATACCCAGTCCGAGCGGACGGGAGATGCAATCTGATGAAGACGGACCTGCCCACCACCGAATGGATCTGGCGGAACGGCAAGTTGATTCCGTGGGAGGATGCGTCGATCCATGTGATGTCCCACGTGGTTCATTACGGATCGTCCGTGTTCGAGGGGATCCGGTCGTACGAGACCCCGCAGGGGCCGGCGGTACTCCGGCTTCAGGACCACCTGCGCCGCTTCTTCGATTCCGCGCGCATCTACCGCATGGATCTGGGATATTCTCCGGAGGAGATCGCCACCGCCTGCATCGACCTGATGCGGGCGAACGGGCTCGGGGAGTGTTACATCCGGCCGGTGGCCATTCGCGGTATGGGCGCCCTCGGCCTCAATCCCCATCCCAGCCCGGTGGAGACCTATATCATCTGCTGGCCGTGGGGAGCCTACCTGGGAGCTGACGCGCTCGAAAAGGGTGTGGATGCCTGTGTCTCGTCGTGGCAACGACCGTCGCCGAATACCTATCCCACGCTCGCCAAAGCCGGCGGCCACTATATGAACGCTCAGCTCATGAAGATGGAAGCGGCGGCGAACGGCTACGCCGAGGCCATTGCTTTGAGCCCATCGGGACTCGTAAGCGAAGGGAGTGGACAGAACATCTTTCTCGTTCGGAATGGGGTACTCGTGACACCGAGGCTCGACGGCACGATGCTTTCCGGTGTGACGCGCGACTGCATCCTCAAGCTCGCAGCGGATGAGGGGATCCCCGTCGCTGCCGAGGGCGTGGCCCGGGAAGCGCTCTACACGGCGGACGAGGTGTTCTTCAGCGGCACGGCTGCGGAAATCACCCCGGTCCGGAGCATCGACCGGATCGAGGTTGCCGACGGGAAGCCCGGCCCCATCACCCTCCGCCTGCAGAAAGCCCTTCTCGAAGTGGCGAAAGGCCAGCGGCCGGACCGACACGGCTGGCTCACCCACGTTTCTCCTGGCGCAGACCAGGAGAATGCTCGATCCGGCGCGGAGTCCTCAGCCGCGACTCCGGCCGGCGTAGCGAGCCGCGGCTGAGGCCGGAGGAGTCTGCGGGGCGCGGGCCCCCACCCGTCCCATATCCGTCCCGGATGCCGCGAGGGCGGCCGCTCCCCCGACGGAACGAGCGTCGCCACCCCTCACCTGTTACGGTGTGGGTGTTCCCTGGAAGAGGAAACGCTGGACCCGCATCGTCTCCGCTTCGCTCGTGTAGATGTGCCCTTCATCGTCCGCATCCATGTTGTGCGGCCGGATGAACTGACCGACCTGGAATCCACCGCGACCCAGGTCTCCCACGACTTCGAGGTCGGCCCTCCGCAGAATCCAGATCTTGTGATTCGTACCATCCATCAGATAGAGAAACTCCTGATCGGGATCGGCGGAAAGAGCCACGTCAAAGGCCGAACCGGAGGCGAGCGTTCCCGCAGCCACGATCTTCTCGTCCACGAACTCCCCGTCCTGCCGGAAGACCTGAACGCGGTTGTTCCGGCGATCCGCAACGTAGATCATTCCATCACGCGATCCGGTGAGACCGTGCACGGTGCCGAACTGTCGGGCCGGAGCCGCGTCCGCATCACGAGAGCCGTACTCGTACTCGTCATCCGGCGTCTCTC
Organism: Gemmatimonadota bacterium; assembly: GCA_007121455.1. GTDB lineage: Bacteria > Gemmatimonadota > Gemmatimonadetes > Longimicrobiales > Gaopeijiaceae > SKKN01. The sequence continues at coordinate 8,389 of SKKN01000014.1, read as the reverse complement.
CATACGCGCCCCAATGTCTCAGGTACTCCCCGGTCTCCCCGTCGTAGACGACGATGCGCCGATTCCCGTAGCCATCGGCGATGAATGCCTCGTTCGTATCGGGATCCACCCAGACATCCGCGGGCCTGCCGAGTCGATCGGGGTCATTGCTTCCTCCCATCTCGTCCAACTCGCCGATCGTGAGCAGCAACTCACCATCGCGGTCGAATTTCAGCACCTGATTGTGGGGCCGTGAGCCGACCCAGAGGTTGTCGTCGTGGTCTACAAAGAGACCGTGCGGCACGTCCGGCCACGCCCAGTCGCCATTCGACATGTCCCACGCCTGCACGACGTTCCCGTCCCGATCGAACTCGATGATGTCGGGCGCCGGGACACAGCAGGTCGAGATCGGCGGATCCTGGGCCGCTCCGAGGGCAGCGTTGCTCGCCGTCGACGGCGCATGCGTCACCCAGATGTGGCCCCGCGAATCAACCGCGACTCCCGTGACGGAGCCGAAGACCCAGTTTTCCGCGAACGGCTGCGGCCAGTTCCGATCCACCTCGAACGAGGGAATCGCAGAGGTAGCCCCGGGAGCGGGGGAGCAGGATACCGCAGCGAGCACGGCCACAAGTGCTCCAACTCCGTACCCTCGTCGTCCGAATCTCATGATGCCCTTTCTCCTCCTGGATGACGTCACGAGCCCCGGTCCATGGGACCCTAAGCCTGGCGACTCGACGGATGGTGAAGATGCCCATGCAGGGGCGAAGGAGCAAGAAACGGGAGGAGCTGTCAGCGCCCGGGTTTCGAGGAGCTTCTCGCGCGAACCACCCGATCGCGCGAAGGACGCCGTGAGAAGAGGCGATCGGAAGGAAGGGGTTCCGATGACGAAGATACGCTCGGGTCGTCCCCGTCGGGACCGCTCCGTCCGATCTCCCAGAGCTTCGCGTACTTGAGGAAGCCGTAGTAGCCGCGCAGGAGAGACTGGGTGAGCCCCGCCCTACCGTAGACGACGAGTCCTTTCACGAAGTATGCCTGGATGAAGTAGGTGCACCCACGTAGCAGCGCGGCTCCGATCCCTCTTGTGGTAACCCCACGCTTGCTCAACTGGCGTGCCGCAAGGGAGGAGTACCGGTTCATTCGATCGACCTCGTATCGAATCCCGCGATCGTGGTAGTGGCGGAGGATCCCGGTGAGCCGCCCGACCGCTCCGTCGACCTCCACACGCTCGTGCACGAGCGAATGGGCGAAGCCGCCGAGGTCCCGCCGAAAGAGCCGAAGCTTCCACTCCGCATACCACCCTCGGGTGCCGAGCCAGCGACCCATCATCCAGGTATGGAGCCGCATTTCATAGCCCGCGTCGCCGTCCGGTGCCCGAAGGACCTCCTCGATTTCGCGCCGCAACTCGAGAGAGACCACCTCGTCGGCGTCAATCGAGAGTACCCACTCGCCGGACGCCAGGCTTAGCGCCCGCTCCTTCTGTTTCCCGTACCCGTCCCACTCCCGCACGTAGAAGTGGTCGGTGTATCGCCGGGCCACCGCTTCGGTCCGATCCGTGCTCCCGCTGTCGACCACCACGATCTCGTCGGCCCAGGCAACGCTCTCCAGCGTGCGCGGAAGGTGCTTCTCCTCATTGAGGGTGATCAGGATGACCGAGAGCCGGGGTCGCACCGCCTCCGTCTCCACGTCCGCCCTTTGATCCGCTGCGGCGGAGGGGGCATCGTTCGTTCGTGGCTCCTGCCTGCGGGGCTGCCTCCTTCGGTGCTCGTTTCCTTCGACCGGACGCACCTGGATCGGGTGAGCCTCCTTCCTCCACAGGACCTCGCTCGTTCCGTTGGCGGAGAGTGGCGCCGCGTCATTCACGGGCACGGGGCCCTCCTCGAGGAGGTGGTATGCCCGGAATCCCAGGTCGGTCATCAAGCGCTGGAGAGCGAGCGGATCGAGCCCGGCCCGATGCTGCAACTCGGGAGCGTGCTCCGCGATCACCATATCGGTCCGCTCGAGGGCTCCTTCGGCCCCACGCAGCACCTGGTGCTCGAACCCTTCGACATCGAGCTTGATCAGCCGTGGCACCCGACCGTCGAGCCCCTCATCCCTCCAGAAGGCGTCGAGCGTGGTCGTCGAAACCTTCACTCGCTCCCCGCCGTGGAGGGGGAGGAGCGAGTGCTTCCCCAGGTTCTTCGCCGGGTATCGATGCAGCCACGCTGCCCCTTCCTCGTCGGAGAGGGCGGAGTGCACGGGCACGACCCGGTCGGCATCGTTGCGGCGCAGGTTCTCCCGGAGGAGATCGAAATTCTCCGGGTCGGGCTCGAAGGCGTATACGCGTGCTCCTGGCGGCAGAACGCGATCCAGAATCAGGGAATGCCAACCGATGTGCGCCCCGATGTCGAAGACGACGTCATCCGGCCCGAACTCCTGGGCAAGCAGAAAGCGTGTCAGCGCCTCCTCGTGGACACCTCGCTTGTAGATGTGCCGGCCGACGACATCCTCGGTACGGAAGCGGAGCTTCAATCCGAAGTGCGAGGAGCGCGCGACGAGGTGACGTCTGCGAAGGATGTGCCTGGAAACGAGGTACCGGACTGACCGTGCCCCACGTCTGACCATGTTCGCCCCATCCCGCGAGTAGCCGAACTCGACGTATGGCCCGCCGCCACCCCATCTCTTCAGGTGAACTCGTGTCAACCGCCCTCGCTTGCGTCCCAGATCCCTTCCCGGACCATGAACCGCTCGAGAGCATCTCGCTTCTCGTTGAAGCGCTCCGCGAGGGTTCCACAGCGCTGGTGCTGCGCCCGGACGGAGTCCGCTCGTGCCTCCCAGATCGGTATCGCCTCGTTGTACTGCTCGAAGACATCCAGGTACTCTTCATACCGGTCCATCGGCACCCCCTCGGGATCGAGCGACTCGAATCGCTCGATTTGCGAGCGGAGCAGCGTCGTCTCGCGCTCGTGGGACCAGAAGCTCTGCTCCCAGCGATCGAGCTGCGTCATGCACCGGTCGAGTGCGGACCGTACCTCGAGCATCCGCTCCCTCTGCTCCTCTGCCTGGGCGCGAGGGGAATGTCCGGCCCAATACTCCACGGTGGAAGCCGCCGTCGCCGCCGCACCCACTCCGATCGCCAGAACCACCCAGAACCACCACGTTCTCAGCATTGAGGATCCGGAGATTCGAGAGACCGGAGAGACCATGCCGGGACGAGTGCACACGGACACCGCCCAAACCTGCTAACGGGGACCCCGGTGGAGCAGGTCAGGTTCCGCCTCGGCCCCTCGGAAGATCCAGACCGAGCACGTTTTTCGCCGCGAACGGAGTGCCGGAAACCGGCTCCCGGAACGGCTTGCCAATCCGGTGAGGTCTGATAAGTTGCGCCACCCCCACGGACGCTCACCGCTACGACCGGCGAGGCATACCTTGAAAAGTGAAGATTTCCTCTCGGCGCGCGACCTCGCTCCCAGCGAACTGCTCGCACTATTCGAAAAAGCAAGCGCCATGAAGAGGGACCGGAAACAGTACTTCGGCTCCCGCACGGCGATGACGATGGCGATGCTCTTCGAGAAGCCCTCGCTCCGAACCCGCGTCACGTTCGATGTCGGAATCACGCAGTTGGGGGGAGCGGGGATCTTTCTCGGCCCGAGCGACATCGATCTGGGCAAGCGGGAGTCGGTCTACGACGTCGCGAAGAACCTCGAACGGATGGTGGACATCATCATGATCCGGACCTTCGCCCATTCGGTTTGCACCGACATGGCGGAGTTCGCGGGCATTCCGGTCATTAACGGCCTGACCGACCGGGAGCATCCCTGCCAGACGCTGGCGGACTATTTCACGATGTGGGAGATCCAGGGAGACCTGAACGGCAAGAAGCTGGCTTATGTGGGAGATGGGAACAACATGGCGCATTCCCTGCTCCTGATGGGTGCGCGCCTTGGTGTGAGCGTGTCCATCGCGACCCCGGAAGGGTACGAGCCGGACGAAGAGGTCGTCGAGACGGCACGGGAGGATGGCGAGGCATCAGGAGCGACGATGCTCGTGACGAACAACGCCACGGAGGCCGTCGCGGAAGCGGACGCCGTCTACACGGACGTCTGGGCCAGCATGGGTCAGGAGGACGAGGCCGAGGAACGGAAGAAGCGATTCCTCCCGTACCAGGTGAACGAGTCGCTGATATCCAGGGCGAAGCCCGACGCGATCTTCCTCCATTGCCTCCCCGCGCACCGAGGGGAGGAAGTGACGGACGCGGTGATCGATTCCGAACAGTCCGTCGTCTTTCAGGAGGCCGAGAACCGCCTTCACGTCCAGAAGGCGCTGGTGCACGAACTCACCCTCGACTATTCCTGAGCCGATCCGGAAGCGCGGGTCGGGTGCGGCCGGTCAAACCCACCCGCGCTCCCGGAAGCTGCGAAGGGTATCGGCCCACGACCGCATCTCCGCGGGGGTCCCCAACGAGACCCTGTTGTACGAGGGGACGGAGGGGAAAGGTCGCCCGACCAGAAAACCCGCCTCCTCCATGCGCTCGACATAGAGGGGCACGTCTCCGTGGACGTCGTGCATCACGAAGTTCGTATGCGACTCGATGTGTCCAAGCCCCAACTCGTCCAGCACCTCGAGGACGATCCCTTTGGACTCTCGGTTGGCATCCAGGGCTCGCCGGATGATTTGGCCGTCCGCCAGCGCCGTGAGGGCCGCCATGTTGCTCGTATGGCTCGGACCTCGGCCCGATTTGAACTGCTTGAGGCGCGCCGCGGTGTGCGGGTGTGCGACTGCATACCCCACCCGTAGCCCCGCCATTGCATAGATCTTCGAGAACGTCCTGAGCACCACGACGTTCGGACGCTCCCACGCCAGACGATCGAGGCTCCGGTACCTCGGGTCGTCGACGTACTCGAAGTACGCCTCGTCGATTACGAAGAGGTGGCTCTCGGGCGCCTCCAGGATCCATTCCTCGAGCGGGGGGACGGGCGTCAAGCTGCCCGTTGGATTGTTCGGGTTGCAGATGTAGACCAGGGCCGGGTCCGATCCCTCATCGACCGCCTGCCGCATCGCATCGATGTCATGCGCCCATGAAGGCCGCTCGAGAGGGACGTGGAGAAGGTCGACCCCATAGGGCTCGGCGTATCCGGCAATCTGCTCGAAGGTCGGGTCCGCCATGACGAGTCGAATCCGGGAATGGCCGACGGCAAGGCTCGGTACCGCCATACGAAGCAGATCGGTCGAACCGTGCCCATGGACGATTCCCTCGAATTCGATCCCGTGTCGGTCCGCCAGGGCTTCGGTCAGGAACACCCCGGAGTCGTCGGGATAGATGTTCGCATCCTCGAACGCCTCCACGATAGCCTTGCGCACCGACTGCGGAAGGCCCATCCGGTTCTCGTTCGACGTGAGCCGGACCGGCCCCTCACGGGCGGCGGTCAATCGGTCCTGATAGGACGGTCGCACGGCAGGGATGGCCTTTGGTGACATAGGTTGAGTTGTCCTCGCATCGAGGTCACTCGAGAACGTCGACCGCCTCCACGGCAATCGTGAGCCCCTGCTCGCACGCAGAATCGTGAGCTGCGGTTCCCTGCACGACCACCCGGTCGCCCGGCTCGAGATCCGGCACGTCCCCTTCGAGAGTATAGAGTTCGTCCTCCTGACCCCGCAGCGCGAGGCACGCCTGACCCTCGTCGGTGACGACGGCAGTCACCTCCAGACTGCCGTCGGGCGCCGTGACGTGAAACGCATCGGAGACGGACATCGGCTGCTGGTTGGCGTCGGCCACGAAGAAGTAGTGGCTCGTGTTCTCCTCGACCTCCGACGGGACCTGCACGGTCGTCGAGAGCGAGCCCTCGTCATCGACTTGCGTCTCCCCGATGATCTGGTGGCCCCGGACGGTCCCGAACCCGATCATCACGGTTGCTTCGGCGGGAAGACCGTCCATCCAGACCTCCACATCCGTACCGACCGGGCCTCCCATCGGGGAGAAGAACGGGGGCTGCGGTTCGCTCGGCGGGGGCGGAGCCTCGGGGGCGGGGGCAGCACCGGGCGGGGGCTCGAGATCGGCTTCGGGGGCTGCTTCGCCACAGGCGACCGCCAGGAGAAGAGGCACGAGCATCCAGGGCCGTCGCCCACCGCTTCGTTGAATCGAACATCCCGGTTTCGACATGGGTTCACTCCCTCCTTTCTACCAGACGCCTCCGAATCCGACGGCCCGCGAGCACGGGGCCAAGCGATCGAGTTCGGGCTTGCTCGGAGGGATAGAATCGTATGAGCGGCTCCGGTTTTCAAGCTCGGAGGCTCCTCCCTTTCGGAGGGCTCCCCCCGCTCGGGCCGCTCCCCCTTCTCAGTGCACGGTGAACTCGCTCTCCGAGCGCAGAGGTCCCTCCCTTGCCACCACCATCCCCTCGACCGTGTACCGACCGGGCGACAGGACACCCTCGAAGGTCACTCTCCAGACTCTCGTTTCGCCGGGGTCCAGTTGTTCCTCCTCGAGGACCTGGGCGAAGGACCGGCCGTCGCTCCACCTCCACCGCGATGTGCCCGACTCGTCCACGATTTGGAGGTCGTAGCGCTGGGAGGTGGGGAAGCGGAGGAGGAGGGAATCGCTCCCGCGGTTGTGAAGGCTCAGAGTGAAGTGGATGGGTTCATGGGACGGAACTGCTTCCCGCTCCGACGACACCTCGACCTCGGCGAACGCCGTGGGAGGAAGGGGTTCTCCCCTCATCGCGCATGCCGTAATGAAGCCGAACCCCACGACCGCGAAGGCGAGAAGCCGGAGTCCAGGCTCCAGGGGCCTCATCCGACGCACCGGCGCACTCCATTGGGTCGAGCAGACATATCCGTCATCGAATCTCCGAGATGGTGACGAGTTCACGGGTGCCAGCGGACCGAGCCTATGTCGCAAAGCGCCTTCGGACCCTTCGGGAAGGAGTATGGACGATCGCCTGCAGAATCCACCATGAGCGGAACATGGGCACTCTGCCGACCCGTCACAAGGTGACGTTTCCGCTTTGCGGAGGGTTCGCGGAGGTGCGACATTGATCCGTTGCACACCAGACGATGGACGACGCGCGTGGAGGGGTCCGCTTCGCGTGCTCGCGGATGCATTTGGATCATGGAGAGATGGGTATGAAGGATCTTCAGACGGTGACGTGCGGTGCGCTCCTGCTCCTCCTCGTCGTGAGCGGTTGCAGTGTCGAGGACGGGAACTCGTCCGACCTCCGTTCCCAGGACATCCAGGACGGCGCGCCCACATTCCACGTCGACGCCGAATGGCCACGATTTCTTCCGAACAAATGGGTGCTCGGGACGGTGACGGGAGTGGCCGTCGATTCTCGCGACCACGTGTGGGTCGCTCATGCGGTGGACCTGATGGGGCCGCGGGAGCTCGGTGCGATTCAGGACCCCCCGTCCGCAGAGTGTTGCTACCCCGCCCCCTTGATCATCGAGTTCGACCCCGAAGGGAACGTCGTGCAGACCTGGGACGACCCTTCCGGAGACGACTTCATCTGGCCCGAGGTGCCACACGGGCTCTTCGTCGACCACAACGACTACGTCTGGGTCGGCTCCCAGCCACACCACCAGGTTCTGAAGTTCACCCGTGAGGGAGAGCATGTCCTCACGATCGGCGAAGCCGACGCCTCGGGCGGGAGCGACCACGAGGAGCTCCTGGGCGGGCCCGCGGGGATCTGGGTGGATGCGGAAACGAACGAGGTGTTCATCGCGGATGGATACCGCAACCGCCGCATCGTCGTCTTCGATGGCGAGACCGGGGAGTACCGGCGGCACTGGGGCGCGTACGGTGAGCCCCCGGATGACGAGTACGAGTTCGGCTCCCGCGATGCGGATGCGCCCCCGGCGGGGCAGTTCTCCACCGTGCACGGACTGACCGGGTCCCGGGACGGGAGGATCTATGCGGCGGACCGACGGAACAACCGGATCCAGGTATTCGAACAGAGTGGGGAGTTCGTGACGGAGGCGTTTGCGCGTCCCGGCACGCTTTCCTCCGGTTCGGCCTTCGATGTCGCGCTCTCACCCGACCCGGCGCAGCGATTCGTCTACCTCGCGGACGGAACAAACCACAAGGTGTGGATCTTCGATCGCGAGACGATGGAACCGGTGGGCGAATTCGGGCAGGGAGGACGGCAGGCAGGCCAGTTCTACCGGGCGCACGTCATCGACGTGGACTCCTCCGGGAACATCTACGTCGGCGAGGTCGACAACGAGCGGATGCAGAAGTTCGTTCCGCAGTTCTAACTCAGCGCCGCCCTTCTTTCTCCGGCCCCTCCCCGGTGCACCCTGGCCTCAACGGGCGAGGGTGCCGGAGGAGGGGGCCCGGAGCTGGAGCGTCCCGGTGCTGTCCCCGAAGTTGCTCATGTCGTGGCCCAGGTCCTGGAGCAGCCTCAGGAACGCGTTCGCCATCGGAGTCCCGTCCGGCGCC
>SKKN01000025.1 GCA_007121455.1 Gemmatimonadota bacterium | reverse complement strand
GGAATCGTGCGAAGGAGCGCGCGGCCCCCTCCGCCCGACCCTCCCCGACCAGGTCGGCTTCTTCGCGAAGGTAGGCGCTGGGGTCGATGGTGTCGAGGTCGATCTCCGGGGCGATCCGACAAAGCACCTTTCGTAGGCCGGATCGGGCGCGCGCTTCCTTTGAGCCGCTCACTGGTCCACCCGGGTCTCTCCTTCTGGCCGGGGTGCCCGGGCGCTCTCACGGGTGAACCGGCCCTGAGCGACAGTGGCCGACCGCCTCCCTTCGTCAAAGCTGATGCCTTAGGTTAGTGGATTTGGATTCCCATCCGCCGACTCCACGGCTACCGCACACGGGCTCCAGGGAACGGAAACGAGTGAACCCCCTCCCACTCCGCTCGATTCTGGCCGCAACGAACCTCTCCGAGGAAGCAGAGCTCGCGCTTCGGGCCGCGCAGGCTCTTCGTCCGGAGGGCACACGGCTCCATGTGGTTCACTGCCACACGGGTGGACGGCACGAACTGGCCGAGCCGACCCGTTCCTCGGGGACGCCTGACATGGACGAGGCAACCCGCGACGAGAGCGACGTCCACTCCACCTTCATCCGACACGTGACGGAAGCAGGGCTGGAGCTCTCGGACATCGCTGTCCATCTTCGGACCGGAGCGCCTCACCGGGAAGTCCGGGCGCTCGCCGAGGAAGTCGAAGCGGATCTGATCGTTCTGGGGAGCCACCGTCCACGCCGGATGTTCGACGGGCTCCTGGGGACGACCGCCGACCGGGTTATACGGACGGCCCGCCGACCTTCCCTGGTAGTGAACCGGGAAGTCGCCTCCCGGCCCCGCCGGATCCTGGTGGCTTCGGACCTGTCGCCGGTCGCGGACCGGGCGCTGGACGTTGCCGTGAGCTGGGCGCGCCACTGGGCGTCCGGGGATGGCCGTGACGAATCCAGGAAAGTTCGCATCGAGCTCCTCCACATTTTTGACTTCGCTCGCCCCGGGTACATGGTGGGGGCGACCAAGGCCGAGGCGTTGAGCGAGAGGGCGAGCCGTGCCGGGGAGGAGGCTGGCCCACAAGTGACCGTACGCCCGCGCACGCTCTCGGCACCCCTGGCTGCCGACGGCATCCTACGGGCCGCCGAGGAATCTGACCCCGACCTCGTTTTCCTCGGCACGCACGGCCACGGGTTCTTTCTCCGTGCGCTCCTGGGCGGCGTGGCGTCGGAGGTCGTACGCACGATGCGTTTCCCCATCGTCGTGGTTCCCCCCGAAGCTGAAGGTACGAACGCCGGAGCGCCCTGACGTCAGCGCTCTTCGTCCACCATCAGCTCGATCCCCACGTGTTCGACGCCGTCCTTGCCCACCTCGCGCACGACCAGGACGCAGCCCTCCTTCTCGATATAGTCTCCCGGAAGCGGTACGCCATCAAGCGACTCTTCGATGAGGCGGCCGAGGCTCTGCCCACTGTCCGCGTCGAGCTTTATGCCGTAGAACTCCTCGAGCTCTCCCACCGTCGTGGACGCGGGGAGCGGAAACTCCACGAGCCTCTCCGGCTCCCGGGCCAGACCGGGAGCCGGGGAAAAGACCCGGTCTACCATCGTGCGGAGCTCCCGGTTCAGGACCACGAACACGTAATCATCAGGCTTCAGCCACGTGGACCCGCTGGGGGGGACGGCTCGGTGCTCTCTGCCCACCATCGCTACGACTGCCCCCTCCGGCAACGGGAGGTCCTTGAGCCGCCGGCCGGCCGCTCGAGAGTCCGGCCCGATGGCATACTCCACGATGTCGGCGTCCACGTGCCGGAGGGACGTGATGTCCAGAGTGACCGGAAAGGTGGGCAAGGGCGCCTTCTGAAGTCCCAAGCGGCCCGCGGCCATCGGGAGGGTCCAGCCCTGCACCAGCACGGAAACCAGCACGACGAAGAAGACGACTTCGAAGAGGAGCTGTCCGTTCGGGAGGCCGAATAGAAGGGGGTAGATGGCGAGGATGATGGGAACGGCCCCCTTCAGTCCAACCCACGATACGAGCAGAAGCTCCCGAAGCCGGAACCGAAACGCCGGAAGTAGGGCGAAAACGGCGACCGGCCGTGCCACGAACGTAAGGGCTGCCGCGACGAGGAGGCCCTCGCCGGCCCGGGAGAAGACGGAGCTCGGGACACTGAGCAGCCCGAGGGCCAGGAACATCGTGATCTGGGCAAGCCACGCGGCCCCGTCGTGGAAGAGGAAGATGCCCCGCCGGAACACCAGCTCCCGGTTTCCCAGCACGAGCCCCGTGAGGTAGACCGCCAGAAAGCCGCTTCCGCCCAGGATGGCGGTGACGGCGAAGGAGATCACCCCCACCGTGGACACCAGGATGGGATAAAGGCCTGCGGCGTCGAGGTTGATTCGATTGACGAGTCCGACGCCGATCCAACCCACGGCAAGCCCCACGCCGGCGCCCATCACCAGCTGGACCACGAAGAAGCCGAACACGCTTATCCCCGGTTCCAGGTCGCCGGTGATGAGTTGGATGAACCCGACGGTGAGAAAGATCGCCATCGGATCGTTCGTGCCGCTCTCCACTTCGAGGGTCGTGGCCAGCCGCTCGTCCAGTCCCACCCCCTGTCCCCGAAGGATCGAGAAGACCGCCGCCGCGTCCGTCGAGGAGACGATGCTTCCGAGAAGAAGGCCGTACAGGAGAGGGAGGCCCAGAATCCACGCCGCAGCCGCACCCGTCGTCAGGGCCGTGATCAACACGCCCACGGTCGCCAGGAGCACCGCCGGCTTCCCCACCGTTCGCACGGCATCCATCGGCGTGCGGAGCCCACCATCGAATAGAATGAGCGCGAGCGCCAAGGTCCCGATCGCATGAGCGAGCTCGTAGTTTTCGAACTCGATTCTCCCGACGCCCTCGGAGCCGGCGAGCATCCCCAGTACGAGAAAGAGGACCAGGACCGGAACGCTCGCCCGATTCGAGATCTTGCTGGACAACACCCCGAGCAAGACCAGAATCGCGGCGAAGAGGAGAATCGGTTCGATCGTCACCATCAGCAATCGGTCGGGTCGAGAGGGGTTCGTTGACCGGGCATTTCAGAATCTAATCCGGCGGAGGGGGGAGCTTAGGCCGGCATCCACGGAGGACGCCAGGTCCATGGGCAGCGGCCTCCGGCCGAAAAGAGGGAGAAGGCGAGCTGGCCCTGTTGGATGGCCACGGTCAAGGCCGACGAGCGTCCGGTGATTCCGGAGGAGCAGGGATTCCCACGAACGTCTCGAGCTTCGGCTCGCCGCAGTGAGCTGCAATGGCGTCGAGAACCCGGTTTCGCAGGGCAATGACTGCGGGCCAACCCTCGCCCTCCGGAGGGATCGACGGCCCGATCCACAGCCGGACACGCCCGGGACGAGGGAGCACGCGCCCCGGCGGGAGAATCCGTCGCGTGCCGCTCAGGGCCACCGGGATGACCGAGGTCCCGGTTTCCACGGCGGTCTCGAAGGCGCCCAGGCGGAAGGGTCGGAGGCCCAGGGCGGGCGTGAAGGTTCCTTCGGGGAAGAAGAGGATCGCGTCATCGCCGGCGAGGTGGCGAGCGATGGCCCTCCGGTCCTCGACGCTCCTTCGAACGTCCCATCGGTCCACCGTGGGGTGTTCTCCCTTCCGCACGAAGGTGCCGATGAGCGGCCACCCCAGAACCTCCCGCTTGGCCACGATCCGCACATCCAACGGCAGGTGGCCGAGGAGCACCGCGGTGTCCACGTAGGACGCATGGTTGGACGCGAGGATCACGGGGCCTTCGCCCGGCGCGTTCTCCCGTCCTTCGACGGAGGTGCGGACACCGGCAATGCGAAGCGCGATCCTCGTCAGCCCTCGCCCGATCAGTGAAGCCGAGCGCCGCCCGGGAAGGGCGGCGGCGAGGACCCACCCCGGCAGGATGACAAGAACGCCGAAAGCCGGTGCTGCCACGGCGAGATAGGCCACGTAGGCGCCCCTGCGCATCCGGGCCCACGCCGAGGCGGCGAACCGCATGGCGCCGCCCCGGAGGAGCTTCATGGCCGTCCGGACGGAAGGGCGCTCCGGCGTTCCCAACCGGCCGGCCTCGAACGACTGCCTGGCCTCGCTCCTGCGGATCTTGCCGCTCGAGGTCTTGGGCACGGACCTGGGGGGCAGGAGGAACACCTCGTCGGGCGGGAGGTCGATGGTGTCCGACAGACGGGCGACGATCGCGCTCTCGAGGGAGTGGATCTCCTCCGGGTCCGTCGCCCGGGTTTCGGCCAGGACCACCAGTCGCTCGGTACCCGCCTCGGGGTCCGAGACGCCGAAGGCCGCAACGCATCCCCTTCGGATTCCTTCTACGGAAGCGACCAGGGCTTCGACGTCCTCGGGCACGAGGTTTCGGCCCGCCTTGATGATGAGATCCTTCCGCCGACCCGTGACGTACAGCTCCCCGTCCTTCAGGTAGGCAAAGTCCCCGGTGTCGATCCACCGCCCGGCGAGGACCATCTCCCGGGTCAGGTCCGGACGCCGGTGGTATCCGTCCATGCTCGACGGGCCACGAAAGAGTAGTCGCCCCACGTACCCTTCCGGAAGAGTCTCGCCCCGGTCGTCGGTGACCTTCACCTCGTGGCCGGGAAGCGGTGGGCCCATGGATACGAAGCTGAGGGGCGACTTCTCTCCCCGGGGAGCTGGCTCGGCCCGGCTCTTCCTCTCGAACGAAGCTCGTGCGATCCGGTCCACCACCGGGGCTCGCCCCGAGGGAGACAGCGCGAGGGCCACGGCGCTTTCCGCCAAGCCGTACGCGGGCATGAACGACTCGGGGCGAAAGCCGTGCGCCCCGAAGCGTCGGCAGAAGCGCTCGAGCGTCTCGGCGTTCACCGGCTCGGCTCCGTTCAGGGCGCACCGCCACGACGAGAGATCGAGTCCTTCGAGCCTCTCGTCCGGAACTCTCCGGGCGCAGAGCTCGTAGCCGAAGTTGGGGGAGGTGGAGAGCGTGGCTCGGAACCGGTGGATCGTCCAGAGCCAGAGGTCGGGCCGGGCGAGAAAGGAGAGGGGGGACAAGAGAACGAGAGGCACGCCGTGGTGAAGACAGTTGAGCCAGGTGCCGATCAGCCCCATGTCGTGATAAAGGGGGAGCCAGCTTACCCCCACGTCGGAGGGGGTCATCCGAATGTGCTTCGCGATGGCCCGGATGTTGGACAGGAGGGCAGTCTGGCTCAGCACGACCCCCTTGGGCGCCCCGGTGCTCCCCGAAGTGTACTGGATCAGGGCCGGGTCCTCCGCAGCTCCAGATGCGATTGGAACCGGACCATCGGCCCGGGCCAGCCCCTCGGGCGTGGTCGTGGCGAGGGTGGGGCCGGGCGCTCCCCGGAGCATCCGGGCCACGGGTGAGACCTCGGCCGTGCTGAGGAGGAGCCGGGTCCGGGCGTTCCCGAGAATTCCCGATTGCCGCTTCAGGTAGTCCTCCAGCCCGGCGGTCCGGAAGGGAGGGTAGAGGGGAACGGGAACGGCGCCCGCGAGCAGGATTCCCATGAACGACTGGAGGAAGTCGGCGCCTGTGGGGAGCATGAGTGCCACGGTTTCTCCCTTCTCGATCCCCCGGTGACGAATCCCCCGGGCGATGGCGGCCGCCCCCTCCCGGAGCTCGCCGTAGGTGAGGGTCACGAACGACCCGTCGTCCTCCCTCAGGTAGGCGTGGGGCAGACTCGGATCGGCGTCGGCCCACCTCTGGAGGGACTCCTGGAGGGTGGCGGAGCCCTCCGCGCGGTGGACGTCGAGGTCCCGCGTAGGAGCCGTGACCATGGCATGGGGTGTCGGCTGTGCGACGCGGGCCTCCACCACGGCCCGCGCCAGCTCGGAAGGTGTGTCCAGGGCGAGGGTCTCGTCGGGAAGCTCCACTCCGAGGACCTCTTCGATCCGAAGCCGGAGCTCCACCCGCTCCAGGCTGCCCAGCCCCAGATCCCGGACCAGAGATGCATCCGGACGAACGGCTTGCAGGGCCCGGGGTCCCCCGCACTCCAAGGCGAATGCGCGCGTAACCTCGAGGACCATGGAGAGGTGGGGGGGGACGTCGACCGCGCCCTTCTCGTCCTCGGTCCGGTCCGGACGGGGCGGCGGCGGGGGGTCGCCTCCGGGGCGGTTCACCGTTCCCGGCTCCCGGCCTCCGGTGTGCCGTGCAGGAGACACGAGACGAGGATCATGAGGGCGCTGGAGATCACGGCCCCGTTCTCCGCCACCACGAGGTCGAACTCCACTTCGAGATCGGCTGTGATGGCTCGAAAGTACCCCAAGTGTGTTCGGGCTCCTTTCAGGTCGGCTCCGGCGGCTCGGAACGGATGTCCAGACGCTCCACGACCACGCGGTATTTTTCCATGAGTGCCTCCCGGCTCTGCCCGCCGACCCAGATCCAGGCCAGCTCGTAGCTGTAGCTGTCCTGGTCCGGCACGTCCGAGAGCCGGGTGTTCTCCTCCACCCGCAGAAGAATGGAGGTGCCCGGCACCTCTCGCTCGATGTGCCGAAGCTCGCTCGGGCCCGGCACACGTGTGATCCGGGCGTCCTCCCACGCCCGGAGAAAGAACTTGGCCGCATAAGGGTGCTCGCCATGCCCGCGCGGCATATCGGGGACGCGTCCTAGCGCCACCTCGATCGCCGCCTTCTGATGGCTGGCTCCGTCTACGTTCTCGAAGAGTTCGAGGTGGGATTGAGACAGCCGCGGGTTGACCTCCAGGACCCAGAGGCAGTTCCGGAGTGAGTCGGAGTAGAACTCGATGTTGAACGCTCCGTCGTCGAAGCCGAGGTGGCGGATGAGCTGCTCGGCGATGCGGACCATGCGGTCCTGGAGTTCGTCCGGTAGCCGGGATGGGTACTCATAGCGGGCGAAGGAAACGCCGTTCGCCTCCCTGACGGAATCCACCACTCCGAAAATGCGAGGGGTTCCACGACACACGTAGCCCTCGAGGGTACACTGCTTTCCCGAGATGATCTCTTCGGCGATCAGGCACCGTCCTCCCAAGGCGCGGAGATCCTCGGGCATGTGCGCCAGCTCCATCAGATACTCGAGTGGCGCGGCCAAACGATCGATGTCATTCCGGACGATCGGAAGGGCATGGAGCGCGTCACTGGGCTCGTCGATCCGGAACCCGAGATAGGACGCGTAGCCATTGAACGGCTTGATCCAGAACGGGTAGGGGATCCGGTCCTCCAGTTCAGCGAGGGCGCCGTCATCGAACGGATCGACAGCCGCAAAGCGGGGCGTCGTCTCAGGCAGCACCTGCGCCTGGAGGCGGCGCTCCCAGAGCTTGTGGTTGCACTTGAGGACCGCTTCGAGACTGGGGCCCGCCAGATTTCGGCGGGCGGCCAGGAGCGAGGCGATTTCGATTCCGGGAAAGTCCATGAACGAAACGATCGCGTCCACCGGCTCCCCGAAACGATCCAGGGTCGCCTCGGCCTCCTCCAGGAGACGGGCGATCGGAATTTCCGAGACCCGTCGAAGAGCGGAGCTCGGAATCAGCGTGTGGAAGGTGAAGTGGCTGTCCGGGTCCAGTCTCTCCACATGCCGGTGCTGGTGCTCGTCGTACCCCACCACGAAGACGTTTCCCCTGCGCCCCTCCACGGGGCGCAGGTGCATGGCTGGGTCCGTCATCGGCCGGCCGATGCGGGCGGAGGGCCGCTCGCCTCGGGGCGGCATGTGCCGAAGCGGGTCTCCTCCAACAAGCGGAGGAGTCGCTGGTCCGTGAGGGCCTTCCCGTCTCCTCGCGGCAGCTCGCACGAAACGCGTTGATCCAACCGCTGGAAGCACCCGACACGTTGGGTCCCCGACGCATCGCTGCCCGGGTCGCCAGGTCGGGAGGAATGTGAGACCGCGGTCCATCTCCACATCTGCCCCGCGAACTCAATCTGTCCGAACGTGCGTTGTGGTGGCATTCTGGTTTCCTCCTGCCGTGTCCATCCTCCGCTTCCGAAAAGCCAAAAGCTCATCCCGGAACTCCCCGGCCACCGCAGGCACGCCGCGGTAGACGTGCGCAATCGAACATGCACGGGCTGTACCGCGCTTGATTGCGGTGGATGTTGGGACTCGAGTGTCGGAGGGACGTTTGGATTGTGTCCAGCGGGAAACGCGGAAGCAGCGGCTATCGGGCTTTTCGTCCCGCTCACGGGCCCCGGATGAGACGACTTGGCGGCAGGCTGCCTCGAGCGCAGGAGCGCGCGCCCGACGCGTACGCGGCCATGCCCGCGGAACTACCGGGCGCCTCTCCCCTTCAGGCAGAACCTCGGAGCTTCTCTTCCGCCACCGCTCGCACGAAGTCGAGGCTGGAGACGATCCCCACGAGAGTCTCGTTCTCCGTCACGATGATCCGGTGGATCCCCCGTCCCACCATGAGGCGAGCTGCATCCGCCACGTCCGTGTCCGGGGATAGGGCGATGGCTCGTTGCGTCATCACGTCGCCCACGGCGTGTTCGGAGAGGATGTCCCATTCCGGGCTTTCGGGTTCGGCGAGCCGCTCCACCAGGTCGGCGCTCGATGCGTCCCACATCACGCGGAAGTATGCGGAGGGTGGCTCCGATACATCTTCCTCCCACTGATCCGCCGGCCCCCACTCCCCCCATTCCTGCTGCTCGGAGCGATGAGACGGCACCGGCGGGCTCGAGTCCTGAAACTCGAGGATGTCCGAGGTGGACAGGACTCCCACGAGGCGGTTGCCCGCGGTGACCACGGGAGCGCCGCTTACGCCGGCGGCCGTCAATTGGCTCAAGGCCTCGCGGAGGGTCGTCTCCGGTTCCAGGGTGAGCGGATCGTGCGACATGAGATCGCGGAGGGTCAGCATGAGCTCGTCTCTTGGCTGAAGGTCACCGGCAATGTGCCGCTCGTACAGGCGAACATCGACGGGGGATGCAAGGCGCAGGCCACTTGCCCCGCGGTCTTCGCGCGGCCGGACCGCACGGGCGACCTCCACCTCGACCCGCCAGGCGGCTCCCTCCAAGGGCTCGAACCGCGCCTCTGCGTCGAGGAACCGGGCCACCACGCGAGCATTGGTCCGGGCGTGGGACGAGGGCTCGAGGGTCCGGAATTTGCCGCCACCCGCCAGGGCAAGAGGCACCAAGAGCTGATCCGCCAGGTGTCGGCCCACCGGAACGTCCCCGGCCTCCCACTCCCGGACCGCCGCCACCACCTCGCCGGCGACCCGCTCCGCCGGGACCTGCCGCCGGCCGAAACCCGTGAACACCTCGCTCACCTCCGCTCCGTCCACCCGCACCATGACGGCATTTCCCGGGCCAGCCGGATCCGGGACCTGGACGAGCTCCAGGTTTTCCTCCTCGATCCCCAGACCGGCGGCCACGGTGTCCAGCTCCCTCTGGCCGATGTGGCTTGGGAGGGCCGAGACGATGGCCCGTGCCCTCCGCCGGAGGATCGGGCCCCGACGTTCGAGGGTCAGCGGCTCGAGCGACCCGGCCTCGATCCGGGCGGTCATCCGTCCCCCTCCGACGGGGTGGAAGCCCGGCCGGTGGAGCTGGAGGTCGAGCCGGATGCCGACCCTGCGGAGGAGCGGCGCCAGGGTCCATTCGAGGAACTCGAATGGGGGCGCGTAGGGATTGTGCGTCCCACCCTCCAGGTCGATCTGGGAGGGGCCCGGCGCGAGGGCAAGGGGGGGCAGGACGGCCTGAAGCACCAGGGTCGTGCTTCCCGCCCCGCCGGTGGAGGTTCGGTACCTCCCGGGTCGGATTCGCCCCGGCCGGAAGGTCAGCTCCGTGGCTCCAAGCCGGGCCCCCTCCATCTCCGCCCCGCACACCCGGGCCACCGCCTCCACGGACGTCAGGTGCTGACGGGCAAGCCCCGGATTCGGACGCCCCCGGCGGAGGGAGTGCGCCCGGAACCCCTTCCCGGTGACGGCGGACAGCGCGAGGGCCGTCCGCAGGATCTGACCGCCCCCCTCGCCCATGGAGCCATCGATGTCAATCATGGGACTCGGAGCGGGGCTTCAGAGGACCGTACGGGCCGGGACCGTGCCGTACTTCCCCTATCTCGGCTCCTCCAACCCGAAGGGCTTTGCATGAGGAAGGACGAGGCCGCCGTTGAACCGGGCGAACCAGACGCTGGCGGGGCCTAAGCGTCCTGCTCCCGGGCGAACCAACCCACCACCGGCTGAGCTGCCCGTTCGAACTCGGGATAGCTCAGGAGAAGGGTTTCGGTGTGCGTTCCCGCGTGGAAGCCGATCCGGCTCGCCTGCCTGAGGGAGGTGTCCACGTAGGTGGGCTGTCCGTAGAGGCCGCCGAAGGGGGGGAGGGCGCCCAGGTCGCAATCCGGGTACAGCTCCGAGAGGGCATCCTCTTGGACCAGTTCCGCCTTGCGGGCTCCGGCCACCTCCCGGAGCTCGTTCAGATCCAGCCGCCGATCAGCGGAAAGTACGGCCAGGGCGGGACGCCCGTCGAGGAGGACGGCCAGGCTCTTGGCCCAATGGTTCGGGGGGAGGCCGCTGGCCTCCGCCTCCTCACGGGCGGTAAGCTCCTCCCCGTGTTCCACGATCTCGTAGCGGAGCCCTTCCTCATCGAGCAGGGCTCGAACGCGTTCCAGGGCCGGCATGATCCACCTCCCGGTCGGGTTGAGTTTCCATGAGCTGCCAGGGCCCCGCGCCCCGGAGGACGACGACGGTCCTCCCATTGGAGCTCCTCGGCGAGCTCGTTCAGGAGCACGCCGAACTTATTGCAACGATCGTGCCGGGTGTGGAGTGTCCCCACTTCCGCTTGACCGACTGGTGAGGAACTTCGTCCCCGACCCGAGACTCCGGCCCATCAGTCCCCCGTGGGCGTCCCTGGCACGCTCCTCGCTTCGTGAGCCTTGCCGAAATGAGCCGACGAGGTGCTCGAGTTCGAGGTAGTCCTCGCACAACCGCGAACGTCGCAGGGTCCCAGAGGGGGACCGGGCTGTGCGTGGGAGACATGCGTTCTACCGGGAGCTTCCGGGCTCCTCTCGCGTCGAAATGCGCACTCCCGTATCGAGCGTGCGGTGGACCGGGCAACGGCTCGCAATCTCGACGAGCTGCTCGCGCTCTTCCCGGTCGAGCGGGCCGATCAACTCGATCTCCCTGTCGATCCGGTCCAACCGGGCATCCTCCTCCTCCTCCAGGCGCTCCTCGTCCTCGCGGTGGATCTTCGAGTGCTCGAGGCGCACGACGGCCTCCTCGAGAGGCCATCCCTTGCGGTCCGCGTACATCCGCAGCGTCATCGAGGTGCATGCGCCGAGCGCGGCCAAAAGCAGGTCGTACGGCGTCGGGCCGAGTTCTTCTCCGCCCACGGACCGGGGCTCGTCCACCAGAAGCGCGTGACCGCGCGCCACGACCTCCGTGCGGAACGCTCCGGCTCCCGTGCGTGTCGTGAGCCGGCCTTCCGGAGCTTCCTCCGCCTCGATCTCCGCGTCCGGAGACGTGTCGAGGTAGCGTCCCGCCCACGCGGCGAGGACCACCCCTACGTAGTGAGAGTCCGCCTCGTCCAGAAGCAGGTGGTCGGCTCGATCCAGAGAGACAAAGCTCTTGGGGTGGCGGGCCGCCTCGTACACGCGCTGAGCGTTCTCCACGCCCACCACCCGGTCCACGGGTGAGTGGAAGATGAGAAGGGGCCGGCCGAGTTCCCGGATCGTCTCCTCCATCCGGTGCTCGGCCAGGTCCTCCACGAACGCACGCCCCACCCGAAAGCGTCGCCCGGCGAGCACGACCTCTGCTTCTCCCCGCGACTCGATCTCCTCGAGCGACCCGGAGAAGAGGTGCTTGACATGCTTCGGGTCGAATGGTGCTCCGATGGTGGCCACGGCCCTCGCCGACTCGATCCGTCGTGCGGCCTGGAGCACCGCGGCCCCACCCAGCGAATGCCCAATCAGGATGGACGGTGCTTCGACCTCCCGAGCCATATACGCGGCTGCCGCCTCGAGATCCTCGACGTTCGAGGTGAAGGTGGTATCGGCGAAGTCCCCTTCGCTTTCGCCCAGCCCCGTGAAATCGAAACGCAGGACCGCGATCCGCTGCTGCGTGAGCGCGCGGCTGATGTTGACGACCGGCTTCAGGTCCTTCGAGCAGGTGAAGCAGTGGGCGAAGAGGGCGCACGCCACGACGTCTCCGTCCGGCGGTAGGCTGAGTCGGGCGCTCAGCTCGTCGCCGTGGGCGCCTGGAAAGGTCACTCGCTCGTTGATCATGTTCCGGTAAGCCTCAGCGGTGTTCGGGGTTCGGATGGTCGGAGCGGCAGCCGGCCTCCCACGCCGACCGCTGGTTCCCGTGTGCGGGGAGGCCTCCCCGATCCCGGAGCATCCGCGCCATATGCAGGAGGTTCCACGTCATGTCGAGCTGCTTCTCGTTGAGCGTCATTGGTCATTCCTCCGGAAGCGATTCGAGGATCCGCGCCTCGAGTGATTCGGGCGCGGTCGCGTCCTGCGCCGCCGTTGCCAGCGCCTCCCGAAAGGCTCGCTCGAAGAGGAGACGGGGATAGCAGCGAGCGCAAGCTTCGAGGTGGCTGCCCACCTCCTTCGCGAGTTCCGGGCCGAGCTCCCCGTCCACCCCGGGGTCCTACTTCCCGCCGGACGCCGCCACCTCATCTCTCATCGGTGATGCCTCTGGCGACTGCCAGAAGCTCATCCCGGGGAAGGTCGCTCACCAAGGCCTGATCCAGTCCTCCGGCGCGCCAGGTGACGACGGACGGATACGAGCGCTCGCCCGACCAGCGCGGGGGGATCGCGTCGGACACGGCCGGATCCGTCTCGCCTCGGGTGTCGTTCGGGATGATGTAGTGATACAGGATCCGGCCGCCTTGCTTGTATAGAACCACTGCGCCACGGGCTCCCTCGACGATGCACACCTCGGCTCCAGCCAGGTCGAACCCGGGGAAGGAGAGCGGCGTACCGACGGGGGTTCCAAGCTCGCGTGTGAGGAAGCGGGCAACCTCGGACGGGTCCGAAGTCTGGATATGCTCGGCCTGCACTGCTCTCCTGAGGAAGTCCTCCACGAAGACCCGGCCCGACTCCCGCACGAGTGCACCGGGCTCGTCGGCGTCTCCTCCAAGGTTCGAAAAGGGGCCCGAAACCGTGAACATGACCACGAAGAACACGACTGCAACCGACGCGAGGGCCGCCGGAAGTGAGTGGAGACCCTTCCTCTGTTCCTTTCCGGATACACGGGAGGGCGGCGACGCATGATCTGCCACGCGCTCCCGTGCGAGCGCATCGAAAATGCGCTCGCGGACCTCGGGGGGCGCCTGGATCTCGCGGGCTCGCCGAAACCTTTCGACAAGGGCGGCGTCCATGGCCAGATAATCCCGACAGCCTTCGCATGCCTCGACGTGGCGGCGGGCCTCCAAGATCCGACTTCCGACGACCTTGGGCTCCTCCGGTGGCCACAGGAGGGCCCTCGCCTCATCACATCTCATCCGGGCCTCCCGCGTTCCCTGCGAGCTCTGGATCGTGAGATCCCGTGAACGATGACGCGATGGCCGACCCGAATCCGGTGGGCCACGCTACTTGGGGGTTCGTCCAGGATTTCGCCGATGTCGCTATATCTGCGCCGTTCGATCACCGCGAACCAGAATGCGATCCGGGTCCGGAGTGGGAGGCCGGAAGCCTCTGCAGCCACATGATCGAGGTGAAGCTGGCGGGGAAGGGACGAGGTTTCAGGGCTCGAGTCCACGGCGACGTCCCCGGTGGGGGAAGGGGCGACGCCGGTTGCGGAGGACATCGAATTGGACTGGGTCTCGGCGTGTAGAGCCGTGCTGGCGAGGCGCTCGAGGAGCCATCGCCCAGGGCGTTCCGGCTCGTCCTCCAGGGAGGCGTACTCCCGGTGGGCACTCAGAGCGACCGCGGTGAGAAGTCGCTCCGCTTGCTCCGTGCGGCCGCCGACGAGAAAGAGGGCGGCACGATACAGCTGATCCAGTTCGGATCCGATGAGTTCTTCGAAGGAGCGTCGCATGAGATCAGTTTGTCCAGAAGGAGCTCAGCGGGACGGCCCAACCATAGGCCCATCCCGAACCGGTTTTCCGCCCGACGGGCCGGAGTACTCGCTACCCGTCCGGCCCCTCGCATCCAGGACGAGGGTCTCATGGTCCCGGAAGGTGATCAGGACCAGGCAGCCGGCCACAACGATCAACGATGGGAAGAAGAGGACATTCGTTCCCTCGAGCACCCACCCCCATGGATCCAGGATCGATCGCCAGATACTGAGGAGCGATCCGAGGTTGATCAGAAGAATCACCGGGTCCACGAACCGGCGGAAAAGGCCCACCATTGCCAGTACCGCAACGGAGACCTGTGCAATTCCCAGGACCGGCATCAAAAGCTCTGCGCTCAGGATCCCGAAATAGAAGGCGTCCGAGACCTGGATCGCATGTGCGGGGTCGACGATCTTGTCGATCCCCCACAGGAGAACCAGGAGCGCGATGGAAATGCGGAGTGCCAGAATCGAAACTGCTTGCATGATGCCTCCCCGGCGGGTGGGCGCCTCGTTCGGTTCAGAAGAAGAATCCTCGAGAGTCGACCAGGGTTCCCGGAGCGCGCCCGGAGACCCGTAACGGCCCATTCCGGCCTGCCTCCCCCTTCCTCGAGGCATCCAAGACCCCCGTCCCGAATGCCGCATGAACGCGAAGAGGTTGACACAGGGTGTCTCATCCCTCCTCCCTCAGCAGGTCCGTGTTGGTGCGATCCAATATGAACTTCAGCGTGATGAGGAGCAGTATCAGCGACGCGGGAATCAGCACCTGGAAGACGCCGATGAAAAGCGACGAGGCCTGGATTCCCAGGATGAGCAGGACTGCCGGGGCACAGCACGCGCTTCCGGCCAGGAGGGCGGGAAGGGATGCCAGGACCCCGGTCGAGCGGTTGAATCCGCACGCCCACGGCCTCGTCAATGCGATGTAGGTGACGAGCAGGTTGAGGCCCGCCAGCACGGAAAGGACGACGCCCATCAGCATGTTGATCGGTGATAGGAGAACCGTCAGGCCCGGCAGCGTAAGTTGTGCCACCGGCTCGAAGGTGAGCGATCCCGTTCGGTCGAGAGCCCGACTCCAGTTCGCGGTCAGGAATGCGAACCCGCGGCCTCCCCGAGAGATGTCCTGAAGCCCCCAGAGGAAGAGGACGAAGTAGGTGCCGGCGATCCCCAGCGCCAGGCGCCGGTGCGAGGGCACCCTCATGATCTCGACCAGCTTGCGCATGGACGTCACGGCGGCAGCGGCAGGTTTCGGCGGATCAGACACGCTCGCTCTCGGGGTAGAAGGCGTGCCACGCGAAGTAGAACGCCTCCACCGAGACCAGCCGCTCGAGGGGAAGACCGTCGGCCGGATAGGACGCACCGTCCAGCTCATACGCTCCCCCTCCGAGAGATCCGACCTCCGCCGCCTCCCGATCGGTCGCATACACGTATCCGACATCGAGATCCGGGTCGTAGACGGCCAGGAAGTTCTCGGTGGACTGGACGCCTTCCTCGGCGAGCTCCGAAAGGACGAAGTAGGCGCTCCGATCGGAGGTGCGCGCGCCGACGATCATCTCCTTGGCATGGTGGCGATTGGACGAATACATCAGGGGAAACATCGTCCCGGCCTGCGTATAGTAGCCGCCCCGGGGATTGTAGGTGCCGTAAGGGTCCCGGGGGTAGTTGCGCAGATACCCCGTCTCCTCGGTCAGCACCTCTGTGCGGGGGTGGGTGTTCCGCCACCGCTCCCACGTGGTCCAGACGAGCTGAACCTCGTCCAACGTGCGGCCCCGGTGGTCGCCCGTGAGGCCCGTGGCCGTGATCTGCGAAAAGTAGCTCCGGGTTTCGCGGTCGAACATGACCACGTTGCTGTTCAGAAGCTGCCCCGAGACGCCGAGGGTTGTCTCGCCCCGCTTGAAGCCCTGCGCCGTAGCCGTGAGGGGGCAGTATGTCACGGCGACGTTCAATCCCCCGACCCGGTCGTTTACGATTTCATGGTAGACGATGATGCGCTGAGGGTATGCCCGAGCCTCACCGTCATGGGAGAACCCGATTACGATGTCCCCGGGCTCCAGATCCGCGTCCCCCGCGGAAACGAAAACCGGATCGTCGATCGACGGGATCCCATCCGGTGGAGGCCCCCCCGACATCATGAAGTCGGCGTAGGCATCGATCTCGTCGCTCAAGACGTAAGGGTTTTCGGAGAAGGGAAGTGTCGGTTCGCCCCGTTGGCCGAACGCGGAGGGAAGCGGGTTCACCGCAAGCAGGAGGAGTCCAGCAAGCACGATCGAGCCGGCGATCTTTTCTCTTCGCGTCATCGTTCCATCTCGCATCTCGAGGTTTCCCACGACGGGCCTCGGTTCGGGACCCTGCCTCCTGGTGATCGGAATCCATGGGACGCGTTCTCGGTTCCGGGGCCTCACCTGTACCGAGCCAACTCTTCCCGAACCACTCGCCGAAGGGGGTCCACAGATCCACCGAACCCATAGAAGCTCTGAATCACCTTGTGGTCCCGGTCGAGGATGACCGTGTAGGGGAGACCCCGGTAGCCGTAGATGCCCCTGAGGCGGCCGCCGCCGCGCGCGTTCGGGTAGGAGACGCCTCCGAGTTCGTTCAGGAAGGCAACTCCCCGGCTCGCGACCTGGTCATCGTTCAGTCCGATCACGACCGCCTGATGAGGATCGAGTTCTGCGGCGAGGGAGTCGAGCGCGGGAATCTCTCGGCGGCATGGGGGGCACCAGCTCGCCCAGAAATTCACGACGACCACCCGGTCCTCGTATTCCTCCAGGTTGACATGATTGTCGGCGATCAGGTCCGGGAGGTCGAAAGGATCGAACGGTGCACGGTCCCGCTCCGCTGGATCCATGAGCGCCCGGTCCTCCGGGATGGCGTGGACGGCTCCCCGGTCGTCCAGGAACACTGCGTGATCCGGAGGGACCTTCCCCGTGCGCACCAGCGTTCCGTCGGGTTCAAAGACGAGCAGGCGGTCCGCACGGGAGGTGGACTCCGATGCGGTGAGAACGTAGATCCGGCCATCGCCACCGAGGGCTGCGGCGTGCTGGAGGATATCGAAACTCGCGACCGCCGATCCGTCCACTGCTTCGATTCGAGGCTCACGAACGGGTTTGCGTGGCCTCCAACGGCTCGTCCACTCCGGGTGGCCGTCTGGCCCGATCCGGATCAGCTCGGGGCGCAAGCCGGAGGCGAAGTAGGCGCCGCCGTCCGGGGCCGGAAGGGCCCATCCGCTGTTGACGAGGTAGCCCAGGACCGGTTCTTCCGGCACGAGCACCCTCCCCATGGGACGGGGAGGCGAGGAGGGATCTTCCGCGATCCAGAGGAGAGGGTCCTCGGCCCGCACGGGCGACAAGGGAAGAAAGAGAGGGGAACGAGAGGTGGCGAGGAAGGTGGGGTCCGCTCCCGTGACGATTCCGGGCAGACGATGGCCTTCCCGAACCAATTCTCCGCCGGGAGCCACTGCCAATCCGGTCCCATCCCGTTGGAAGATGCGCGTCCTCTCAGGACGCACCTGGGCAACCACGGGCTCGAGAGCGCCCTCGCCGTCCCCCGACTGGATGACTTGTTGCACCCCTACAGGAGAATGGCCGAACACGAGGACACGCCCACCGTCCAGGTCCGCCCATGCAGCCCCTCCGCTTGGCGTCGGCGTTGCCGCCCGACCGCGGAGGAAGATGAGTTGGGCGGATCCGGAGGGAAGCTGATCGCGGACCCGCAGTGCTTCGCGGGGGCCCTCGTTCAGCACGATCGTCTCTCCGCCCTCGACCACTCGCTCCGCCTCCCGGTGGTCCGGCAGCGGGTCCGCGACGGGTTCGCCGTCTCCGGACCCGCAAGCCGCAAGGCCCCCGAAGAGGACGACGAGCCCGGGCACCCACGCCCCAGCCCGCCGCCCATTCCGGTTCAATGAAGTACGCTTCGCCACGACGATGAAGTGGTCTGCGGCGTCACGCTCCGGACACGTCGGCGAGCACGATCGTTCGAAGCCCGCCGCGATCGATGACCGTGCCGCGGACGTTCACCTGACGTTCGGCGTGGGGCCGCAGCTGCTCGTTTTCCTCGTCGCCGCTACTCGGCATATCCATCCCGACCGGATGGTACAGTCGGCCCTCGGAGTCGAGGAGAACGAGACTCACCCCCTGGTCGGCGCAGACCTGGGCGCACATCCGGTGGTCCTCTCCCTGGAGGTCGTGCACCGTGTAGCAGGCCACGTCCACGACCTGCGCCGTGAATTCCTGCTCCTGTCCGTCAGCGGCCTGAGCCGCCAGGCCGGCGGCAGACGGACCAAGAGCGAGCACGGCCAAACCCAATGTGGTGATCATGAAGCTACGCATGCGGATTGGACTCCTTCGGGTGAAGTGAATGAATCGGGCTAACTGATCCTCATCGATGTTCATGTCCCATATGCTCCATCCCTGTGTGCTCGTCGTGAGCGTTCAGGGTCTCCGCGTCCAGGGACGGGACGCGAATTTCGAAGGCCGCGGCATCGGTTCCGACATCCAGGTTCACGTAGATTTCCCAGAGGCCTTCCATCGGAATCGACACGTCGACCGTGAACGAGCCATCTTCCCCGTTCCACGTTGCCGGGTACCGCAGGACCCCATGAGCCGGCATCTCCGGCGAAACCAGGTCCACCGACACGGCGTCGGGTTCCTCCGGCGAAGGCCGTATGTCGAGGATGAGCTCGACCTCCCCCGGAACCGGCGCATCGGGTCGGAAAGTGAGGTCGATGTCTGTTCCCCCCGAGGTGGTGGCGGCGAGGGTTCCCACAGATGCAGCGGTGCGAAGGTCGGGCTCCCCGGCTCCCTGAACCTCCGTGATCCTGTCTTCTCCCGGCGGGGTTGCGTCTCCCCCCCGGTCCGGGGCACAGGCCGACGACACTGCGAATGCCGCGAAAACGAAGGCTCGACGAGCGACTGTCCGGGGGGTGTTCCGTGACACGTTGTGGATTCCTCTCATCCGACGGCCACCTTCGGTTCCGGGGTAACGGAAAACCACTCGCGTACCCTCCCAACGCGCCGTGGAGGATCGGGGTTCCCGCTCGATCCGTGCGCGGTTACGCCGCCCAGACTTCATCGCAGGGCGAGCTCCCGGCGACGTCCGCCTCGACCTCCGCTCCGGCGCGCTCGAAGAGTGCTACGATTTCCTCCGCCGTCGTGATTCCCCGGTCCCGGGCGTACCATCGTCGGATCTCCCGATAGCGTTGCTCTCCGGGAAGGTCCCGCAGGTGGGTCTCGAAAAGTGACTGGAGGGGTCCCGGCCTGGGTCCCCACCACCCGTGCGGGTTTCCATTCTCACCCAGGAGAATTGCGATTGGGATGGAGCGACTTCCATTCGTGAGGTGACGGTCCCGGATCTGGGGATAGGCGTCGCGGGGCACGACCCGGAGACTCACGTTCCCTGCCGAGTCGGCCAAACGTGCCATGATGGGAAGCGTGTTGATTCCATCCCCGCACCAGTCATCCGTCAGGACGAGCAGCCGCCAGCAGCCGTCTACACTGCCGATGCGACGGGCAGCTTCCGGGAATTCGGGGGACCGCAGGGCGAACGCGTGCCAGAGGTCTCGGTGCGCCTCGGCCTGGTGGAGGAACTCCTCGAAGGGGAGGCCGCTGCGAAATGCTGCCTCATAGAGGGCCCGTATCGTGGAGGTTGCTTCACTCATATTTCCTCGCAATGTGTTTGTGAGCGTTGTAATCGTTGGATCATCGGTTCCCGGGCCCAACGCCTGAGGGAGCGGAGGAGTTCCCGCACAGGCCAACCGGCTCCGGCGGGTCCGTGTGTGGCTGGAGGGGTGCCGCTCTGGGGGAGACCGAAGGGGAGGAAGGATGGACGGAATGCAGGAGACCTTCATCCGGGTCCCTGATCGGCGATGCCGGATTCCGGGGAAATCCGGGTCCCTGATCGGCGATGCCGGATTCCGGGGAAATCCGGGGACTGGCCGACGATGCCGGACGCCGGGGAAGGTCTACCCCTGGGATCCCCGCAGCAGCTCCAGGGTGACGGTCACCTCCGTCCCATCCGGGGGCAGGTCGGGAGCGGGGGAGAATCGAGTGGCCCCCCGGACGTGGTCCCGGATGGAGTACCGCGCGTTGGAGATCACGCCTCCGGGGCAACTGAACAGGCAGACGATGCACCCCGACTCCCATCGGTCATTGTGCTCCTCGTTTCCCCCGAACCGGAATTCCGAACCACGACCGCCCGGATCGCGGAGGAGGGACGAAAGCTCGCGAGGAGCGCTCCATCCGTCCCATTCCACATAGATGGCCAGAGGTGACCCCTCAACCCGGCGGTCGGGCGCACGAACCAGTGGCAGTCGGCGGAGCGTCCAGGCGGACATGGGCACGCCGCCTCCGTCGCGGGCTCCTGCCGCCCGCAGTTCCCGGGCGACCCCTGTATCGGAGCGGGGCGTGGTGAGGAGGGACTTGTCAGCGGCGCCGCCGCCCTCGTAGACCAGGGCGTGGTAGCGTGCGTCGTCTCCTGTGGCGGAGGCGAACGCGTTCGCCTGAAGGGTGGCGGGAAGGTGGAGAAGGTGCGGGGGCCTCGGCGGGGAGTCGACCGATGGGGGCTGCCCCGATGTGCCGATGTCCGGAAACGCACCGAAGCGAAAGCGGGCGAGACTGGAGAGACCCAGGAGGGACCCTCCGAACCCGAGAAAGCTTCGTCGGTCCATGGTGGGGTGCCGGGTTCAGCGGAGGACGGGAAAACGCGACGGGACGCCTTTCTCCTACCATTCTCTGCGGGGAAGGTGCCCGCCGCGCCCTCATCCCTTGGGGCTGCAACCTCCCAATTCCTCGCGCGTCTCCGCCATTGCTTCGAAGCCTCCCGTCATCCCCCGCGTACCCGGTTCCCCGCGATCCAGACGCCACGGATCTCCCGCGTGTTCCGGATGTCGGCGGTCGGGTCGGCGTCGAGGACGAGGAGGTCGGCCCAGGCTCCCGGCTCGAGGGTTCCGAGAATTCCCTCGAGGCCGATGCAACGCGCTGCGCCGCCGGTGGCCGTGACGAGGACGTCTGTCGGACTCATGCCCCCATCCACCATCATTTCCAGCTCCAGATGCTCGAAGTAGCCCTGGAAACGCCCGCTGGGGCCGCTGTCCGTCCCCATCGCGATTCCCACGCTCGCCTCATGGAGCCTCAGCATGTTCTCCTTCGCCAGAGGGAGCGCTTCCTTCCAGTACTGCGCACCCGCGCTTTCCGCCTGGGCTTGCCGCTGGGGCGTGAGGAAGTTCTCCAGGTCCTCGGGTGCGGACCTTTCCAGGAAGAAGGGGTCATCGAAGAAGTCGGGCCGCTCCGCGTATACGAAGGTGGAGAGCTCGCGGGTGAAGGTGGGGGTCAGGCAGACGTCCCGCTCCCGCATGAGCGCGATGAGCTCCTGGTCCACGGGCTCATCGCGAACGCTATGGGCGAGGAGGGATGCACCGGACTCCAGGACGCTCTTGGCGTCGTCGAGCTGTTCGATGTGGATCGCGGCGGGGAGGCCGCGTTCCTGGGCCGCCGCGATCACCGCCGGATGGTATTCACGGCCTCCGCCGTCGTTCACGTGCATCTTCACCCAGTCGGCACCCATCTCGGCAACCCGGTCGACCTCGCTGACGGCCTCCTCGGAGGAGCCCGGCCTGAGACTCGGGCCCGACACGAACAGGCGGGCCCGCTCGAGCTCGGGGCTCCAGCGCGCGTCGTCGGTACGCTCCCCATCGTCTCCGAGGCTCACCACCGTCGTGACCCCGTAGTGCGCGTAGATCTCGAGCTGCTCAGGGATCGAGGAGCGGTCACCGTCGGAGTTGACGTGTCCATGCGCATTGATGAGACCCGGCAGAAGCCAGCGGCCTTCCAGGTCCACAACCTGGGCGTCGTCCGGGACCTCGATCTCTCCCGCCGAGCCCACCTCGCTCACGACGCCGTCTCGGACCAGGAGAACTCCATCCTCGATGATCGGCGCTCCGCTGCCGTCGAAGATCCGCGCTCCCACGAACGCCTGGACGTCCTGGGCGTCCGCCTCGGGAGCCTCGCATCCGATCCCGACGACGAGGAGGAGGAGAGCGACGGTGAAGTGGCCGCGGCGGCCTCGCGGTCCGAAAGGTGCCGTGAGGAATCCTGTGCTCGCGTGTCCCTGGCATCGTGGTGCGGTCCGGTTCATCGTGGCTTCTCTCCTGGTCTGGAGGCATCCCGCAGAGTCAGAGGAACCGTTAACACCACCAGACGGCCCCCGTCCAGTTCCTCATCGACAAGCCGGGAGAACCCAGACTCCCTGCAGGCTCCCCGCAGAGTGGATCCATGTCACAAGTCCGGGCCCTTGCTCGTTGTACAGGTTGACCACCGACTCAAACACCCGAGGAGAGTCTGATGATCGCTCGACGTAGCAGCCTGATCGTGTTTGCCGCGATCCCCTTCGTCTTCGCCGTTTCGGCGTGCGAGGATTCCGTGACCGCCCCTCCCTCCGAGGACTTCGAGCTTCAGCCGGGCCACGCCCTCCTGGCAGAGGGTGCGGACGTCACGCTCGAAGTGGAGGCGGACGGATTCGAGCCCGGGGCGGAAGTGACGCTGTTGCTCGTCAATCAGTCCGGTGAACCGGTGGGCTTCAATCTCTGCTTCCATGAGCTCGAGCGGTTCACGGATGACGGTTGGAAGGGGTCGGAGGAGCAGGAGGACCGGATCTGCACTGCGGTCCTTCACATCATCGACCCCGGTGAGGATGCCCGGTACGAAGCCTCTTTGCCGGCGACCTTGTCGCCGGGAGAGTACCGTTTTCGGGTGGCGCTCCACCTCATGGACCAGGGGGAGTTCCGCGACCAGGTTTCGGACCCGTTCCACATCGAAGGCTGAACGGTGGGGTCAGGCTGGCATCCGGTTGGAGTCTGGGCCCTGAGCGGCTACTCGATGTGTGCGAAAAATCCTACGAATTGATCAGGTAGCTGAAGAGGGCTGCGAGCCCGGCGAGCGCGAGCCCGACCGCTGCGGCGAGGCGTCTGGTCACGAGGTGTTTCATGGTCAGGCCAGGTTGAAGCGCTCCGAGAGGATCCGCTCCAGAGGAATCCCTCGTGCACGAAGGTGGGCTTCGACCACGTCCATCATCGGTTCCGGACCACAGACGAAGTAACGCATCCCCTCCCGGTCCTCCGGGAGGTGACGATCGAGGAGTTGCGCGCCCACGCGCCCGGTCTCCCCTTCCTGGCCGTCGTCCGGGTGTTCGACGACCGGCACGAAGCAGAAATCGGGTCCCGCGCCCATTGCGGCGAGCTCGTCCAGGAACAAAGCCTCGTCCTCCGAAGCGAATCCGTAGACGAGGAGCGTCGGGATGCACCTCCCTTCGTCGCGGAGCGTTCGTACGATGCTGATGATGGGCGTGATCCCGACGCCGCCGGCGACCAGCACCATGCCATCCGCCTCGTCGTCCAGGACGAAGCTCCCATAGGGTCCATCCAGGTAGGCGGGAGCGCCCGGATCGACGCGATGGATGGTGGAGGTATAGTCCCCCATTGCTTTGATCGTCAGGCTGACGGGATTTCGGCGGGTGGCGCTCGACGAGAGGGAGAAGGGGTGCTGAGCGAGAGCAAAGGGCGATTCGCCCAGAGTCAGCCAGGCGAATTGACCGGCTTGAAAGCTCATTCCGTCATGCCCCACGGGCTCCAGGTCGAGTGTCCAGGCCTGCCCGCGTTCCGGATGGATGGCCGTGACACGCCAGGGCCGGCGCCGGAGCACGAGCGGCTTCCACCCCCGGGCGTATGCGACGAGTCCCGCTGCCGCGAGTGTGGTCCCGAGCCACGTCGTCTGCTTCCACACATCATCCACGTACCAGCCTACTCGAAGGATGTGGGCGATCCCGATCAGGAGCACGAGCGCAGCGAGCACGGCGTGGCCGAGGCGCCACCAGTCGTAGGCAATGCCGAGGCGCTTCCGCCAGAGGGTCGTAGCGACGAGCGCGGTGAGGGCGCCGACGGCGGCCCAGAGAGCGAGTGCCCGGACCGGGTCGACGCGAAGATCGAGAAACGCAGCGTAATCGGGGCTCGCAGCTATGAGAATGCCGATGTGGAGGAGAATGAACCCGTAGGCGATCAGCCCCGCCTGGCGGTGGAAGTGAAGCAGCGCGTCGAGTCCGAGGAAGGTCGAGAGGCGCTGGAACTTGGCGGTCAGCGCGAACTGGAGGCCGAGCATCGCAAACCCGACGAAGCCGAGGCCCACGGCGAACTCGATCCAGAACCCCCGCCCTGCTGCTTCGTGACCGACGGCAGCTACGGCGAGCGGCGCGCCCGCCAGGATGAAGTAGACGGCCGCTATGGCCGTGAAGGAGTGGGTGGGCGCGGGCATGGGTATGCTGCTGGCCTTCTGTTCGGTGGTCCTTTCCCGGCCCGTCACAGCGTCGGACCGGATCGCGGAGGGAGTCTAACGCCCGGAGGGGTTTCGGGCAGGAGTGGGACGGCGGTGGGGCTCGACCGATGGGGGGGAAGGTTCGGGGCCGTCGGTCAGCCGAATGCCTCCGGACGCTCCGGGGAGCGGTGACTCCGGGCGCTTTTCTCCCGTGTCGGTCCACGTCCCCCCGTAGAGCGGAGCCCCTCGGTGAGGAACGCCTGCACCCAGGCATGAACATCGTGGCGGCGAACCGCCTCCCGGCACCGGGTCATCCGCTCCCTTCGAACCTCCACCGGCAGGGCGCATGCAGTTCCAATCGCCTGGGCGACGGCCCTGGGTTCGGTGGGGTCCACGAGAAGGCCACCGCCCCCGAGCTCAGCCGCTGCGCCGGCGAACGCGCTCAGGACGAGGACCCCGGTGCCCCCGTTCGTGGCACAGTACTCCTTCGCGACCAGGTTCATCCCGTCTCTGAGCGGTGTCACCAGTGCCACATCCGCGGCCCGGTAGTGGGCCAGAAGCTCCGTGCGGTCCCAGGACCCGTACCGGTAGTGGACCGGCTGCCAGTTCGAGCGACCCCATTTCCGATTGATGGCTCGAACGAGCGTTTCGATCTGATCCTTCGTCTCCGCGTACGCCGCGATCCGGTCCCGGCTGGGGATTACGAGTTGTTTCAAGATCACGCTTCCGCGTAGCGGAGGGTGGTCCTCCAGCGCCTCGTGGAAGGCGCGGAGCTTTTCCGGTAGACCCTTGCTGTAGTCGAGGCGGTCGACGCCGAGGATGAGGCGGCACTCTCCCAAGGAGTTCCGAATCCGATGCTCCCGGGCGGTCACTTCGCTCGACGCTCCAGCTCCTCCGAATTCGCCGAAATCGATCGAGATCGGAAAGACGCCGGTCGAGGAGGAAGAGTTGTCGTGGACTCGCGTCGCGCGACCGCGAGGAGCGGCGGATTCGTCGGGCAGATAGTGGCGAACGGCTGCAAGGAAGTTCGTCTCGTCCCGCCGCGTCTGAAAGCCGATCAGGTCGAAGGAGAGTAGCCCCTTCAAGAGCTCCTCATGCCAGGGGATGTGCCGGAGCATGTGGGCGGGGGGGAAGGGGGTGTGGAGGAAGAAGGCGAGCTCATTCTCCACACCCATGCTGCGAAGCTCCTTCGCGACGAGGAGCAGGTGGTAGTCCTGTACCCAGACCAAGTCGTCCCACCGACTCGAACTCGCGATCGCTCGGGCGAACCGGCGGTTCACCCTCCGGTATCCCTGCCAGTATCTCGGGTTCGGCTGGCAACGCCCGGGGAAGCCGTGGAAGAGGGGCCAGAGCACCTCATTCGAGAACCCCCGGTAGAAGAGATCACGGTCCGTTTCGCTCAACTCGATCGCCTCGAGCTCGTATGGGGGGCGGTCCGCGCTACGATCCAGCGCTGTCGTGAGCTCTTCCACGCCGACATCGGATGCTCCCGGCCACCCCATCCACCGGCCTCCGCGCTTTCGCATCACCGGGTCGAGCGCCGTGACCAATCCCCCAGCGGCCGGAGCGACTTGCCATGCCCCCGCAGGGTCACGTCTGAGGACCACCGGCAGGCGGTTCGAGGCGATGACCAGGCGGCCTCCGCCTCGTCTCCGGTTACTCCCCCTGAACGGCCGGAACGGCGAGAACCGCCGCTCCTTCCTGAGACGCAGGGAGCCCTGGTGGTCGCCCGGTGCGGGCCGGTTCCCGGACGAGGCCTGGGAGTCGGATTCGTGCGCATTCATGAGCTGCTCCGCGTGGATAGGGGGGATTCGGGATCCCTGCGGTGTGCATGAGCCGTGCCCAGCGCGTGCAGCCGGAACCACCGTGCGAACCTCCGGAGAGTGGAGCGGTTTTCGGGTTCGTGCGAAATGAAGTGTGAGGCCGTTGGCGCTGAACCTGTCCGGAAAGAGACTCCGGGTGGCCGGGCGGAAACGGACGGCGCGACCGGATGTGCCTTGAGTTCGTTTGCCCGTCCTTCGGGCCCTCGAGCGAGGGCCCTTTTGCCCGGTTCGGGCAATCCCCAGAGGGCAGAATGTCCCGCCATTGCAACCTTCGGCCGAGCCGAGGTGCTCACGTTCCGGAGGCAGAGCGAAGGAAGAGGAGAGGGATCCCCGATCGTCCTGGAACGGTACATCGAAATCTGCATGGCGATGAAGGAAGGGTTCGGCGTTTCGGACACGGTCGTTTCGGACACCGTCGGTTCGCACGCCGTCCACGAAAAGGGTGATGGTGAAGCGATGGCGGACGATTACGGCGTTCCTCGAAGAAGCGAAGACCCAGCCGTCCGGGATCATGGCTCGAGCGTTGCTCCACCGGGTCCGGCCGCCGACGAAAGCGCGGTCGACATTCGCCCACTTTCCGACGCCCACCTCGCTTTGGTCCTCTCGATCGCCGCGGACGCGATCATTTTGATCGACGGGTCTCAGCGGATCCTCTTTTTCAACGACGGGGCCGAGCGGATCTTCGGGTATGCCCGGGAGGAGGTGGTCGGTCGGTCGCTCGACCTCCTTCTCCCGGAGTCGGTTCGCACCCTCCACCGGCGGCATGTGGAGCGGTTCGGCCTTTCCTCCGTCGATGCCCGGCGGATGGGAGAGCGGATGGAGATTTCCGCAGTCCGGAAAGGTGGAGAGGAGTTTCCCGCCGAGGCGTCGATCGCGAAGTCCCGGGAAGACGACCGTTTGGTCTTCACCGTCGTTCTTCGAGACATGACCAAGCAGAGACGGATCGCGGAGCAGGCGCTCCAGCTCGCTCGGGAACGCACTGCGCGGTCCGCGGCCGAAGAAGCCGAGCGGCGGACCTCGTTCCTCGCCCGAGCCAGCATCGAGCTGGCATCCTCGCTCGACTACGCGCATACGCTGCGAACCGTGGTCTGGCTCGCCGTCCCCGAGGTGGCGGACTGGGCCACCGTGGACATCATCAATCAGGACGGCATCCTCGAACGACTCGCCGTCGAGCATCGCGACCCCTTCAAGGGGGAGCTCCTGTGGGCACTCGCCGAACGATACCCTCGCAACCCGAACGCCTCCCGCAGCGCGGGTCGCGCGATCCGGACGGCAGAGTCCGAGCTGGAACCGGACCTGACGGAAGCCGGCCTCGGGGAATTGGCTTCCGACGAGAGGCACCTGGAAATGCTGCGGGAGTTGGGGGTCCGCTCCTACGTCGTGGCTCCACTCGTGTCCCATGACCGGATTCTCGGCGCGATGACGACGATCAGTCACGAGCTTCGCACACCGCTCAACGCCGTCCTCGGCTATGCGCAGCTGCTGGAAGAGGGAGTCCCGGAGCCGATTCCCGCATCGTCGCGTCAGCACGTCGAATACATCCGGCTCAGCGCGGGTTATCTGCTACAGCTCATCGAGGAGATTCTGACCTTCTCCCGACTCGAGGCCGGCGCTCAGCCCGTGGAGACGACGGACGCGCACATCTCCGAGCTCGTCGACGAGGTCCATGCGATCTTCCGACCTCTCGCCGAAAAGAGGGGGCTCGCCCTCAGGGCCGAAGTCAAGGGGCCTCAGGGTTCGATTCGAACGGATCCCCGCAAGATTCGTCAGATCCTCGTATACCTCGTCGAAAATGCCGTCAAGTTCACGGACGAGGGGGAGGTCGCGCTCGAGGTGCGTCGGGAGAACGGGGAGGTGAGCTTACAGGTCCGCGACACCGGGGTCGGGGTCTCCGAGGAGGACCGCTCTTGGCTCTTCGAAGCCTTCTGGCAGGCGAAGGACGAAATGAAGTTCCGAGCCCCCGGGACCGGGCTTGGTCTGGCAATCACCGAACGCCTTGTGACGATGCTCGGCGGGACGATCACCGTGGAGAGCGAGGTGGGCAGGGGCAGCACCTTCACGGTGACGTTTCCGGAGGGCGCCGAGTGACTGCGACCAACCCGATCGCCCGGTACTACGACCGCAACACGGGTCGCTTCCTCTGGGTCGGCGGGAGCGGAGGAGCATACGCGATTCACCGCGCGCTCTGGGGTCCGGGCGTCACCACGTCCGAGGAGGCCTCGAATTACATCAATGTCCTGATCGCCGAGTGCATCGAGGAGGTGGCCGCTCCCATCGGTTCGATCGAGATCCTGGATCTGGGGTGCGGCGTGGGTGGGACCCTCTTCCAGCTCTGCGCTCGATTTCCGGAGAGTCGGGGGCTTGGGGTCACGATCAGCCGAAAGCAACTCGAAATTGCGAGGAGGCTATCCGGCAGGAGAGGGCTCTCCGATCGGTGTCGGTTCATCCAGGGCGACTTTCAGCGAATGGATCTCGACATACGCGCGGATGTCGGTGTTGCTGTGGAATCCTTCGTTCACAGTCTGTCTCCTTCCGTCTTCCTCGACTCCGCCGCTCGGCACGTGCAGAGCGGCGGGATCATGATCGTGGTGGACGATTTTCTCGCCGTCGCCGCGCAGGAGCTTCCCGAGATCGATCGTCGGCACGTCCGCACCTTCCAGGAAGGTTGGCGCCTGCCGGGACTCTGTACCGTGGAAGAGCTCGAGGAGGAAAGCGAGCGTGCCGGGTTCGAGGTGGTCGAGATAAGAGATC
The DNA here is from genome assembly GCA_007121455.1 of Gemmatimonadota bacterium. Taxonomy (GTDB): domain Bacteria; phylum Gemmatimonadota; class Gemmatimonadetes; order Longimicrobiales; family Gaopeijiaceae; genus SKKN01. Next base: position 162,164 of record SKKN01000025.1, on the reverse strand, counting down.
TCTCGAGCCTGGTGCGCCTCGGCCGGCCACGGGACATGTTGATCGCATGGACGGCCCCGCTCTTCCGCCGGCTCGGGCTCGACGGCATCCCGTTCTTCGGAAACATGATCGGGGGGAACGCTCTACAGGTCGGGCTGCGGAAGGGGTTCATCCGGTACCGCGCGGTGGTCCTCCGAAGGAGAGGGTGACCTGCGCGGGACGCTCAGGTCGTGCTCGCTCTCGGTCGGTCAGCCGATCTGCGGAGCACGGCCTGAGGCATGGGAAGAGGGAGCTCCGGGGGGAGGGGGTCCGTCGGTGCCGGCTCTCGGCTCCACATGGGCTCGAGGGGATCCGGGTCCGCACTTTCCCGGAGGACCCGGGAGGGGGCTGCTTCCGAGGGCACGGTGAAGGTCCGAGGAGTGCCGGTCGCCGGTTCAGGCCTTCGGCGACTCGTCCAGCGGATGATGGGAGCTGCCAGCAGAAGCCCGGGAAAGATCGGCGTCATCCAGAGGAAGAAGGAGGGGCTGAGGTAGAGTGTGGCCCCCGCCCAAAGCGCTCCGATCGCCATGATCCACGCCGTCGCCCGCCACGCTTCCCTCCATGAGACGGCACGCGCACCCTGGGGGCGCGGCTCCCAATGGATCTCCCGGCCTCCAAGCACGCTCAGGACGAAGCGGCTGTGGTAGATCATCATGAGGGGGGCGGTGAGCACCGAAAAGCCGAGCTCGAGCAGCGCGCTCCCCACCAGCCTGACCGGCCCCCCGAATCCTTCCACCCGGCGGGTGACCGCAAGCAGCAAGGCGAGGAGCTTGGGCAGGAAGAGAAGGAGCGCAGTCAGCCCGAGCAGGGGCAGGAGCGTCTGGAGGCCGGCCGCGGCGCCCCCCGAAGGGGCGTCGCCGAGCGGAAGCATCGGGCCGGAGCTCAGGGTCGGCACCAGCACATACGCCGTCCCCGCGACCAGAAGAAGCATCCACAGGAGGGAAGCGATGTACCCCATCGCACCCAGTGTGAAGTGAACCCGATTCAGCCAGTGCAGTCCCGGTGTGAAGAGGAGTCGCAGGTGCTGAAGGCTGCCCTGAGCCCACCTTCGATCCCGCCGCGCGTAGTCGAGGAGGTTCCCCGGCACCTCCTCGTAGCTGCCGCCGAGGTCTGCCATCAGATAGACCCGCCAGCCTGCTCGCCGGAGGAGCGCCGCTTCCACGAAGTCGTGGCTGAGGATCTCTCCCCCGAGCGGCGGTCGTCCGGGGAGGACCGGAAGGCTGCAGTGGTCGGCGAACGCCCGCACCCGGACGATCGCATTGTGGCCCCAGTAATTCGCCGCGTCCGTGTGCCAAAAGCTCTGGCCCGTGGCGAGCATTGGGCTGTAGAGGCAGGCGGCGAACTGAAGGATTCGTCCGAGCAGCGTCTTTTGAAGCGCCGGTAGGGGGACGGTCTGGATCAATCCCGTCTCGGGGTTCGCTTCCATCGTTCGCGCCAGCTCGACCAGCACCCGCCCCTCCATCACGCTGTCGGCGTCGAGGACGACCATGAAGTCGTAGTGGGAGCCCCAGCGGCGGCAGAAATCCTCGATGTTTCCGGCCTTCCGGCCTGTATTCGCCGGACGGCGCCTGTAGTAGAGCCCTGTCGCCACGTCCAGCCGTTCGCGGAGAGCCTTCCACGCGGCAGCCTCTTCCCGGGCGAGCTCGGCATCCGTCGAATCGCTCAGGAGGTACACGTCGAAGTGTTCACCGGCGCCCGTCCGCTGTAGTGAGCGGATCATCGCTGCGAGTCCGGCCATCACGCGGTCGGGGGCCTCGTTGAACGCAGGCATCACCAGCGCCGTACGTGTGGTCAGAGGTTCGTCCTGGGGTACCACGCGGTGCGTCCGCGCGAGAGAAAGCGGGTCCCGTCGGAAGAGCTGGAGGAGAAAGCCCGCCGCCGCCGTCCAGAACGCGATCGCGATCCACGCGAACGTTGGCACGAAGAGAGTGAAGATGAACAGCTCGAGAAGGGAGACGCCGTTCGAGCGGAGGATCGTCCACATCATCGCGGCGCCCGCCAGCGTCGTCCCGGCGACGAGCGCGAAGAAGAGCCAGCGCCGGACCCTGCCCCATACGGACTCGATCCGTCGCGGGGAGGAGGCAAGGCCCTCTGTCACGGCTTCACGGGGCATCGGGAACCCAGAGGTAGCTCCACGTTTCCGTTACGGGCTCGCCGTCCTCCTCGAGAAAGAGTCGCATGTCCACGGGGCGGTCACCGTCCGGGACGAGCAGGAAGGACACCCTCCGGCCCCGACCCTCCGGTAGGGGCTGGACCAGGATGTCCGATACGCTTCCCGAGGAGTTTTGAACGGAGACGTCGAGCTCGGCGGTGGCTCCATCGGAGGGGAGGTTGCCTCCCACGAAGTCCACGACGAACCGGCGGTGACTGCGCGGGGGCGGAGCACTCTCTCCGGGCAGCGCATTCCAGCCGATTCGGGTTCGCCCCACGCTCGCCCGGGTCTCCCGCTCGAGGTACGCGTCGAACGTGGTGAGTCGGTAGCGGTACCGCCGCTCGGCGCCGGCACCGACGGGTTCCTGCGGCACCCAGTAGGCCACGATGTTGTCATTGAATTCGGAAGAGGTGGGGATCTCCACGAGCTCCACGCCCCCTTCACCCCAGTCATCCTCCGGGACCACCCACTGGCTGGGACGCCGGTGGTACTGAGCTTCCAGATCGAGGTACTGCGCGAACTCCCGTTCACGTTGAACGAGGCCGAAGCCACGCGGGTTCCGGTCCCGCAGGGAAGTCACCTGGAGGGTCGAGCGGTTGCTCAGCGGCCGCCAGATCCATTCTCCCGGACCGGTGTAGGCGAGAAGCCCCTCCGAATCGTGCACTCGGGGCCGAAAGTCGTCGTAGTCTCGTGCCCCGTCGGGTCCGAAGAGGAACATGCTCGTGAGCGGCGCCACTCCCAGCTTTCGGATCTCCTCGCGGGCGAAGAGTCGGGCCTCCACCGCCACCTCCATCCGGCTCCCCGGTTCGAGGTCAAAGCGATAGGCGCCGGTGATCGATGGGCTGTCCAGGAGGGCGTAAATGGTGAAGGTCGACGCATCGGGCTCCGGCCGAACGAGCCAGAATTCACGGAAGTCGGGAAACTCCTCGCCCCCGTCCAACGCCGTATCGATGGCCAGGCCGCGGGACGAGAGACCGTGTACCTGGCCCGGCCCCAGGATCCGGAAGTACGAGGCGCCGAGGAATACCGCGATCTCGTCCTTGCTCTCCGGGCCGTGGAGCGGGTAGTGTACGCGGAATCCGGCATGTCCGAGGTCCGACGGAAGATCGTCGCCGCGGACAGGAGCAGGCTCGTCGTAGCGAAACCGGCTTCCGTCGAAGGCGAGCAGGTCGATCGCGTCGTCGTCCACCACGTGGATGTGCACCGGCTTCCGGAAGAGAAAACCCCGGTGGAAGAGTTGCACCTCGAAACGCACCTCGTCTCTCCAGAGCGCCGCCTCGGGTCGGAACCGTATCGATTGATACTCCGTGTAATCCAACTCGGCGAGGGGGTCGGGGAGGACCGTGTCCGGGTGCGCGTACGGCTTGCGGGCCAGACCGCGGGCCCGGTCGGTGACCTGGTCGAAGAGTGAGAGTTCCGTGGAGGGTTCGAACGAGCTCGGGAAGGCGGAGAGCGAGGGGTCCTCGCTCCTCACCGCGTCCGACGCCCCGGTCGTTTCGATCGATGTCTGATCGACGTGGGCATCCCGCGACCCGGCCACCCAGACGACAATGGCGAGCAGGAGCAGGAGCGTGATGGGAGCGATTAAGCGGTACAAATCTCAGACCCGGGAAGCCGGTACCCCCGATCGGGTGGACGGGCGACCTCACCGCTGCCCGTTCCCTCTCGGCGACCGAAAAAGGTGAACGATCTGAACTCTCGGGTAAGCGTGGTCAAGGGGATCCTGAGCTTGCTGCTCGCTTTCGTCCTTGTCAATGGGCTCCTCCTGGCCCCGCGCTGGCTTTCCGGAGGCGCTTCAGCCTCCGCCTGGATCGCGGTGGAGGCTGCCGTCGTCGTAGGCCTCTGCGCATTCCTGCCCCGGAGTCGTTGGGCCCTGACGGTCATTGCCGGCGCTGCGTTGATGCTGGTCGCATTGACGGTGACCGGCTTGGCCGACGCGGCGGCGCGGCTGAGTCTTGCACGCCCTCTGAACCTCTACCTTGATCTGTATCTCGCGGGGGCCGTCCACAATCTTCTGGTGGGAACGCTGGGCTCCGTCCGTGCTGCTCTGGCCCTCTTCGGCGCGGGCGTCGGAGTGCTCCTCCTCGCCCTCGCCGCGGCTCATCTGCTTCACCGGGCGAGGGTCCCCGCCGGCCGGTGGTCCGCGGTCGGGATCGGTGCCCTCCTCGCGGCGCTCCTCTCCGTTGGCCTCTGGGGGGAGCATGTCCACCCCGCCGCATCGAAGGTCGCGCTTCCCGCGGTGGACCTGATCGTCGAGCAGGTGCACTACATGGGGCGGATGCTGGCGGAGCGGGAGACCTTCTCCGAGGAGATGGCCTCCAAGCGGGCGGGCTATAGCGATCACCCCGGGCTTCTTCAGCGGCTGGAGGGGCGCGACGTGCTCCTCGCCTTCATCGAGTCCTACGGGGTCACGGCCCTGGACGATCCGCTCTACGCTCCGATCGTTCTCCCCAGGCTCGGTGACATGGCGGACCGGCTCGAAGCAGCGGGCCTCCACCTCGCCAGCGGCCGGCTCGTGGCTCCGAGCCAGGGGGGACAGTCCTGGCTCGGCCATGGGACGCTGCTCAGCGGTCTGTGGCTGGACAACCAGTTGCGGTACGAGCTCCTGCTCACCAGTGTTCGCGAGACCTTGATCGACGATTTTCGGCATGCCGGCTACCGGACCGTAGCGCTCATGCCGGCGATCACGCTTGCCTGGCCCGAGGGGGAACGACTGGGATTCGACCGCATCTTTGCGCATCGGGATATCGGGTACGCCGGGCCCGCCCTCAACTGGGTGACGATGCCGGATCAATTCACCTGGTCGTACCTGCAGGAGACGGTGCGACCCGGAGGAGGAGACCCACGGCCGCTGTTCGCCACGGTGGGACTGATCAGCAGTCACGCGCCATGGACGCCCATACTCCCTGTGCTCGATGATTGGGACGCGATCGGAGATGGTGCGATCTTCGCTCCATGGGACGGCGCTGGGGAGCCGCCGGAGGAGCTTTGGAGGGATTCGGACCGGGTGCGGGAGCACTTCGCGCTCTCGATCGACTACGCGGTGCATGCGATGACCGCGTACGCCGAGCGCTATCTCGACGAGGGCACGCTCCTGATCGCGCTTGGCGATCACCAACCGGCACCGCTCATCACAGGAGATGGTGCGAGCCAGGACGTCCCGGTCCACGTGATCAGCGGCGACCCCGAGCTTCTCGAGCCGTTTCTGGATTGGGGATTCGTCCCGGGGGCGGTGCCGGCGTCGGATGGGTCCGCTCGCGGCATGGATGCGTTCCGTGACTGGTTCGTGCGAGCGTTCAGCGTGTCGGCCATGAGTACAGGACAGGACTGACCCCACACGCCAGAGGGAGGTCGCGACGAACATGATCGAGCCCGAACCCCCACGTTACAGTGTCGTCGCCCGACTTCTCAACTGGACCATCGCCGCGATGGTATTCGTGATGCTCCCGGTGGGGATCGCGATGACGAGCGAGGGCTTTCAGGAGTACGGGGACGAACTCTTCATCCTGCACAAAGGGCTCGGGAGCGTCCTGCTCGCTCTCGTCGCGGTCCGCATCGTCTCACGGCTCGTCCTCCGAGCTCCTCCCGCGCCCTCCCATTGGCCGCCGATCCAGCGCCGGCTCGCTGGGCTCAGCCACTTCGGACTCTACCTGCTTCTCGTTGCGATGACAGTCAGCGGGTACGTCCGTACGGTCGGCGGCGGGTTTCCCATCGAGCTTCTCGACACGCTGGGGATCCCGCCGCTAATTCCGGAGATGCCGGAGACCGCAGACCGGATGGCCGTCATCCACAAGTTCTCGGCCTACGCCCTCGTCGGCTTGGTCGGCGTGCACGTCTCCGCAGCGATGCACTCCGCGCTCGTCGAAAAGGATGGCGTGATGTCCCGGATGTGGCCTCCCTTCGGCGGGGGCCGCTCACGGGGTTCGGGGCATGGATGAGTGGTTCGGGCTGCTCCGCTCGCTCGTCCTCTACTGGCGGCCGGGTCGGCAGCGGGCGCTTAAGCGGCTCTACCGGCCCTTCGTCGGGCCCGGGGATCTCGTCTTCGACGTCGGCGCCCATCTGGGCGACCGGGCATGGGCCTTCGCTGCTTTGGGGGCCCACGTGATCGCGCTCGAGCCACAACCCCGCATCGCTTCCTGGTTGAAGTGCCTCGTGGGGGGGAACGAACGGATCACCGTTCGTGCGGAGGCCGCGGGAAGCGAGTCGGGGCGAGCCCGTCTCGCGATCAGCCACCGTACGCCGACGGTCTCGACGCTCGCCCATTCCTGGCGCCGGTCGATCCCGAACACCAACCCCGGCTTTCGCGATGTACGGTGGCAAGCCGAACGGGAGGTGGTGGTCACGACGCTGGACCGCCTCATCGAAACCTATGGAACGCCACGATTCTGCAAGATCGACGTGGAAGGATACGAGCTCGAGGTGCTCCGGGGGTTGAGCGAACCCGTGCCGGGACTGTCCATCGAGTTCGTCTCCGGGAGCCTTCCGGTCGCGGTCGGGTGCGTCCGCCGCCTGGAAGAGCTGGGAGCGTACGAGTTCAACGCCGTCCTCGGCGAGGAGCGGAGCTTCGTCTTCGACGACTGGCAGTCTGGGGAAGCTGTCCTCGAATGGCTCGAGGCCGGAGCAGGGGGGGCCTCGTCGGGTGACCTGTACGCGCGGCTCGGAACGCGACCGGCGGGCGCTTCGTCCGCCTCGGTGCAGGACGGAAGAGGGTCGTGATCCGTTCCGACCTTCCGTATTGGCACACGATGACGACACTCGAGGTCGAGCATTTCGCGGAGACCGACCCGGTGGTGATCCTCCCTCTCGCGGCGATCGAGCAGCACGGGCCGCACCTCCCCCTCTCCACGGACCTGGAGATCGGATTGGGAATTCTGGCGAGCGCTTTTCGTCGCCTTCCCGAAGGATTCCCTGCACGAGTGCTCCCCCCGCAGTCCGTGGGCGCGAGCCGGGAGCACGCGCGCTGGCCGGGGACGCTCACCCTCAGCCCCGAGTCTCTCGGATCGCTGGTGGTTCAGCACGGGGAGGCACTCGCTCGGCACGGGGTGCGGCGGCTCGTGCTGGGCAATAGCCATGGGGGGAATCGGCATGTGATGGAGAGCGCGGGTCTCACGCTCCGTGACGAGCTCGGGATGCTTGTGGTGAAGGCCACGTACCCGCGTTTCTCTCGCCCCGACTCTGTGGACCTCCCGGAGGCGGAATGGCGACAGGGTCTTCACGGAGGAGCGGTCGAGACGGCGATGATGCTCCACCTGCGGCCCGATCTCGTCCAGGTCGAGGAGGTGCGGGAGTTTCCGTCCGTGGCCGGGGAGCTCGAGCAGGAAGCGAAGCGGTTGAGGCCGGAGGGAGAGGCGGCATTCTCCTGGCTCGCCGGCGATCTCAATCCCTCCGGGGTCACTGGGGATGCCCGGCTCGGAGACGCGGCGATGGGGGAACGGCTCGTCTCACACTACGGGCAGGTCCTGGCGGAGGTGATCCAGGACGCTCGGGAGTTCGACCTGGATCGGTTGGCCTGAGGGGTGTCGGCTACCCGTTGCGGAGCCTTCTCGAGAGCATCTCCTCCATCCAGTGGCCCGCTCGCAATGCCTTCGCGCTCACATAGGGGAGGTTGTGAGCGTTCAGTTCTCCGTGGAGCGGTTGTCGATCCAGAACCTCGATCCCGCCTTCCTCCATGGCGCGGTACTTCTCGGGGTTGTTCGTGAGGAGCTGGATTCTGGACACGCCGAGGTGACGGAGGATGTCGACTGCGGCATCGTAGCGCCGCTCGTCCGCTCCGAACCCGAGGGCGCAGTCCGCGTCCACCGTATCCAGTCCCTCTTCCTGCATCGTGTAGGCGCGTAGCTTGTTGGCGAGTCCGATGCTCCGACCCTCATGGGCCAGATAGAGGAGCACGCCGCCCCCGTTCCGCTTGAAGACGCGAAGGCTTCCGCGAAGCTGCTCTCCGCAGTCGCACCGAAGGCTTCCGAAGAGGTCGCCGGTGAGACAGGCGGAATGGACGCGGACCGGAACCGGATCCGGCCACCGTTCCCGCTCCCCGATCAGCACCGCCACGTGTTCGAACAGCCCATTGCCCTCCCTGAAGAGGATGAAACGGGCGTCCTCCGCTCCTTCGAGGGGGACCGGGGCGTCACTCACGTGGACGACCTCCACGCGGTGCGTCGTGGAGAACTCCTCGATCTGACGTGCGGTGAGGCGTAGGATCGTGCCATCCTCGATGAGTGACTCCAACTCGGGCGCAGAGGGATCGACCGACGCCCCGACGACAGCGGGGAGGAGCCGGCCGAGCCTCGCGAACGTCAGGCCCGTGGATTCCAGCACACCCGCTTCGCGGAGGTCGAGTGGACCGGAGTGCTTGCCGTTGGCACTCGATAGCCGCAGGATCTCCTTGAGGTGATGGCCCGGACCCAGGCCGAGGCTGAGTGCGACAACGCGTCCGTTGACCTGTTCCGGCCCGAGGCTCCCGGGTCGCCCGTCGACCAGCCCCATCGAGCGGGCGCGGTGGTGCGTCACCACGAGCCGGACCGCTCCACCGCCCAGGTCGCGAAGACGTGCGAGGGTCTCGTCGCGCAATCCCTCGACCGCGGCGAGGAGGAGGACGGTATCCGGGGCTGCCACACAGAGGACTCGCCCCTGCCGCAGATCGAAGAGACCGCGTTCCGCCTGGTGCATGGCTGCTACCTGTCCGAAGGAGTGTCGTGAGTAAGCCGATTGACGAACGAACCGCCTGGGCGCTGATCCGTGGACTGCTTCCGGTCCTGCCGGAGGCGACGGACACGGTCCGCACCCGGATCCGTGGCGAGACCTCGGCGTGGCTCGAGGTCGACCCCGCCGGAGCCTCCGGGTGGTCCGCTCCCCCGACGGTGGCCGCGAAGGAGATGCTGAGCCTCTTCCTCCCCCTCCTGCGGAGGCGTGATCTGGTCGTCGCACAGATCGGGCAGAGCCTCGATGGCCGCATCGCGACGGTGACCGGTGATTCGCATTATGTCACAGGCCCGGAGGATATCCGTCGGCTTCACCGGCTGCGGGCGCTCGTCGACGCCGTCGTGGTGGGTGCCGGTACCGTCGGAGCGGACGACCCGCAACTCACGGTACGCGAGGTGGAAGGGGAGAACCCCGTCCGGGTCGTGCTGGATCCCAACGGCCGCCTCGATCCGAAAAGTCGCGTGTTCACGGATGGAGCCGCGCCGACCCTCATCCTCCGCCGAAAGGGCGAAGGAAAGCCTCCCGAGGACGGGGTCATCGCGCTGGCCACTCCGGAGGGACGCTTCGATCCGGTTGACGTTCTCCGGGTGCTCGCCGACCGCGGGTTGAGACGGGTTCTCGTCGAGGGCGGCGGGATCACCGTCTCCCGATTCCTGGAGGCGAACGCGCTCGACCGACTCCATGTCACGGTGGCGCCGCTTCTGATCGGTTCGGGGCGACCGGCGTTCGACCTGGAGCCGATCGAGCGCCTCCGGGAGGGAATCCGCCCGCCTTGTCGAAACTTCCGGATCGGGGAGGACATCCTCTTCGACCTGGTCCTTCGATGAGGTGGTTTTCGGGTGTGGGTCAGGGGCGGTGGGCCGGTTCACGGCGTCCTCCTCGGTGACGGTCTGGAAGGCCTCCGAACGGGCTCGAGCCCACCACGAGGCTAAGGACGATCAGAGCGCCGGGCAAACTGAAGAGAAGGATGAGCAAGCCATACGCCACCGAGATGGCCACCCCATCCGCGGCGCTGAGGCCGACGAGGCCCCAGAGCGCCGCAGCCGCTCCTTCACGAAGGCCCCAACCCGCGATCGTGATCGGGATGAGCATCGAGATCAACACGGGGGCGACGAGCGGAAGGAGTAGGAGTACCGGAGTCTCGATCCCCACCGCGCGTGCGGCGAGGAGGTAGACCGCGATGTAGGATCCGGCGACGAGCGCGCCCGTTGCGAGTTGAACGAAGAGAGCCCCTTCGGACAGGAAGGCAGCACGCACGTCGGTCCGGATCCGGTTCAGAAGGGAATCCCTTGGCACGCGCGTGCCGGCGCCCCCGGAGAGGGTGCGGGGGCCGCCCTGACGGCCGCCTTTCCCGCTTGTCCGTGAAGCGCCGAGGGTCGACGAAAGGAGGAGGCCGCCGAGCACGAGGAAGCTCGCCGTGGCGGCGACGGTCCAGCCGGCTTCGCGTCCGCCGAGGTGGGCTGAAGCGATGCTGAGCAGGGAAAGCAACGCGACGAAGATCATGACGACCTGGACGGACGCCCTCTCCAACACCACACCCCGAACCGCCGCCCCCGCATCGCGCGACGCGACGAGTTCCGGCTCCTCCGCCCGGGACGAGGGCAGGCTGGCATGCCGCCAAGCCCGAGACACGTCTCCCAGAACCCCACCCGGAAGGACCTGGTTGAGGAAGATGGCCAGGTAGTATTCGCGAAGTGCTCGGCCGTAGGGGATCGGGACGCCCAGCCTGCCGGAGGTGTAGCGCCATCGCCACGCGAGAAGCGCCACCTGCAGCGTGGAGACGACTCCGGCGAGAATGATCCATCCGGGTCGCAGATCCCGGAGGCGAACGACCACCTGGCCCCAGTCCAGAACGATGACCAGGGTCGCGAGCAGCCCGAGGCTCACGCCGGTACGAAGGAGGAGCCTCCCTCCTGCGGGAAGGGTCACCCCTCCGGAAGGCTTCACTTCGCCTCCGCTCGCGGCGGTAGCGCAAGGAGGTCCAGATGCCCCACGGTGAGGCCGAAGTCCGGCTCCTGAATCGTTCCTTCCCGGCGGGCTGCCCATTCCCGGATCCGGCGGCTCTCGTGGGGCTGCTCCTCGAGCGCGGCGTGCTCCCAGCCGCGGAGGAGTGCGCGAGCGAGCTCGAGGTCCCGGGCTCCAAGTTGCCAGGGGCTCGGAGCGAGCCAGGTGGTGTACCCTGCCGCTCGCAGGAGTCCCTCCGCGAAGAGGGCGGCGGCCGGGCCGAGGGCGTCGCCGGTTCCCTTGTCCCGGCGCTGATGGGCGTTCACCGCCTCACGGATCAGCGCGTCGCCTTCCCCGGCCCGGTCCGCTCGGTCCCGCCCACCCGCCGCCGTCCACTCGATCTCGCCGTCGTAGGTGAGGGCGAAGTGCACGGCGCAGCCGTGCTCTCGGCATTCGGTGACAAGAGCGCGGAGCCACTCCCGGGAGACGAGGTCCAGGAGTGCCGAGGCCGTCACGAGGTCGGCGTGCGGGACGAGGCCGGGCCCCAGGCGTGCGAGGTCCCCCTGGACCTGCAGCACCCCTATCTGCCGACCGTTCCCGTCGTCGGCGAGGCGCAGGAGATTCCGGTCATGGTCGAGGAGGAGCCACTGGGCCTCGTTGGGCATCCTGCTCTGGAGGTACCGGAGATTCGAGCCCGTTCCCGCTCCCAGGTCGAGTATCCTGGGTTTCGTCCGGGATCGCCACCACCGGGAAAGTGGGTCGATGAGCGAAGTAGCCCTGGAGCGGTGGTCGACCGGCTCCCGGAGAGCGAGCCAGTCGGAGGGGAAATGGGCGGTGCTCACGAGCGATTCCGCCGGGAGGTGTCCGGCAGTCGGGTGAGTTCGGATATCGCGTGGGCAAGACCCCGCGCGGCCTCGCTCCAATCGGGGAGCTTACGGGCGTGCCGCCGAGCCGAAGCCTCAAGACGAGCTCGACGCTCCGCCCCCCGGGAATCGTGCGCGGGGGAGGCCGCCTCTTCGTTCGAGAGGAGCTCCGCGAGTGCCGAGGCGAGTGCCGGCGGATCTCCGGGCGCCACGAGGACACCGGCGTCCTGCGGTACCGTGTACGGGATCGCGCCACCTGTGGTGCTGACGATCGGGAGACCGCGGGCCAGCGCCTCGGTGAGAACCATTCCATACCCCTCGTAGTGGGACGGAAGCACGAAGAGGGAGGCCGCGGCGTACTCATCCTCGAGCGCTGTCTCGCCCAATTCCCCGAGGAATCGGATCCGCCCGGAAAGGCCGGCCCGTCGCACCTCCGCACGGACGGATCGGGAATACCCGGGGGCACGTTCGAGGCTCCCTCCGCAGATGCAGCTCCACGGCAGGTCGCGGATCGCGTCGAGAGCCCGCACCAGGACGTCGTGGCCCTTCCGAGGGGTGACGGACCCCACACTCAGCACCCGCGGCGGCTCTCCGGGTCCTGGACCGCGCGCCAAAGGGGCAGGGTCGGTGCCCGGAACGGCGATCCGAATCCGGTTGGGAGAGATGCCGAAAACCGCTGCGAGTCGGTCCGCGGTGAACCGGCTCGTTACGATCGTCCCCGCGCAAGCCGCCAGCGCCCGGCTCTCGAGCTCGGCGAACCGGGTCCGCGTGCGCTCGTCCAGGCCTGTTTCGTCGGCCAGCGGATGGTGCACCAGAGAGAGGATCCGGAGCCGCTCCGTGTGCGCCTCGATCGGCTCGGGGATCGCCCCCATGGCGAGGCCATCGATCAGGACATCGGCTTGCCTCGGGATCGAATCGAGCGTCGTGGCGAGGGACCGGCGCGCGGTGGGATCCGGATCCGGAAACGTGCCGCCGAGGTTGTGCACCCGGATCCGCCACCCGAGGGTCTTCAGCCTCTCCACCATGCGAGCGCCATAGAGATAGCCCCCGGTCCTCTGGTCGAGAGGACCTGGCACGACGAAGTGGAGCTCCCTTTCGCTCACACGTCCCCTTCGTAACCTGCTTGCGCTATGTGTGACTCCTTCAGCGTCACGAGGATGGAGGCGATTCCGCGGGCATTCCTCCCAAGCCGTTCCTGATGGATGGCTTTCACGAGGCGCTCGAAAATCACCCGCGCCAGGAACTCCGTCGTCGTGTTCTTCCCCGCAAACTCGGGATCTTCATCGAGATTGCGGTAGTTGAGTCCGGACAAAATCCGCGCCAGCTCCTCACTGGCGAGCCCGATGTCCACGACCAGGCCGTCCGCGTCCAGTTCGGGACGGCGAAAGGTCGCATCCACTACGTATGTGGCGCCGTGGAGGCGTTGGGCCGGACCAAAGACCTCGCCCTGGAAGCTGTGTGCGATCATGAAGTGGTCCCGCACGGTCAGGGTATACATGCTCGAAGTCCTCGGTTCGGGAATCGGGAGGAAGTGGACCCCGGTCGGGTCAGTGGTTCGTGGAATACCGGATTCTATGGCAGAGGGTGTCTCCGGGCTCCCGGCTGAGGCGCTCCAGCACCTCGGGAAGCTGCTCGAACTCGCTCTCGCTGGTGATCAGGTCATCGAACCACGGATCGCGGAGGAGGTCGAGTGCGAGGCTCAGCCGGCGGCTCGGGCTCCAGCGCGGCGCGCGGGTCGGAGGCACGCGTCCCACCTGGGTGCTGACCAGCCGCAGGCGCCGTGAATGGAATGCTTCGCCGAGAGGGACTGGAACCTGTCGGTCCCCGTACCAGCTCGCCTCGACCACGGTGGCCTGGTCGCCGGCGAGCTGGAGCGCGGTGCGGAGTCCTTCCGGCTGCCCACTCGCATGGAAGACCACGTCCGCGTCGAACTGCTCCGGCGGATCGACGGAGAACCGAGCGCCCAACCCCTCGACCGGGAGCGCCCGGGACGCGTTCGTGTCCACCGCGATCACTTCAGTGCCCGGAGTTCGCTGGCAGAGCCAGGCGATCAGCAGCCCCACGACCCCTCCGCCGACCACCGCGATCCGGTCGCCCGGCACCGCGCCGGCGTCCCACACGGCATTTACTGCGGTCTCCATGTTGGAGCCGAGGATCGCGCGCTCCGGCGGTATCCCGGGGGGAAGGGGAGTCACTGCTGTCGCGGGCACGTGGTAGAGGTCCTGGTGGGGATACAGGCAGAAGACCATCCGGTCCAGGAGCCCGGCGCCCGGCTCCTCTCGAGCTGCGACCACCCGGCCGACGCTGGTGTATCCGTATTTTACCGGACCCGGAAAGCGACCTTCCTGGAACGGAGCGCGCATGCTCTCGTACTGAGAGGGCGGGACTTCACCGCGGAAGACGAGTGCCTCGGTTCCACGGCTGATCGCGGAATAGTGCGTCCGGACCAGGACCTCCCCCTCTTGCCGTGGGGCAAGCGGTTTCCTCAACATCGTTCCTTGCCCGGGCGTCCGGATCCAGAACTGGAGCGCGGTGCCGGGTGGGGTAGGCTCCTCGAACAGGGTGTCGGAATGCTCAACGGTCATGTTTGACGTCGACCCGGAGTTGGGAGCGGAGCTTGATGCCGGCGGCGGCGTGGAGCGGGATCTCGCGTATGGGTCGGTCCTGCTCGGCGCGGTCGCGACTGGAACGTGGTGGCACCTCGATACCGATCCCGGGTTTTTCGTTCATACGCTCGTCCTCTACGCGCTGCTCGTGGCGCTCGTCCTCTGGAGGGCGCCCGAAGTCGTCGCGGGTACTCCGTTGGGTCCAGCGAATCGCCTGACGCTCCTTCGGGCGATCCTGATCGCTCCCGTTGCCGCCCTTACTCTCCACACTGGGGCCCTCGACCCTTCAGGGTACTGGTGGATCATCGGAGTGTCCACGGTGGCGATGGTGCTCGACGGGCTGGATGGCCCTGTCGCGAGGCGATCGAAGACGACCAGCCGGTTCGGAGCCCGCTTCGACATGGAGCTGGACGCCTTCCTCCTGCTCGCCCTCTCGTTCCTCGTCTGGCTGAGCGGACAGGTGGGCGCATGGGTGATCCTGATCGGAGCGCTGCGGTACCTCTTCGTCGGCGCCTCGGCGATCTGGCCTGCGCTCCGGGGCGACCTGCCGCCGAGTCGACGCCGTAAGACCGTGTGTGTAATGCAGGGCGTCGTGCTTCTCGTGTGCCTCGGCCCAGTCGTACCCGCGGGGCTCGCCTCCGGATTGGCGGCTCTTGCTCTCGGCCTTCTCCTCTATTCCTTCGCCGTCGACGTACGCTGGCTGATCCGACCCGTCTGGCGGTCTGCAGGCGGTGAAGGGGTCCGCGATCCGAGGATGACATGATCGAATCAGACACGCTGCCGGTGGTACAGGGGCTGATCGCCGAGCGAAACTGGACCGAGCTCCGGCATTCGCTTGGGGAGTGGCCGGCGCCGGATGTCGCCAGGCTCCTCCTCGAGCTCGAGAAGAGGGATCGGGTCCTCCTCTTCCGGGCTCTTTCAAGGGATCGGTCGGCCGATGTCTTCGCCCAACTCCAATCGGAAGACCAGAACGCCCTCCTCGTCGACCTCACGGATGAGGAGACCCGACGGCTCCTGACCGACCTCCCCCCGGATGACCGAACCGCCCTGCTCGAAGAACTTCCCGGCCAGGTTACCCAACAGCTTCTCAACCTGCTCCCCCCCGAGGATCTTGCAGAGGCGCGGGAGCTCCTCGGCTACCCGGAGGAGAGCGCCGGCCGACTCATGACGCCGGATTACATCGCGGTTCGAAAGCACTGGACGGTGGAGCAGGCGCTTCGGCAGGTTCGGCGAAGGGGAAAGATCGCCGAGACGGTCAACAGGGTCTTCATCGTGGACGGTGATTGGCGCCTGATCGACGACCTCGAGTTGAGGCGACTCATCCTCGCAGAGCCCGAGGACACCGTGGAGAGCGTGATGGACCATACGTTCGCGGCGGTCCCGGCGATGGCGGACAGGGAGGAGGCCGTTCGAATCGTCCAGCACTACGACCAGGTCGCCCTGCCCGTGGTGGACTCGACCGGTGTCCTCATGGGGATTGTGACTGTGGACGACCTCCTGGACGTGGCCGAGGAGGAGGCCACGGAGGACTTCCACAAGCTCGGCTCCACGATTCCGGTCCGAGTGAGCCTGAAAGACGCTTCCGTAGGCGTCCTGTACCGTGCCCGCGTGGGATGGCTTCTGGTCCTCGTCATGATGAACATCTTCTCCGGGGCGGGAATCGCCTACTTCGAGGATACGCTGGACGCCATGATCGCACTCGCCTTCTTCCTGCCGCTCCTGATCGATTCCGGCGGGAACGCGGGCTCGCAGTCGGCCACGCTGATGGTCCGTGCGCTCGCGATCGGGGACGTCCGGATGAAGGACTGGT
Source organism: Gemmatimonadota bacterium (assembly GCA_007121455.1). Lineage (GTDB taxonomy): Bacteria > Gemmatimonadota > Gemmatimonadetes > Longimicrobiales > Gaopeijiaceae > SKKN01. Next base: position 146,072 of record SKKN01000025.1, on the reverse strand, counting down.
TCGGAATGATCGGAAAGGAGCTCTTCGTGGCTGCGATCCTGGGCGCCACGATGGCGGCCGGAGTCGCACTGATCGCCACCGTTCGAGCCCCGGACATCGTGGCGGTCGTCGCGGTGACGATGATGCTCGTGGTCCTGGTCGGGAGCGTGATCGGCATGTCCCTCCCGTTCCTGCTGACCCGGTTCGGCTTCGACCCCGCTACGGCGAGCGCGCCGCTGATCACCTCGATTGCGGACATTTGCGGCGTTCTCATCTACTTCAACATCGCGACTTGGTATCTCGGGGTGGGGGCGTAGCCCGCGGGGAGGGCGGTGCCGGAGGAGGAGCTCGGGAGGAGCCGGATTCCGGATCCTGGGAAGGGAGTGCAGTCGACACGCGGAACCCCGGTAGCCCGAACCCCTGTGCCCGTGGTATGTTAAGAGCCGCTTCCATCGGGGGCGGGTGGTGAAACGGCGCGAGACGATGAGGTCAGACGGTCACGGAGGGGGACATGGCTGAACGTGGATCCGGAACTCGAGATACCCTTTCGATCCGGGACAACCGGACGGGGCGCGACTACGAGGTAGAGGTTCTGGAGGGGGATGTGGTGCGGGCTATGGACCTTCGCCAGATCAAGGTGGAGGATGACGACTTCGGGATGATGGCCTATGATCCGGCCTTCACGAACACTGCCTCTACTCGGAGCAGCGTCACCGAGATCGACGGCTCGAAGGGGATCCTTCGGTACCGAGGCTATCCGATCGAGGAGCTCGCGGAGAAGAGCGACTTCCTCGAGGTGGCTCACCTCCTGCTCAAGGGGGAGCTTCCCACTGCCGATGAGCTGGAGGGCTTCGTTCACGAGGTGACCTACCACACCTACGTGCACCAGAACATCGCGAAGCTCCTCACGGGGTTCCGGTACGACGCCCATGCGATGGGCATCATGATCTCTTCGGTGGCCGCCCTCTCCACCTTCTATCCCGAGGCGAAGCGGATCGACGATGCCCAGACGCGTTGGGAGCAGATGGTGCGCATCGTCGCGAAGATGCCGACGCTCGCGGCCTTCGCGTACCGGCACCACCGCGGTCTTCCGCTCGTCTATCCGGAGAATCACTTCTCCTACACGGGCAACTTCCTGAACATGCTGTTCAGGATCGGCGTGAAGGAGTTCGAGCCCGATCCGGTGCTCGAGCGGGCGCTGGACGTCCTCTTCATCCTCCATGCCGATCACGAGCAGAATTGCTCGACCACCGCGATGAGGGTGATCGGGAGCTCGCAGGCGGATCCGTTCTCGGCTCTCGCGGGGGCGATGGCTGCCCTCTATGGGCCCCTGCACGGCGGAGCGAACGAGGCGGTGCTCCGCATGCTCACGGAGATCGGCGACACGGAGAACATCCCCGGTTTCATCGAGAGCGTGAAGCGGGGGGAACGGCGCCTCATGGGATTCGGTCACCGCGTGTACAAGGCGTACGATCCGCGGGCGAACATCATCAAGAAGACCGCGCACGACGTCTTCGAGGTCACCGGAAAGAATCCCCTCCTGGACATCGCGCTGGAGCTCGAAGAGATCGCGTTGAAGGACGACTACTTCGTCTCCCGAAACCTGTACCCGAACGTCGACTTCTATTCGGGACTCATCTATCAGGCCATGGGCTTCCCGGTGGAGATGTTCCCGGTGCTCTTCGCCATCCCCCGTTCGGTGGGATGGCTCTCCCAGTGGGAGGAGATGTTGCTGGACAAGGAGCAGCGGATCGCACGGCCTCGTCAGGTCTACTCGGGTGCCGGCGAGCGCCAGTACGTGCCGGTCGACCGGAGAGGCTGACGGAGAAACGGTGGCGACCGGCAGGGGTCCCTCGGTCTCCGGAGTGCGCACGCTCGATATAGAGCACCTCGAGATCCCGGGGGCGATCTGCGTATACCTCGTGGATGGACCGGAGCCGGTTCTGGTGGATCCGGGCCCGACCCCTGCGCTGCCGAAGCTGAAAGAAGAGCTCGCTGCGCTCGGTCTTCCCCTCCGCGAGGTCCGGCACCTCCTTCTGACCCACGTCCACCTGGATCACGCGGGGGCCGCAGGCCACATCGCACAGGCGGTGCCCGAGATCACGATCCATGTCCATGAGGACGGGGCCCCGCATATCGCAGATCCGGAGCGGCTCGTCCGCAGCACCCGCCGCACCTTCGGGGAGGCCCACGACCGGCTCTGGGGAGAGGTGCTCCCGGTGCCACCATCCCGCATTCGGGGCTGGCGTCCCGGAGATGGGCGACCGATTCCCAGGATCCTTCCGCTGCCGACTCCCGGACACATCGCGCACCACCTCGCTTTCGAGTCGGAGCGCCACGGCGTGCTCTTCGCCGGTGACTCCCTGGGGATCATTCTCGGACCGGGCGTCCCGACCCACCCCCCGACGCCCCCGCCCTCGGTGGACCTCGATGCGTGGGAGCGGACGCTCGTGGAGACCCTGGCTCCGGTCGAGGTGGACTATTTCGGCGTCACCCATTTCGGGCTCCATGCCGACCTCCACGGTCGCCGTGCCGAGCTCCACGCTCGCCTCGTGGAGCTCGCCTCCCGCGTCCGCACCGCCCTCGAGCGGGAGGACAAAGAGGATGGGGTTCGGTACCACGAGGAGGTGGTCCGTGCCCTGTCGAAGCATCTTCCGGAGGGCCGGGCCGCCGAATACTTCGGGGTCTTTCCGGCAGAGACGGACTGGGGCGGGATGCGCTTCTTCCTCGACCGGAATCCGGAGTGGCGCTCACGAGGAGCGGAGGGAGCGCGGACCTGACGACGCGGGATCCTTCCTCCCACCGCCGCGGACGGCGCGCTGCATGGGCGGTCCATGCCTACACGACCCTCGGCCTCGTGCTGGGGGCGCTCGCGGCCGTCTACATCGTTCACGGGAGCATAGGCGACCTGAGGATCGCTCTTCTCCTTCTCTGGATGACGAGCGCAGTCGACGCAACCGACGGATGGCTCGCTCGACGCTTCCGGGTGGCAGAGGCGGTGCCTTCCATCGATGGAAGCCGCCTCGACGACATCGTCGACTTTCAGACGTTCGTCTCCCTTCCGCTCCTCCTGGTCTGGAGAGCAGACCTCCTCCCGGGAGATTTCGCGTGGATCCTCCTCCTCCCTCTCCTCGCCAGCGCCTATGGATTCTCCCAGGTCCAGGCGAAGACGTCCGACGGATTCTTCCGCGGCTTCCCCTCCTACTGGAACGTGGTGGCGTTCTACCTCTTCTTCCTCCAGCCCGCCCTTCCGGTCACGCTCCTCCTGCTGACCGGGTTCACCGTCCTCACCATCGTCCCGCTGCGCTATCTCTACCCGACGAAGGGAGGTCCTTTCGGGAGTTGGATCGTGGGTTTCGGGGTGGTCTGGGCTCTCCTTCTGCTTCTGATCCTCCTCGAGATTCCCGAGCGAGAAATGCTCTGGGTCCTCGTTTCCCTCATGTATCCTGCGTTCTATCTGGGGGCGTCGTGGAGTCTTGCCTTCCGTACCGCCCCTGATTGATCAGGGGTGGGCGCGCCTCTGTCGGACGGCGATCAGTGCGAGCGTGGATCCTACCACGACCGACACCACGGCGCTCCTCAGGAGAGCGGGAACGAGATCGGGTTGCTCGACTGCGACCCCGACGACGAGCGGAGCCGCTGCCGTGCTCAGGACCATCATTCCGGCGCCGAGGCTCTTCACCGCCCCGAGGTGCCTGATCCCGTAGAGTTCGGCCCAGAGCGCGGTTTTCAGATTCGAATTCAGGCCTGTCGTCGTCCCGAGGAGGCCGAGGTATGCGAAGGCGGCCCAGAGCCCGGTGAAGACGTCGAGAAACACGACCCCGACCCCCATGGGGAGCACGGCAGCTGGGAAGAGGACGCGGGCCGACCATCGGTCGATCGCTCCGCCCACCGCGAGGGACGAGACGATGCGCGCCACGGCGTACGCCACGAACGCGGAGGCCATTCCGGTAAGTGACCACCCCTTGATCTGGGCGATCGGCGCCTGGTACAGAATCAGACCCGTAGCCCAGAACGGGGGGAGGAGGGAAGCAGGGAGGAGAAGCCAGAAGCGACCGTCACGGAGGACCTCGCTCAGCGTCCAGTGTCGGTTCGAGGTGGGACGCCCGGATGTGGCGGTCTGCCCGCCCTCTTCCTCATACGGGAGCCGGACGATCTTGCGGGGGTCCAGTTCGATCTCCGAGGTCCGGAGCCATCGGACGGAGAGCGGGAGAAATACCGCCGCCACCACCCCGGCGGAGAGGAACCATCCCGTGCGCCACCCCGCAACGTTCAGCAGTCCGGCGACGAGCAGGGGCAGCGTGCCTTCACCGAGCGGGAAGCCGAGTGAGGCGATGCTGAGGGCCTTGCCCCGTGACGCGGGAACGTAGCGCGCCATCGCCGTGAGGCCGGTGTGTGGGCTCAGCCCCTGACCGGCCAGACGGAGTCCCAGGAGCGAAAGGCCCAGGACGAACACGCTTCCGGCGCTCGCGAGGAGGAGAGCCGAGGCGCAGAGGCCGGCGAGCACGAGCAGGGTGTATCGGGAGAGCGGGATATGATCGATCCCGCGTCCCGCGGCGGGAAGGAGCAGCGCGCTTCCGAGTGTCGCCAGGGCGTACAGGCTGCCGAATGCGGCTGCGGAAAGCCCGAACTCCAGAAGGAGCGAAGGCACGAAAAGGGAGATGAAGAAGGTCTGGCCGAAGCTCGATGCCAGAGTGAGGAGGATCCCGTAGCCGAGGAGGGAGGGGTGCTGCTTGAGGAAGATCCAGTACCTCGAAGCGGGCCCGCGCCCGCCGTCGGGCTTCACCGATCGTCCCTTCAGGGGGGCGGCACCATGCCGACCAGGAGCACGAGTCGTCGCTCTCCGCCGTTCCGCACGCCGTGCTCGACCCCTGCCGGTGCCCACACCACCTCGCCGGGGCCTGCCGAGCGCACTTCGGCTCCGACGGTGAACTCTCCCTCACCTTCCAGTACATGGTAGAACTTGTCCTGCTCCGCGTGGGTGTGGACCGATTGCTCCACACGCGGCTCCAGGGCGTTCAAGCCCAACAGGAGCCGAGAGCTCTCGAACAAGGTTTCCTTCCCAACTTTCCCCGGCCGAATCGGCACGTGGTCCCTGTAGTTCTTGAACACTTCCATTCCCACCAGGCTCCTCGTTTCCGTGATGATTCACGCGTGCCGAGCGGCCTCAAGGTAAGGGTGGCAGGCGCAAGGGGGGAGGGGGTCGAGATGGCGTGGTCGACGAAGACGTGGTAGGTTTTTCATAGAAGCCGCCAGGGGTATCTCGCATATGCGGGATTGAGAAAGTCCCTAGGAACCTGATCCGGATGATACCGGCGGAGGGAGCGCGGCATGTGGTTCGGGGTCCGACGGCACCGCCTCCCCGCCATGTGGACTCCGCCCCGTCCCCAGTCGACGGCGCGACCGCCCCGACTCCGCTGGTCTCTACCGGGTCTCCACGCGACCGAGGAGACCATCGTGACGATCGACGCCGCCGACCCCACTTCCCGCAGTGACGACTACGGTACCGCTTTTCCCAATTCGCGGAAGGTGCATGTGGAAGGGACCCGGGGCATCCGCGTTCCCATGCGGGAGATCGCGCTCTCAGGAGGGGAGCCGCCGCTCCGGGTGCCGGATACGAGCGGCCCGCGCGAGACGAATGTTCGGGAGGGGCTGTCGTCGGTCCGCGCCGACTGGGTGCAGTCCCGCAGCATCGAGGAGACCGGCCGCACCGTCGATCCGGCCGAGGATCTCCCCTCCGGACTCCACCGGTCCACGTTCCGGGGAACGGCACCGGTGACGCAGATGTTCTATGCGCGACGGGGCGAGGTCACCCCGGAGATGGAATTCGTTGCCCTTCGGGAGGGGATGGATCCGGATCTCGTACGCGAAGAGGTCGCGCGCGGGAGGGCCATCATTCCAGCGAACATCAACCATCCGGAGCTCGAGCCGACGATCATCGGCCGGAAGTTCCGCGTGAAGATCAACGCGAACATCGGTAACTCCGTGGTGCGAAGCTCGATCGACGACGAGGTGGAGAAGCTTCGCTGGGCCACGCTCTGGGGCGCCGACACGATCATGGACCTCTCCACTGGGGCGGACATCCACGAGACGCGCGAGTGGATCCTCCGAAACTCTCCCGTGCCTGTGGGTACGGTGCCGATCTATCAGGCTCTGGAGAAGGTCGGGGGTGTGCCGGAAGAGCTCACGTGGGAGGTCTACCGAGATACCCTCGTCGAACAGGCGGAGCAGGGGGTCGATTACTTCACCGTCCATGCAGGGGTCCGCTTGCCCTTCGTTCCGCTTACGGCGAACCGCGTGACCGGGATCGTCTCCCGCGGCGGGAGCATCATGGCAAAGTGGTGCCTGGCGCACCACGAGGAGAGCTTTCTCTACACGCGCTTTCGCGAGATCTGCGAGATCATGCGTGCGTACGACGTATCCTTTTCCCTCGGAGATGGTCTGCGGCCGGGCTCGCTCGCCGATGCAAACGACGAGGCGCAGTTCGCGGAGCTCCGAACTCAGGGGGAGCTTACCCGGATCGCATGGGAGCTGGACGTACAGACGATGTGCGAGGGCCCCGGTCACGTCCCCATGCATCTGATCCAGGAAAACATGGACAAGCAGTTGGACTGGTGCGACGAAGCCCCGTTCTACACCCTCGGGCCGCTCACGACGGACATCGCACCCGGATACGACCACATCACGAGTGCGATCGGAGCGGCGCAGATCGGCTGGTACGGCACGGCGATGCTCTGCTACGTCACTCCGAAGGAGCATCTCGGGTTGCCCGACCGGGACGATGTGAAGCAGGGAGTGATCGCCTACCGTATCGCGGCTCACGCGGCGGATCTCGCAAAGGGCCATCCTGGAGCAAGGGAGTGGGATGATGCGCTTTCGCGGGCGCGCTTCGAGTTTCGGTGGCGGGACCAGTTCAACCTCTCCCTGGACCCGGAAACCGCGCTCGCCTACCACGATGAGACGCTCCCCGCCGAAGGAGCCAAGGTCGCCCACTTCTGCTCCATGTGCGGGCCCCGCTTCTGTTCCATGAAGATCTCCCACGACATCCGTGATGCGGCGGCGGCCGGGATGAAGGAGAAGGCGAGGGAGTTCAGGGAGAGCGGGGGAGGGATCTACGTGCCGGAGCCGGAGGGGGCGGAGTCTTAGGAGCAGTTTGACAGGGTACGAGGGGTGAGTCAGTTTGTCCGGGCCTTTGTAAGTTTCGTATAGCTCCGATCTTCAGGGAGACTCCGATGAGAGTCCTTCTCTCGCTGGCGTTGCTTGCATTCCTCGTGCCGTCGGCTGCGAGCGCGACCTGGTCGATCATCGCGGTGGATCGGGAAACCGGTCGGGTCGTCATTGCTTCAGCGACCTGCGCGGCGACGGGTCCGGACCAACTCAAGCTCCTCCAGGCGGTCGTGGTGCCCGGGGTCGGCGTGGCTGCGGCCCAGGCGGGGGTCGACAGGACCCATGCGAATCAGAGGCTCATCTTCGACGAGCTCGGGAAGGGAACCGACCCCGAGGAGATCATCCGCCTCCTCGAGTCGGACCCGGAAATCGACCGGCGCCAGTTCGCAATCGCGGATCTGCAGGGCCGTACAACTGGCCGCACGGGCGCGAGCAACCGGGACGCCGCGATGGACATCCAAGGCGTGGCTCGCGACGGGATCGTCTACGGGGTCCAGGGCAACATCATGGCGAGCGAGGAGACGATGCTCGAGGCCGCTCACCTCATGCAGGAGAGCGACGAGCCGATCATCGACCGCGTCATGCTCGCGATGGAGAAGGCCGACGAGCTCGGGGGCGACGGGCGCTGCACCTGCGAGACCGAGCCCCTTCCCGACGGGGCGATGTGTACGGGGAAGACGTCCCATGTGGCGTACATCCTCGCCGCGGACCCCGCCGATGCCCTCGGGCCCGACGTGGGAGATCCGCCCGAGGACCTGAGAGCCCCGTACAACGACGGCGACTACCACCTCTACATCGCCGTCTGGCCGGACAACACCGAGCCCCAGGAGGACGCGAATCCGGTTCGGACGCTTCGCACGCGCTATGACGCGTGGAGATCGGCCCAAACTGCGGGTTCTCCCTGAAGTGGGACCGGCGGAAGGCGAGGGCGTTGAAGTCGAAGCAGCGACGCAGCAGGGTCGACCGATGAGCCGCGCGAGCCCGACGCCTCGTCGCGCGGGCCTCTCGGTCCCGGTGGGGAAGGTGGCGCTCGCGGTGGCGATCGGGTCGATGACGCTCCTCTTCGCGGCGCTCGCGAGCGCCTATGTCGTCCGGATGGGACTCGGGTCCTGGACGTCGATCCGTCTGATAGGGTTTCCGGTCGTCTGGCTCAGTACACTCGCCCTCGCTACAGCGAGCATGCTGCTCGTGTTTGCGCGTCGGCGGGTGCTCCATGAGGAGTTGGGTGCGGCACGAAAAGCCTTGTGGGCCGCCGGGGGTGCCGGGTGCCTTTTCGTTCTGGGGCAGGTCTTCCTCTGGATTCAACTCCAGGGGCTCGGCTTCGTCGTGGCGACCAATCCCGCGAGCAGCTTCTTCTACTTGATCACGGCAATCCATGGAGTCCACGTGCTTGCCGGTCTCGTGGCCCTCTTCTGGACGTCGGCACGGTTGGACCGGGGAGCGGTGCCGGTCGAGGTCACCGGACTTTACTGGCATTTCCTCCTGGCCGTGTGGCTCGGCTTCTTCGGCCTCATGCTCGTGACCTGAGGAGAATCGCCCCGCCGATCACGCTTCCGTCACTCCCCGATCAGGACCAATGCGATCGTCCGGCTTCGAGGACGGGTGTCGAAGTCCATGAGGATGATCTGCTGCCAGGTGCCGAGCGGTATTCGCCCGTCCACCACGGGGAGCGCGAGTGAAGGCCCGACGAGGGTGGCGCGGACGTGGCTGTGCCCGTTGTCGTCCCCCCATGTCTCCTCGTGGCGGTATGTCTCGTCCCGGGGCGCGATCCCTTCCAACGCTGCGGCCAGATCCCGCTCGACGAGGCCCGGCTCGAACTCCGTGGCTGAGAGCGCGGCCGTGGAGCCGGTGACCATCGCCGTGAGCTGACCCGTCCGGATACCGCTTCCCCCAACGAGCTCCTGAAGGTCGTCGGTCAGATCCAGGATGTGATCGTCACCCTGGGTTTCACGGGTGATCGTATGGGACTCGATCTTCATTGAGCAGGACCTCCTGTCGGGATGCACATGGGACCGGGGACGGGGCGTGCCCTCGTCGGCCCCCCGCACGCCCTCGACCTGTCTGCCGAATGGTCAAGGGTCGCGCGGCGAGGGATCGGGCTCGTCCTGCACCCAACTTCCTCGCTCGAGCACTCGTTCCTCCGGCCACACCTCGTCGAGAGTTTCGGCCTCGTAGAGGCGTCCATTCTTCATCACGTACTCGATTCGGTTTGTATTCCGCAAATCCTCCAGGGGGTTTCCGTCGAGGATCACGAGGTCCGCCAGCTTTCCGCTCTCCAGCGACCCCAGGTCCCGTTGCAGGCCGACCTCCGCTCCGAGGACCGTGGCTTCCCACACCGACCCGGCCGCCGGCCTCCACCACCTGCCGGACCCCTTCGGCATGGTTCTGGAAGACGTGCTCTTCCTCCATGAACCACCTCGCGTTCCGCCGCCGCGTCCGGACCCCCGCGGTTTCGCCGGTGTAGCGCCAATCAGGTGGTGCGGCTCTCCTGCGCCGGCGTCGCCGACTCCCCGATTTCTTCTTTCCCCTTTTTCCTCGGAAGCGGCGTGCGCGAACCAAAAGGCATCATCGGAATTCTCACTGGAGGCGGGGACGTCCCCGGCCTCAATCCTGCCATCCGGGCCATCACGATTCGTGCCCTCCGGGAGGGGTACCGGGTAATCGGGATCCGTCGTGGCTGGGCCGGCCTGGTGGACTTCGTCCCGGATCCCAAGGCGGACAACGAAGAACACGTGCGGGAGCTCACGGAGGCGGTCGTGAACAGGGCCGGACGCACGGGAGGGACCTTCCTCCACACGTCCCGGACCCGTCCGAGCACTTTGCCGGCCCCGCTCGTTCCGGAGCACCTCCGGGACCGGTACGGAGATCCTGTGAACGACGTCACGGACGCGGTCCTCGAAAACCTCGAGTTCCTCGGAATCGATGCCCTGATTCCGATCGGTGGGGATGACACTCTGAGCTATGCGGAACGCCTGCATCAGGAGGGCGTCCCGATCGTCGCGATTCCCAAGACGATGGACAACGACGTTTACGGGACGGACTACTGCATCGGTTTCAGCACCTGCGTGACCCGCGCGATCGAGCTCACGCACCGGCTACGCACGAGCGCGGGATCCCACGAGCGATTCCTCGTGATCGAGGTCTTCGGGCGGTACGCGGGCTTCAGCGCGCTCCTCCCCACGATGGCCGGAGCGGCGGACCGGTGCGTGATCCCCGAGCATCCCTTTGACATCGAACAGCTCGCCGAGCTCATGGTCTACGACCGGAATCGACATCCAAGTCGGTACTCGGTCGTCCTGATTTCGGAAGGAGCCCGCATCGCGGGTGACGAGGACCTCACGTTCGAGGGTCAGGAGGCGGATATGTTCGGCCACAGAAAGCTCGGAGGGATCGGGGACAAAGTCTCCGGCCTGCTGAAGGGTCTCTCTCCCAGGTTCAACCAGGGCCGACGGATCAACGTGGTGAATCAGCGCCTCGGCTACCTCGTCCGCTCCGGCGACCCGGATGCCATCGATTCGATCGTCCCGATGGCGTTCGGGAACCTCGCGTTGGATCTGATCCTCCAGGGCGTGACCGGGCGCCTCGTTTCGATCCACAACGGCATGTACGACAGCGTTCCGATCGAGGCGGTGACGCAGAAGACGAAACTCGTGGAGGTGGACAGGTTCTACCATGTTGAGCGACTCCGCCCGCGGTATACGAGCTTCGCAGGCCTTCCGGTCTTCGTGATAACGAGCGATTCCTGACCGGTTGGCACCGGACCGGGTCGCCCTCCTCCACCGGTCACGCCTACACCCGAGTCGGTCTGACGCGGTCATACCTGACCTGAACTGAACCCGATTCAGCCGAGGTCGCGCTCGGCCTTGCCTCGAGCGAAGGCCGCGTCGAGGTTGGGGTCCGTTCACCTTAGGGGCTCACCCCCGATAGAGAGAGGCCGATGGCCAAAGGCTCGCTTCCCGGGCATGCGGAGATGCCGCTCCTGGAACGCCTCGGCCTCCACCGGCCCGAGCTCCGGGCCTGGGCGATGTACGAATGGGCCACGACCGGCATGTGGGCCGTCGTCGTCGCCACCGTCTTTCCCATCTACTTTCAGAACGTGGCGGCCGCGGAACTTCCCGGTGCCGACGCGACCCGCAACTTCGCCATCGCGACGACGCTCGGAATCGTACTCGTAGCGGTCGTGGCGCCGGTGCTCGGTGCGATCACGGACCGAGCCGCGATCAAGAAGCCGCTCCTGGCGGCGTTCGCCGGACTCGGGGTTGCCGCGACGGGCATGCTCTTCTTCGTGCAGGAAGGGGACTGGCTTCTCGGGCTCGCCTTTTTCGTTCTGGTGAACGTGGGGGCCAACGGGAGCATCGTTTTCTACGACGCGTTACTGCCGCACATCGCCCGCCCGCACGAAGTGGATCGGGTATCCACCGGTGCCTTCGCGATCGGATACCTGGGGGCGGGGCTGCTCCTGACATTCTGTTTGTTGATGATCCAGATGCCCGAGTTCTTCGGCATCCCGGAGGGGACTCTCGCGCCGCGGCTCTCCTTCCTTGCGGTGGCGGTCTGGTGGGCCGTCTTCTCCATACCCATCTTTCGACGGGTAGCCGAGCCGGTCGCCGAACTCGCTCCCGGCGAGGTCGTGGAGAAGGGAACGTTCCGGTTTGCACTCAACCGCATCCAGAGCACCCTGAAGGAGCTCCGGTCGTACCGGAATGCCTTCCTCTTCCTTGTCGCGTATCTGATCTACGGCGACGGAATCGGGACGATCATTCGGATGGCGTCCGTGTACGGCGCGGAGCTTGGGATCGACCAGGGTCACATGATCGGCGCGATCGTGATGGTTCAGTTCGTCGGGGTGCCCTTCTCGTTCCTCTTCGGAATGCTGGCGGGGAAGATCGGCACGAAGCGGGCGATCTTTCTCGGTCTCTGCGTCTATACGGGGATCTCGATCCTCGGCTACTTCATGACGTCCGCCGTCCACTTCTGGGCGCTTGCGTTCCTCGTGGGGACCGTGCAGGGAGGCACCCAGGCGCTCTCCCGGTCCCTCTACTCGAGCATGATCCCGGCCTACAAGTCGGGCGAGCTCTTCGGCTTCTACGGAGTGATGGACAAGTTCGCGGGAATGGCGGGGCCCTCCGTGATGGCTCTGGTCATCGCGTTGACGGGCTCGAGCCGGTACGGGATCCTCTCCATCATACTCTTCTTCTTGGTCGGCGGTGCGATCCTCTACGTGGTCGACGAGGAGGAGGGACGGCGTGTCGCACGAGAGGCTCAGCTCCGGGCGAGGCCCGTAGAGGAGGGTGTTGCCGGATAAGGCCGGAGCCGGCGCACCCGGCTGGGTGCGCCGGCTCCGGTCCACCGCTTCCGTCCACCCAGTCTCTTCGGCTCAGCTCCTCCGTCAACTGGATGCGGAATCCACCATCCGGGATTCCCTGGGATCAGCGTCCCGTGTACGCGGGGTTGATTGGGTCCTGATGATTTGGGTCGAGGTTGGGGTTCGTGTCCTTCTCGCTGTCCGCGATCGGGAGGCAGAGGCGGATTCGATCCGACACATCTACCGTTTCGCCGAGAGACCCGTCTGCTGTCCATCGCCGAAGATCTCCCATGCGCCGTCCCTCGATCCACAGTTCGATTCCTCGCTCCAGCTTCAGGTATTCCCACGCCTTCTCCAGATCTGCCGTCTCCGGCCAGGGTGCGAGCGGGGCACCGTCGTGGTCGGAAACCACTGTGTGCCGGAGATCATTCAGGATGTTCACCGCAGCCGCGGCGTCACCTCGGCGGAGCTGCGCTTCTGCTTCGATCAGGCGCATTTCCCGACCGCTCGCCACGTTGATGGGTGCATCGAAATCGTTGTGCTTGTTGACCGTGAACAGCCAGCGTACGTGCGCAAGCTCTCCTACGGGCTGGTTCGGGTCCGTGCCCCAGGCGGCTCGGGGATCCCCTGTCTCTTCGTAGTAGCTCTCGTAGAAAGTCTCGGCGATGCTGTACGTGCGGAAGGGTGAATTGGCGTTGGACCAATAGAGATTGTTGTACTGATCCAAGCCCTGGTCCCCATAGTACTCGGCCTCCCGCACGAATCCATCGGGGACGCTCGCCGCATCGTCAGCAGCGCCCGGCCAGTCATCCAGATAGATCCTGACGCCGGCTCGTCCTGCCCTCGCCGCATGGACGGCCTCCGAGTCCCCCAGGGTCTCCGCGATGCGGAGCGCCTCGGTGAATTGGCCCTCCGCTCTCTCGAAGTAGACCTCGTTCGGCTCAGCGGGCCCACTGTCGATGACGGCTTCACAGAAGTTCTCTCCCAGCATCCGGTTGGCGAAGCCGGCGTGCAGCAGGGCGCGCACGGCCAGCGGAGAGCTGTCGAAGTCGTCCAGAAGCTCCCTGAACCGCCGCACTCCATCCTCCGCTACCCAGCGCGCGCGGACCGCGGGATTCCAGTAGCGCGAGCCGATCGATTCCTGCGTCAGCTGACCGGGGACCACGGGCAATTTGGGAGAGAAGAACCGGCCGGCTTCGATCAGCTCCCGACTCACCTCTCCACCGACGAAGGCCAAGCGCCAGAGCGCGAAGGACGTCGCTTGGCTCATGCCGCGGACCAGTCCCTCGAACGCGGCCGGATCGTTGAGCGCGTCGGCCTCGATCGGTCCTGGATTACTGACGTCGAAGTCGCAGGCCGCAAGCACGAGGAGCGCTCCGAACACAGTGAAACGTATGCGTCTCATTCTATTTCCCCTCTTCTCTCAAAATGTGACCCGAAGCGACACGGCAACGCGCGCGGGGTCGGGAACGTGTTCCGTGATTCCAACGAAGAGCGAGGACAGTGAATCCCGGCTCGGGATCATTTCCGGATCGAACGAAGGAAAGTCGTCGTTCGTCCAGCGGAACGCGTTCCGAAGCGAAAAAGTGAGGCTCGCCGTCCGGGCTCCGGGCACTACTCGTGTCGCCGGCACGTGCAGGGTGATTTCGCGCACCTTGAAGAAGTCCGCAGGAATGTTCCACATTCCGTTGAGCAGGCTTTCCCGGTAGCACCGCGCCCGATCGAGGGCTGTTACCTGGCTCAAGTCCCCCTGCGGGTAATCGGAATACGGAACGTGTTCGTACGCATCATCGCATCCGGGAGCTCCGGCTCCTCGGTTTACCATGTTGTGTGAGGTCCCGTCCCGGATGTAGTGACCTCCCTGGTACTCTCCTCGCGCGCTGAGAGAGACCCCATTGCGGAAGTCGAGGGAGGTGTTCAGGCCGACGATCCGCGTAGGCGCGTTCGGCCCATAGAAGTGGTCTGGATCGATATCGGGATCTTCGAACGCATCAGCGTTTCGAACATAGGCGCCGCGCATCACCGGGGCCGGATGCCCCTCCACGATCGACGACACCGTTGCCGTGCCGATATCGAGGACTTCACTCCGGTTCGTGGAAAGGTTGGCACCGAGATTCCAGGTGAAGCCCGGCTGCTCCATCACCCTCCCATCGACGCTCAGCTCGAGTCCCCGATTGGAGAGCGCCCCGACATTCTCCAGCTGGCTGCTCAGGAAGCCCTGAGTCGGAGGCTGGGCAATGGCGAATAATGCGTCTCTGGTGTCCTGGTGGTAAAAGGTGAAGTCGACAGCGAGCCGCCCATTGAGCCAGGAACCGTCGAAGCCGACCTCCGTCTCCCGGGTTTTCTCGGGTCCGAGTTCCGGGTTCCCTACGTTTTCCGGGATGAATGACGCGGCTCCTCCGAACGAGTGTGCGGTCCAGGTCTGGACCGCATCGAATGCTCCGGGGGCACGGCCTGCAAGTCCGTATGCCGCGCGCAGTTTCACGTCGCCCCAGCTCTCGGGCCAGAGAGCCTCATCCGAAATCACCCACGAGGCGCTCAACTTCGGGTACGTTTGAAGCCCGAGGTTCTCCCCGAAAACACTGTGTCCGTCGACCCGAGCTCCGGCGGTGACGAAGACCCGGTCACGAAACGCCACCATGCTCTGGCCGAAGAATCCTCCGGACACCCGTCTCTGCTCGGAGCTGAAGAGGAGCCCGGAGGCCATGTTGCTCAGGGTGTGTCGTCCCGGGCCTGGAAAGCCACGCCCGAAACCGTCGAGCTTGGATTCCTCGGTAGAGGTTCCCTGAAGACCCCACGACAGGGTGGAGGCGACCGCCTCACCGGATGGATCCTGGAGGAGGGTGTAATTCCCGGTGTAATCCAGCGTGATGGTTCGGCTCTCCCAGCGGGTGTCCGACATGGACCCCTGTGGATCGTTGTTGAATCCGAGAGGCCGATGTTGCCGCCCGTGGAAGGCGCTTCGATCGAGTCCCACGGTGGCACGTTGCGTCGTTCTCGAGTTGGGTTCCCAGACCGCGGTCAGGCTCGTCAGAAATCGGTCGTTGTCCTGCCAGATCTTGGCATCCGTGAGCTCTCGAATGACCTCCGGGTCAGTGGTTCCAAAGGCGTTGTTCGGCGCCCGGAACACGGAGAAGGGGATCGCCATCGCGCTGTTGCCCGTATGCGTGATGTCGAGGGCGTGCCGTGAATAGGCCGTGTGCAACTGGAGGAGGAGATCCGATCGAGCTTC
The DNA here is from genome assembly GCA_007121455.1 of Gemmatimonadota bacterium. GTDB lineage: Bacteria > Gemmatimonadota > Gemmatimonadetes > Longimicrobiales > Gaopeijiaceae > SKKN01. The sequence continues at coordinate 130,389 of SKKN01000025.1, read as the reverse complement.
CAGGGAGAGGTTCGCACGCAGCCCGACACGGTCTTGATGATCATTCGGAAGTACGCCGTCGCCCACCTCGTAAACGCCGGAAAGGTAATAGTTGGCGGCTCCCAGCCCTCCGGATGCCGAGAGGCTGTTCTGCGTCCCGTACGCATTCCTCAAGAACGGCTCCATACCGACGTAGGGCCGCTGACTCGAGCCGAAGGGTCGCACCCAGTCGACGCCATGGTCCGATTGGAAGGTCCACTGGGGACTTCCTGATGCTCCCTGTCTGGTGAAGATCTGGATGACTCCGGCCGAGGCTTCGGAGCCGTAGAGTGTCGTCGCCGCCGCTCCCTTCACGATTTCGATTCGTTCGATGTCCCCGGGGTGGATCTCGTTCAAGGGGCTCATCTGCGAGCTAGAGCCGTAGTGGGGAAAATCCCCCTCGGTGTTGTTGACCGGATACCCTTCCGCGGACTGACGGACACCGTCGATGAAGATGAGTGGCTGATTGCTCATGGAAAGGCTGACGTTGCCCCTCAACCGAATCGCGGCGCCGCCTCCGAAGGCTCCGCCGTGGGAGGTCACCGTCATGCCGGTTGACCGTCCCTGGAGAAGTTGATCCATGGAGGCCACGGGCTCCTGCACTTCAGCCATGTTGATCTGCGTGATCTGGTTTCCTACCTCCCGTCTGCGAGCCTGGCCCGCTGTACCCGTGACGACGATTTCGTCGAGCCCGATCGCGCTCTCGGAAAGCGTGAGATCCACGGTCACGTTCTGACCTGCCTCGAGGTGCACCGACTCCTGCACGGTGCGATAGCCGAGCAGCTGGGCCCGAAGCACGTGTTCTCCGGCGGGGATGTTTTCCAGAACGAATCCACCGTCCGGCCCCGTGATCGTGCCGATTCCGGATCCGATCACCGCGACCTGAACGCTGACGAGCGGCTGTCCCGATCCGGCCGCTCGGACCTCCCCGGAGATGGTTCCGACCTCCGAGTCGGGAGCGGGAGGAACCGAAGGAGAGGGAAGCTCGGTGGCCTCCAAGGAGGCAGAGCCCATCCAGAGGAGGGCTCCGACCATCGCAAGGGTGGTGAGTCGTCCGCGGGAGCGGCGAGCACTTCGGCGACTCGCCCCGGTGCTCGCAGCCCCATCGTCGAAACTCGTTTCGAAATCGGTCGACATGGTATTCCTCAGACTCGTAAGCGGGACAGAACAAAAAAAGACCGGCCGCAGCTCGGGTGGCTGCGGCCGGTCTTGGATTTCTCGTGCCGGGTGCTCTCCCGGCTCAAGCGATGGTCAGACCATCTTCCTCCTGCGACACGTACACAGCTCCGCTGTTCCGGGCATCTCGCGACACCCACAACACAGACAGCTGCACATGCAGCAGACGAAAGTGCGTCCGTACTCGCTCATAACGGAGGTAAATACCCAGGCCACCGCCGACTGTCAACCCCGGCGATCGTCGAACCCAGGGATCTCACGGTCTTCACAGGGCGTCGTCCGGCTCATCGGGCAGGTCGACGAAGAGGATTCGGTTTTCGGAGAGCAGCGGCACCAGGATACGGTTTCTCGCCTCATCGTACCCCAGGGCTCCTGGCTCCGGGATGTCCTCCAGAAGGCGCACGATCCGCCCCTCTCCGGTGACGAGATGGATCGTCGATTCGCTCGACGACGAGTAGGCGAAGCCGCCGTCGGGGAGGAAGACGATCCCATCGAAGCTCCGGCCCGAGGCCGGGATCACCGAGGTGCGCTCGCCGGCCGGGGTGAGGCGGAAGATCTCGCCGGTCCCGAACGTCGTGACGAAGATTCCGCGGGTGCCGACGGCCAGGCCGCTCGGGTGACCCAGCTCGGGGCTCTGGGCCAGGGTCGAGCCCTGCCGCCCGGCTTCCAGCACGACGCGATAGACGGCGTCGGATCCGCTGGCTTCGAGCCCGTTCGCCCCGGCCTGGAGCCCGGCGTCGGCGACGAAGATCGATCCCTCGGGGCCGACGTCCACGTCCGAGAGGTAGGTCGAGCCGTCGAGGCAGACCCGTGCCACGCCCGTTCCCTCGGTCCGCTGAAAGAGCCGGACGCAGTCGAGGTCGGCCACGAAGAGGCTGTCGCCCCGGATCGCCATTCCCCTCGGGGAGTTCAGGGCCAGGTCCGGCCCGAACAGGCGGACCCAGTGAAGGTCGAGGACCTCCCCATCCGGTGAGAGCTTCGAGATGAAGCCCGAGCCGTCCCGGTCTGCCGGTGCGCCGCTGATGTTCGAAACGAGGTACACGTCGTCCACCGGGTCATGGATGACGGCCGCGGGCTGCTCGAGGCCGATCCCGTCCACCTCCGTCACCACGACGTCGAGGGGACCCATGCTGTCGTCCCCGTCGCAGCCCCCGAGGAGGAATGCGGAAAGGGACAGGGCTGCGCAGCGAGCGATCGGTCTGGATATCGTGTTGGCCATGGGACCTCCGGGTCCACGGGTGGAAGCTCGCGGCGCGAGGTGCTGTCGCGACCCGCGAAGCCATTCCGAAGAGTGTAAGGTATCGCTGCCCCTGGGGGAAGGATATCCTACACGCACGGCACGGCTCTTGCTTGGGCCCGCAAGGGCAGGTCGAGGTGTCACGGCGTCTGAATTTGCGAAGAGAGGAGAGGAAGGATGAGTCGGGTACGCGATATCATGCAGACGGATTTGATCACGGTTCCGCCCCATGCGCCCGTGGCGGAGTTGGTACGACTGCTCGAACGCGCCGGCATCACCGGGGCGCCGGTGGTGGGCGAGGACGGATCGCTCCTCGGGATCGTGACCATACGCGATGTGGTGCGTCTCGCGCGGGAACTGGACGAGATCCCCGAGGCGGCTCGGTGGGGGCTCGGGGTGAGGACTCCCACCCGTGAGCCCTCGTTCCTCGGTCAGGAGCCTGTTGGGGAGTTCTTCGCGTACTACGTGACGGCGGACGGGAACTACGTCGATGTCCGGGACCAGGTCGGTACCCTTCCCGACAACGTTTTCGACGGGTACGAGGCGGAGGACATCATGACGTCCGTGCCGATCACGATCGAATCCTCGGCCTCCCTCAGGAATCTCGCTCGTCTCCTCCACGAAAAGGGAGTGCGGCGCGCGCTCGTGGTCGAAGAGGGAGGTTTCGTGGGGATCGTCACGCAATCGGACATCGTGCGGGCACTGGCGGAAAGCTGATTGCGAAGGCGGATCAGTCAGCTCCCTCCTCGACGAACTTCGCTCGAGGTTTTCCCGGCGGCACCCCGTCGGGCCAGGGCTTGGCCGGTGCAAGACCAGAACCTCATCGTCTCACCATTGCGATTCCTCCCCCCTGCCGGGGAGTCCGGATCCCGTCCTCCTGATCGGGGTTCAATGCCGCTCGAAATCGCGGGGCCTTTCCCGAGACGAACGGCGAGTTCCAGCCAGATCAAAAGGCAGGCTTTGTGGTGCCACCATCCATGTGCAGACTGTCCGGTCGGGCGCGCCGTAGGACGCTTCGGCCCGCCGGCCTCCTCGCGCTCCTCGTCCTCGTTGCCGGTTGGACGGCCCCCACCGCTCCTCCCGCGGCGACCTCGGCTCCTGGACCGGCGCACCAGATGGCTTCCGATTCGGCGGTGAGCGACGGAACCGGTCCTCCCCGGATCGTGGCCGTGAGGAGAGAGGGGCCGATCGAAGTCGATGGTCGAATGGACGAAGAGGCATGGAGGACCGCGCCGGTGGTTTCGGGCTTTATCGCCGGGGAGCCCACGGAGGGCCTGCCGGCTCGGGACGAAACAGAGGTGCGGCTCCTCTTCGACGACGAGGCCGTCTATGTAGGGGTCCGGATGCACGATGCGGATCCTGCGTCGATCGGTCGACAGCTCACTCGGCGGGACGAAGAGTCCGACTCGTACGATTTCGTGGAGGTTGCCTTCGATCCGAACCTGGACCGCCGTACGGCATACGCGTTTCGTCTCACCGCGGCGGGGGTGCAGGTGGATCGCTATCGGTACGACGACATCGAGGTCGATGGCGCCTGGGAGGCCGTCTGGGAAGGAGCGACCCACATCGATGACGAAGGGTGGACGGCGGAGTTCCGCATTCCCCTCTCGCAGTTGCGCTATGATCCTTCGCCCGGTCCTCAATCCTGGGGCCTGAATATCACGAGACGCCGGGTCGCCACAGGGGAGCTCAGCTACCTTGCGCTCGAATCCAGGAGGCGTTTCGGGGGTGTGAGCGCGTTCACCGTGCTCGAGGGGATCGAGTTGTCGCACCGTCCGCGAAACCTCGAGCTTCTCCCGTTCGTGCTCGCAAGTCGACACGGGGTGGCCGAGGCCACGGACGACCCCTTTCGGGAGGGCGCCGACCGAACGGGGCAGGTCGGGCTCGATGGACGATACGGCCTCGGTTCCTCCTTCGTTGCCGACTTCTCGATCAATCCGGATTTCGGGCAGGTCGAGGTCGACCCGGCCGTCGTGAATCTGACGGCGTTCGAGACGTTCTTCCCGGAGCAGCGGCCCTTCTTCACGCGGGATGACCGACTTTTCGACTTCGAGCTTCCGGGACCCGAGAGCACCCTGTTCCACTCACGTCGCATCGGCCGATCGCCCCAGGGGCGCGCGCCTGCCGACGCCGCCTTTTCGGACGTCCCTCGCGAGACCCCGATCATCGGCGCCGCGAAGGTGACGGGGCGTACCCGAGACGGCCTCAGCCTCGGGGGGCTCGCCGCGGTGACCGATCGGGTTCGCGGGCGGACCTATGATCCAGAGGAGGAGCTTTACGGTGGGTTCCTTGCTGAGCCGCGTGCGCAGTATGGGGTGTTGCGCGCCCGGCAGGATCTCGCGGGAGGAGACTCCCAGGTGGGCGCGATCTTCACGCATGTGGGCCGTCACCTTCCTTCCGACGGGGGCGCCGATTTCCTGACCTCGAGCGCGCACAGCGTCGGTGTCGACTTCGAGCATAGTTGGGCCGATCGCGAGTGGGCTCTCGAAGGGCGAGTCGTGGCGAATCACGTGCGAGGTTCTCCTGCTGCGATGCTCCGTCTTCAGGAATCGAGCGTCCACTATTTCCAGCGCCCGGACGCGGTCCATGTGCAGGTGGATTCCAGCGCCACGTCGATGACCGGAGGCCACTGGTATCTGGATCTCGCGCGTCGGGGAGGAAGCCCGTGGACGGGACGTGCCTGGCTTGGGCATCGAACACCCGGGTTCGCAGTGAACGACCTCGGATTCTCGACGTCCTCGGAGCGGATCTTCGCCGGGTTCTACGGAGAGTACCGGGAGATCGAGCCGGGAGAGGTCTTTCGAGAATACTCTTTCTCGGTCTTCGCCTTCCGGGGCTGGCGGAACAGCCTCTTCTCATCCGAAGTCCATCGCAGCCGCTGGAACGACGCGTACACCGCGGGGCCGCTGAACGTGAATGCCGATTTCACCTTCCTGAACCTCTGGGAAGCAGGATTGAGGCTCGGCTATTCGCCAAGCGTCCTCGACGACCGTGCGACCCGTGGGGGCCCCTTGATGGAGGTGCCCCGATCCGTCGAGGCTGGGCTTTCACTCGGCTCGGATCCGCGGAGAGGGTTGAGCGCTTCCGTAGAGGCCGGGTACGTCGACGCTTCCGGAGGCGGGAGTGAGGTAGATTTCTCCCTCGAGGTGGCGTACCGGCCTTCCGCATCGATGCAGCTCGCGCTTGCTCCCACCTACACCCGCTCGATCGATCGAGCCCAGTACGTGACGCAACTCCGGAACGGAGGGTTCGCCCCGACGTACGGTGGCCGGTATTTCTTCGCGGACCTCGATACACGCACCCTGTCGATCGATACGAGGCTTTCGTGGGCATTTTCCCCGACGCTCACCCTCGAGGTCTTCGGCCAGCCCCTCCTCTCCGCAGGCGACTTTCTGGGATACAAGCAGCTTGCTCGCGCGCGCACGTTCGAGTTCATCTCCTTGCCCGAGGGGGAGGCGGTGCTCGGCGAAGGAGGGGTACGATGCGTGGAGGGCCGAAGCTGTGAAATGGATGGCCGGCGTCACCTGGATTTCCGTGGCGATGGGTCGAGCGATCTCGTTTTCGAGGACCCGGACTTCAACCTGAGGTCACTCCGGGGCAATGCGGTTCTGCGCTGGGAATATCGGCCCGGTTCGCAGCTCTTTCTCGTGTGGCAGCAGGAGCGCCGAGACCGGGTGCAGCAGGGGGACTTCTCCCTGGACCGTGACGCTCGCGCCCTGTTCGATGCGGCCCCTGCCAATGTGTTCGTGATCAAGGTCAACTACTGGATCGGTTTCTGAGTCCACGCCTCGGACGCGACCGGATCCCCTGAAAGGAGGTAGTCATATGTTCGTCATCGCGACTCGTGGGCCCGATCAGCCCAATCTCGCCGCACTCCCGTTCGTGGCCCTGAAGGGAGCCGTCGAATCCGGTGAGTTTCCGGGGGAGCCCCCGGTCGTCTTCCTCATGCAGGAGGCCACATACCTCGCGGACCGGAAGACGGACCTGCGGGAGATCAAGGCCGTCGGGCTCCCTTCGATCGGTGAGGTGGTCGAGTTCCTCGAAGGTGAAGGCCTCGAAGTAATCGTCTGTGCTCCGTGCGCCGCCCCGAGGGGGATCTCCGAGGCCGATCTCGTGGAGTACGCGCGGATGGGTGGAGCCGCGGATCTCGCGACAAGTGCGAAGGCCCACAGCGTGACCTTGACCTTCTGACGGAAGTTTCGCGGAAGAGCAGGGCTTGCCCGCTGCTCTTCTGGCGGTCCCGACGTGCGCGAGCTACAGTTTGGGATCGTGTGCATCCGCGTGCGCGTCAGCGCGGAAGCGTGCCGGGAGGAGGGGCGGCGCTGCGCGTGGTCCAACCAGCGGCCCTCGGCCCCCGGGAACCCTTGCCGGAGCCCCTCGTGCGTCGAAAGAACGGGTGGTCCTCTCCTCCGCGCCTCCTCATGATCCCGCTGGTCCTGCTCTTTCTGTCCGCCACGGGCTGCTCGCCGTCGGATTCGGCGGAGGTCGTGGATTCCGCTCCAGTCACGGTCTTCGAGGGGGCTCGGCTCATCGACGGCCAGGGTGGGGCCCCGGTCGAGGATGCCGTTCTCGTGGTCCGCGAGGGGCATTTCATCGAGGTCGGCCGAAGGGGAGAGGTCGATGTTCCGGCGGGAGCGGACCGCGTCGACCTGAGTGACAAGACGATAATCCCGGCACTCATCAACACCCACCTTCACCTCGCCCAGACTCGCGAGGCCCTCCTCGACCAGCTCGAGCATCTCGCGTACTACGGAGTGGGCGTAGCCGTGAGCCTCGGCTCGGATTCGAGCGAGGTCGTGTTTCAGGTGCGCGATGAGCCGGTTGCAGGTGCAGCAAGGCTCCGCACGGCGGGGCGGGGGATCACCAGGCCGGAGCCTGGACGGGGAGAGGCACCGTACTGGATCGATACGGAGGACGAGGCTCGAGCAGCCGTGCGGGAACTTGCGGCGAGCGGAGTGGACCTCGTCAAGATCTGGGTCGACGATCGGAATGGCCAGTACGAGAAGCTCACCCCGGAGCTCTACGGCGCGATCATCGACGAAGCGCACCGGCATGACCTGCTCGTCACCGCCCACATCTTCACGCTCGAGGATGCCAAGGGGCTCCTCCGGGCAGGGCTCGACGCCTTTGCCCATGGGATCCGGGACCGGGACGTGGACGACGAGCTGCTCGAGTTGTGGAGGGAGCGTCCCCATGTCGTCCTCGTTCCGAATCTTCCCGATCCCGGCGTCGCGAGAGACGTGAGCTGGCTCGGTGGGACGGTTCCCGCTGAGCAGTTGAGCGAGATGCAGGCGACCGCCACCGATCGGCCGGATGCACAGGAGCGATTCGCGGTCCAGGCCCGCAACCTCGCTCGACTGAACGAGGAAGGGGTGCGGATCGCCTTCGGCACGGACGGCAGCGCCCCCTGGAGCGTGCACCTCGAGATGGCGAACATGGTGAGTGCGGGAATGTCACCGGCGGAGGTGATCGTGGCGGCGACCCGGAACTCGGCGGAACTGCTCGGGCTCACGGATGCGGGCACGGTCGAGGAGGGGAAGCGGGCGGACTTCGTCGTGCTGGACGCGAACCCGCTCGACGACATCACGTACACACGGGAAATCTCCGCCGTCTACCTCGGTGGGGTCGCCGTGGATCGCGAACGCCTGAGCGCGCGCTGGCTCGCGAACTGAGGGCAGAGCGGAGCGGCGCCACCGAAAGAGGGGGCGTCTGGACGCACGGCGGCCTTACTTTCCGGCCGGTCCCTCGTCCCCCGGCTCGAGGTCGGCCCATTCAGCGAGGAAGACGTTGATCTCACCCGGCGCCTCCGCTCCTCTGCTCGAGGCGAAGGCGAGGTGCCGTCCGTCGGGGCTGAACTGAGGAAAGCCGTCGAAGCCTGCGTCGTCCACGGTCACGCGCTCCAGGTCCGTTCCGTCCGTTCGAACGAGATAGAGGTTGAAGCTTCGGCCACCCGGGTTGTGCAGGTTCGAGCTGAAGATGATGTGCTCACCGTCCGGATGGAAGAACGGCGCGAAGTTGGAGGCGCCGTTGTCCGTGACCTGCCGTGGGTTGCCGCCGTCCGCATCCATGACGAACACCTCCAACCGACCGCCCGCGACCAACCCCTGGTCCAGAAGGCTCCGGTAGCTTTCACGCTCCTCTTCCGTCCGCGGATGGAATGCCCGATACACGATCTGTGATCCATCCGGGGAGAAGAAGGCTCCCCCCTGGTATCCCTCGCGGCTCGTGAGCTGACGGGGGCTCGACCCGTCGGCATCCATGGCCCAGAGGTTCAGGTCTCCGTCCCGGTCGGAGGTGAATACGATCGTCTCGCCGTCGGGTGAGAGCGTGGCCTCCGCATCGTATCCTCGGGAATCGGTGAGCTGGGTGAGCTCTCCCGTTTCGAGGTCCCGAACGAAGATGTCATAGTCGAACAGGCCCCAGACATATCCTTCGCTCCGGTCCGGAGGAGGCGGACACTCGGGGTCGAGGTGATGTGTGGAGCTGAACAGGGCCTGTCGCTGTCCGGGGAAGAAGTAGCCACAGGTCGTCCTCCCCCCACCTGTCGAGATTCGCTCGAGGTTCGATCCGTCCAGGTCCATCGCGTAGATCTGGTCGCACTCCGACTCTCCCGGCCAGGTTGCCTGGAAGATGAGTCGGTCTCCTTCGTACGAGAAGTAGGCCTCCGCGTTCGTACCGCCGTGCGTGAGCTGTTGCACGCGCTGGAGCCGGGGCTCCTCCGGTGACGAGGGCACCGAATGGGCCCTCGTTCGATCCTCCGGCGGGCTCCACATCTCCTCGCTCCCCAGCGCCGGGTCCGCCTCCGCGGCCGGAGGATGCTCATCCGGGGCCTGTCCGCAGGCCATCAGCGCCAGGATCGCGGCTCCGGGGATGCACCCTTCGAGCCACCGTTTCGGAAAAGGACACTCGACCATGAAAACTCCGCTTCAGAGGATGAGTCCCGGCAGTGCACCACGATCGCCACACCCTGGACGATCGGTTCTGTTTCCGGAGGAGGCAAGTCCCCGCTGCCGAGCGCCTTGCCCGGAAGGAGCTGCGCCCCCACGTTCTCCCGGTTTCCTCTTCCTCTCACCTGCAGCCACAGGTCTCATGTCCGTTGTTTCCGCGCCCGCCAAGGGTGCTCCTCGGGGGACGTTCTGGCAGAGCTTCGGGCCCGGCCTCATCTGGGCCGGTACCGCGATCGGGCTCTCTCATCTCGTCCAGGCGACCCGGGCTGGAGCCGCGATGGGCTTCGGGCTCTCCGGAGTGATTCTGCTGGCGCTCATCCTGAAGTACCCGTTCTTCGAGTTCGGGCCCCGGTACGCCTCGGCAACCGGCATGAGCCTGATCGAGGGGTATCGACGGATCGGGCGGTGGGCCCTCTGGCTCTACATGACGGTCGTGCTGGGCATCGCGGTGATCACACAGACCGCGATCGTGCTCTTCACCGCCTTCCTTTTCCTCTATGCGTTCGACCTCGGCTGGTCGACGACTGCGGCCGCCGCTTTCATCTATTCGCTCTGCGGAGGTCTCCTGGCCGTCGGACGGTTCCGAGCCCTCGACATTGCGATCAAGGTGATGCTCGGGCTCCTGGCGGTATCCACGATCGTTGCCGCCGTGCTGGTCCTGCCGCGGACCGACTTCTCCACCTTCAGCCTCGCGTGGCCGGCAGCCGGTACCGTCTCCTTCGGGTTCCTCCTGGCGCTCATGGGATGGATGCCTTCCGACATCGCGGCTTCCGTGTACAACTCCCTCTGGACCTTGGCGAAGGATCGTGCTTCGGGAGTGCGTGCGTCGGTCGGAATCGCCCGGCTCGATTTCATGGTGGCATATGTGGGGACCGGCTTCCTGGCGTTCGCCTTCCTGCTCCTGGGTACCGGGCTCATGTACGGGTCCGGCCTCGAGTTCAGCATGGACGGCGCCGTCTTCTCTACGCAGTTGATCGATCTCTACGCGCAGACGATCGGCGAGTGGATCCGGCCGATCATCGTGGTTCTCGCGCTCACCACGATGTTTTCGACGACGCTCACGGTCCTGGACGGCTTTCCCCGCGTGATCGATCGGGCCATTACCTTGATTCAGGTGGACGATGTCGCCGTGACCGCGAACCGGGCGGCAGGGCGCCTGTACTGGATCTCATTCGTTCTCCTCGGAGTCGGCGTCCTCCTGCTCCTGGCCTTCTTCCGGGGGAATCTCACGACGATGATCGATTTTGCGACCGGCCTCTCGTTCATTACCGGACCGATCCTCGGATATCTGAATCTGCGCGCTGTCACCTCGACGGACATGCCGGAGGAGGATCGGCCGGGTAGGGCGATGCGGATTTTTTCCTACCTGGGGCTCGTCCTGCTCGGGTCCGTCGCCGTCGCGTTCCTCGGGAGTCACCTGCTGAGCTGGCTGTGATCGGTGAGATGGAGTCCATGGCAATCGAGAAAGAGGGGCCACGGTGGAGGTGCCGGATGAGAGCGAGCTTCATCACCGGTGGACTGTGCGCGGTGCTGGCGGCTCTCACCCTCGGCTGTGCGGGTGACCCCGAACCGGAAGGGGGGAAAGCTCCGGCGTCCACAGCGGCGGTGGGGACCGGTGAGGGCGGGCTCGAGGCGGTCTCCTTCGCGGAGGCGCAGGAAGCCGGGGAGTCAAGGATTCTCGTCCACTACGTCCCATCTTCGGGGTTCGCCGGCGAAGGGCGCGATGGAGAGCTCACAGGGGTGACGATCGAGCTGCTGCGGAAGTTCGCCCGCTTCGTGGAGGACGCACACGGGATCGAAATGGAGGTGGATTTCATTCCGGAGGAGCGATGGGCGGACTTCTACGAGCGGGTGCGACGCTCTCGGGGAGGGGTGTTCGGGATCGGCAACGTCACGATCACGGAGTCCCGGCGCGATGAGATCACCTTCTCTCCGCCGTACCTCAGCAACGTGGCCACCCTGATGACCCACGAGGAGGTGCCCGAGCTCGAGGCGCTCGATGAGGTGGGGGAGACGTTCGCCGGGCTCATCGGGCTCTCCTATCCAGGGACCCTCCACGAGGAGCGGCTGGACGAGCTTCGACGGGCCCACTTTCCGGAGATGGAGACGGTTCCCGTCGAGTCGAACGACGAGCTCGTGGGTCGTGCGGCTTCCGGAGGGTACTTCGGGTTCATCGACATCTACAACTACTGGCGAGCCGTCGAGGACGGCCTTCCGCTTCGTCGGCACTCCGTCGCCGACGACGACTCCGAGGAGTTTGGAGTGATCATGCCGAGGGATTCGGACTGGGCCCCGGTCGTCGATGCTTTCTTCGGTGCGAATGAAGGTGTTCAGGGGACGGACTGGTACCGGGAGTTGCTCCAAGAGCACCTGGGCGACGAGTTGGCCCGACTCCTCCAGGGCGAGGATCACTGAGGGGCGGTCTTGAGATCCCCGTCTCGGGTGCAGCGGCGTGTCGCGTGCAGCGGCCGGTGTGCCGGGATCCGCGTGGGCCGGCGCGGGTAATATGGAAATCGGCCTACACGCCGACCTGTTCGCGGCCGTTCGATCCAACGAGGGAGAGGGAAACATGTCCATTCGTCGAGATGTTCGAGAGCGGCGGTCGGTGAGTTCCCGGATGCTGGTCGCCCCGGCGGTGCTGGTGGGGCTCTTGTGGTTCGGAGTCGCAGACGTGCTCGGTCAGGTCCGGCAGGACGGCGAGCGGCTCGATCCCACCGCCGAGTTGCTGGTGAGGCCCACCGAGATCTCTCCGAAGAGTGGTCCGCCCGGCACGGAGGTGACTGTCCGGGGTCTCCACCTGCCCGCAATCACCCCGATCAACATCGCTTTTGGAGGCACGCGCTCCGGCTTCGAGGGGCTGACCTTCGTGCTCACCACCCGGGGCGGGGAAGTCGAGGAGATCCTCGAAGTTCCGGAATGGGCCGACCGCGATCGCATCCACCGCTTCATCATCTTCGATGCCTACTTCGACCCGATCTCGATGACCGACCTCTTCCACGTTACGGATGCCGATGGACGGATCCTGCGGGAGGTCGAGGTGATCGAAGCCGGCCCGACCTGTGCGCTCATCGTGGGCGCGGACCAGGACGAATACAGCATCGTAGGCGATACGGAGGGGCTCGCGGTCGGTGACGCCCTCGTCGTGGAGGCGAGGGTCGTCGAGTCGTCCGAATGCGGGGAACACATTCACCTCGAGATCATCGAGTTGGACGTGCGGGCAAGCCCGTAACGGGCGAGCAGCGAAAGGTGGACGAGGGCTTCCCCGATCACTTTTCGGAGCGGGCGGGGGCTTACTCGTCCTACCGGCCCACCTATCCCGAGGAGCTTGCGGACTTCCTGGCAGGTTCCGCCCCGTCCCGGGGGCTCGCGTGGGATGCGGGTTGTGGCTCGGGACAGTTCTCGCTCCTTCTTGCGGAGCAGTTCCGGCGGGTTCTGGGCACGGATGCGAGCGGCGAACAGATCGCCCGGGCTCCGGTACACCCGCGCGCCCAGTTCCACCGAGGCGTCGCGGGCGAAAGCGGCCTTCCTCGTCGATCCGTTGACCTGGCGACAGCCGCCCAGGCCGCGCACTGGTTCGACCTGGAGTCCTACTACCGCGAGGTGCAGCGGGTGGCCCGCCCAGGGGCGCTCCTGGCGCTGCTCACCTATGGGACCCCTTCCGTCGTAGCGACGGTGGACTGGGTGGTCGAGCGGTTCTATTCCGGGGCGCTGGGTCGATACTGGCCTCCCGAGCGTTCCCATGTCGAGAAAGGATACCGCTCCCTTCCATTCCCCTTCCCGGAGCTCGAGGCTCCGAACTTCGAGATGGAGGTGGAGTGGACGGCCCCCGAGTTCCTGGGGTATGTGGGAACCTGGTCGGCCGTCCGCGCCCTCGAGCGGGCGGAGGGAACGGGCCCGACGCGCACCTTCGCGGCAGAGCTCACGGAGGCCTGGGGGGGAGATGCGCCGCGGCGGGTGCGATGGCCGCTCACCGTCCGGGTCGGCCGGATCTGACGGGGGTCAACCCTCCTTGCGCCGCGTCCGGGTCAAACCTTCCTGAGCGACGGATGCCACGAGCGATCCGTCCCGCGTGAAGATGCTGCCGCGGCCGAAGCCACGTCCTCCACTCGCAGCCGGGCTGTCCACCACGTAGAGAAGCCACTCATCGACGCGGAAGGCCCGGTGGAACCAGAGCGCGTGGTCGAGCGACGCCACCTGGATCTGCTCGGAGCGAACCGTGAGTCCGTGAGGCTGGAGGACCGTGGACAGGAGCCCGTAGTCGGATGCGTATGCCAGAAGGGCCTGGTGGGTAGCGAGGTCGTCGGGGAGGGTCCCAACCGCGCGAAACCACGTCATCCGGGAGGCCGGGCTCGGGTCCGGGTCGAAGAGGTCCGGCGGGTCGACGGTACGAAAGTCGATCGGCCGGTCCTGGGTCAGCACACCCCGGATGTCCGGTGGCAGCCGCTCGGCCGTATCCCTGATTCGGTCGAGCTCCGAGGGCAGCTCTTCCGGCGGGGGAGCATCGGGAGGATCCGCCTGGTGTTCCGGACCCTCCTGCTCCGCGTGAAACGATGCAGAGAGATTGAAGATCGCGCGCCCGTGCTGAATCGCCGTCACCCTTCGGGTGGTGAAGCTTCCTCCGTCCCGCAGCCGGTCCACGAAATAGACGATCGGGAGATCCAGGTCCCCGGGAAGGATGAAGTATCCGTGCAGCGAATGTGCCTCCCTTCCTTCCCCGACAGTGCGCCTGGCCGCGACGAGTGCCTGGGCGAGGACCTGCCCTCCAAAGACGCGCTCCGTCCCGATGTCGCGGTTCTGGCCGCGGTAGATGTCGTGCTCGATGGATTCGAGGTCGATGAGCTCGAGAAGCTCTTCCACGGTGGTGCGCATGAGGTGGCTCGGGGCTCGAGGGCTGAAGGGAGGATCCGCGGATGCGGTTCCAAACCGCACACAATGACGGTGACGCATCGCAGGTGCAATGAGCGAGCCACGGCGCCCCGGGGCGAGTCTTGCACCCCCTCTCCCGTGAACATACCATGGATCCACCCCGGCTGCGGACCCTGGAGGTCGCTGGTGTGCCTTGCCGGCGTTCTTTCCAGCGGGTCCCCAGACGGTGTTCCGCTCTATGGGCGGAAGTGTGAAGACCGATGATCGGGGCGTCCGATTGCGGCCGTGCCGAACGATGCCCCGATCTCTCTGGATCCAGCTACAGGAGAGAGCATGAACGCGACGCAACGTGTGTTCGTAGGGGGCAGCATGGCGCTTCTCATTCTATTCTCGTCACCTTCGCCGGCTTTGGCGGACCCCGGAACACTCGAGAAGGAAGGGGACACGGTCGCCGCCACGGAGGAGAGCGCCTTCCCGGTGAGCGGGGCGCTCGAGGTGCAGGTCGGGTCCCCGACCGCCCCCATCTCGGTCGGGTTCAATCACGTCTGCGGCGTCACGGCGGACGGCGCTGCCTACTGCTGGGGCGCGAACGACTCCGGCCAACTCGGCGATGGAACGGAGGAGGTCCGTGCCGAGGCCGCCCCGGTCGTGGGCGACCTTCAGTTCCATGCCATCTCTGCCGGGCAGAGGCGGACCTGTGGCCTCACGGCGGACGACCGGATCCATTGCTGGGGACTGAACCGGTTCGGGGCACTGGGGGATGGAACGGATACGAACCGGAGCGAGCCAGGGCCGGTAGCGGGGAACCAGTCGTATTCCGCGGTCTCCCTGGGCACCCGGCACACGTGCGGTCTCACGCCGGACGGCGAGGTGCACTGCTGGGGAGTGAACCGACAGGGGCAGCTCGGCGACGGGACGCTCGAGAACCGTTCCGAGCCCACCAGGGTGGAGACGGACCTCTCATTCACTACGGTGAGCACGGGGCTCGAGCATACATGTGCCCTCACCGAGGCCGGCGGAGCCCACTGTTGGGGCGCGAACCACCTGGCGCAGCTTGGTGATGGCGAGCGCACGGACGCACGGACCGAGCCGATCCGCGTCGCGGGCGAGATGACGTTCGAGGCGATCGCGGCGGGCTACAACGTGACCTGCGGTCTCACCGCTGCAGGTGAAGCCTACTGCTGGGGGGTGAATCACACGGGCGCCGTGGGGGACGGAACGGATGAGCTGAGGCTCGAGCCCACCCGCGTCGACAGCGACCAGACCTTTCGAAGCATCTCCGTGGGACAGCTCCACGTCTGCGCCGTGACCGAGGACGGAGCGCCGTACTGCTGGGGCCTGAACAGTCGAGGCCAGCTCGGAGACGGAAGCCGGACGAGCCGATCGGTACCCACGCCGGTCGCCGGCGATCTCGCGCTGGAGTTCATCTCGGCTGGGGCGCACCACACCTGCGGAGTCACCTCCGAAGGCGACGCGCACTGCTGGGGCCGGGACCAGGCGGAGAGCCTCGGCGCCGATCCCGCGACGGACCGGACCGAGCCGGAGAGGGTTGCGGAAGGCGTGGTGTTCGGCTCGCCGTAGGACCTCGGACGGGGGAGAACAGCGCTTCCGCTATGCGAGCCCGTGTAGACGGTCCGCTGCGCGGAGAAGCGCTGTTTTCCCGTCCGGGCCGTCCTCCACGACCTCGGTCCACTCACGAGGAAAAGCTTCCCATCCGTGCAGCGCCCCCGCGAGCGCTCCGGCCATGGCGCCGATCGTATCCGTGTCCCCTCCAAGGTTCACCGCCTTGATGAGGCTTCGGGAAACCGACTCGGGTGCGGTCAGGAAGGCCCAGAGGGAAGCCGGAACCGAGTGGGAGGCTCGTCCACTCGTTCCCAGTTGGCGCACCGCTGCTTCGGGCTCCGCTCCGAGATTGCCGCGAATCCAGCGGAGCGCCTCCTGGAATTCCGGCTGCCATGGCTCGTCCAGCGGCTCGAGCGCGTCGAGGAATGCCGCGGGATCGAGTGGTAGGGACGCTTCGAGTGCTCGTAACACCGCCAGCGCCTGAAGCCGGGCGCCGTCTCGCCCGACCGGGTGATCGTGGCCGGTAACCTCTGCTTGCCTGCCGGCAACATCGAGCACTGCTCCCGCATCTCGGCAGAACGCGAGCGCGACCGGAGCCACGCGCATCGCGGCCCCGTTCGCCCAGGAGCCTCCGGGAAGGCGGAGGTTCACGAGCGCCTCACGCCAATCCTCCCCGCTGCGGATCTCGGAGAGGAGGAGGCGGGTGTTTCCTCCGTACCCGCGGGCAGGGTCGAAGCGCTCGGCGAAACGCCGAGCGAGCAGGTTCTGGTCGAGGTTGCCCGGGGTCTCGGCGAGCACCTCCGCGAGCGAGAGGGTCATGTGGGTATCGTCCGTGACGGTCCCCCGTCCGAGCCGCCCTGGGAGCATCTCCCGGATCCTCCCGTAGGAAGCCTCGATGCCTGTTCGTGGCATCCCCTCGACGGGCATTCCGAGGGCGTCCCCGGTTGCGACGCCGAGAAGGGCTCCACGGAATCGGTCGCGGTCCACGCTGCCCCCCAACATCGGAAGTTCTCGCTCGGCCGTCCGGCCACACCCCTCTCAAAACATAGGGAAGAGGCGGGATCCCCGCGACGGCCTTGCCGGAGGTTTCCCGCCCGACTACGGTGCTCATCGAGGATCCCGCCCGCACCGATGAAGAAGGAGACGGAGATTTGCGATGACCGACGTCGATCCGCCCTCGCTCCAGGCCCCCTTTCCGGGTCTGCGTGTCCTCGACCTTTCCCTGAACCTGGCGGGGCCCTACTGCGGTCAGGTGCTCGCCGATCTCGGGGCGGAGGTCGTCAAGGTCGAGCGGCCCGGCGAAGGGGACCCCTCACGGGCATGGGCTCCTCCCGCGTGGGAACGGGAAGGGGCGCTCTTCCTGGCGGTGAACCGCGGGAAGCGCAGCCTTGCCCTCGAGCTGGGCACGGTCGAGGGCAAGGCGGTGCTGGACGCGCTGATCCAACGGGCTGACGTTCTGATCCAATCCTTTCGGCCGGAGGTCGCGGAGCGGTTCGGGCTCACGGAGGAAGCGCTTCGGCCGCAGGAGACCGGGCTGATCCTCTGCACGATCACGGCGTTCGGGCACGAGGGCGAAAACCGGGACCGCCCCGGGTACGACCCGCTCCTGCAAGCACACGCGGGACTCATGTCCGTGACCGGGCCGGAGGGAGGACCGCCTGTTCGGGTCGGAACGTCGATGGTGGACCTCGGCGCCGGAATGTGGGCCGCGATGGGCATCCTGTCGGCGCTTCGGGTGCGTGACGCCACCGGGCGCGGAGCGCACGTACGTACGGCGCTCGTCGACGCGGCGTTGGCCTGGGGGGCGTACCACGTGATGGGAGCTCTCGCCACCGGACACGCTCCGAGGCCGATGGGAACCGGCCTCGGGATGATCTCCCCGTACGGAGCCTTCCCCGCGTCCGACGGAGAGCTCATGATCGCGGCGGGGAACGATGAGCTGTTCGGGCGCTTGTGCGCCGCCCTCGAGGCGCCGACGCTCTCCTCGGACCCGCGCTTCGCGACGAATCCGGAGCGCGTGCGGCACCGGGCCATTCTCGAACCTCTCGTCGCCGATCTCACGCGCCGCCATACTCGGCAGGAGCTGGAGGTCCGCCTTCGCGCTGGAGGAGTGCCCTGCGCGGCCGTCCGGGACATGTTGGAGGTGGCCGAGGATCCAGAGCTCCGGAAGGGGCCGCTTCGCGTGGAGCCCCACCCACGGATCCCCGGGTACCGGGCCGTGGCTCTCCCCGTCACCTGGGACGGAGAGCGGGTGCCCCCCCACCGCCCGCCCCCCGGCGTGGGCGAGCACACGGACGCGGTGCTCCACGAGGCCGGCTATGATGCAGCGGAGGTCGAGGAGCTCCGTCGCCGGGGTATCGTCGGCTGATTCGATCGGTCGCAAACGCTTTCCGGCGTGCTCCGTCGAGTCCGAGGGTTCCACCTGCACACCCACCCGAATGAGGTTCAGCATGCATCACACCTTTCGCCTCGCCGCGATCGCAGTCGCAGTTCTCGCAGTGGCCCCGGTCGCCGCGCAGGAGTACGACCCCGACTACCGCGCGACCTTTTCGATCGTCGCACGAGATGCCGAGGCTGAAGAGCTCGGGCATGCCGAAGCCTCGAAGGCTCTCGCGGGCGGCACGAACTTCGGCGCCGGAAAGGGCGGAGTCGGAATGATCACGAACCAGGCCTCGACCCTGATCATGTACGGAAAGCTCGGCATCGAGATGCTCGAGATGGGGTTCAGCCCCGAGGAGGCCCTCGAGTTCCTCCTCCGGGCCGACGAGGACCGGGAGCGCCGACAGGTGGCGATCATCGACATCGAGGGACGCACCGCCGCCTTCACCGGGTCGTCGCCCCGAGAATGGAAGGGGCACCACTGCGGGGTCGACTACTGCGTGCAGGGAAACAGCCTTGCCGGGCCCGAGGTGCTGGACGCGATGGCACGCTCATTCGAAAGCTCCACCGGTCCTCTCGCGGAGCGGCTCGTGAGCGCGCTCGAAGCGGGTGAGGCGGAGGGCGGCGATCGGAGGGGGAAGCAGGAGTCCTACCTCCTCGTCGTGCGCAGAGGCGCGAGCTCCGGCGGATTCAGCGACAAGGTCGTCGAGATCCGCGTCGACGATCACACGGCCCCGATCACGGAGGCCCGGAGGATCCTGAACCGGATCCGCTCGCAACAGATGCTCGGCGAAGGGAACCGGCGGTTCGAGGAAGGCGAGAGGGAAGAAGGGCTTCGCATCTTCACGGAAGCGACGGAGAAGTCCCCGGAAAACGACAATGCGTGGATCGCGCTGGCGCACGGGCACCTCAGGTCCGGGCGAACGGACGCGGCCCTCGAGGCGCTTCGAACGGCGGTGGAATTGAACCCCGGAAACCGAGTCGCTCTGCCCGAAAATCAGAACTTCGAGCCGCTCTGGGCCGATCCTGAGTTTCGTGCGTTGACCGCGGACCCCGCTCGGTCGCCCCGAGAGAATCGATGAGCCCGCCGCGGGTGCACGGAGCGTGGCGCGGTGCCGGGCCGAAACGCCGCACCCGGCCGAGCCGCCCGCTCGCGTTCCTGGTGCTCCTCCTCTGCACGGCATGTGCGCAGAACGCGGCCGATGTGGGGGATGGGGTCGGGGACGGGGAGCGCTCGCTTTTCCCGGACCTGGCGGAATTCGGGGAACTGCCTTCCGCGCCGCAGGAGAGCGCATCGGGGGAGTTCTGGGATCATTGGGGGGACGGACACGCCGAGCTCTCCGGGTATCGCATGACGATCCAGAGGTACGGCGCAGCGAGGGAGGCGGAGCTCGCACTGATCTACGTCACCGAGCCCCACGACCGCAGGACGTGGATCAAGGACGACGACGTAGCGGGAGGGGACCGGGTCGAGGTGCTCAAGCTCAACAGCACGGTTCAGTTTCTGACCGGGGTCTATCCGTACTCCGTGATGACGAGTGTATTCGCCCCGGTCGATCGGTACCGGGAAGAGCCGTTCGCTCCGGTTCGGATCGCCCATTCCGTCCAGGAGTGGTGCGGTGCGTACAGCCACTTCGTCTGGCCGGGACGCGATCGCTTTCGGTCTCTCCGCATGTCGTACTTCGCCCACGAGGGGGAGCGGGTCTCCGAGGTCGACACGGATCGGGACACGCTCTACGAGGACGCGCTTCTGGTTCAGCTCAGGGAGCTGGACGGCCCATTCGCAGGCGGGGGTGAATGGGAAGGTCTTCTCGTCCCGGAACTCTGGCGTCTCCGGGCCGGACACGGAGGAACCGAGCCGGTTCAGGCGCGGATCGGGCGGGAGCAGGGCGTCCGTACCGCGGAGGGCCGGGAGGTGCCGGTCACCCGCTTCACTCTCACAGCCGGTGAGTACGAGCGGGTTTACGAGGTGGAAGCGGAGGGCGCACGCCGGGTCCTGTGGTGGTCTACATCGACAGGAGACGAGGCCGAGCTTGTCGGGACGGCTCGACTCGCGTATTGGAATCTGAACCGCCCTGGGGACGAGGCGGTCCGGGAAGAGCTGGGACTCAGCCCGCATGGTTCGCTTCCACCCGGGGGCGGGGAAGGGCCGGCAGGCGGCTGCCCCCGCTGAGGCCTCGTACTCATTCGGCGAGGCCGGCGAGGCGGAGTTGGGCGACCGCATCCGCCGTAGCTTCCTCGCGCGTGGTGTCCGTTCGCACTTTGGTCGCGGCGCGTTCCGTCTCCGTCGAGAGCGGTTCCCATCGCGCCGCTACCTCCCGGTGGATCTGCCAGTCGGCATCGGATGGCCCGCCTCTTCCCTCCATCCTCCCCCGGATGACCTCCGGGTTCGCCTCGCAGCGAACCAGGAGGGCCCGCACGCCATGCTCTCTGGCGGTAGCCAGAAAGGCCCGCCGCGCCTCCTCTTCACGGAACGTCGCGTCGATGAGAACCCTCTCTCCCTCGAAGAGGGCCTTGCGAGCCTCCTCGAGGCAGCGGGCATAGGTGCGCTCGGTCCAATCCGGCCCATAGATCCCTTCTCCGAAGGAAGCCGGTGCGGGCGTATCCTCAGGGATTCCCGCCAGCCGTTTTCGCATCCGATCCGAGGAGATCACGCCAAAGCCGCAGGTGTGAGCCAAACCCTCTGCAATGGTCGATTTTCCCGAGCCGGGGAGACCGGAGACGAGGACGAGCCCAGGCCTCCGGGAAGCCGGCTCGAGCTCGGTGAGCGCCAAGCCCCAATGCCCTCGGGCGCTGCGGGTGGCCTCTTCTCGCTCGTCCGTCGGGATCTCCTCCTCGGTGGCCGCCAGTCCTTCCACCTTGCCGCGGACTGCTGCTCGGTAGGATCGATAGAACGGGAGGAGGGACCGCCCTTCCTCGTCCTCTGACGCCTGGAAGTACGCAGCGGAGAAGGTGCGCTCGAGGTCGCGACGGCCGAGGTGGATGAGGTCCATCGCGAGGAAGGCGGCGTCCGAGACGGGGTCGGCGTGGCGAAACCGTTCGCTGAACTCGATGCAATCGATGATCACCAGGTCGCGAGGGACCGGTTGCTCCGGAAAGAGGTAGACGTGATCGAGGTGGAGGTCTCCGTGCGTGTCCCGGGGTACCCCCCGCTCGGCCCGTCTCTCGATGAGGGGCCTGAGTCCCTCGAGGTGTACTTCGAGGGCACCTTCGAGCCGGTCGAGTACCGCTCTGCTCAGCGTGAGGCCCACCTGATCCTGGGCCCGGCGCAGGTTCTCACGGGCGTTCTCCGCGACCACCTCCCACCGCGCCTGCTCCGCGATGCGCGGTCCGGACTCGGCCTCGTCGTGGAACCGGGCAATCCGGCCGGCGAGGGTGCGGAGCACCTCCGGGGTGAGTTCGTCTCGGAGGAGGCGGGCGCGAAGCGTCGCATCCGGGGGGAGCCGTCGCATCTTCACGGCATGCTCGACGGTCTCTCCGCTCCCCTCGACCCTGAGTCCCTCCTCTCCCTCCGTGATCGGCACGACCCCGAGGTATACCTCCGGGGCGAGGCGCCGGTTGAGACGCACCTCTTCGCGGCAGAAATGAAGGCGCTTGGCGGGCGATGTGAAGTCCAGGAAGCCCAGGTCCAGCGGCTTCTTGACCTTGTACGCGAAGGCTCCGGCCAGGAAGACGACCGAGATGTGGGTCTGACGAACCTGGACGTCCTGGGTGGTGTGAGGGTATGCCTCGGGACGGGTGAGTTCCTCGATCAGACGGCGAGTGTCCATGCTCCAGCCCGTCGGTGGTGTGAAGGTGGCTCTGCCCGGGGGGTCGACAGGCTTTCCGCGGCAGGACCGACGTTCCGGGCGTTCGAGTTCGGCGGTACCCCTGTCCGAGCGAGGAGAGCCGTCAATCTATACGTTCATCGGGAGCGGTCGCCGCTTTCATTCCACGAGTGCGGAGGTACGGATGGGAAGGACGAACGTCGTTCGGGTTCGATGCAGGGGTTCTCTTGTCGGCTTGGGCCTTGTCATTCTGATGGGGTTTGGGTTGTCATCGGTTTCGGCGGTCGATGCTCGGGCCCAGGCCGGTGCCGGTGGAGCCGCTTCACTGCAGATCGACCCCCGAATCCAGGAGTTGCTGGAAGAGGTTTCGGAGGAGCGGCTGCGCGCTCTGGTCGATGGACTCGCCGCCTTCGAGACACGGCACACCCTTTCCTCGACGGACGATCCGGATCGGGGAATCGGAGCCGCGCGCGACTGGATGGTCGACGAGCTCCGGGGGTACAGCGACCGCCTTCAGGTGGATCTCGACTGCTACCGAATTGCCGAGCAGGGGCGAATCACCCGTGAGGCCGAGATCTGCAACGTGAAAGCCGTGCTTCCCGGGCGCAGCGACCGCCGCGTCTACGTGAGTGGCCACTACGACACGGTCGCCCAGATTCCGGAAGGAGTGGAAGATGTCTGGGCGCCCTACGACAATCCGGCTCCTGGCGCGAACGACGACGGAAGCGGCACCGCGCTCGCGATGGAGCTTGCACGCGTCCTTGCACAGAGCGGACTGGAGTTTGACGCGACGCTCGTCTTCATCGGGTTCGCGGGCGAGGAGCAGGGTCTGTTCGGGGCACGCCTGCATGCTCAGCGTGCGGAGGAGGAGGGACTTCGAATCGATGCCGTCTTCAACAACGATGTGGTGGGGAACATCACGGGCGGCAATGGCCTGCAGGATGGCGCGTCGGTGCGTCTATTCTCTCCGGGGCCGACGGATTCCCCGGCTCGCCAGCTCGCCCGCTACATCCGGCGGCATGGCGGGGCCTATCTGCCGTCCCATCAGGTCCGCCTCATTGCCCGTGAGGATCGGTTCGGGCGTGGAGGCGACCACACGCCGTTCAACTGGCACGGGTTCGCCGCCGTTCGCATGACCGAATCGAAGGAGGACTACTCGAGGCAGCACACGGTCGATGACACCCCGGACGGTGTGGACGAGGCGTACCTCGCGCGCAACGCCCGGGTGAACCTGGCGGGGGTCGCTTCGATGGCCCTGGCGCCTCCGGCTCCTTTCGTCGACAACGAGCAGGGGCTTCCGCGGCTGGATCGTGGAGAGACTGGCTACGATGCGCGCCTGCAGTGGGATCCCTCCCCGGGGGCTGTGGCGTACCGCATCTTCGTCCGAACGGCGTGGACGCCGGACTGGGAGGAGGTCGTGACCGTCGGAGATGTGGAGGAGTGGACCTTTCCCGACCTGTCGATCGACGACTACATCTTCGGGGTCGCGGCCGTCGGTGCCGGGGGCCATGAGAGTCTGGTTTCGGCGTACGTGCGGCCACCGCGCGAGGCGGAGCCGGTTCAGACCGTTCCCTGAGGTTCGGCTTCGGGGCTCTCGCCGGCCGCTCCGTCGCTCCCGGCCTCGCCGAGCTCGAACTCTTCGTGGATCGCTCGGACCGCTCGCGTTGCCGCGTCCGCGGCGATCAGACAGGAGACCTTGATCTCCGACGTGCTGATTACCTGGATGTTGATTCCCTCGCGAGAAAGGGCGCCGAACATGCGCGCTGCCACGCCGGGATTGCTCACCATACCGGCTCCGACGATCGAGACCTTGGCCACGCTCTCGTCCGCCTCGACCCGAGTGGCGCCGGTTTCGCCGGAGATCCGTTCCAGGATCTCCACCGTGTGATCGCGTTCATCCCGGCTCACGGTGAAGATCAGGTCCGTGACGGCCTCTCCCTTTGTCGTCTGGACGATCACGTCCACGTTGATCCCCGCGTCCGCGAGAGCGGCGAAGATGCGGTGGGCGAGCCCGGGCCGGTCCGGCACGTCGGCGACGATCACCTTCACCACATTCGCGTCATGCGTGACACCCACGACGACGATGTCTTTCTCCACGGTTCCCACCTCCTCTACGATCGTTCCGGGGTTGTGATTGAAGCTCGACCGGACCTCGATCCTTACGTGATGCTGGGCCGCGACCTCCACCGAGCGGGGCTGAAGGACGCCGGCACCGAGCGAAGCCATCTCCAGCATCTCGCCGTACGAGATGCGAGGGAGAAGTCGGGCTCCGGGCACGATCCGAGGGTCTGCGGTGTAGACGCCATCCACGTCGGTGAAGATCTCACAGATGTCGGCACCGAGGGCGGCGGCCAGGGCAACGGCGGTCGTATCCGATCCCCCTCGACCCAGGGTCGTGATGTCATCCACTTCGTTCATCCCCTGGAACCCGGCCACGATGACGACTTTTCCGGATTCGAGCTCCCGGACGAGGCGGCCCGTGTCCACAGCTCTGATGCGGGCCTTCGTGTGCATCTGGTCGGTCCGGATGCCTCCCTGCGCACCGGTGAGGGAGATCGCGGGGACGTCGAGCTTGTCGAGCGCCATGGCGAGGAGGGCGACGGAGATCTGTTCCCCCGTGGCCAACAACATGTCCATCTCCCTTCGAGGAGGACGGTCGGTGATCTCCTGGGCAAGCCGGATCAGCTCGTCCGTCATGCCGCCTCGGGCGGAGACGACCGCGGCGATCCCGGACCCCTCTCGCCGCTTTCGCGCGATCCGTTCCGCTACAGCGTGGATGCGTTCCGCGGTTGCGACGGACGTACCCCCGTATTTCTGGACGATCAGATGCACCTGGATCTCTCCCTGATTCCTCTTCGCTTGTCCATGGAGCGGGCTCCGACTCGGTCGGGTCCGACTGCGGGGCGCGAAATGCTCGCGGCGTCCTGTTACGGCGTTCGGCCCCGGCCCGGGAATGTATCAGCGTCGAACCCATCCGGAAGGTGCCGATACGAGACCGCCCGCTCGATCGTTCCAGTAGGAAGGGGTCGAGCAACCTCGACCGTGCAGGAACGCAGCCGTACTGTCCGGTATTCCTTAGATTGCGAACTCACTCGTCCCCTCTTCGCCGATCGAGCGTCATGACACGTCTTCTCCTCTTCCTCGCGGCGATGGTGGTCACTCTGACTTCCGTGCCTCACCCGATCGAAGCTCAGTACTTCGGACGAAACAAGGTCCAGTACGATCAGTTCGACTTCAGGGTGCTTTCAACCGAACACTACGACGTCCACTTCTATCCGGAAGCCGCGGGTGTGGTGGAGGATGCCGCACGCATGGCGGAGCGATGGTACGAGCGGATCGCCCGGGTGCTCGAGCACGACATTCGTGAGCGTCGGCCCCTCGTCTTCTATGCGGACCATCCGGATTTCCAGCAGACGAACATCCTGCGAGGAGCCATCGGAGAGGGGACAGGAGGTGTGACGGAGGGTCTTCGCGACCGGATCATCATGCCGCTGGGCGATACGTACGCGAGCACGGACCACGTGCTCGGGCACGAGATCGTCCATTCCTTCCAATTCGACATCGCGCAGGGACGCCAGAGTGCCGGGCTCCAGGGCTTGATGCGTCTTCCGCTCTGGTTCGTCGAGGGGCAGGCGGAGTATCTCTCGATCGGGTCCGAATCTTCGCTCACCGGGATGTGGTTGAGGGACGCGATCCTCCACGACACCTTCCCGACCCTCCGTCAGATGAGCCGTGACCCGCGGTACTTCCCCTACAGATTCGGTCATGCGTTTTGGGCGTATGCCGGTGGGGTCTACGGAGATCAGGCGGTGCCGGCCCTGCTGCGGGCATCCACCCGTGCCGGATGGGAGACGGGGGTGAATCGCGTTCTGGGGATCTCGGGCGATACCCTGTCCGTCCGGTGGAAGGAAGCGGCGACCGAGCATTATCTGCCGCTCATGGAGGGGCGGACCCCTCCGGGGGAGGCAGGGACGCTGCTGATCTCCCCCGAGACCGGCGGTGGGGAGATGAATCTGGCGCCGTCCCTCAGCCCGGATGGACGATACATCGCATTTCTGTCCGAGCGTGACCTCTTCACGATCGAGCTCTTTCTGGCCGATGCCCAGACGGGGGAGGTGATCCGGTCCCTCACCCGCTCCGTCCGGGACACCCACTTCGACGCGCTCCGCTTCATCGATTCGGCGGGAGGCTGGTCTCCCACAGGCGACCGCATTGGGATCTCGGTCTTCGCTCGGGGACGGAACCAGATCGAGATCTACGCGACGGACGGGGGAGCGAGGCTGCAGACCGTGCGGGTTCCGGAGCGCATCGGCGAGATCCGGAATCCGGCATTTTCACCCGACGGGGAAAGCATCGTCTTTTCAGGCCAGGCAGGGGGGATGACGAATCTCTTCCTGGTCGACCTCGAGAGCGGGGAAGTCGATCAGCTCACCGATGATCGGCATGCGGCGCTCCAGCCCACCTTCTCCTCCGATGGGCGGACGATCGCCTTCGTCACGGATGTGGGCCCGGGCACGGACTTCGTGAATCTCACCTTCGGATCGATGTCGATCGGCCTCTTCGATCTCGACACGCGGCAGGTGGAGCAGCTCGCGCCGCTCGGGGACGCGGATCACTGGAACCCGCAGTTCACTCCCGATGGGAGGGAGCTCTACTTCCTCGCGGACCCGGACGGGTTCCGGGACATCTACCGCGTTTCGCTCGATGACAACTCCCTGGTCCGCGTGACGCGGATCGTGACGGCGGTCAGCGGGATCACTCCCGCAACGCCGGCGATCAGCGTGGCCCAGGAAAGCGGCACCGTGGCGTTCACCGTCTTCGATGATGCGCAGTACCATGTGTACTCGCTCGACGCGGTCGGGGCCGCAGGTGACCCGGTTCAGGCGGGTGACGTGATGGCGGCGGAGGGGCGGCGACTCCCCGGAGCGCTTCCGGAGGGCAGCGACCGCGTCGACAGGATCCTCGCCGACGCGGATGTCGGGCTCCCTCCTCCGGATGCCTTCCAGATGGACGAGGCGCCGCAGGTCGACCGCAGCCTCGGCCTGGACTGGGTCGGACAGCCGACGATCGGCGCCGGGACGGACCAGTTCGGGACGTTCGTCGCAGGGTCGGTGGCGGCGAGCTTCTCCGACATCCTCGGGGACCGGAACCTCTTCGCGGGCGTTCAGGCGCAGGGGGAGATCCAGGACATCGGCGGCCAGCTCTTCTACCAGGACGTGGGCCGGAGGTGGAACTGGGGGGTCGGGGCTTCACACATCCCGCTCCGCTTCATGCGAGGCTTCCGTGTCCAGGATCCGGACCCGAACCTCATCCGGTTCGTTCAGGACACGCAGCGGATCTTCCTCACCCAGGCGCTCGGCCAGATCCAGTACCCCTTCTCCACGACCCGAAGGCTGGAGTTCGGCGGAGGATACTCGCGCTACGGATTCGATGTGCAGCGGGAGACCTTTCGGTTCAACCAGTTCGGTCAACTCGTCGATCACCGACGGGAATCGATGGATGCCGCAGACCCACTCCATCTCGGTGAGGCCTCCGTCGCTTTCGTGGGGGACAACAGCTTCTTCGGTTTCACCTCGCCCGTTCGCGGTTGGCGGTACCGGTTCGAGTTGAGCCAGACGATCGGTTCGGTGGACTTCACCCAGCTCACCACCGATTACCGTCGGTACTTCGCGCCATTCCAGGAGTTGACCCTGGCGATGCGGGGACTCCACATCGGACGGTACGGCAGCGATATCGATAGCCGGGTCGACGTCGGTACCGGGATCCAGACCGGAAGCGTGATCCAGCCCCTCTTCCTGGGTTGGGAGAACCTGTTGAGGGGGTATTCCACCCAGTCGTTCGATGCGACCGAGTGCACCCCGACTGCCGACGGCACGTGCGCCGAGTTCGAGCGGCTCCTCGGGCAGCGGATCGGGGTGGTGAACGTCGAGGCGAGGATCCCGCTGCTGGGGACGGATCGCTACGGAATCTTCGCGACTCCGCTCCTGCCGGTGGAGCTCGTGGCCTTCGCCGATGCCGGGCTCGCGTGGAGCCGGGGAGACGAAGTGGACCTCTCCTTCGAGCGGGACACGACGGCCCGGGTTCCCGTGTTCAGCACCGGCCTCAGCGCACGGACGAACCTCTTCGGGGCGTTCATCCTGGAGCTCTACTACGCGCAGCCGTGGCAGCGGCCGGAGCGGGGAGCGCACTGGGGTCTCCACTTCTCCCCCGGCTGGTGAGGAGGGGCGGCCCTGGGGAGGAGTGGTGGTCGGTGAGGCGAGGGGGGGTGTCTGGATAGCTCGCGATCCGGGCCTCAGCCGTCGTCCGGCTCGAAATCGACGATGGTGAAGGTGAACTCGTCCGCGAGGGATCCGGTCACCCACCCGTTCGCCTGGGTCGGAAACCCG
The DNA here is from genome assembly GCA_007121455.1 of Gemmatimonadota bacterium. GTDB lineage: Bacteria > Gemmatimonadota > Gemmatimonadetes > Longimicrobiales > Gaopeijiaceae > SKKN01. The sequence continues at coordinate 102,050 of SKKN01000025.1, read as the reverse complement.
TGCTCCACGTCGAACCCGACGGTGAGATGGGAGGCTTCCTCCGCCATGTGCTCGAGCAGGAAGATGAAGATGTCGTCTACGGTGATGGCGCGTAGCCCGGTCGTCGAGAGGGCCTCTCCCGTCTCGACGTCCCGAACCTCCACGGGTTGATCTCCTTCCACCCGGATCCAGGTAGGCCGCTCCACGTCATCCGGACAATCGCACCGACGGTTCACCTCGAAGGCATACGCTGCGGGACGGTGGGCAAGCCACACGCTGTAGTGTCCCTGGACGTCGAGGGACGACGCGTCCGGGTCGGTGAGGCCACACGCCGTGCTTGCGAGGGCCACGGTGAGCCACGCGGTTCCATGGATGGCGATCCTGTGCATCGTCCTCGATCCTCGTTGTCGGTTCCCATTCGGTACGCATCCGGAGAGCGACGGGTTCCCCTCCGCGATGCCCCCGACACCTTGGCTTCAGGCATGCTCTCTGAGGATGGGAGACGGCTTCTGGCTGAGCTTGGGGTGGGTCTCCGCTACGCTGAGCACATGGTGCACGGCTTCCTCCGGCGAGTCCGTGATCAGCAGGGCATCGAGATCTTCGGGGTCGATCGTGTTTCTCGCCACGAGCCGTGTCCGCATGAAGTGGACGAGGGGCTCCCAGAACTCCACTCCCATGAGCACGACGGGGAAGTTCCAGATCTTCCTGGTCTGGATCAGGGTCACGGTCTCGAAGATCTCGTCGAGAGTGCCGAACCCGCCCGGTAAGGTGATGAAGCCGTGGGAGTACTTCACGAGCATGAGCTTCCGCACGAAGAAATACCGGAACTCGATGAATCGGTCGAGATAGGGGTTCGGCGTCTGCTCCCTCGGAAGCTCGATGTTGCACCCGATCGAAGGACCTCCTGCTTCCCTGGCTCCCCGGTTCGCGGCTTCCATGATCCCGGGCCCCCCGCCGGACATCACCGTGAAGCCGGCTCGGGACAGCTCCGATCCGACTGCTCTTCCCATCTGGTAGTACTCGTTGTCCTCCTTGAAGCGCGCCGAGCCGAAGACGGTCACGCAGGGCCCCACGAAGTGGAGCGCCCGGAATCCCGAGATCAATTCACGGCCGATCCGCAGAACGCGGAAGAATTCGCTCGTCCGGCTCCGGGGTCCTTCGAGGAAGATTCGCTCGTCCGCATCAGCAGTCGGGCGCCCCCACTGTGCGTCCTCGGGAGTCGGATCCGCCTCCGGCTCCGGTGACGCGACTTTCTCGCTTCCCTTTCTCACACCATCCTCGTCCCTCGCCATCCCGACTCCTTTTTCCCGATCCGCCGGACGTGTGGGGCACGGACCTGCCCGCCGCCTGAAACCGAGTGCCCCGGGACCGGGAACGCAAGAGAGGGTCGGCGGTGGCTGGCGGCCACGGCAGGATTCGCTTTGCTTGAGGCGTGATGGGACGAGCCTGAGCGGGGACGCATGCGATCCTGGAAATAGCTGGGCTGGTCCGGGTGGTGTGCGAGCTGCAATGCTCGACTCAGCGGTCGCGTTCGTCCGGCCGGATTCGAAGGAGTGCCACGGCAAGCCCCGCGTGGGCGGGAAGCGTGAGAGCGATGACGTCGAGATTGGACTGGATGAACCCCGGGAAGGCCTTCAGGAGGAGGCCGCTCACCGAGAGCGTGAGCACGACGAGCGCGAGCGCACGGGCGGGGACGACCCAGCGGTTCGAGACCGCCGCTCCCAGGAAGGCTGGAAGGCGCAGGAGCGACAGCGGGTTCATCTGGAGGATGTTCTCGTTGCCGTGCATGAAGACGTGGTCGGTCCAGAGCCAACCGAGCACGAAGATCGTGCCGAAGAACGCTGCGAGGAGGCACCATCCCGCCCCGGCGAGCCCCAGGGCCCAGCGGCCCGCGCTGCCACCACGGAATCGGGGCGCCGAAAGTGCCGCGAGCCCGACCCCGGCCAGCAGCCCGAATGCGAGGAATCCAAGGCGGAATCCCGGCGCCTCCGCGGGCTGAGGCGGGCGATCCGCCTCGAAGAGGGTGCGCGTCTCCACCACGAGCGGTACCTCCGCGCCACCCTCACCCTCCACCATGGTGTTGGATACGAGCTCCATCAGGTCCTTCGGTAGGAACGCTTCCTCCCAGCGGGTCAGGAGCACGTCACTGCGCGGACCGAGCAGGATGTGCATCCCCCGATCGATGACGAACATGTCCTGAACGAGGCGGCGGGCGTGCCACCGGTAGGTACCGCGCCCCGCATCGAACGCCTCCTGCCTCAGGGCTCCATCGAGCACGAGGTTCAGCGCATCCCGCACCCGGGTGGAGCAGTTGTCCCGAAAGTAGTCGTAGCGGTAGTACCGGTTCTGCGGCAGCCGATTCCACTCCGCGAACTCCCGGAGCTCGGCTCGCTGTGCGGGGGTGAGAGCGAGCTCCTGGGCCCAGACGGAGCGATTCCTCTGCTCGTATTCAGCCAGGGTGACCGGGAGCGGGACCCCGTCCATCCAGTAGAGCATCTCGCCTCGGAGGAACCGGAGGAGGAATCCCTCCTCATCGAAGGAGAAGAGCCCCCAGTTGTACACGACATCCGTACCTTCCTGCGCATCGTGGATCCAGAGAGCGTTGTGCCCGAATCGCTCCCAGAGCTCGTCCCCGTGACCCATCGTGAGAAGGAAGACCCTCAGATCCTCTCCGGGAAGCTGGACCGGGTCCGCCGCCTCGGCGTGGAGTGGACCAGCGGCCAGCATGGCGAGGAGGAGGAATAGCCGGGCGAGCCTGGAGGCGGGGAACATCGGTGTGTGGGTCGGTTGCATCAGGACGGCCCGGGTGGATCGAAGAGTCCGGTGGAGGTTCGTCCGGCACGAAGAGTCGGCACCCCCTGTGCAGAGGCATCCGAAGGAAGAACAGCGGGACGCCGCAATAGTTCCTCTCGAGGTGCGGAAGCTCGTATCGAGGTGTCGTCGGTTTTCCACAGGGGAGGGACCTTCCCCGTCCGGAGAGGAGCCGCGAGAATCAGGACGGCACCAATGAGCGGAGTCGTCCTGTGGGATCCGGCGGCTCCACCGGGACCTTTCGACTGCGGGAGCAGGACCGTGCGCCGATTTCTCCTTCGATTCTTCGCCATCATCGGGGTGCTTGTCACGGTGGGACTGGCAGCGCTCGTCCTCGTGACCTTCCTCTTCGTCGCCCCGGAGCCGGTCCCCCGAGCCGCGGTGCTGGAGGTGGACCTGGAGCCGGGCCTCGTCGAACACGTGCCCGACGACCCGATCCTGCTCACCTTAGAACGGCGCCGGCTCACGGTTCGGGGCGTGGTCGACGGACTTCACCGGGCGGCCGACGACGACCGGGTGAGGGGGCTCCTCGTACGAGTCGGAGATGGTGCGCTCGGCCTCGGCGTCGTGGAGGAGCTGCGGGAAGGCGTGCTCCGATTCCGGGAGTCGGGGAAGCCGGCGATCCTCTTCTCGGAGTCGTTTGGGGAGTTCGGTCCCGGACATGGGGGCTACTACCTGGCGACGGCCTTCGACGAGATCGTGCTTCAGCCGTCGGGGGACCTCGGGTTGACGGGACTGTCCGCCGAGGCGCCCTTCTTCCGCGGCACGCTGGATCGGATGGGCGTGGAGCCCCAGGTAAGCCAACGGGAAGCGTACAAGACCGCCGCCGAAGCGTTTACTGAGGACGGCTTTACCGAAGCGAGCCGCGAGGCCACCCGAGGCGTGCTCGAGGCGGTCTTCGCAGAATTGGTTTCGGCAGTCGCCGATGCCCGGGCGATGGGCGAGGAACAGGTACGGACGATCCTGGACAGCGGGCCCTTCTGGGGAGAGGAAGCGGTCGCGGCGGGGCTCGTCGATCGACTGGCGTACCGGGATGAGGTGATGGACGACCTGCGGGCCCGCCTGGGCGAGGAGGTAGAGCTCGTTTCCTTCCGGCGCTACCGAAACCGTGCCGGCAGCGCATGGGGGAGCGGCGCGACCGTCGCTCTGATCCACGGATCGGGCACCGTGACCCGCGGAGAAAGCGGGTTCGATCCGGTCTTCGGCGGATCCTCGGTCGGATCCGAGACGGTCGCGCGGGCATTCCGGCAGGCGGTCGACGACCCCTCGGTGGAGGCGATTCTCTTCCGCGTCGACAGTCCGGGTGGGTCGTATGTGGCTTCGGACGTGATCCACAGGGAAGTTCGCCGTGCCCGCGATCAGGGAAAGCCCGTGGTCGTCACGATGGGGAACGTGGCGGCCTCGGGGGGCTATCTGGTCGCAGCGGGAGCGGACCGGATCGTCGCCCACCCTTCCACCATCACGGGTTCGATCGGGGTCGTGGCGGGGAAGGCCGTCACGAACGAAATGTGGGGGAAGGTCGGGGTTTCGTGGGATGTGGTGGAGGTGGGCTCGCGGACCGCGATGTGGTCTCCCGTCCGGCCGTTCGGTGACGCCGAGTGGGAGCGGGTCGAGGCCGGCCTCGACCGGATCTACGATGAGTTCCAGGCTAAGGTCGCGGAGGGCCGGGGGATGAGCAGGGAGGAGGTTCACGAGGTCGCTCAGGGCCGGATCTGGACCGGTCGTCAAGCACGCGACCTGGGCCTCGTGGATCACCTCGGCGGGTTCACGACGGCCCTGGAGGTCGTGCGAGAGGTCGCCGGAATCGATCCGGACCGGGCAGTGGAACTGACCGTCTTCCCTCCGGAGCGGAGCCTCTTCCAGGTGCTGCTCGACGAAGGGCGGTTCGATCGCGCGGGGGCTGGAGAGGAGGTCCTGGTCAGCGCCGTGGAGGCGGTCCGACCCTTTCAGCGGGCCCTGATGAGAGCCGGAGCCTTGCCGCTCCCCGGTCCGGTCACGGCCCCGGAGTTGTTGGATCTTCCCTGGTGAACGCGGCCGTTTCTCGCTGAGCTCGAATCGGGGCGGGAGCCGAACGGCTCCTCCAGTTGATCGAAGCGTCCGGAAGAACGATCTTCGGAGCCATGGAAGCAACGGGAGTGTTGTCGCGCGTCGTTCGGGGGATGAGCGAGCGGAGCCTCGCCTGGTTGGTCTACGGGGTCTCCGCCGCGGTCGTCCTGCTCGTGGTGCTGCTGATCCTCCTGCCGCAGCTCGTCGTCGTCGATGGTTTCGACGTTTCGCGCCTTCCGGCCTTTCATGCGGGCCTCAATGCGACGGCCACGGTCCTGCTCGTCTTCGGCTGGCTGCAGATTCAGAAAGGACGGGTCGAAGCGCACCGGGCCCTCATGCTTTCGGCCTTCCTGCTCTCCTGCATCTTCCTCGTCTCCTACGTCGTCTATCACTCGCAGGCGGAGCCGACGACGTTCGGGGGCGAGGGATGGATCCGCCCCCTCTATTACGTGATTCTCATCACCCACGTCGTGCTTGCGCCGGTGATCCTTCCGCTCGCGCTCTTCACTCTGCTCCGCGCGCTCCGCGACGAACTGGGGAAGCACCGGGCAATCGCTCGGTGGACCCTCCCCCTCTGGTTGTACGTGACGGTCACCGGCGTGCTTGTCTTCTGGCTGATGGTGCCGTACTACTGAGCCTCGTAGGCCGGTCGTGCTCAGGTCGCAGGCCGGTCCTCGTGACCCCAGGGTGGAGGGGGAGGATCGACGGGCTCCGTGAGATCGAATTCGAAGCGGACCCTCCGGTCCGTCCCTTCCCGCACGAGCTGATACGCGAAGCTTCTCCCCGGTGAGATCTCGATCGTCCACACGTTCGTCGCAGCGGCCGGAAGCAGCTCCGCCGTGAACTCGTCGGCGTAGAAGTCCTGGCGCCCAGCACTCCCCTCGTCCTCCGTGTCCCCTCCGTACTGCGTGACCTCCTCCTCGGTCCCGTCTTCGTGACGATGATCGTGTTTGAGGCGGAGCCCATCTTCGGTTTGCGTGAGGATCCAGGTTCTCGAACGGTTCTCGCCGACATGAAGCGGGATCCGGATCTCCTCGTCACGGCACTCCCGCACGTGCATCACCATCTCACCCGCGAAGTCGTCTTCGACGGCTTGCTGCTCCGTGGCCGCACCCCGGAAGGCGAGGCCGCAGAGGGTCGCGAGGTTGTGCCAGAACCGGTCCTGTGCGGATGCCTCCTCCGTTGCGACCGGGGCTGCCTCCGGGGCTTCCTCGGACTCGGGTGGCTCTCCGCATGCGAAGAGCAGGAGGGGGACGGCGACGAACGTGGGGAGGATCGCACGGGGACGCATCGTTCACCGACCTTGCGTTCGGGTCTCCTGATCCGTCTCAAGGGGACGGAAGGGAACCGGGTCTTCAACGGCCTCTTGACCATCTGCCCGAAAGGTGAAGCTGCGTGCGCGGCCCACCGGGGTCAAGGAAAGATCGGAGGGGGAGGTTCTCCGCCGGCCGCGTCGGACTTCGCCGCCCTTCGCGCAAAGTCCTCCACCACGTCGAAGTATTCGTCCTCGGCCACGAGGAGGAGGTCGTTGTGGCGGGCGCCCGGCACCGGGTACCACTCCTTCGGAGGACGTGCCGCCGCGTAGAGGGCTTCGCCCATCCTGAAGGGAATGATCTCGTCTTCGGTCCCATGGATCACGAGAACCGGACCCTCGAAGCGCTCGAGCGCAGCCAACGTGCCGAAGCGGTTGGTGATCCGGTTGAGCACGAATCGGGGAAGGATCGGGTAGACGGCGCGCGCCGCGTCCGCGAGCGATGTGAAGCCGGAATCCAGAACGAGCCCGGCGATGTCATGTCGTATAGCGGCCTGTGCCGCGACGGCGGCCCCGAGCGAGCGGCCGAGGAGCACGATGTCCTGGGAGCGGCCCGTCCGCTCCGCAGTCCACCGAATGGCGGCGTCCGCATCCCGATGGAGCCCCTCTTCGGTCGGCCGCCCTTCGCTCGCGCCGTAGCCACGGTATCCCACCAGGAGTACGGATAGCCCCCGTTCGATGAGCCCCTGGGCCAGAAAGTCGCGGTGACCGAGGTGGCCGGCATTTCCCTGGAAGAGGATCACGATCGGGGCGTTCGGGTCTGCCTCGTACCACCAGTGGCGGAGGCGGATCCCGTCCGCGGCTTCGTCATCGACCACTTCCCCGGCTGCCCCGGCGAGGGGTGGGGGGCTGTTCAAGGCCCCGGTCGAGGGGTGGAAGAGGAGCACGTTCGCGAGCGTCGGGGCGGCGAGGTAGAGGAGGGCGAGGAACGCGGCCAGAACCCCGATCCAGGGGAGGATCGACCCGATCACGGTACGGCGAGCGGGGGAAGGTGAGGAGGGTTGGGGCACAAGTGCATCTCTCAGGTCCCGGGAACGATTCGAGCGGTCCCCATGAGTTGCTCGAACCCTATGATTCGGGCAAGGGGCTCTCGGGCCACGAGTCGGCGGAGTTCCTCGTCGACTCCTCCCGCGAGGAAGAAGAGAGGCGAGCGAGCTTCCCTTCCGAGCCCGTACCGCACCTCCTTCATCCGGTGCGTCATGTCGGCAGCGAGCCCGCCCACATCCCCCCACTCGACGAGCCCGTAGCAGACCTGACCGTTCGTGAGTCGTCCCGCAACCGGGAAGTCAGCGTCTCCGGCCCATAGCGCGCCGGTCTGGCGTGCCGGGGCGCCCAACTGCTCTTCGGCGTGCTCTAGAAGCCAACGACGCGCCGCTTCCTCCAGCCACACCTGCATGTGACCCGACAGGCTCGGCCGAATGCGCTCCTTCCAGACCTGCTCTGCGCCGTGGGCGAGGAGGAGGCTGCGGTGGGGAAGGACCGAGCCGAACCAGAAGGACAGGAAGGGGTTCGCGAGCCCGTACCGGCGACTCCGGCTCTCCGGGTCCGCATCGAGGGGGAGCTCCACGACGACCAGTCCCTCCTCCTCGAGGCGACGGAGGTAGGGCGCGAGCTGTCCGCCCGTTTCGATTCCGGGAGCCCGCTCCAGGATCCCGGACCAGTCGAGGGGACCGGAGGAGAGGGCTCTCAGAATCGCCGCGTAGCGTGCCGGCCTCTGGAACGTTCCCTCGAGTCGTCGGAGTGGCGACTCGAACAGGTCCCCGCTCGGTCGCAACACCCTGGAAAGCACGGCTCCCTCCAGGCTCCGCCTCCTCCTGGTCCTCGGAAGGTGCGCGGGGTGATCACCGAGGAGAGCCCATCGATGGAAGGCATCCTCGGCGTCGACGGCGCCGTGCCCCCAGCCGGCGACACGAAAGGGAAGGGATCCGAGGGAGACCTCCAGGTCGGGGGGCGGCATCGGGCCGTCCGGTCCACTCAAGGACTCGAGCACGCCACGGGACCGTGCCGTGAGAACGAGTGAAAGGGGAAGACCGCGGCTGAGCGCGCTCTCGAACATTTCCGCCAGGTGGGCAGGAAGCCCGCGAGCCGTGCTCAGGAGCGGGTCCATCCCGTCGAAGATGACAATGAGGCGGCGGCCATCGGCTTCGATCCGGTCCACGATCCCGATCAGTAGAGAGAGCCAGCCCCCTTCGCCCGAGGGGAGGGGGAGTACCCCGGGCCGCCTCGGGGTGGGCACCTCTCCGAAGAGGACCAGAGCGAGGGCTTCCAGGTCCCGAACGAGCGCGCCTTCGGGAAGGTGCGATGCCTGGAAGTGGACGACGGGCAGGTCTTGGAATGCAGCGTGGAGCAGTGCGGTCTTGCCCCGGCCTCGAGGACCCGAAACGGAGATGAGGTGGGGACCTTCCGTCGCCACGAGGTCGCGAAGCTCGGCCACCTCCGGTCCCCTCCCAAGAAGCAGGTCCATGGTTTTCGGCATCCGGGTTTCCGGTTCGGATTGGCCCACAATAACAAAAGAGGAAGTAGGCTAAACAAACTATTGCAAAATTTCAACCCATTTCCCCTTCTTTTGCCCCTCCACGCGCCGTATACTCTCGCCGTCGCCCGCCCCTCGGGGCACGGCGGCCTCCGGGCGGCTTCGGGGAGGGTCGGTTCAAGGGCCTTCTGCCGGGCGCCGTCCCCACAGGACCGACCGACTCGGAGGAAGCAGATCGATGCGGCTTACATGCAGGTGGATACCTGTCCTTGCCCTGGTGCTCCTTGTGGGCCTCCCTTCCGAAGCGGGGGCCCAGGAGGCCACCGCCGCCGACGTGCTCTTCACGGTCAACAATCTGTGGCTGTTGATCGCGACGTTCCTCGTCTTCCTGATGCACCTCGGGTTCACCGCGCTGGAATCAGGGCTCGCGCAGTCGAAGAACACGGTGAACATCCTCTTCAAGAACATGAGCATCATCGCGATCGGGATCCTCACCTACGCGCTGATCGGGTTCAGCCTGATGTATCCGGATGAATTCCTTCTCGGGGGCATTCTCGGGTGGGCCGGTTTCGGGGTGGGGACGGACGCCGAAGGACTGACGGCGGCCTACGATCCCGGCTTCACCTACTGGGCCGACTTCATCTTCCAGGCGATGTTCGCAGCCACGGCCGCCACGATCGTCTCCGGGGCGGTCGCCGAGCGGATCAAGCTCGAAGCCTTTCTCGTCTTCTCTGCGCTCTATGTCGCGCTCGTGTACCCGGTGTTGGGTTCCTGGCAGTGGGGCGGGGGTTGGCTCGACGAGCTGGGGTTCTACGACTTCGCCGGCTCCACGATCGTGCACTCGGTCGGGGGGTGGGCCGCCCTCGCGGGCGTGATCCTTCTCGGACCGAGGATCGGCAAGTACGTCAATGGCTCGATCCGGCCGATCCTCGGGCACAACATCCCGCTGGCCGTAATCGGAATGTTTCTCCTCTGGTTCGGGTGGTTCGGCTTCAACGGGGGCTCGGTGCTGAGCGCTGACCCCGGGGAGGTCTCCTTCGTCTTCGTCACGACGGCGATCGCGGCAGCCGCGGGTATCGCGGGGGCGATGGTGACGACGTGGACGGTTCACAAGCACCCGGACGTGACGATGGTGCTGAACGGAGCCCTGGCCGGCCTTGTCGGAATCACGGCGGGAGCCGACGTCGTGACCGTGCTGTCCTCGGTGATGATCGGTCTCATCGCGGGGGTGATCGTGGTCTTCTCGGTCATGCTGCTCGATCGCATGAAGCTCGATGACCCCGTCGGCGCGATCTCGGTGCACCTGACCTGCGGCATCTGGGGAACGCTGGCGGTGGGAATCTTCAGCCCGGACTTCGGCGTCGTCACGCAGCTCATCGGCGTGGCCGGCTACGGGGCGGTGGCCTTCCTCAGCGCCCTCTCCCTCTTCGCCGTGATCAAGGCGACGATCGGTCTCAGGGTCTCCGAGGATGACGAACGAAGGGGGCTCGACCTGGCGGAGCACAACATGGAGGCGTACTCCGACTTCCAGATCTTCAACACGCGCTCATGATGGCTCGTACACGATCCCACGCACCCACAGCAAGGGAGTAGATCCGATGAAATTAGTGATCGCTTACATACAGCCGGAGCGGCTCCATTACGTGAAGAAGGCCCTCGCGGACGTAGGAGTGGCCCGCATGTCGGTAGGGAACGCGCTCGGATGCGGACAGCAGAGAGGATTCAAGGAGACGTACCGGGGCGCAGAGTTCGAGGTGCAACTCCTCAAGAAGATCCGCCTCGAGATCGCCGTGAACGACGAGTTCGTCGAGCGGACGCGCGACGCCATCATCGAGGGAGCGCGGACCGGGGAGTTCGGGGACGGAGTGATTTTCGTCGTCGAGCTGGCCGAGTGCTACCGAATCCGCACGGGAGAATCGGGAAGCCCCGCCGTGGGCTGACCGCTCGGTGCAGGAGCAGGACGTGAGTTACCACCACAATCCAAACAGGAGCGACCAGAATGACACCCGATGATTTCTTTCGTTACGCCAAGGAGAACGGAGCCAGCATGGTGGACCTCAAGTTCACCGATCTCCTCGGCACGTGGCAGCATTGCACCTTCCCGATCGAGACCTGGGACGAAAGCACCTTCGTGGACGGTGTGGGCTTCGACGGCTCGTCCGTGCGGGGATGGCAGGCGATCAACGTCTCCGACATGGTGGCGGTGCCGGACCCCTCCACCGCCGCGATCGACCCGTTCTTCGACGAACCCACGGTGAGCATCATCGCGAACATCGTCGATCCGGAGACGCGCGAGGATTACTCCCGTGACCCCCGGCACGTGGCCCGGAAGGCGGATGCCTATCTCAAGGAGAGCGGGATCGCGGACGTGTGCTACATCGGGCCCGAGCCCGAGTTTTTCGTCTTCGACCAGGTGCGGTACGAGCAGACGCAGAACCGTGGCTTCTACGAGATCGACTCGGTGGAGGGGCAGTGGAACACGGCCCGCTTCGAGGAGCCGAACCTCGGCTACAAGCCGAGCTATAAGGGGGGCTACTTCCCCGTCAGCCCCACGGACACCTACCACAACCTCCGGACCGAGATGACCCTCCAGCTACAGAAGGTCGGGATCACGGTCGAGGCTCACCACCACGAGGTCGGGACGGGCGGTCAGGCCGAGATCGATATGAAATTCGAGCCGCTCCTTCAGATGGCGGACCACTTCATGTGGTTCAAGTACATCATCAAGAATGTCGCGAAGAACCACGGCAAGACGGTCACCTTCATGCCCAAGCCGATCTTCGAGGACAACGGAAGCGGGATGCACACGCACCTGTCCCTCTGGAAGGACGGGCAGCCGCTCTTCGCCGGCGATGGGTACGCAGGGCTGAGCGACATGGCGCTCCACGGGATCGGAGGCTTGCTCAAACATGCCCGCGCCGTCCTCGCCTTCGCCGCACCCACCGCGAACTCGTACCGGAGGCTCGTGCCCGGCTACGAGGCGCCGGTGAACCTCGCGATGTCGAAGCGCAATCGCTCCGCATCCGTGCGGATTCCGATGTACGTGAACAGCCCGAAGGCCAAGCGACTGGAGTTCCGCTGCCCGGATCCGAGCTCGAACGGATACCTCATGTTCTCCGCGATCCTCATGGCGGTCCTCGACGGCATCGAGAACGAGATCGATCCCGGGGAGCCTCTCGACCGCGACATCTACGAGATGACCCAGGTCGAGCTCGACGAAACCGCCAAGACACCTACGGACCTCGAAGAGGCCCTCGATGCACTCGACGAGGATCATGCTTTTCTCACGAAAGGCGATGTGTTCACGGACGACCTGATCGAGACCTGGATCGAATACAAGATGGAGAACGAAGTGCTTCCGCTTCGGCTCCGGCCGCACCCCCACGAGTTCTTCCTCTACTACGACAGCTGACCTGGAACTCGATCTTCGGGCCGCGCTTCGGCAGCACGCTCGCCGGGGCGCGGCCCTCTACCCATTCGGGGTTGCGACCCCGCCCAGGAGAACCACACGATGAAGCAGATGATCTGTGCAGCGGCCCTCGTGGCTTCCGTCCTCCTTCCCACAATGAGCAGCGCCCAGACGGTCGATGTCACCGGTGAGGTGGGATGGGTGAGCGAGTACTACTACCGGGGGATTCCGCAGGCCACATCCTCCGCCAGCGCCGGATTGGAGCTGGAGACCGCCGGGTTCTATCTCGGGAGCTGGGCCGCCGACGTGGGGGACGGGGCGGAGATCGACCTCTACGGCGGATACGCGGTCGAGGCAGCTGGCTTCGATTTGGGGCTGGGAGCGACCGGGTACTTCTATACCGGCGACTTCGACGCCACCTACCGGGAGGCGAACGTCTTCGCGGGACGAGGGCCCATCGAGGTGGAGTTCTCGTTCGGCCAGTGGGACGCGTTCGAAGGCCCCTCGGAAAACTACACGTTCGTCGGAGCCACGGCGTCCCACGAAGGGCTCTACCTGTCCGGCGGTATCTTCGGCGGGGACTTCGAGGGTCGGTATGCCGAGGCCGGGTACGACTTCTCGATCGTGGCGGACCTCGACATGAGGGCGTCGTGGATCTGGAGTGACCGGGCTCTATCAGGTCGAGGGGTGCCCGATCACACCCTCGCTCTCGGGATCACGAAAACCTTCCGTCTCCTCGGGGGCTGACACGAAAATAGCGGGCCCGGTTGATCGGCGGTCGCGGGGGAGCAAGCTTGGGGGGGGCCAACGCGCACCTCCGGTCGAGTTCCGGGCCCGCCGCTCACCTTGGAGAGTCAGATGAGGGAACGCTCCCGTCCGATCGCCGGACAGGCAATTTCATCCGAATCGGTGCCCCCACCGTCGGGCGGCGAAGGCGGCCGGTACCGGGACGTGGCCGAGATCTTCGGCCAGAACACGTTTGGCCTTTCGGAGATGAGTGCCCGGCTTCCGGAAGACGTTTTCCGGCGCCTCGTGGCGACGATGGAGGCGGGGGCGGCTCTCGACGCGTCGGTGACCGACCCGGTGGCGTCCGCGATGAAGGAGTGGGCCCAGGAGCGGGGAGCGACGCACTTCACCCATTGGTTCCAGCCGCTCACCGGCTTGACCGCCGAGAAGCACGATTCCTTCCTCACTCCCACTCCCTCCAATCCGGGCCAGGGCCTCACGGAGTTCTCGCGCGATGACCTCGTCCAGGGTGAGCCCGCCGCCTCCTCCCTCCCATCCGGTGGGCTCAGAACGACCTTCGAGGCCCGCGGATACACCACCTGGGACCCCACCTCCGCGGCCTTTATCGTCGACGGACCCGAAGGTGCCACCCTCTGCATTCCCACGGCGTACTCTTCCTGGGCGGGTGAGGCGCTGGACGAAAAGCTTCCGCTCCTCCGGTCGATCGATGCGCTCGAGAAGCAGGTCCGCAGAGCACTGACGCTCTTCGGGGTCACTCCCGAGCGCGTTCGCGTGACGCTCGGCCCGGAACAGGAATTCTTTCTGGTGGACCGGGAGTTCTACCATCGTCGACCGGATCTCGCCACGGTCGGACGCACCCTCTTCGGCGCGAACCCCCCGAAGGGGCAGGAGCTCGAGGATCACTATTTCGGGGCCATCCCGGATCGGGTGCTCGAATACATGCAGGCGGTCGAGACCGAACTCTACCGGCTCGGCGTGCCGGTGAAGACGCGTCACAACGAGGTGGCTCCGGGGCAGTTCGAGATGGCGCTCGTCCACGAGGAGGCGAACACCGCCGCCGACCATCAGCAGCTCATGATGTCCACGCTGCGCAGGGTGGCTCGACGCTTCGGCTTTGCCTGCCTGCTTCACGAGAAACCGTTCGCGGGGGTCAACGGGAGCGGCAAGCACCTGAACTGGTCCTTCTATCACGGCAGTCACAACCTCCTCGAGCCCGGAGACACCCCGGAGGAAGACATGCTCTTCCTCTTCCTGTGCACCGCGATCCTCCTGGGAGTGAAGAGGCACCAGGACCTCGTGAGAGCTTCCGTCGCATTCGCGGGGAACGATCAGCGGCTCGGCGGGCATGAGGCTCCTCCGACGATCATGTCCGTCTTTCTGGGGGACCAGCTCAGCGACATCCTCGATCAGGTCGCGGAGGTGGGCGGCGCGAGCGGTTCGCCGGTGGCGGGCTCCGGCCTTCTGGGTCTGGGTGTGAAGGCTCTCCCCGACCTCCCGAAGCATGCCGGCGACCGGAACCGCACCTCGCCCTTCGCCTTCACCGGAAACAAGTTCGAGCTTCGGACGGTCGGCGCCTCCCAGAGCATCTCCTTTCCCGCGACAGTCCTCAACACGATCGCGGCCGAGGCGATCGACGAGCTCTCCGGCCGGCTGGAGTCCGAGCTCAAGGTGGAGGAGGAGTTGGGGGTCGCCGTTCGCACCGTGATCGGGAGGGTCGTACCCGAAGTTCGCCCCGTCATCTTCAACGGCGACGGGTACTCGGAGGCATGGGCCCGGGAGGCGGAGCGGAGAGGCCTCCTGAACCTTCCCACCGCCCTCGACGCCCTCCCCTTCCTGGTAAAGGACAAGAACGCCGAGCTGTTCGAACGGTATGGCGTGCTGTCCCGGAGGGAGCTGGAGTCCCGCTACGAGATCGCGCTGCAGCGATACTTCCACACGATCAACATCGAAGGTGAGACCGCGGCGGATCTGGCCGGGACGATGGTCCTTCCGGCGGCGATCCGGCACCTGAACGAGCTGCTGGACGTCGCCCGGAGGGCGAAGGAGGGGGGAGTGAAGCTTCCGGCGATCGGGCGTCGCGTCCGCGAGGTGGCGGAGCTCACCGACGAGCTCGAGGATGCCGTGGAGCACCTCAGGGCACAGAACGCCGAACTGGGCGGCGAGGAGGTGAGCTCGAAGGCGGTGCACATGCGGGAGCACATCGTGCCGGCGATGGACCGGGTGCGCGCCGCCGTCGACCGCCTGGAAACGCTCGTGCCGCACGACCTCTGGCCGATCCCCAGGTACCGGGAGATGCTCTTCCTGCGCTGATGCGCGGCCCCCTCTCCCGATGCGATCCGTGAGGGGATGCGGGGAAGGGGGTCAGGTCGCCGGGCTTCCACTCCGCGACGGGTTCGTGACGGCGCCGCCGGCCGTGCCCGATGGAGTTCCCACTGCCTCGATCCGCCGCACCGAGCCGGCGGCGACCTCGTACACGACCTCCGCCGCTTCTTTGAGGGCCGTCTGATGGGAGATCGCGAGGATCGTGACGCTCCCCCGGAGCTCCTGGAGCGTGTCGCAGATCGCCCGCTCCGTATCCGGGTCGAGGGCAGTGGTGGCTTCGTCCAGGATGAGGAGCTCCGGGTCCCCGACCAGGGCCCGCGCGATCGCGATTCGCTGTCGTTGGCCACCCGAGATCATCGACCCGAGCTCTCCGATGTTCTGCTCCAGCCCGTTCGGCATCTCCGTGACGAACTCCCAGGCACCCGCATTCGTCAGGGCCCGGCGCACCTCCTCTTCGCTGAAGTCATCGCGGCCGAGCGTCACGTTCCGGTACACGGACTGATTGAAGAGGAGCGTCTCCTGCGGGACGTATCCGATCTTGCTCCTCCAGGCCGCCAGGTCCAGGTCGCTCAAGGGCATGTCGTCGAGGTAGATCTCGCCCGATTGTGGTCGGTGGAGTCCGGTGATCAGGTCCGCCAGGGTGGTCTTTCCCGAGCCCGAAGGCCCCACGAGGGAAACGAAGGAGCCGGCGGGGATCCAGAGCGACACATCGTTCAGGACGGGTCTTTCGTCGTACGCGAACCGGACCCGCTCGACCCGGATCCCGCTCCGGAGCGTGGGGGGCGGCAGAAAGCCCTCCGTGGCCTCTCGCGCATCCTCCGCTTCCACCACGAGCTGGTGCAACGACCAGAAGGCGCTCTCCCCCTCGGCGACCACCTGGTATTGGTTCTGCAGATTGTTGACCGTGGTGATCACGCGGTAGAAGAGGAAGGCGAGGAGAAGCACGGTCGAGAACGGCTGGTTGCCCCATGTCAGGGCGCCGAAGAGGCCGATCGCGATCATCAGGACCATGATCGGTTCCTGGAAGGACCGAAGGGTCTCGGACGCGAGGACGGATCGCTGCTGCGCCAGATTGAAGCTGTTCGTCTCCTCCTCCAGGATCGGTAGAAGGTCGTTTTCGCGCCCCATCGCCTTCACCGGCTTGATCCCCGGCAGGACTTCCGTGAGCCGCTTGATCAGGGATTTCTTCAGCTCCGTCTGATCGTATCCGGCCTGTCGGCTCATCTGGATCAGGGAGTGCAGCAGCCAGACGATGGCGATCCCTCCAAAGAGGGCCATCAGCCCGACCTGCCAGGAGACGATCACGACCACCACCAGGTAGAGGCTGACCTCGACCAGGCCGGCGATCGCGGAGCAGGCCTCCCGGTACGCGGAAGAAGCTCGGTGGGCTTCCGTGCCCACGGCATTTGCAAAATGACCGGTCGACTGACTCGTGAAATGGCTCCAGCGGGAGCGCATGATCGCTCGGAGGAGCCGGAGGCGAAGGTCCGTCGCGAGCTGGGCCACGGTATACCCCACCTGCCGCATCGCGGCCCAGCGGAAGACACCCTTCAGGCCCATAGCGAGAACGAGCAGGGTGAGGAGCACCCCGAGACTCGCCGGAAGTCCAATCCGCCCCAGGCCGTCCGCCACGAGGAGGCCGATCCTGGACGGTTCTTCCCCTTCGGCTCCGACTGCGACCTCGAGCACGGGCAGCAGGGTCAGGATGCCGACCCCTTCGGCGAACCCCGCGAAGATGAGGAGCCCCACCATGAGGAAGGAGCGCTTCGGATACGATCGGAAGAAGTAGGCGATGAATCCGAGCGTGCTGCCGCTGGCGAAGATGGCTCCCACGGAGACTCCAGTGCGTCGTGGAGATGATCCATGGCTCCGGGGCATCCGGAGCCGGCCCGAAGGGGTGCGGCTTGCACCCATCATGCCAGGCGAAGGCTATGGGAGCGTGGGGCGTTGCCGGATCGGGAGCGGACTCGCCGTCAGAGGGGCCGACGGTGCGGGTGGAGTGGACGGGAGGTGTGGCAGCGCCGCTACATCACTCCACGAGGACGTTCAGCATCATGCCCACATCCTCGTGTTCGAGGTTGTGGCAGTGAAGGAGGAAGAGTCCCCGGTGGGCGGTAAAGCGAACAGCGAGGCGAACCGTCTCCTCCGGATGGACGAGGACGGTGTCCTTCAGGCCCCCTTCCCAGGGCATCACGCGGTTTCGACCCTCGGTGCGGGAGAGGACGTGGAAGTGGGTGGCGTGAAGGTGCATGGGATGCGCGAACTGGTTCTCGTTCGTGAAGGACCAGATCTCGGTCTCACCGAAGGGGACCCGTTCGTCCACACGTCCCATTTCATATGAAAGCCCGTTGATCTGGTGCTGCATCATCGTACGGGTCCACTCGTCCCGGTCCGAGCTGAAGACGAAGGACCGCTCCCGAACGGCGTCCTTCGGGTCGGGGAGGGTAGGAGCGGAGAGGTGGACGGGAACCGTCGCGGGCTCGTCGACCTCCCGGGTCACATGGAGCTCGAGGAGGTCGAGCGGGTGGCCCTGGCGGTGCACCTGCTCCTTGCGGCCCAGGCCGGTTGCGATGTGGAAGGCCTCGGAGTTGAGGAGGATCCGGTCTCCGACCTGCGCCTCGCTCAGGTCGACCAGGAGGTCCACCCGCTCGCCCGGGGCGAGGTCGATCGCGTCCACCTCGACGGAGCGCTCGAGCAGGCCGCCATCGTTCCCGATGAGGACCAGGGGGCGCTCATCGTCCCGTGCCAACCGGAAGATGCGAGCATTGGATCCGTTCAGGATCCTGAACCGGTAGAGGGCCGTGTCCACCTCGAGCTTCGGCCGGCGGACACCGTTTCCGAAGGGTTCGTCGCCCAGGATACCCTCGAGGGTGTCCGGGTTGCTGTAGCTCGGCGTCTTCGCTCCGTGCATCCGGCGATCCTGGAGGATGATCGGGATCTCCCGATCTCCGGAGGGAAGGCCGAGGCCTTCCTCCTCCTCGTCCTCCACGATGAGCATGCCCGCGATGCCGAGGTATGTGTGCTTTCCCACTTTGAAATGGGCGTGGGAATGATACCAGTACGTCCCGGCCCGGTTCTCCAGGGTGAAGTCATAGTCGTAGGTCCGCCCTCTCCGTACCGCGAAGCGGGGATGCCCGTCCATCTCCTCCGGTGGAGTGAGTCCGTGCCAGTGCAGGATGAGGGGTTCGGGTAACTCGTTCGCGAGCGTCACGCGAAAGGGGTCACCCTTGCGCGCTCGAATGAGGGGGGAGGGAAGTGTCTGGTTGAGAAGCCAGGCCGGGCTCTCGATGCCGGTGCCGATGTCTGCCGACCCCACGGCGGCATCGAGGGTCAGGTCGTTCGGAATCACCTCCGGAGCGAATCGCAGGGGGTTCCGGTCCCTCGAGCTGCGAAGCCCCGGCTCCGTCGAGGTCGCCCCCCACAGGGCCCGGCCCGCACCCCCGATCCCGATCAACGCGGCAGCTCCACCGGCGGAAACGGTCCGGATGAACGCCCTTCGCGACACGCGGCCCCCGCCCGAATCGGCTGCGGGCCGTCGCCCTCCACTGATGTCGGTCGTCTTACGCATGGAATAGCCGGAAGCTGGGGTTCGGCAAAGATGTATTCAATATACCTAATTGCCTGGAGTGGTGGAACCGCCTCTCCGTAATACGCAAACGGTCGGTCAACAGTACATCGGTCAAGCGAAGTTTGCCGGGAAGCCGTGGGGCGCCGCGGTCCGGACCGGGTCCGATTGCGTGCCTGCCCCAAAAGGCCCGCCCTACCTTGCCAATTCAACGGGATTTGAACCTTTAATGGCCGAAACGTTCCCGCCGAGGTGAGGACCGATATGATTTCCAGACGGAATTGGCTGAGGGTGACGGTCGGCGCCGGAGCGGCGCTCACGCTCGGCGGTTGCCGCCAGAACGGGAACGGCGAAACCGCTTGGCGCGGTGTGCGGGTACCATGGTATCCATCCCGCAGGAGATGGGGGAGGAAGAACGGGCATCTTGGGGGCGAACATGACCGTTCAAGCGAGGGGATCCGGCGAGCTCTTGTTCATCGCCGAGGAAGCCCCGGAAGGGGGGTTCACGGCCCGTGCGGCCTCGGAGCCCATCTTTACCGAAGCGGATACCTGGGACGAGCTCCGTGAAGCGATCCGGGAGGCGGTTCGCTGTCACTTCGATGAAGGAGAGCAGCCCGCTTCCGTGCGCATCCACCGCGTCCACCAGGAAGTGTTCGCTACGTGAGGCTCCCGTGGGACGTCTCGGGAGTCGATCTCGCTCGAGCGCTCGAACGGTACGGATACGAGATCACCCGCCAGAAAGGCTCTCCCCTCCGCCTCACCCGGGAACACGGGGAGGCCCGTCACTTTACCATCCCTGCCCACGCGAACCTTCGCGTCGGGACCCTCAGTGCGATCCTTCGGGAGATCGAGGCGGAGCTCGGGAAGTCCCGGGAGGAGCTCTTGAGGGAACTGTTCGGATAGGGAGGCTCTAAGGCAATGCTCTCCGAACCCAGGACCGTCCCGCTTAGCGGAGTGACCATTCCCGCAAGCTCTTTGTTGTCATGTATGTACAGATGGGAGTGGGTGTCATCGACATGATGCGGGATGCTTCCGGATGCATCCTACCGCGACCTACCTCAACCGGGAGCGGCAGATGTATCGGGACAGCTCGTGTTCACCCAACTGACCTTCCGAGAGACTCTCCGGGATATCGAAACGTGCCTCGGAGCGGCTCCCGAGAAGCGCTACCACCTGGGGCTGCGTACGGTTGCGTGCACATACTGCGGGCTATACTCTGCCGGTGCGTAGTGAACGCCCGTACTCCCCACACTTGGCCAGCCATGAGCGGATCCTCGCCGACGCGGCCGGACCCTACCCTCCTACAGTCCGCCCTCGACGCTCTTGGTGAAGGCATCACGCTGGCGGACGCCAGGGGGCGGATCCTGTATTCCAACCCCGCTGCAGATCGAATTCTCGGCGTAACCGCGACTGGAGCTCCTGCATCGGAGTGGGCGAAACACTATGGGGTCTTCATCCCGTGGACGGACGAGCCCTTTCCCGAGGGGGGGTACCCGCTTGTCAGAGCGCTGAAGGGCGAGGAAACGGACCGGGTGCAGATGCTCATCCGGAACGATCAGAACCCCAAGGGAGTGCTCATTTCCTCATCGGGCCGCCCGGTACGAAACCAGCAGAGAGAGATCGTCGGGGCGGCGGTCGTCTTCCGCGACATTACCCAGCTTTGGCAGACCGGGCGGGAGCTCAGGGAGGCACTGGAAAGCCTGAAAGAGGTTGAACGACAGAAGTCCGAGCTCATCGGGTTCCTCGTGCACGACATGAAGAGCCTCCTGACCGCCATTCTGATGGGCGCGGACCTGATGCTGACGGACGACGGCCCATCCACCGTAGATCGCCAGCAGACCGCCGAGATCAAGGCGGCGGCAGAGGTCCTCCACCGAATGGTGCTGAATATGCTGGACATCCAGGCGGCGGAGAATGGACGGCTCGAGCCCGACTGCCAGGACGTGCGCGTCCGCGAGCTCCTTGACACCGCGGTCCCACGCACGGACTGGAGCTCCATGCGCTTCTCGGTGGACGTCACCGGAGACCCGGTGATCCAAGGAGATCCGGAACTGCTCGGCCGGGTGATGGGCAACCTTATCGACAACTGCATAAAGTACGCCCCGCGTCAGGGGGCGATTTGGTTGGACGCCAGGCCCCTGGCCGGAAAGAAGGTCCTGATTCGTGTGAGGGACGAGGGTCCGGGGGTTCCGCCGGAGCTGCGGGAGAGGATCTTCGAGAAGTACGCCATGGTCGAACGAGATGCTTCGAGGCGTCGTGCAGGAAGCCGCGGGCTCGGGCTTAGGTTCTGCAAGGTCGCGGTGGAGGCGCACGGCGGACGTATTTGGGTGGAGGACAACGCCCCCGCTGGGGCGGCATTCCATGTTGAGTTGCCGGAAGAGCTCCGGCGGGGGGCGGGGTAGGGGTGATGGTGACCCTTTCTGCGGGTGGTGACCTTATGGTGACCCTGGCCCCGAGTCGCCCCCAGAACGAAAAGCCCCCTCCCGTAAGTCCTTACGAGAGAGGGCTTTGCAAGCTGGGGCGGAAGGGCTCGAACCTTCAACCTCCTGGTTAACAGCCAGGCGCTCTGCCGATTGAGCTACACCCCAAAAAGGAGGAGGGCGATGCCGCCCTCCGAGGTCGTCCACGGACTCGTCGGTGCTCCGCAGAACGCCTCTAAGGTATCCCCGGCGCGCCGCCGGTCAAGTCCCCTCCGGAGGCTCCAGTCCCACGAGCTTCATGAGCTGAAGCGCGTTCCGGGTCGTCGCGAGTCCGGGCCGGAGGGTGTAGTCGAAGTCGAGGATGGACCCGCCCTCCTCCTCGCGGATCGTCTCCCGGAAGTGAACGGCACGGGCACGCTGCTCGAGGTCTGGCGCCGATGCCAGGGTGAGGTCGTGCGTCGTCACCGCTCCGATGGCTCCGGTCCCGGTGAGGTGCCGGAGCACCGTCCGCGCCGCGATCCGCCGCTCCACGGTATTCGTGCCCTGGAGGATCTCGTCGAGGAGAAAGAGGGACGGGTTTCCTCCCCCGTCACCCTCCCGTGCTGCATCCACCACCATGCGAAGTCGCCGCAGCTCGGCCATGAAGAGGGAGAGGCCGGCCTCGAGGGAGTCGCGGATCCGCATGCTCGTGTGCACGTTCACCACGGGCATCGTGAGGCTGGACGCGCAGACCGGGCCCCCTGCCCGGGCGAGCACGGCGTTCAGCCCGACTGCGCGGAGGAGGGTGCTTTTTCCGGACATGTTCGAGCCGGTGACGAGAAGGAACGTGCCCGGAGGGCCCACCTCGACCTCGTTTCGAACGCACCGGTCCGGAGGGAGGAGGGGATGCCCGACCTCTACGCCGCGGAGCACGCGGTTGCCTCCATCGGACGAGTCCTTCACCTCGGGGAAGGTCCAGCCCGGATGGTCGTGGGCGAGGGCGCCGAGCGCTGCGAGCGCCTCGGTCTCACCGAGGCCGTCGATCCACCCCCGCACCCGGTGCCCGTGCAGGGACCGCCAGCGATCCAGGCGGTTCACGACATGAAAGTCCCACGCGAAGAGGAGGCGTAGGGGGGCATGGCTGAGGCCGGAGTAGCGGACTGCGGCCAGGTCGAGGCCGCGGCGGAGGGAATCCAGGGCCTCGTGAGCGGGGGCTCCCCCCTCGCGCACCCGCTCGCCGATCTCCTGAAGTCGGGGGGCTTCGAACTCCTCATCTCCCAGGCGCTCGAGGAGACCGGCGTACGTGCGCGTGCTGGCTTCGACTCCCTCTGCCGCGTCGAAGACGGCATGAATATCGTCCCGGGCGCCGCGGTCGAGCAGGAATACCGCTCCGATCGGCAGGAGCCAGAAGGGGAACGCGAGGGCTCCCGACAGGTGGAGGCCGAGGAGCACGAACGTCGTCACCGGCAGCATGCCCGCCGCCCAGAGCTGCAGCGGCGAGAGGACCGGGTCCTCCCCTCCCGCCTCGGCCCATGCGATGAACCCCTCGAGGGCGTTCTCGTCCTCGCCTCGCACGTTCCCGCTCCGGACCCAGAGATCCTCCCGGAGGGAGAACCTCGAGGCCAGGTCCCGGACCGCGTTCTGTCGCGGCGCCACCTGGGCGAGGGGCGGATGATCCAGAAGCCAACTTCGAAGGGCACTACGCCCCGGCAACGTGACGGCGGTTCCGAGAATGTGGAGGAGCGAGGCCCGTCCGGAGACGTCCAGATCTCCCGCATACGGATGATCCGGAGCGGGGGAAGGGTCGTCCGGGTCCGGGAGGTGGCTCCAGTCGCGCTCCCCCCGAGCCAGGCCATCCTTCGAGAACCGGATCCTCGAGTCCAGCTCCTCCAGGGCGAGGCGCACTCTCCGGTGACGGATCACGAGTGCCACGAAGCCGAGAAGAAGGCCCACTCCGAGGGCCGCGAGGAGAATCCTGCGGCCCGGCGGAGAGGTCTCGATGAGGAGGAGCGGGATCATCGCGGCGATGAAGGTGCCGGCCCGGAGACGGGACAGGAGCGTGAATCGATCGAGGAGGGTCTCGCGGTTCTCGTTCAGCTCGCGGATGCGACCTCGATAGATCTCTTCGACTCGATCCGATGGCGCGGATTCACTCATGGCCCATTTCCCCTTCGTCCTCGCCCCGGCGCTCGTTCTGGTGTCGGGTTCGCTTTGGGTACCGTCCGGCCTCGACCGAAGCCGCCGGTGATCAGCGCGACCGAAGATCCGACCGGGCCCGGGTGAGGTCAACCCGCACCGATGGAGCGACCGATGGCAGGGCGCAGCGCGGGGGCCTTCGGGGCACCGCGGAATCTGCTACTTTATTCCGCGAGTGGGGGTGCGGTCGGTCGAGGAGCAGGTAGTTGCCCGCCGCCGGATCCGGAGCCGTCTGAATGCTGAACGAGGTTGTGGTCGATGAGAGAGAGGATTCCCGTCGGAGTGCTGGGGGCGACCGGGACCGTGGGCCAGCGGTTTGTGAGCTTGCTCGAAGACCATCCATGGTTCCGGGTCGTGGCCGTCGCAGCCTCGTCCCGGTCCGCCGGAAAACCGTATTGGGAGGCGTCGAGATGGCTCCAGTCACGGCCTCTCCCCTCTTCCGTCGCCGATCTCGTCGTGAAGGAGGTGGGTGAGCCGATCGAGGCGCCGCTCGTCTTCTCGGCCCTTTCAGCCGACGTCGCCGGCCCGGTCGAAGAGGAGATGGCCCGGGACGGCCGTCTGGTGATTTCGAACGCAGGGAGTCACCGGATGGCGCCGGACGTGCCGCTCGTGATCCCCGAGGTGAACGGGGACCACCTGGCGCTGCTCGAACGACAGGGCTGGGGGAAGGGGGGGATCGTCACGAACCCGAACTGCTCGACGATCGGGATCGCGCTCGCCCTCAAGCCCCTCCTCGACGCGTTCGGACTTCGGAGCTTCCACGCGGTGACGCTTCAAGCCGTTTCGGGCGCAGGTATCCCGGGCGTTTCTTCGCTGGAGATCCTCGACAACGTGATCCCGTTCATCGGGGGTGAGGAAGAAAAGATCGAGCGGGAGGCGGGCAAGATCCTGGGCCGGCTCGGGTCGGGCGGAATCCAGCGCGCGGAGCTCCGCGTCAGTGCCCAGTGCAACCGCGTGCCGGTCCTGGACGGGCACCTCGCGTCCGTCTCTGTGGAGCTCGGCGAGGGCTCCGCTCCGGAGCGCGACGAGATCGCCCGGGCCCTCTCCGAGTTCCGCGGAGTGGCTCAGGGATTGGGTCTGCCCTCGGCTCCGCGGCATCCGATCCACGTTCTCACTGGGGAGGCGGATCCTCAGCCCCGCCGGCACCGGGATCTCGACGGCGGGATGGCCGTATCCGTCGGCCGGCTCAGGCGGTGCCCGATCCTGGGCTGGCGCTTCGTGCTGCTCTCCCACAACACGGTCCGCGGGGCTGCCGGCGGAGCGATTCTCTGTGGTGAGCTCGCGGTGGCCCGAGGGCACGTCGCCGGAGTGGATGCGTCGTGGCCCTCCGCCTCCTGAAGGTTCTCGTCCCAAGCGAGGGAGAGGATCGGGTCTTCTCCATTCTCGAAGAGTACACCGACGCCCCGCGCTGGTGGCACCGGGAGGAGGACGCGAGTACGGAGATTCAGGTCCTCCTCCAGGCGGAAGGCGCCGAGCCGCTCCTCGACGAGTTGGAACGTGCCCTCGAAGGGATGGAGGGATTTCGGATCATCCTCCTTCCTGTTCAGGCGACCGTTCCGAGGATCGCGGAGCCCGAGCCCGACCCAAAGGAGCCGGAGCATCGCCCCGCCGTCGGGAAGCGGGAGGAGAACCGGACCTCCCAGCGGATCAGCCGGGAGGAACTCTACACCACCGTTTCCGAGTCCGTCGGGACCACCCGTTTCTACCTGGTGCTGACAGGTCTGTCCTCCATCGTGGCATGCGCGGGCCTCCTCATGGAGGATACCGCGGTGATCATCGGCGCGATGGTCATCGCGCCGCTCCTGGGCCCGAACATGGCGATCTCCTTCGCGACGACCGTGGGGGATGTGGAGATGGGACGTACGGCGTTCCGGACGTCGGCCGCCGGTGCGGCCGTAGCCTTCGGAGTGGCCGTCCTTCTGGGGCTCGCGCTCACCGTGGACCCGAGTGGTGCGGAGATCGCCTCGCGAACGACCGTCGGCTTCGGCCACATGGCGCTCGCGCTGGCAGCGGGTGCTGCTGCGGTGCTCTCCCTCACCCGTGGTGTGGCGGCGGGCCTGGTCGGCGTGATGGTCGCCGTGGCGTTGCTTCCACCGCTCGCCGCAGCGGGCCTCCTGATCGGAGACGGACGGTGGGAGCTCGGGATCGGGGCGCTTCTCCTTACGGTCGCGAACCTCGCCTGCATCAACCTGGCGGGGATCGGGACCTTCCTCGCTCAGGGGGTGCGGCCCCTCTCGTGGTGGGAGGGGGAGCGAGCAAAGCGCGCGACGTTCTTCGCGGTGGCGGTGTGGGCGCTGGTCGTGATCGCACTGCTCGTGATCATCTGGGTCGAGCTCCAGGCGGGATAGAGCTCGACTGCCCCGCCTCCCGGGGTCTTCACGGCCTCCATTCGACGACGGCGGCGTAGCCCAGGCTCTCGTGATCCTCCGGGAGGTAGTTCGGCACGACGCGTCGAACGCGGAACCCGTGGGCGAGCTGGAAGGAAAGCGCCGGATCCTCGAGCCTTCCCTCGATCACTTCCTCCACGTACTCCTCGGCCGACATGCGGTCCGCGTGCTCCCGGTATCCACTCAGCCGCGCTCCGGCGACGATGCGCTCCAGGTCGAGGCGCCGCACGAGGGCCTCTCTCGCTTCGTAGAGGGCACCGCCCACGCCCTGCCCCCGGGCCCCGGGTCGGACGAGGATCCCCGCCCCATAGAGGGTTTCTCCTCGCTCCGGGTCATGGGTGTGGAATCGGCCCTCTCCCGTAAGGGTCCACCAGTCCGAATCAGGTGGAAAGTCCTCGAGGGGGAGGATAAGGCTCGCCGCCATGCCGACCAGATCCCCACCGAGCGTGGCGACGAGCTGACCCTCGGGGAAGAGTTTGAGATGGGACGAAAGCTCCTCCATTCGCCATGCGGCCTTTGGCCGGTAAACCTCTCGGGACATCTCCACGATCCGTGGGAGGTCCCCGGGGTCGGTCTCGCGGATCACTACCCCCGGGTTCGGGTCGGGAGCAGTGGGTTCGGCCATTGCGTGCTCCGGGAGTCAGAGAGGCTCGACGGAGACGCTCTCCGCGAGCGCTCGGGTTCGCTTGCTGTCCAGGAGGGGGAGCACCGTCCCGAACGTGCGGCTTTCCTGAATCGTCTCGAGGTTCAGGTCTCCGATCACCATGCTCTCCTGGTTGGGGACGCCCTCGGCGAGGATCCCATCGCGGGCGAAGGGAAAATCGCTCGGCGTGAGAATCGAGGCCTGGCCCCAATTGAGATGCACGGCGGGAACCATCGGGAGTGAGCCGACGGTGCCCGATTGGACCACGTACATCTGATTTTCGATCGCGCGGGCCTGCGCGCAGTAGCGCACACGCAGGAAGCCGAGCCGGTCGTCGGTGCAGCTCGGGACCACGAGGAGGTCTGCTCCCTCCTGCGCGGCGGCCCTCGTGATCTCGGGAAACTCCACATCGTAACAGACCGCTACGGAGAACTTCCCGATCTCGGAGTCGAAGACCTTGAGGTCCGAGCGGGGGGAGATGTCCCACTCCTCCCGCTCGAACCGGGTCATGTGCAGCTTTCCCTGGACGCCGTGCGCCCCACTGGGTGAGAAGACCATCGAGTCGTTGTAGACGCGCCCCGACTCGTCCTTGGTGGGAACGGTTCCTGCGACGATGTGCAGCCCGTTCGATCGGGCCAGCCCGGCCATGAGCTCCCGAAAGCGAGGAGCATGGTCCGCGAGCTCCCGGATCTGGTTCCGAATGGGTCGCCGGGTGTCGTTCAGGGTGAGAAGCTGCGCCGTGAAGTACTCCGGGAAGACGAGGAGGTGGCAGCCATAGTCCGCTGCGGTTTCGACCAGGCTCGCAACCTGGTCTTCGAATTCCTGGAATACCGAGACCGGCCGAATATAGTATTGTAGAGATGCAACGCGGATTCGCTTCATTCGCTCCTCGAGGCCGAGGCGTACGGTCAGTGCCGGGATGTGCCTCCGGCGCCATCGTTCTCCTTGAACCGCCCCCCGGGAGGGTTGTTCCGTTCCCGGTCGAGCAAGAGGCGAATGGCCCAGACCGTGGGAGCTCCTTCAGCTCCCTCCCCATCAACCAGCACCGTGGAGGAGGATCATGTGGAAGGTCCGTAGATCGGCATTTCTCGGCCTGTTCGCCGCCCTCGCCCTCGGCGCGTTCGAGCTGCCGGCCCAGCAGCAGGTTCCCCACCCGTCCTCCGTCTTCGGCTTCGAGCCGGGAGCGGACTACGAGCTGGCGGACGTGGATCAACTCTACGACTTCTACCGCCAATTGGCGGATGCGAGCGACCGCGTCGAGTTGACCGAGATCGGGGAGACCACCCGGGGGGAGCCGATGCTCCTCCTCTTCATCTCGACACCGGAGAACCTCGCCCAGATCGATGGTTGGCGTTCGATGAGCGAGGAACTCGCGCGGGGCCGACTCTCCGACGAGGAGGCGAGACGGCTCGCGGAGGAGGGGAAGGCGATCGTCTGGATCGACTCCGGACTGCACTCGACCGAGGTCGCTCATTCCCAGCACGCGCCGCTCCTCGCCCATCACATGGCGACGGACGAGTCGGGGGAGAGCCGGCGGATCCGCGAGGACGTCGTGCTCCTTCTGATGCCGCTCATGAACCCCGACGGACACCGGGTCGTCGTGGACTGGTATCGGGAGAACCTCGGGACGGACTGGGAGACCACGAGTCCGGTCCAGCTCTATCACGAGTATGTCGGCCACGACAACAACCGTGACTGGTTCATGATCCGGCAGGAGGAGACGAAGCACACCTCCCGGGTCCTCTACAGCGAGTGGTACCCGCAGATCGTCTTCAATCACCATCAGACTGCACCGTTTCCGGCGAGGATCTTCATTCCTCCGTTCGCGGACCCGGTGAACCCGCACATCCCGCCCCTCGTCGTCCGGGGTGTGAACATGGTTGGTGAGGCGATCCATAAGCGCCTGGAGGAGAAGAGTATGCCGGGCGCCGTCTCACGCATGACCTTCACCATGTGGTGGAACGGTGGGATGCGGACGGTTCCGTACTTCAAGAACATGGTCGGCATCCTCTCGGAGGTCGGTCACGCCTCCGCGACCCCCCAGTATCACGACCCGGCGGATCTTCCCGAGTACTTCGGGAGCGGAAGCCACCGGATCCACGCCCACGAGCCGAGCGTCTACTATTCGTCCCCGTGGGAAGGAGGGTGGGCCCGGCTGGGAGACGCGGTGGGATACCACTTCGAGTCTTCACTCGCAACGCTCGACATCGCTGAGCGACTGCGGGAGGACTGGCTCTTCAACATGCACCGGATGGCCAGCGATCAGGTGCAGAAGGGAGAGGCCGGCGGACCCTACGCCTACGTGGTCTCCCTCGAGGAGCAGTGGGACCGGGGCGAGGCCGTGGAGATGCTGAACGTGCTCCGTCGAGGTGGGGTGGAGATCCACAGAGCCACCGCGCCCTTCCAGGCCGGAGATCGGGAGTATGGCGCGGGAAGCTACATCGCCTACGCCGGCCAGGCGTACCGTCCGTATCTCATGGACCTGATGGAGAACCAGGAACATCCCCATCGGGAGCAGTTCCCCGGCGGACCGCCCGAGCCTCCTTACGGGGGGCTTTCCGGATGGACGCTCCCGATGCAGATGGGTGTGGAGGTCGCACGCATCGATGACCCGTTCGAAGCGAAAGTCGAAGAGGTGGACCTTGCACCGCGACCTGAGGCCGTGGTCGCAGGGACGGCCGGCTTCGGGTATGCCTTCTCTGCGGAGGAAAATGTGAGCCGGGTCGCCGTGAACCGGCTCCTTGCCCAGGGAGAGGTCGTCCACGTCGCGAGCGAATCCTTCTCTGCGGAGGGCCGGAGCTTTGGTCCCGGCTCCTTCATCGTGGAGGCGCGTGGAGATGAGACGCGCGGCCGCGTGGAGGCGGCTTCCCGTGAACTCGGCGCGGACGCGACGGGCGTGGCGAACGACTCCGAGATCGAGCTTCATGCGCTTCGCTCCCCTCGGCTCGGGATCTACATGCCATGGATGCCGAACATGGACGAAGGGTGGACCCGCTGGGTCCTGAACCACTACGAGTTTCCGTTCGACTCACTCCGGAACGACGACATCCGGAACGGCCTCGACGGGTTCGACGCAGTCATCCTCGCCGACCAGTCGTCGAGCGCGATCTTCAATGGACATGAGGAGGGGGATCGCCCGCCCGACTTCGTCGGTGGGCTCGGAGAGGAGGGGGTGCAGAGTCTGCTCGAGTTCGTCGAGGGAGGGGGCACCCTGCTCGCCTTCGACGGAGCATCCGAGTTTGCGATCGAGCACCTGGATCTCCCCGTACGAAACCCGGCCGCCGACCTTTCACAGGAGGAGCTTTTCATTCCCGGGTCGCTCATCCGGACGACGGTGGATAACGAGCATCCGGTAGGCTTCGGAATGCCGGAGGAAGTGGCAGCATTCTTCCAGGGAAGTAGCGTCTTCGACGTCCTGGATGATTCCCGCGCCGAGGTGGTGGCCCGGTACAGCGATGAGGATCTCCTCATGAGCGGTTGGGAGGTGGGGGCGGACGAGCACCTTGCCGGGAAAGCTGCCGTCGTCCGGGTTGAGGTCGGGGCCGGAGAGGTGATCCTGATCGGGTTCAGGTCGCAGTTCCGTGCTCAGCCGACGGGCACGTTCAAGCTGATCTTCAACGGGATCCACGGTTCCGGACTCGTCGATCGGCCGCTGATCGGGGAGGAGTCCGGCCTCGAGCTCGAGGGAGCAGGGAGGCACTGAGGAGGGTCCTGTTCCAGGCGGATCCAGCGGGCTCGGGGAACGCCCTGCTGAAAAAGGGTACACCGGAAGGGGGCGGGGCAGGCATGCCCGCCCCCTTCGCGGTTCGGGCAACTGGTGCAGAAGCGAGAGGAGAGGAGCACGTGAGGGCGAAAGAAGCGGTGACGGAACGGAACATCGCCATTCTCGGCGGTGGGAATCTCGGGATGGCGATCGCACGAGGCGTGGTTCGATCGGGGAGGTTTCCGCCGGGCCGGGTCCATGTGACCCGGCGGGACCCGGACCATCTCAGGGAGCTCGCATACGAGGGGCACCCGACCGGAGCGAGCAATCCGGAGGCGGTCGAGCAGGCTGAAGTCGTGATTCTCTGCGTCCTGCCACAGCAACTCGACCCCCTCCTCGAAGAGATCGCGACCTATCTCGATCCCGACCGGCACGTGGTGGTATCCACGGTGTCGGGGGCGTCGATCTCCGCGATGCGCCGGAACCTGGGAGACCGGATTCCGGTGGTGCGGGCCATGCCGAACCTGGGCGTGCAGATTCGGGAGTCCATGACGTGCATTGCGGCCGACCCGGTGTCCGAAGGCGCGCTGCCCCTGGTCGAGGAGGTGTTCGGCTGCGTGGGGGAGACGATCCGCATCGGGGAGGACCAGGTCACTCCTGCGACCGCGCTCTGTGCCTGCGGGATCGCGTTCTTCCTGCGGGCGATCCGAGCGGCCGCGCAGGGGGGGAACGAGATCGGGTTCCATGCCGATGAGGCGATCCGGATGGCCGCCCAGACGGCGAAGGGAGCGGCGGAAATCCTTCTCGAGAACCGGAGTCACCCCGAGATGGAGATCGACAAGGTCACAACGCCGAACGGGTGCACGATCGCCGGCCTGAACGACATGGAGAACCGGGGGTTCAGCTCTGCGCTGATTCGCGGGATCGTCACTTCCTCGGAGCGAGCCGCGGTCCTCTACCGTGGCACCGAGTCCAGCTGACTCCCGGCTCGATGCAGAACAAGCCGTTCACCGTCGACGAGGCGAACGCCCTTCTCCCCGACCTGGAGGAGGTCTTCCGACACATGGACGGGTTGCGGGCCCGAATCCAGGAGGACACGGACAAGCTGCAGGTGCTGGACGTGCTCTGGGGCCCCAGTCTTCGCGAGCCTGGAAATCCGGACCGCAAAGAGTTCCTGCACCTCCGGGCTGCAGTGCGCGAGGCGATGAAGCGCCTCAGGAGCGTGGTGCAGAAGGAGGTGCTGGATCGGGGCATCCGGCTCCCGCCGGGAGGAGTGGAGCAGGGGCTCCTGGATTTTCCCACGACCTACGAAGGGCGGTGGGTCTTCCTCTGTTGGCAGCGGGGCGAAAAGGAGATCGAAGCCTGGCACGAGCTGGAGGGGGGCTATCGTGGGCGCCGGCCGCTCACCGGTGAGCACGCCCTCTTGATGGGGAGGGACGGAAGGGGTGGAGAGGATCTCGGTCCCCCTCCGCCGGGGATGTGAAGGGTCCCGCCGCACAGCTTCTCCGGCCCCGGCGGTCGGACTTCCACGCGCTCGTTCTCCTCGCTCTCCCGATCACGACGGTTCAGGTCGGGCTCATGGCCATGGGCATCGCCGACACGGTGATGGTCGGCCGCGCCTCTCCGGCGGATCTTGCGGCCGTGGCGCTCGGAAACCTCTACTTCTTTCTCGTCGCGATCTTCGGCATGGGGGTCCTGATGTCCCTGGATCCGCTCGTGTCGCAGGCGACGGGCGCCGGGGATGAGCCCGCGGTCACCCGAAGCGTGCAGCGGGGATTGCTTCTCGCCGTCCTGCTCACCCTCGTCGCCTCCATCCTTCTCATCCCTGCCGGCCAGGTATTCGTTCTCCTTCGGCAGCCCTCCGAGGTCATTCCCATTGCCGCCGGATACGCATGGGCAGCCATCCCGGGAATGCTGCCGTTCTACGCGTTCGTCGTCTTCCGCCAGACCCTCCAGGCGCTGGGGAGGCTGAGGCCGATCGTCTGGACGATCGTCTGGGCGAACCTGCTGAATCTCCTCCTCAACTGGATCCTCATCTTCGGTAACCTGGGGGTGCCACCCATGGGCGCGATCGGGTCCTCGCTCGGCTCGAGCCTCGCGCGGTGGTTCATGGCTCTCATGCTCCTGCTCGTGGCGTGGCCCGTGTTGGGGCTTCACCTCCGGGCCTTCGACCGGCGCATCTTCGAGCGGGGACCGTTGTTCAGAATGGTCTCCGTCGGGGTGCCGATCGGGGTCCACTTCCAGGTCGAGTTCGGAGCCTTCGCCATGACCGGGCTGATGATGGGCTGGCTCGGCACGATCTCGATGGCCGGGCATCAGGTGGCGATCAACCTCGCCGCAGCGGCATTCATGTTCCCTCTCGGCATTTCGGGCGCTGCCGCAGTCCTCGTCGGGCGGGCCGTCGGCGAGGGGGATCCGGATCGGGCTCGGCGGGCCGCGGGGGCGGCCCTCGTCCTCTGCGTCGGCCTCATGGGGGCCACCGCTGCGCTCTTCCTCGGATTTCCAACCGTGCTCGCGAGGGCGTATACGAACGATGTCGCCGTTCTCACCGTGGCTGCGGCTCTCATTCCGATCGCCGGGCTGTTTCAGATCTTCGACGGGGTCCAGGCGGTTGCAGCGGGCGTGCTCCGCGGGGTCGCGGATACGCGACTGCCGATGGTCCTGAACCTCATCGGCTTCTGGGTGATCGGGCTCCCTGTCGGGGGATACCTCGCCTTCGGTGCCGGGGCCGGTCCGGTGGGGCTCTGGTGGGGGCTCGCGACGGGGCTCGCCGCGGTCGCGGTGCTCCTTCTTCTTCGAATCCGGGTTCGCTTCGGGAGGGTCCTTCGCCGACTCGTGGTGGAGGAGGAGCTCACCGATCCGGTGCCTGTTCGTCGCGGTCGATGGAAGCGGCTCGGGTGACGAGCC
Source organism: Gemmatimonadota bacterium (assembly GCA_007121455.1). GTDB lineage: Bacteria > Gemmatimonadota > Gemmatimonadetes > Longimicrobiales > Gaopeijiaceae > SKKN01. The sequence goes on along the minus strand of SKKN01000025.1, from coordinate 69,151 downwards.
TGGGCGGGAGGGGCGGGGGGAGCCTATATTGCCCGGTTCTCGGAGTGGTTTCCGGTTCGCACGGGACAGGAGCGTATGATGCACCTTCGAAGGTCGAGCGCTCGACTTCCTGGAGGGTTCCTCGCGCTCACGGTGCTGACCGCGTGGGTTGGGGTTCCTACGGATATCTTCGGGCAGGAGCCGCAGCTCGAGGCGGGCCTGCGCGTCGTCGAGGTCGTAACGGAGCCGGGCTCCGTCTCTCTCGAGCTGGGGGAGTCGGCCGAGCTGCGGGTCCGGGCCCTCGATTCCACGGGAGCCGAGGTGGACGCCCTCCTCCGTTTCGCGGCCCCGCGTCCGGCCCTCGAGGTGGGAGACGACATCGTCCGCGCGCATCAGGCCGGAGATTTTCTCGTGGTCGCCACGGTGGTTCTGCCTCCGGATGCGGACCGGGCCCCTCCTTCCGTCGAGGTGCCGGTGCGGGTCTCCTGGCCCTCCGTGGCACGCGTGGACGTCACGTCCGAGAGCCCGGTGCTCCACGAAGGGACGGTCGTTCGGCACCGAGCACGCGCACTGCTCGCTGATGAAACGGAACGGAGAGGACTGGACGTACGCTGGGAGAGCGACGATCCGTCGATTGCTTCCGTGGACCGATTCGGGAACGTGATCGCTCACCGGGCGGGGCAGGTCGTGATCAAGGCCGAGGTGGAAGGGGTCCGCGGCCGGATGGAGCACGAGGTCACTCCCTTTCCTGCGACAGGCCTCGAGATCCTGGGAGACGGGGAGGGTGCTCGGACCGGGGATGTGATCCACTTCCGCGCACAGGCACTCGACGAGAGCGGTGCGCCGGTGGAGGACCTGCCCCTGACATGGGCGTACACATACGACCCGGGGGAGACCGACATCCGGACGCCGGGAGGCGCAGCTGAGGTCGACGACGGCACGTTCGTCGCCGAGTTGCCCGGCATCTATACCGTTCTGGCGACCGCCGGCCCGCTTACCGTGCGGACCTCCTTCGAGGTCTCTCCGCGCCTCGTCGTACAGCAGGCCCGGTTCGAGGGGATGGGGCGGGTCGATGAATACCACACTTCGGACTTCTGGATCTTCGAAGGAAACGATGGCCGGGACTACGCGATCTCGGGAACGTGGGGGGCGGACGGATGGGCCTACATGTGGGACGTCACGGATCCGGCCGGGATGGTCAGGACCGACTCCGTCCGCGTGGACGCCCGGACGGTCAACGACGTGAAGGTTTCGCCCGACGCTCGGTATGCCACGCTCACGCGGGAGGGTGCTTCCGACCGGAGGAATGGCCTGGTGCTCCTCGACCTCGCGGATCCGGCGCACCCTGCCGTCGCAGCAGAGTTCGACGAGGGGCTGACCGGTGGCGTGCACAACGCGTTTCCCACGAACGAGTACGTCTACGCCCTTTCGGGCGGTGAAAAGTACCTCATCATCGACGTGCAGGACCTCGAGAACCCGATGGTCGTCGGGGAGGTGCAGCACGAGAACTGCCGCATCCATGACGTCTGGGTCGAGGATGGGATCGCGTATTCGGCGCAGTGGGCCTGCGGTCTTCTGGTCTATGACGTGGGGAACGGACGGTGGGGAGGGACCGCGGAGGAGCCGGTGTTCGTGTCGCAGTACGTCACACCCGGCGGGCGCACCCATGCCGTGTTCCCGTACCTCCAGGAAGCGACCGGAAGGTTCTACGTCTTCCTCGGCGACGAGATCATCGGCCGAGGCGATCGAGCATGGGGAGGCGTCGACGCGAGCTGGGACGCCCTGGAGACCGAAGGAGGCCGACTCCCGGAGCAGACCGCAGGCTACACTCACATCGTGGACTTCACGGATCCGGGCCAACCGCGGAAGGTCGCCCGATACGAGCTGCCGGAGTATGGTGCGCACAACATCTGGGTGGAGGACGACGTGCTGTACCAGGCCTACTACGAAGGGGGGTTGAGGGTCGTGGATGTGAGCGGAGAGCTGCGCGGCAACCTCGCGACGCAGGGGCGCGAGATCTCCGTGTTCAAGCCCTTCGATCCGGCCGGCTTCATTCGGAACGCTCCGATGGTCTGGAGCGGCATGCCGTACAAAGGGAAGGTCTTTCTTTCGGACCACAACAGTGGCTTGTGGTCGATTCAGCTTCAGCCTCATCCAGAGGGACGGCCGGTGAGCCGCCGCTGATCCGCGTCATCGAACCAGGGGGTGTCGGATGTCACGTGTCGTATTGGGTTGGGCGCTCGGAGCGCTGCTTCTCCTTCCTGCCGCCGAGTTGGAGGCCCGCCAGGGCGTCCCCTCGGAGCTCCGGACCCATTCGGAGCGTTCCGGTTGGACTGAGCTCACGCCTCACGCCGAGGTGGTCCGGTTCTACGAGGATCTCACGAGGCTGTCACCCGACGCTCGCGCCCGGCAGATCGGGAAGAGCAGGGAGGGGCGACCTCTCCTCAAGGTGACCCTTTCGAGGCCCGCGGTGGCCACACCGACCGAGGCCCACGCTTCGGGAAAGCCGATCTTCTTCATCGGCGCTCAGGTTCACGGAGACGAGCAGGCGTCGAAGGAGGGGCTGATGATTCTCGCCCGGGACCTCGCATTCGGGGATCTTCAGCACCTGTTGGACGAGGTCGTCTTCGTGCTCGTGCCGCAGATCAACCCCGACGGTGCCGAATCCGGGCCCTGGGGGACCCGGACGAACCGTGCAGGCTACAACGTGAACCGCGATTACACCCGTCTCGTCAACCCGGAATCGCGAGCGGTGGTCGAACAGGTGCTCGTACCCTGGCAGCCGCACGCCATCGTGGATGCCCATGAGCTGACCGGCTTCCGGATGTACGACTTCTACGCACTGCACCCCAGCAACCTCAACTCGCCCGCCGCCCCCCTCGCCCTCTCCAAAGGGCCCGCGACCGATGCGGTGCGAAACGCGATCGAGGAGGCCGGCTACTCGTACTTCCCCTACCACCTCCAGCCGTCGGATCTGACGCTCGTTCCCGAAGAGGGCATCCGGGCAGGAGGGTACGGCGCCCGGATCCTCCGTTCGTACGGAGGCGTACGGGGTGCTGTGACGCTCCTCTTCGAGAGCCGACGGGATGACGATGCGCGCGTGGAGATCGAAGAACGGACCCGCTGGCAGCGGCTCGCCATGGGCGGACTCGCGCAGTATCTGGCGAACCACGCGGACGATGTTCTCGAGGGCGTAGCCGAGGGACGCCGGGAGATGGCGATGCGCGGTGCGGAGTGGGATTCTGCCGACTCGATCGCGATTCGGGCGGAGTACGTCTCGTCGGGGCTCGTCGACTACCGGATGCCGGAGCCTCGCCGTGGGGCGGACGGCGGCTGGGAGCGTACCGGGGAGATTCTGGAGCTTCAGGTCCCTCATGCCGATAGCGCAGTCGCCACGCTCTCCAGGGTACGGCCGGTGGGTTACCTCCTCGAGCCCCATCGGGGTGACCTCGCCCGGAAGCTCCGGGATCACGGCATCCAGGTCGAACGGTACCGGGAGCCCGTGGAGGCCGAAGTGGAGAGCTTTCAGGTGGATTCGGTCCATATCGAGGCGGAAGTCTATGAAGGGTACTCCTCCAGGGACGTGTGGACCTCGACGGTGAGCCGGACTCTGGAGCTGCCGGCAGGGACCTTCCTCGTACGCGCCACCCAGCCGCTCGCCGCTCTCGCGTTCGTGTTACTGGAGCCGGAGGACATCGATTCCTTCGCCTCCATCGGCGAGTTCAGCGCGGAGAAACAGGTGGGTGGAATGCTGCCCGTCCACCGCTTGAGGGCATTACCGGACGCCTTCCCGGTCCTGGTCGACCCCTAGCCTGGAGCTCCCCGTCGTGGCCCGCTCCTCCGGATGTGTGGCCGCCCTCGGCGCGATCCTCCTCGGCGCGTTTGCTTTTGCGGCGTGCGAGGAGACGTCGGGCACGAGAGGCTGGGAATGCATCGCCCCCGCGAACCCGGGTGGCGGCTGGGACCTCACCTGCCGGACGGTGGGTCGCTCTCTGACCGATGGAGGGATCGCCCCCGGGATGGTGAGGGTCACCAACCTCCCGGGGGCGGGCGGGGGCATCGCCTACGCACACACCGTCAGCCAACGTGCCGGTGATCCCAACGTCATCGTGGCGGCGAGTCCCGCAACGCTCCTTCGGCTCGCCCAGGGACAGTTCGCCCACCTCACCGAGGATGACGTTCGCTGGCTCGGGGCCGTGGCGACGGACTACGGAGTCGTCGCCGTCCAACCCGAGGCGCCATGGCGGACGCTCGACGAGCTGCTCGACCACTGGCGGGAAGCACCCGGGTCCGTGGTGGTGAGTGGTGGGAGCGCCGTCGGCGGACAGGATCACATGAAGGTTCTGCTGCTCGCGCGGGCAGCGGGAATGGATCCGCGGAGCGTCCGGTACGTCCCCTTCGACGGCGGCGGGGAGGCGATGACCGCGCTGCTCGGAGGATTCGTGAATGTCTTCTCGGGCGACGTGACGCAGGCGGAGAGTCAGCACGAGGCCGGAAATCTCCGTGTGCTGGCCGTGCTGGCACCCGCTCGGGTGGAAGGGGTGTTCTCCGAAGTACCCACAGCAGAAGAGCTCGGCTACCCCGTCGAGTGGGTCACGTGGAGGGGGTTCTACGCCCCGGCCGGGATCGCCGACTCCACCTACAACCGGTGGGTGGGCGTGCTCGATACCCTGGCGGACTCTCCCGAGTGGGCCCGGGCGAGGGAGCAGGCCCGACTCGATCCCTTTCTCCTGAGCGGAGAGGAGTTCGAGTCGTTCGTCCGGGAGCAGGTGAGCGAGTTCCGGGAGCTTTCGCGCCGGCTCGGTCTGATTCCGTGACGGACGGCGGCGCCCGGATGGACCGCCGCACCCGGACCGATCGCGTCCTCGGCGTCGCGCTCCTCCTGCTCGGGGCGGTCGTGGCCTGGGAGTCCCGGAAATTCGTCGTGGGGTTCCCGGCCGACCCGGTGGGACCTCGCGCCCTTCCGCTCTTCGCGGCGGCGCTTCTCGCAGTCGTGGGGCTCCGGGTCCTGTTCCGCCCGGAGCGGGACCCGCGCTGGCCCGACGGGGCGAGTCGAATCCGACTCGGTCTCGCCACCGGCGCCCTTTTCGCGTATCCCGTACTCCTCCCCGTCATCGGCTTCATCGTCACGACGGGAACGGTCGTGCTCTGTCTGTCGGTCCTCTTCGGTGGCCCGGTCCTGCGCAGCTCCCTGGCAGCATTCCTGTTCGCCGGCGGGCTCCACCTCCTCTTCGTTCATGCGCTGGGCGTGCCCCTTCCGGTCGGCACGGTGTTCACGGCACCGCTCGGGGGAGGATAGGTGGAGAGCTTTCTCCATCTGATCGACGGTTTTGCCGTCGCTCTGCGACCGTTGAACGTCGGGTTCGCGCTCGGAGGAGTGCTGGTGGGGACCGTGGTCGGGTTGCTCCCCGGGATCGGGCCCATCAACGCGATCGCGATCCTCATTCCCCTCATCTTCGCCGCGGGTATTCCCCCCGAATCCGCGTTGATCCTTCTTGCGGGGATCTACTACGGATCGCAGTACGGGAACTCGATCAGCACGATCCTCCTCAACGTGCCGGGCACGACCTCCTCGGTGGTGACGGCGATCGACGGCTATGCGCTGACACAGCAGGGAAGGGCGGGTCCAGCGCTCGCCACCGCCGCCGTGGCATCCTTTGTGGGGGGCACGCTCGCCATCTTCGGCCTCGTCCTCTTCGCACCGATCCTCTCGAGTTGGGCGCTTCGGTTCGGCCCCGCCGAGTACTTCGCCCTGATGGTCTTCGCCTTCGCGGCGCTCTCCAGCTTCGCGGGGAGCAGCCTCGCCAAGGCCTTCGCCGCCACCGGGCTGGGTCTCCTCCTTGCCTCGGTCGGGCTCGATCCCAACAGCGCCGTGCCCCGGTTCACCTTCGGGGAGCTGCGCTTGTTCGACGGGCTCGATTTCGTGGTCGTCACGATCGGGCTGTTCGCGGTCAGCGAGGTGCTGCTTCTCCTCGAAGGGAGCCGGGCCGGGGAGCAGGTGCACCGGGTCGTGGGGCGGGTCCTCATGACAGCGAAAGAGCTTGCCTCATCGACGTGGGGGATGATGCGAGGGGGACTGGTCGGTTTCGTCGTGGGCGTCCTTCCCGGTGCCGGCGGGACGATTGCTGCCTTCGTGGCCTATGGGTTGGAGCAGCGAGTCACGGACCGGGAAGGCACCTTCGGGAAGGGGGATCTCCGGGGGGTAGCCGTGCCCGAGGCAGCGAGCAACGCAGCCGCGACGGGGGCGATGATCCCACTGCTCACGCTCGGGATCCCCGGGAGCGCCACCACCGCCGTTCTCCTCGGGGCCTTGATGGGGCTCAACGTGACCCCTGGACCTCTGCTCATCGAGCGGAGCCCCGAGATCTTCTGGGGTCTCGCCGCTTCGATGTACCTGGGCAACCTTTTCCTCCTGCTCCTCAACCTCCCGCTCGTGGGCGTGTTCATCCGCATCCTCACCCTTCCGAAGTGGTTCCTGATCCCAGGTGTGGCGGGAATGAGCTTCGTCGCAGTGTACGCGGTGAACAGCAGCGTCTTCGACCTCTTCCTCATGGTCGGGTTCGGGCTGCTCGGATACGGGCTCAGGAAGGTGGGGGTTCCGCTGGCGCCGGTGATCCTGGGGCTGGTTCTGGGGCCGCTGATGGAGAGGAACTTGCGCCGGGCGCTGGCATTGAGCGACGGGGACTGGGCGGTGCTCGTCGCGTCCCCGCTCTCCATCTCGATCTGGCTGGTGACGGCTCTGGGCCTCCTCGTGCCGGCGGTCCTCTGGTTTCGCCGCCGCCGGCGTCGGGTGCCGTCCTGAGGCTCAGCTCGGCGAGTGGCCCGTGATCGTGAGGAGAAGGGCCGTGTCCTCCAGCGCCTGGATATCCTGCGCGTGGCCCGGGCCGAAGTAGAGGACCTCCCCCGCCTCGATCTCACACTGTTCGGACCCGACACGGTAGCGCAGGCGGCCTTCGAGCACCTGGAGGGTCATCGGCGTATCCGCATGATGGGTTCCGACCTCCACCCCGTTGCGGAGCACGGTGAGCGTGAGGCGGAGAGGACCGTGCTTTGCAAGCGTTCGCCCGGCCCGGCCGCTTCGCGTATAGGCCTCCTCCCGACGGAGCTCCTCGAGTTGCGCCTGAAGGTTGAACGTGAGGTTGGGGCCGGTGAGGGGGCGGTTCAGTGAGGACATGGTGCCGCTCCAGCACGAGTCGGGGAAGCGCCCTCAGACAGAGGGGGTCGCGCGACGGACCCGGTCGTGCAGTCGGGGCGCGCTCAATGGTATGTTAACCCTAGGCTGAACACTCGAGGCTGTCAAAGCAGGACCGACAGGTGACCAGGACAGGCGGGCTGGGGACGGTTGGACCCGGCGAGCATTCCTTCGATCTTGGAGGTGCCCTGCCTTCGGTCGGGAGGAAGGCCGTGTCCGCACCAGCCCGGTGGGGAACGGATGAACATCGGAAGACGCTGAGGGACGATATGGACCGGACGATCGAGCGTGCGGAGGAGGACCACGGAGGGATCCGGGAGACGGGGAGCGAGGAGCTGTGGATCGAGACGCCGCGGGGATACCTTTTCTTCATCAATGCCCTCCTGGTAGCTCCACCGGTGATGGTGCTGATACCCCTGGCCCTCCGCGCGCTGCTCCGGGCAAGGGGGGCCCTGGAGGGCCCCTCCGAATTCCTGGATCCCTTCCCCATGGTCGCGGCTCATGTCCTGCCGACCCTCGGCTGGCTTCTCGTGCTGCCCATTGCGCTGCTCGTCTGGAACCTGCGAATCGAACCGGCCCGGGGCCCTCGTGCCGCCCTCCTCGCCTTCCTCCTCGTACATGCCGGATTCCTCTCATGGACCGTGTGGGGATGGGTGACGTGACCGCCCGGAGGATTCCGTTCACCGCGGAGCTGGAGAAGCTGGAGGTGCCGCGCACGGCGCGGTACGCTCGGCTCGGCTCCTTCGGCCCTTCGATACGTGAGGTCTGGTACGTCCTTCACGGCTACGGTCAGCGCGCGGTCGACTTCCTGCGGCCGTTCAGGCGATTGGAATCGAAGGAAAGGGTGATCGTGGCGCCGGAGGCGATGTCCCGCTTCTACCTCGCTCCGATGGACCGGCCGCATGGGCGGGGCGACCGGGTGGGTGCGAGCTGGATGACCCGGGAGGACCGGGACTCCGAGATCCAGGACTACGTTCGCTACCTGGAGTTGGTCCGTGAGCGGGTCGAGGGGAGCCGAGAGCCCGACCCGACTCCGAGGATCGTCCTCGGCTTTTCCCAGGGCTGCCACACGGCCGCCCGATGGGCGATGCTTGGGAAAGTGCCCCCCGACGTCCTGATCCTCTGGGGCGCGGCCTTCCCCAGAGATCCCGAGCTCGAGTCGTCCCGCTTTCGCGACACCCGGGTGCTCCTGGTGCGGGGAAGGGACGATCCGCAGCGGAGGCCGGAAGAGGAGGAAGACGAGGAACGCCGCCTGGTGGCCGCCGGCATCCCGTACGAGGTGCGCCGGCACCCGGCAGATCACCGGATCCACCGCGCCACCCTGGAAGAAATCGCGGCGGAGATGGTCTGAGAACCGGCCCGAGTCATGGGACGAGTCGGGCTCGCGGGGCCTCAGAACTCCCCGATGAAGGTGATCTCCGGCGTGAGCTCGAGCCCCAGCTCCCGAAGCACCGTATCCTGCGCGAGGTCGATGAGATGGAGCACCTCGGCGGCCGTCCCTCCTCCGAGGTTCACGATGATATTGGCGTGCTTGTGAAAGATCGCGCTGCTTCCGTGCACGTGCCCCTTGAGCCCGCACCGATCGATGAGTCGGCCGGCGCCTTCGCCTTCGAGCTTCTGGAAGATCGATCCGGCACAGGGGTAGAGCCAGAGGTCGGGGTGTCGCTCTTCTCTCCACGCGAGGTTTTCCCGGATTACCGTGCGGAGCTCGTCCCGGGGCGTGGGGGTCAGTCGCAGAGTCACATCCAGCACCACATCAGATCGAATGTGCAGGATCGAATAGTCGTAGCCGAAGGTGAAGTAGTCGACGCCGACGGAACGGTGGGATCCCTCCTCCGTGAGGATGGTCGCGGATTCCACGACCTCTTCGATGAAGACGGTTCGCTCGCGCCCGGGCGCCGGCGAGAGGAAATGGAGGTTCTGCCACATGGCGCCGCCGACCGTGCTCGGAATACCGACGTAATGGTGAAGCCCGCCCAGTCCTCGCCGGACCGTCTCCACGATGAGGTCCGGAAAGGTTTCGACACCGCTTCCTGCGCGGACGCGGCCCCCTCCCAGGAACTCGATCCCCCCGACCTCGCTGCGAATGACGAGTCCGCGGAACCCGCGGTCGCCCACGAGGATGTTCGCACCTCGGCCGAGCAGGAAATGAGGGATCTCCAGTTCCCGGGCGGCGAGGATCGCGGTGGCGAGCTCCTCGGACGTGCGAGCCCTATAGAAGAGATCGGCAGGTCCTCCGATCCGGAAGGTCGTGAACGGAGCGAGTGGGACATTCCGCTCGAGGCGTCCGGCGACCAGGCGCTTTTCCAGCTCCTCGTGCAGCAGCTTGCTCTTCACGGGTCGAGTCTCCCCTTCGAAGTCCGGCAATCTCGGGGCGAAGTTACCACTCGGGGCTCCGGGTAGTAAGGGTGCGAGGCGAGGTGTCGCCGGAGTTTCCGTAGCGCTTCTACGGGTTGTTTCGTAGGTTGGAAGTCATGCTCATACCCCCTCTTTTTTCACGTGATGGCGAATGAGCCCCAACGAGGCTCGTCCCCAGAACCTGCTCATCGTCGGAGCGGGTGAGCTCGGCCGGGAAATCTGTCTGAGCGCGAAGGAGTTGGGATTCCACGTCGTCGCGATCGATCGGTACCCCAACGCCCCTGCGATGGGCGTCTGTGACGTCGCGGAGGTCGTGGATCTGCTCGATGGGGAGGCACTCGAGAAGGCAATCCGGAAGCACGCCCCGGATCTGGTCTTCCCCGAACTGGAAACCATCCGCTCCGAACGGCTGGTGAGTCTCGCTCGCGAAGGGGTGACGGTGGTCCCGACGGCGGAGTCCCTCCAACTCGCGAGCAGCCGGGAGGGGATGAGAGCCCTCGCTGCACAGGAGCTGGAGCTTCCTACCGCCGCGTACGGCTTCGCCGGCTCGGAGGCCGAGTTGAGGACGGTCGCGGGCCGGATCGGGTATCCGTGTGTCGTGAAGCCCGTGCTTTCGTTTTCCGGGCGGGGTCAATCGATCGTCGGAGGAGTCGCGAGGCTCGACCGCGCCTGGGCGTTCGCGCAGGAAGAGGGTCCAGGGGACGTCTCCCGCGTGATCGTCGAGGAGCTGGTGGAGTTCGACGAGGAGATCACGCTGGTGGCGGTGAGACACCCGGGCGGAGCAGTCCGGTTTCTCCCTCCGATCGGCCACCGTCAGGAAGGGGGCGACTTCCGGGAGTCCTGGATCCCGGCCGGCGTTCCGGAGGCCGCGCTGGACCAGGCTCACTCGTTTGCCAGGAGGTTGGTGGAGAGGCTTGGGGGAGCGGGCGTCTATGGAATCGAGTTCTTCGTCGTCGGTGACGAGGTGATCTTCTCCGAGATCTCTCCGGGACCTCACGACACGGCGATGGTGACGCTGATCTCGCACGACCTTTCCCAGTTCGAGCTTCATGTACGTGCCGCGCTCGGCTTCCCGGTGCCCAGGCTCCACGATCACGGCCCCTCCGCCTCCGCCGTGATCCTCGGCCGGAAGGAAGGGGAGGTAAAAGGGTACCGTGGGATCGCCCGCGCCCTCGAGGTTCCGAGCGCCCGAGTTCGGATTTTCGGCAAGCAAACAGCGCGCCGTGATCGCCGGATGGGGTTGGCGCTGGCCGCAGGTGCGACGGTGGAGGAGGCGAGAGTCCGGGCGCTCGAGGCCGCCTCCCGTGTCGACGTAGAGGTCCACTGAGGAGTGATGAACATGGAACGCCATGAGTTGGAGGACATCGCACGCATCATCGAACGGAATCTGGCTCGGATGGAGGAGGAGCTGAGCGCCTACCCGGACGAGGAATCGGTCTGGTCCGTCGCCCCGGGGACGACGAATTCGGCGGGCACGCTCGCCCTGCACATGTCCGGGAACCTCCTCCACTACGTCGGAGCCCTTCTCGGCGAGACGGGCTACATCCGCGACCGCGACCGTGAGTTCTCGGAGCGCGACGTCCCGCGCGCCGAGCTCCAGGCGCGGCTTCGGGAGGCTGCATCCGTGGTGCGGGATGTCTTCGGCTCGGTGCCGCTCGAGCGCCTGCGCGACACGTCGGAGGAGTTTCCCGAGCGATACCGCGACCGGCCGTTCTCCTTCTTCGTGCTGCACCTCACAACCCATCTCTCGTACCATCTGGGTCAGGTCAACTACCACCGCCGATTTCTCAGCGGGGACTGAATGGAGAAGGCATCGAGCCGGAAAAGCGTCGTCTTCACCGACCGGGAGCTGGACGTGATGGACGTCCTCTGGCGGGAGGGCTCCGCAACCGTAGCGGACGTGAGGGAAAGCCTCACGGATGAGTTGGCGTACACCACCGTGCTGACGATCCTGCGCACGCTCGAGCGAAAAGGTCACGTCGCCCATGAGGAGGAGGGGCGCGCGTATCGCTACCACCCGCTCGTCAAGAGGGAAGAAGCGCAGGAAGGGCACCTCCACCGCCTCGTGCGGAAGCTCTTTTCGGGTTCGTCGTCCGCCCTTCTCACGCACCTCCTCTCGGAGGAGGATCTCTCCGAGGAGGAGGTCAGTCGGCTCCGGGCGCTCCTCGAGGAGCGTCTGGGCTGATCCCCTCCGGCTGCGCTGTCTTCGGCTCGCGGAGGAGCCACCACCCGAGGAGCGCGAGTGGCAGGAGGGAGATGAAGATCACGAAGAACGGGTTGGCGAGAACGCCCCATTCCCGCGCCCGCAGCTCGAACGCCTCCTCACCGCTTCCCTCCGGACCTTCGACGGCGACGGTGATGCGCCACGTACCCGGGGTCTCCAGCGCGAACTTCGCCGCGTGATACCGCGGATCGTCGGCCGCTTCCCGCGTCGCGGCAAGCTCCCGGGTGGGTGCGTCGAAACCCACGGGATCCGAACGCACGCGCACGGATACGTCCGAGGCCAGAGATCCATCCTCGCCCCGGAGGACCAGGACGCTCACGTCGAGCGTGTCGGGGCGCACCGGTGTCGGATCCGTGAAGACCGAGACGCGGTACGCGCCCATCTCGATGTTCGCAAGACGCAGGGTTCCGCCGTTCGCCAGGAGCCCGTCCGCCATCAGGAGGCCGAGCACGAGGGCCGCTGCGAGGCCCAGGATGGACCGTCTCGTCCCGTGTCGTTCCATATACCGTCTCATCCGTCCACCATGAAGGTTCCCCGCATCTCCATCGGTTGAAGCAGGAGCCAGATGCCCGTCGCGAAGAGCACGGTGACGAACAGCGCCCAGGGTGCGAACGCTCGCTTCGCCCTCGTCGTATCGCCGTGCTCCCGCCGTGCAATCCGGAGCAGTACCCAGAGGCTGCCCGCGAGTCCCCCCTGGAGGAGGAGGACCTGCACGGGAAAGAGCCAGGTCTCCGGAATCATCGGACCCATGCCCCACGCGGGGGCCCCCGGTGCGGCGAGATTCAGGTCTTCCAGGTAGGCGTGAAAGACGGGCACGATGGTGAGCCCGCCCAGGAGCAGGTGGAAGAGGTAGTGAGCGCTCCACATGCCAAGGCCCAGCGGCACGAGCCCGTACGCGTACCGGGTCCCGATCTCCGTCAGCTTCTCCTGTCCCCCCGAGAAGTGCCGGCTCGAGGCGGACGTGGCACCCATGGCCAGGAGAGGGAGGAGAAGAAGAGCCCCCGCGAAGAAGGCGAGGAGAATGAGGGCTTCGGGTGGGCTCCCGAGTGCTCTGCCGAGGGCCTGGAGGACCGCCTGCACCGGGCGCACCATTCCGAATGCATTGACAAATGCGGCGAAGGTGAGGAGAACGGCGAGTCCGGCGAGGTCCGGGCGCTCCGTCAGCCGTCCCACGCCGGATCGCCAGGGGTTTCTCCAGAGCTCGGCTCCGGGCACGCGCGCCAGGATCCCGACATTGTCGTGCGGGCAGGCGTGAACGCATTCCATGCAGAACGTGCAGTCCACGTTTCCCACCTTCCGCTCCTGGAACAACCAGAGCTCGCAGCCATTCTGAACGAGGCGTCCTCGACCCGCCGGCTCATCATGCGCACTCCCCACTGAGGGGGAAGCCATTGCCGGAGGGGGAGCCACCTCCGGAAGGCGGACCGTGCCCGACGCGGAGTCGAGTGCAAGGGGGCCCGGGGGGGTCGCGATCCCGGACGCCGAGGTCGATCCGCCGCCACCCATGGACGAGACAGCCGGACGGTCTGCAGGGACAGCGGAAGTCCCGGCGTACCGGCCCCGGATGCAATCCTTGGTCGCGCAGTCCGAGCACGTCTCCGGCTCCCGCACCCCGACCTCGAGAGGGGAGACGGTTGCGTGCATGAAGTTGAACTGCCCGATCGGACATACATGCTTGCAGAAGCTCGCTCCTCGAAAGAAGCCGTCGATCACGAACGCGGCCACGAAGTAGGTGATGGCCACCCACGCCGTGAGCCACGGGCTCTGCCAGAGCGAGAACGCTTCATACGCCCAGAAGAAGACGAAGAGGAGGCCGACGGCGAGCCATTTTGAACGAAGGGGCCGAGGCCAGGGGCGTCCCGCCGGCAGGAGCCGCTTCGCGAGCCGCCGCGGAAGCATGAACGGGCACGCCATGCAGAAGAGATTCCCGGCGATGAGGAGGGCGAGCACCACGAAGCCTCGCCAGTGCACCCACGGGAGGACCCCTGCGAGGTTCCGGGGTGCGATCTGCGGTCCGAAAAGCCCGTCGAGGATGAGAAGGATCGCGAGGCCGAGCATGCCGCCCTGAAGGACCGTGCGGGCATGCCGCCACCGAAGGAACCGACCGAGAATCGGTATCCGGAGCAGGTCGAAGGGGCGGGTCTCAGCCCGCAATGTAGGCATGGTGGCCGCGTATCGAGGTCAGGTGGGGTCGCGAGCGTCGAGCGAGACGACTTCGACCGAGCGAGATCGCTCGACCCGCCGTCCATCGGGTAGCTGGATCCGTGCGCTGAGAACCCAGTCTCCCCCCATCGTGAAATCGAAGTCCGAGGTGGCATACCGGCCGCCGCCCTCCTGCTCCAGGTCCTCCTCGACGGGGGTCATCCCCGGATGGGCCATATCGCCGATCAGGGTCACCTGCGCGTTCTCGACGGCCAGGCCTTCGCCATCGGAGAGCTGCACCACGACACGGGCCGATCCCATGATCGGAGGCGTCGGTGCGACGGAGATCCGGACCTCGTGATCGGGTGCCTCGTCGACCGCATCCCCCCGGCAGCCGGCGGCGAGGAGGAGAAGGAGGACGAAGGGGACCGGGGAGAGCGAGCCCCTCCGTGTCATCGGTTCCCCGCGACCTGCTGGAGCTTTTCCGTCATCTCGTCAGGGGAGGTGAATGGCGCGAACGAACCCACGACTCGGCCTTCTCCGTCGATGATGAAGGCCCGGGCCGTATGGTCCACCGTGTACCCGTTCTCGTCGGTCCCTCCTTCCTCGGCGCCCACGTCCATTTCCTGCGGGGGCAGCCGCTCTTCTCCCATCCCTGGGTTGGCGTGCTCTCCGTGGTCGTGCATTCCGGCCGCCCCGGACGCTTCATCGACCTTCTTGAAGAAGACGCCGTACGCATCCGCCACCTCCCGGATCTCCTCCAGGCTTCCGGTCAGCCCGATCAGGGAGGGGTCGAATCGATTCATGTACTGCCGTAGTCGCTCGGGTGTGTCCCGCTCCGGATCAACCGTGACCAGGAGACCCTGGATCCCGTCCCTCCGGTCCGAATCGAGCCGTTGAAGGGCGGTGGAGAGGTTCAATAGCGTGGCGGGACAGACATCGGGGCAATGGGAGAAGCCGAAAAAGAGAACCACCGTCCGGCCCCGAAAGTCCTGTAGCGACACGCTCCGTTCATCGTGGGAGGTCAAGGTGAAGTCGGAGGCGGGGTAGGGGTCGGGATCGACCTGCTGGACGAGCCCCGGCTGATGCGGAGCTTCCGGGATCCCCTGGACGAGGAGGATGACCGCAACCGCGACGAGCCCAAGAATGACGCCGGAAAGGACCTGGATGATTCGTCGACTCATGTTCCATCGGGTGCGGGATAGCGGTGGTGGCGGTTTCGAAGGAGGGTTACCCGGGACGCTCCCATGCGGTCCGTTCTTGACGCGCTCAGGGGTCGATGTGAGATTTAGTCAAACCTAACTTTCTAATTAGGGTCTCCTAATGCACCGCCGTCCAACCATCTCGAGCATCCCTTCGAGGCACTCCTGGCCCGCGGCCCTGCTTCGGGTGGGGCTCGGGCTGGCGCTTCTCGTCACGTTCGGATGTGCCTCCACCGAGCGGGACGAGGACGGCCGCATCCCGGTGGTGGCCACGACGAGCATGATCACGTACGTGGTCGACCGCGTCGGCGGGGACCGGATCCGGCTCACGGGGCTCATGGGCCCCGGGGTGGACCCGCACCTCTATACCGCGAGCGCGGGGGATGTTCGGAGGCTGGCGAGGGCGGAGGTGATCTTCTACAACGGCCTGCACCTCGAAGCGGCCATGGGTGAGGTGCTTCGCGAGATGGGGGGAAGGGTTCGCACGCAGGCGGTCACGGACGCGATTCCGCGGGAACGTCTGCTCCGCCCACCCGAGTTCGAGGGCCAGTTCGACCCCCACGTCTGGTCCGACGTCTCCCTCTGGATGCTCGCAGTCGAGTCGGTCGTCGAGGCCATGTCCGAGCACGATCCCGAGGGGGCGGAGAACTACCGGCGCAACGGCCGCGAGCTTCTCGACGAGCTGGAGGAGCTGGACGCCTGGGTGAGTGAGCGGGTGGAGGCCCTTCCCGAGGAGCGACGGGTCCTCGTCACCGCGCACGATGCCTTCAACTATTTCGGGGAGGCCTACGGGTTCGAGGTGCGTGGGCTTCAGGGGATGAGCACGGTCGCCGAGGCGGGAACGGCGGACGTGCGGAATCTCGCTTCGTTCGTCGTGGACCGTGAGGTGCCGGCGATCTTCGTCGAGAGCTCCATCCCCCGGAGGAATCTCGAAGCGGTGCAGGCTGCGGTCCGCTCGCGAGGCGGTCAGGTGGAGATCGGCGGAATGCTTTTCTCCGACGCGATGGGCGACCGTGGCACACCGGAAGGGACGTACCCCGGAATGATCCGGCACAACATACGCACGATCGTGGATGGCCTCTCGGGCGCGGTCGTGGCCGAGCGCGACGATTGAGAGATCGGGGCCCGAACGGTGGGGACGGCGAGCCTCGAGCCGCGATCGAGGTGAACGACCTCACGGTGGCGTATCGGGATCAGCCGGTCCTGTGGGACATCGACCTGACAGTTCCCCCGGGTGTGCTCATGGCGATCGTCGGACCGAACGGCGCCGGAAAGACCACGCTGATCAAGGCGATCCTCGGTCTGGTCAAGCCTGCGGCGGGGCACGTCCTCGTGTTCGGCCGCCCGTACCTGGAGCAGAGGAGTCTCGTCGCGTACGTCCCGCAGCGGGGAAGCGTGGACTGGGACTTTCCGACGTCGGTCCTCGACGTGGTGATGATGGGACGCTACGGGGCGCTGGGGTGGATCCGGCGGCCCGGACGGGAGGAACGGGAGCGGGCCCTCAACGCGCTCGACATGGTCGACCTGACGGATCTGGCGGACCGGCAGATCTCGCAGTTGTCCGGCGGACAACAGCAGCGGGTCTTCCTCGCCCGGGCCCTGGTGCAGGATGCCTCCATCTACCTGATGGACGAGCCGTTTCAGGGCGTCGACGCCAAGACGGAACGAGCAATCGTCGAGGTGCTCACCCGGCTCAAGGACGGCGGCCATACGGTCGTCTGCGTGCACCACGCGCTGCAGACGGTTCCGGAGTACTTCGATTGGGCGGCGATCCTCAATGTGCGACGGATCGCGAGCGGGCCCGTGGGGGAGGTCTTCACCGAGGACAACCTTCGCCTCGCCTACGGGGGCCGACTGCCCTTCCTCCGTAGCGGGACGGAGGGATGATCTCGGGAATCCTGTACGACCTCCTTTTCGACTACACGCTCCGGACCGTGGCGGTGGGCGCGGCGGCGCTCGGAGCGGTGAGCGGTGCCCTCGGGTCCTTCGCCGTCCTGCGCCGGCAAAGCCTCCTCGGCGATGCGATCTCCCACGCGGCCCTCCCCGGGATCGCGCTCGCTTTTCTCCTCACGGGAAGTCGAGCGACGCTCGTCCTCGTTCTGGGCGCCGCGCTCGCAGGGTGGGTGGGCACCCTCGTGGTGATGGCCGTGGTCCGGTGGAGCCGCATCCCGGAGGACGCGGCGTTGGGCATCGTGCTCTCCGTGTTCTTCGGGGCGGGGCTCGTGATCCTGACCTTCGTCCAGAGGGATCCATCGGCGGCTCAGGCCGGCCTGGACACCTTCCTTTTCGGTCAGGCGGCGACTCTTCTGGAGCGCGACGTGGCCGTGATCCTCGGGCTCGGTGCCGTGGCGGTCGCGGCTACCGTCCTCTTCTGGAAGGAGTTCAAGATCCTCAGCTTCGACCCACAGTTCGGGCGGTCGATGGGCATCCCGATGCTCCGGGTCGACATGATCCTCACCACGGCTCTCGTGATCGCGATCGTCATCGGCCTCCAGACCGTGGGCGTCGTCTTGATGAGCGCGATGGTCGTCGCTCCGGCGGCCGCCGCACGCCAGTGGACGGACCGGCTCGGCACCATGGTCTTCCTCGCCGCCTTCTTCGGGGCTGTCGCCGGGACCGTCGGAGCCCTCGTGAGCGCCACCGCTGTCCGGGTTCCCACGGGCCCCACGATCGTCCTGGTCGTTTCCGCCCTCGTGCTCGGCTCCCTTCTCTTCGCGCCGGAGCGGGGGCTCGTCGCCGCGTGGCGGCGGGAGGTCCGAAACCGGAGCCGGCTGAGGACCGAAGCGGTCCTGCTCGACCTCCACGCCCTCGCCGGGCAGCACGAGGACGGAAGCCACCCGCACGAGATCGGGGCGCTCGAGGCGATGGGCCACCATCCCGGAGGCGCAGAGGAGACGCTCCGGCACCTCCGCAAACGGGGCTACGTGTCGGAGCGGGATCCGGGCCACTGGGTGCTCACCGAGGCAGGGCGCGAGAGGGCGGGGCGAATTCTTCGGGATCGGGGAGGCGTCCCGTGACCGCGATCGATCTGGAGGTCCAGCTTCTCGCGATCGTGGTGGCGGTGACCTGCGCTCTTCCGGGCGTCTTCCTCGTGCTCCGGAGGATGGCCCTGATGAGCGACGCGATCAGCCATTCCATCCTCCTCGGGATCGTCCTCGCGTTTTTCGTGGTCGAGGATCTCACGCACCCCTTCCTCGTCGTCGCCGCAGCCGCGACCGGGGTCCTGACCGTCGCGCTCGTGGAAGCGCTCTACCGGAGCAGGCGCGTCAAGGAGGATGCCGCGATCGCCCTCGTCTTTCCGGCCCTCTTTTCCATCGCCGTCATTCTCATCGCGCGCCATGCAGGTGGCGTGCACCTGGACGTCGACGCCGTGATCCTGGGTGAGATCGCATTCGCTCCGTTTCGGAGGTGGGAGGTGGCGGGATTCGATCTCGGCCCCCGCAGCCTCTATCTCATGCTCGCGATCCTTCTCGTGAACGTCGGGTTCCTCCTCCTCTTCTACAAGGAGATGAAGATCTCGACCTTCGACCCGGCGCTCGCCGCCGCGCTCGGCTTTTCGCCAGTTCTGCTCCACTACGCCTTCATGTCGCTCGTTTCCGTCACGGCGGTCGGTGCATTCGATGCAGTGGGCTCGATCCTCGTCGTGGCCCTCATGGTCGCCCCGCCTGCGGCTGCGTATCTCTGTACCGACCGACTACCGAGGGTCCTCGCGCTCAGCGCGGGCTTCGGTGCCCTCTCGGCCGTGATCGGGTTCTGGGGCGCGTGGGCGATGGACGCATCGATCGCCGGCTCGATGGCGTCGGCCGCAGGCGTCGTCTTCCTTCTCGCCTTCCTGCTCGCACCAGACCGCGGCCTCGTCCCTCAGGCCCGGCGGCGATCTCGCCAGAAGGTGGAGTTCGCAGTGCGCATGCTTCTCATCCACCTGCTCAATCACGAGGGCGGCCCGAAGGCCCGGGAAGAGAGCCAGGTCGTCCATCTCGAAGAGCACCTTCGTTGGCAGCCCGAGTTCGCGGAGCGGGTCGTTCGAAGTGCGGAGAAGAAGGGGTTCGTGGGCCGGAAGCGCGGGGAGGAACTCCGCCTGACCGATCCAGGAAGGCACCTCGCCCGCAGGACGATGCTGAGCTGACGAGTGGTGGGATTTGCCTCGTGGCGTTCCCCGCGGCACCGGATTACTTTTCCCGTCGTCACGCGCCCCGGCCTTGCCCGGCCAGCTGTGCGACGGTTCGTGCTCGGAAGGGCAGGGGCACAATCGCACGCCGTCCGAGGTATGAATTGACACTTGTGGAGGCCCCCCCCAACTTAGGGGGCTTCCGTCGCGGTCCGCGGTGGGTGCCGGTCCGCGGCTCCCTGTACGACCCGGACGCCCAACTCAGGAATCATGTTCAAGTCCCTCAAGGTTCGGTTCATCGTCATCCTCGCGGTCGTGGTCGCCTCTCTGGGCTACCTCTACCAGAACTATCAGGAGACCGGGTCCGTCGTGCGTCTCGGGCTCGACCTCCAGGGCGGAATGCATCTCGTCCTCGAGGTGGACGACCCCGAAGGCACCTGGAGCATCGAGGAGCGCTCCGACGCCATCGACCGGGCGGAGCGGATCATCCGGAATCGGGTGGACGAGCTCGGGGTGGAGGAGCCGATCATCCAGAAGGTCGGCCAGGACCGGTTGATCGTGGAGCTCGCCGGCATCACCGATGAGGAACGGGCCCGCGACATCATCGGTCAGACGGCGATGCTCGAGTGGAACCTCGTGCGCCCTCTGAGCGACATCGAACCGGGCCTTCCGCGGATCGACCGGACGATCGTGGGAGCCCTGGGGGCGGATTCGATTCGGGCGCTCGGGCGGCAGATGGAGGTGGAGGTGCAGGAGGACCGGGTCGAGGACGTCCTCTTCGGAGAGCCCACGCCCGAGCCCCAGGAGCCGATGGACGAGCAGGATCTCCCCGAAGAGGAGGTCGAGGCCGAGGAGCTCTTCCCGGATCTGGATGAGGAGGATGCAGACCTCCGGCCGTTTTCCTCCCTCCTCCTCTCCAGCGACCAGGACGGCGTCTTCCTCGTCGCGACCGAGGACTATCCGCTCGTCCAGCAGTTCCTGGAGCTCCCCGAGGTCCAGGCGGTCCTTCCACGGACCGTGACGCTGAGTTGGGGATGGCAGCCGATCGGGATCGGCGCCCGTACCTACCGGGAGCTCTATGTCCTCCAGCGTGAGGCGTTTCTCACGGGCGAGATGCTCGAGGACGCGCAGTCGACGCGGGACGCCCAGTTCAACCAGGCGATCGTGCAGTTCCAGCTCTCCCGCGCAGGAGGGCGGCGGTTTTCGGATCTGACCGGCCGGCACATCGGCGACCGGATCGCAATCCTCCTCGACGGCGAGGTCGTGAGCGCTCCGGTGGTCCGCAGCCGGATCGGTGCCCGTGGCCAGATCGAGCTCGGACAGGCGGACATGGCCGAAGCGCGAGATCTCGCGCTGGTCCTCCGCGCAGGTGCGCTGCCCGCGCCCCTTCGAATCATGGAGGAGCGTACGGTCGGGCCATCGCTCGGTCAGGACTCCATCGAGCAGGGGCAGATGGCCGGGCTCATCGGGCTCTTCCTCGTCGTGCTGATCATGATCGGCTACTACCGGGTGACGGGACTCCTGGCGGTCTCGGCGCTCCTCGTGTATACGGCACTCGTCCTCGGGGGGTTGGCGGCGCTGAATGCGACGTTGACGCTGCCCGGGATCGCGGGGCTCATCCTCTCGATCGGGATGGCGGTCGACGCGAACGTCCTCATCTTCGAGCGGATACGCGAGGAGTTGGACGCGGGCAGGGCCGTACGAACGGCCGTGGATGAAGGCTTTGGGCACGCTCTGTCGGCGATCGTGGACGCAAACCTCACCACGTTGATCACCGCCCTGATCCTCTTCCAGTTCGGAACCGGGCCCGTCCGCGGCTTCGCGGTGACCCTCTCGATCGGAATCATCGCTTCGTTCTTCACCGCCCTCTACGTCACGCGCTCCTTCTACCTGATCTATCTGTCGGGTAAGAAGGCCACGGACACGATCAGCATCTGAGCTGGGAGCCACCTCACGTCATGCGGATTTTCAAGGATGCGAAGTTCAACTTCCTCCAGACACGGAAGAGGGCCTACTGGGTCTCCGGGACGGTACTCGGGCTCGGCGTCCTCGCCATGGTCTTCAACGTCTTCGCGATCGGAAGTTGGCTGAACTACGGCGTCGATTTCACGGGCGGAACGCTGGTTCAGGTGCAGGTCCTGGAAGGCACGACGGAGGGGGACATCCGGGAAGCCCTGGGCGGCCCCGAGGCCCCGCCGATCACCCGGTTCGGAGCGGATGACGAGTTTGTGATCCGGGTCCCGCTGGTCGAGGGCGTGGAGGCGGAGGCCGTGGGCGGAGAGGTCCGGGCACAGCTCGAAGCGAGCCCGCTCGTGGGCGATTTCCAAGTGGTCCGGACCGAGTTCGTCGGCCCCACGATCGGAGCCGAGCTCCAGCAGCGGGCAGCGCTTGCGATCCTCTTCTCCTTCCTACTCACCCTGATCTATCTGGCGTTCCGGTTCGAATTCCGTTTCGGACTCGCGGCGGTGATCGCCACCGCGCACGACATCCTCATCACGCTCGGCTTTCTGGCGCTCTTTCGCGTCGAGATCTCCCTTCCGACCGTGGCGGCCGTGCTCACGATCATCGGGTACTCCCTGAACGACACGATCGTGGTCTTCGACCGGATTCGGGAAAACCTCCAGAAGAAGGGCGGCCGGAGGGAGGAGGCGGTGAGCCTCATCAATCGGTCGATCAACGAGGTTCTGCCGCGTACGGTGATCACGTCGGGCACGACGCTCGCCGTGCTCCTAGCGCTGCTGGCGCTCGGTGGCACCGTGATCCGGGATTTCACCGCCGTGCTCATTCTCGGAGTCGTGATCGGGACGTACTCCTCGATCTGGGTGGCTTCGCCCGCCTTGCTCGAGATCCAGAAGCGCTGGGAGAAGAAGGAAGGGAAGGAGGGACGGAGGAAGAAGGAGAAGAAGGCTGCGGTGCCCGCCTGATCCGGATCCCCCGAAGGGACGCACCAGGCGTCGAACGGGTCTCAGGGACGTCTCCCGAGGCCCGTTCTTCATGTGGAGGTCATGCATGTTCGTGGACACGCACTGTCACCTGACGCACTCCCGCTTCGCCGAGGACCGGCTCGAGGTGCTCGCGAGGGCACGCGAGGCGGATGTGACCGGAATCGTGACGGTCGCCTCGACGGCTCCGGATGCCGCGATCGCGCTCGAGCTCGCGCGTGAACACCCCGACCTCCGGAGCACCGCGGGCATTCACCCGCACGAGGCGGGCAGCGCCGCTGCCGGGGACGTCGAACGGATCGGTGATCTCCTCGCCAAGGAGGAGGTCGTGGCGGTGGGGGAGACCGGGCTCGACTTCCACTACGACTTCTCCCCCCGCTCCATCCAGAAGGAGCTCTTTCGCCGCCACCTCGAGCTCGCCGCGGAGACGGGCCTCCCCGTCGTGGTCCACTCCCGCTCCGCCGATGTCGAGATGGAGGAGATGATCCGAGACTGCCCGGCGGAGGTTCGGGGCGTGCTGCACTGTTTCGTCGGTGGACGGGAGGTGCTCGATGCGGCGTTGAATGCCGGTTGGTCGATCTCCTTCACCGGCCTCGTGACGTTTCGGAACTACGATGGAGTGGAGCTTCTCCGCGCGGTACCACGGGAGCGCCTCATGATCGAAACGGACGCGCCCTATCTGGCCCCGGTTCCCCGCCGAGGCCGCCGGAACGAGCCCGCGCTGGTGCGCCACGTGTGCGACGCGGTCGCGGCTCACCGCGGCGAAAGTCCGGAGGAGGTGGCGCGCTACACCACCGAGAATGCCGTGCGCTTCTTCGGCCTCGACACCTAGATGGCCCGAACGATTGAGGTCCTGCCGGATGCGGTGGCCAATCAGATTGCCGCAGGGGAGGTGGTCGAACGTCCGGCATCGGTGGTGAAGGAGCTGGTGGAGAACGCGCTGGATGCACGCGCCGGGCGGGTCGAGATCGAGCTCGCCGGTGGAGGGAAGCGAAAGGTGCGGGTTGCGGATGACGGCCTGGGGATGAGCCGTGAGGATGCGCTGCTCTCACTGGACCGGCACGCCACCAGCAAGGTCCGGGGAACGAGCGACCTGCGCGCTCTCAAGACCTTCGGATTCCGTGGCGAAGCCTTGCCGTCCATCGCATCGGTATCCCGACTCACCCTGGAGACGCAGGCCGATGTGGCGGAGCCCGGGACGTCGATCCGCGTCGAAGGTGGCCGGATCCTGCAGGTTCGGGACATGGCCAGGACCCGGGGAACCACGGTGCAGGTCGAGCGGCTCTTCTTCAATGCTCCCGCGCGGGCGAAGTTCCTTCGAAATACCGCTGCCGAGACGCGAGCGGTAAGCGATGCGGTGGGAACGCTTTCTCTCGCCCACCCAGGGGTCGCGTTCCGGCTGGAGTCGGAGGGGAGGGTGCTGCTCGACCTGAACGCAGCTTCCGATCTGCCGAATCGTGTCGCGCAGCTCTGGGGAGACCGGGCGGCCGAAGAGCTGATCCCGGTGCACGGCGAGGGAGAGGGGTTTCGGCTCGTCGGACTCGTTCAACGTCCGGACGCGGCCCGGCCCGGTTTCCGGAGAACCGCGCTCTTCGTACATGGACGCCCGTTCCGGGAGCCGGCCCTCATCCGCGCCGGGGACCGAGCCTACCGAACCACGGTCGCCCCGGAGACGCGTCCCTGGATTCTGCTCGAGCTCCGGGTGCCTGCGGGCTCCGTCGACGTCAACGTCCATCCGACCAAGGCCGAGGTACGCTTTCAGAATCGGAATGCGGTCGAAGCGCTCGTGGAGCGCTCGATCCGGGAGGCCCTCGAGGGCGAGGCGAGCGCGGCGACGATGGACCAGGACCTTCCGCTCCCCCACGTCCAGGTCCGGGAGCGATCGCCTGCCGGTCCCGGCGACGGCGGGGGGTCGTCCGAGACCCAGATGGCCCTCTTCCTCCGGGGCGACGGCGCTCCAGGCCCCGAGCCCGGGCAGGAGGTCGACGGACTCGTGCCCGAGCCCGCGGAGCCACCCCGGCTCTGGCAGGTGCACCGGGCCTACATCCTCGCGGAGGTTCGCGACGGCCTCCTCCTCATCGATCAACACGCGGCGCACGAGCGCGTCCTCTTCGAGGAAATCATGCGCTCCTTCGATACGGGCGGTTCCGAGGGGCAGCGGCTGCTCTTTCCGTTGACCCTTCGGCTTCCCGCCGCGGAATACGAGCAGGCCGAGGCGCTCTCCGGCCTGCTGCACCAGACGGGGTTCGAGGTGGAGGGCTTCGGCGGCGATACGGTGATCGTGCACGGGGTGCCGGCGCCGCACCCGAACTTCGACGCGGAACGGTCCTTCCGGGAGATGATCGAGGAGCTGACGCACGGATCCGAGCTCGTGCGCTCCGCCCGGAACCAACACGAGCGGGTGGCGATGAGCTTCGCGTGCAAGAGTGCTATCAAGGCCGGGCAGACCCTGGACGAGAGGGAGGTGCAGGAGCTCTTCGACCGACTGTTCGCTACGGAGCTGCCCTACCACGACGTGCATGGGCGGCCTACGGTCGTCCGCCTCTCCAGCCGCGAGCTGGAGCGGAAGTTCGGGCGTTAGCCGGAATGGCTCCGTGAGCGATCCGCTGAAGCCCCGTCCGAGGTTCATCGCTCTGATCGGCCCGACGGCGTCCGGGAAGACCGAGCTGTCCGTCCCGCTGGCCCTCGATCTCGATGGGGAGATCATCTCGATGGATTCCCGGCAGGTATACCGGGGGATGGACATCGGCACGGACAAGGTGGAGCCGGCTCACCGGAAAGCCGTCCCCCATCACGGACTCGACCTCGTGGACCCGAGCGAGCGGTACAGCGCCGGCCGGTTCGGACGCGATGCTCGCCGGTGGATCGAGGCGATCGAGGGACGCGGCCGTATCCCGATCCTCGTGGGGGGCACCGGCTTCTTTCTCGAGACCCTGCTCAAGCCGATCTTTCAGGAGCCCGACATCGATCCCGGAGCCCGAAGGCGGCTCCGGGCGTATCTCTCGGCCCTCCCTCCCGAGCGGCTCGGGGAGTGGGTGCTGCGGCTCGATCCTGAGCGGGCGGAGGTGGCTGCCGCCGGCGGGCCGCAGCGTCTCGCCCGGACGATCGAGGTCGCCCTCCTCAGCGGGCGCCCCCTCTCGTGGTGGCACCGGAACGCCCCGCCGGACGCTCTCCCGCTCGAGGGCCTGATCGTGCGTCTCCGGATCGACCGGAAGGAGATGGACCGGCGGATCGATGCCCGTGTGGAGCAGATGATGGAGCGGGGCTTCAAGGAGGAAGTGCAGTCGCTCCTCGACGCCGGCTTCGGGCCCGACGACCCGGGGATGACCGGAACCGGCTACCGGGAGGTCGTCGCCGTGTTGCAAGGAGGGCTCTCCAGACGGGAAGCCGTCGAAAGCACGCAGAAGGCCACCCGTGCCTACGCCCGTCGGCAGCTCACCTGGTTCCGGCACCGGCTCCCGGCAGATACCCTCGTCCTCGACGCTCGATCGCCCGTGGAGGACCGGATCGCCCGGATCCGGGAACGCTGGCTACGGGTTCGATCTCCCTCGGATGTAGGGGGTACGGGCACCGACGGAAGCAAAACCGAGCCGGGGAGGGACGAGGCGTGAAGATCGGAATCACTTGCTATCCGACGTACGGGGGATCGGGGGCGGTCGCGACGGAGCTCGGATTGGAGCTGGCCGAGCGCGGCCACGAGATCCACTTCATTTCGTACGCACAGCCTTTCCGGCTCGATGGGTTCCGGGAGCGCGTGTTCTTTCATGAGGTCGAGGTGGAGGACTATCCCCTCTTCGAGCACCCTCCCTACACGCTCGCGCTCGCGGTCGCGGTTCACGACGCCGCACGCCAGTACGATCTGGATCTCGTCCACGTCCATTACGCGATTCCCCATGCGGCATCCGGATGGATCGCGCGGGAGATGCTGCTGGGGGAACGGGACCTCAAGGTCGTCACCACGCTGCACGGCACGGACATCACCCTCGTCGGTCAGCATCCCTCGTTTCATGCCATTACTCGCTTCTCGATCCTTCGCTCGGATGGCCTCACCGCCGTCTCGGGATACCTCCGCGACGAGACGGTGCGGAACTTCGGGATCCCGAGCGAGGACATCTCGGTCGTGCCGAACTTCATCGATACCGACCGATACCGACGGGAGGGAAAGCCGTGCCACCGGACTTCTCTCGCGCCGGAAGGGGAGCGGATCCTGATGCACGTGTCCAACTTCCGCGCTGTGAAGCGGGCTGTGGACATCGTGGAGGTCTTCGCCCGTGTGGTCGCTGAGGTGCCGTCCCGGCTGATCATGGTCGGGGACGGTCCGGACCGTGTGCGCGCCGGCAAGCGCGCCGTGGAGTTGGGAGTCGCCGACCGGGTCACCTTCCTCGGCAAGCACACGTCTGTCGATGAGCTTCTCGCCTGCGCGGACCTCTTCCTTCTGCCCAGCGAGTCCGAGTCGTTCGGGCTCGCCGCACTCGAGGCGATGGCGTGCGGAACGCCGGTCGTGGCTTCGCGGGTGGGGGGCCTTCCTGAGGTGGTGACGGAGGGAGAATCCGGCTTCCTCCTTCCGGTGGGCGACGTGGAAGGAATGGCGGAGGCCTCGCTCCGACTCCTCCGCGACGACGCCCTCTGGCAGCAACTGAGCGCGGGTGCCCGGAGGCGGGCGGTGGAGGAGTTCTCGGTCGACCAGATCGTCCCACGATACGAGGAACTCTACCGGAAGGTGCTCGGGCAGGAAGCCGGGATCGGAGCCGACACCACCACGAAGGGGGGCGAGTGATCGAGCTGATCGACCTTGCGCTCGCCGAGGACCTCGGGGATGGGGACTGGACGACGAAGTGGACCGTGCCGGATGCCGCGCGGGGAACGGGGGAGATCGTGGCGAAGGACGATCTCGTCGTCGCCGGCACTGAGGTCGCCCGGGCGGTGTTCCACCGGCTCGAACCGGACCTCGAGATCCGGATCCACCGAGGGGACGGAGAGGCTGCCCGCCCAGGCGATGTCGTGCTCTCCGCTTCCGGCAGCGCGCACGCGATTCTCTCCGCCGAGCGCACCGCGCTCAATTTCGTGGGGCGGCTGTCGGGGATCGCGACCGCGACCCGCCGCTTCGTCGAGGCGATCGACGGGACCGGTGCGCGGGTCGTGGACACGCGAAAGACGACCCCGGGGTGGCGGCGCCTCGAGAAGGCGGCCGTTCGCGCCGGTGGGGGGGAGAACCACAGGTTCGGTCTCTACGACATGGTCCTAGTGAAGGAGAACCACATTGCTGCCTCGGGAGGCATCGCGGCTGCCCTGGAAGCCGTCCGTGCCCAGAACACGCGGCGGCTGGCGGTGGAAGTGGAGGTGACGTCCCTCGATGAGCTCGAGGAGGCGCTCACAGAGGCACCCGACCGGGTCCTCCTGGACAACATGGAGCCCCGGCTCCTTCTGGCTTGTGTGTCGCGCGTCCGTGACTTCCGCGGTCCGCAGCCCCTCCTCGAGGCTTCGGGAGGAGTGACGCTCGCGTCGGTACGCGAAGTGGCCGAGACGGGGGTGGACCTGATCTCGGTGGGGGCGCTCACGCACTCCGCTCCCTCGGCGGACCTCTCGCTCCGATTCCTGCCGCACGCTCGGGAAGCGCAGGATGGGACCTGACGATGGCGGAGCCGGAAGCCCCGGAGCCGCTCGCCCGATGGGAAGGCGAGCCCGCGGAGTTGTGGCGGACGCGGTGGGAGCTCCCATACCTCGAGATCCATGCGCGTCTCGGCTCCACGAACGATCGAGCCCGGGCACTCCTTCGCGGAGGATGCGAGCCTCACTCGACGGTGATTGCGGAGGAGCAGACGGCCGGGCGGGGGCGGGCGGGCCGCACGTGGCACTCTCCACCCGGGGCCGGGCTCTGGCTTTCCACGACCTTTCCCGGGCGGGGCGACGAGCCGGGGCTGACGCTCCTCGTGGGCATCGCCGTAGCCCGTGCGATCGAGGAAGTCGCGCCCGGTCTCCGGGTGGAGATCGAGTGGCCCAACGACGTGGTCATCGACGGTGGGAAGGTGGCGGGAATCCTCTGCGAGAGACTGGGAGCCGAGGGAGCCGGAGGGGTGGTCGTCGGCATCGGCGTGAATGTCTCCCAACGCGTCGAGGACTTCGGTCCGGCGATCCGGCAGAGGGCGACCTCGCTCGAGCTGGCGACCGGCTCCGCCGTATCCCGCAGCAGCCTCGCAGGCGCGGTCCTCCATGAGCTCCGCAGGGTCCCGAGGAGAGAGGCGGGCCTGCCGGTGGAGGCGTGGGAGGCACTGCGCGAGCGGGACGCGCTTCGGGGCCGGCTCGTCGAGGGGTCGGGGGGGCTGAGGGGGCTGGCGCGTGGGATCGCGCTCGACGGAAGCCTCGAGGTCGAGGTGGAGGGGTCGGTGGTCTCGGTTCGAGCGGGAAGCGTTCGACCGGCAGGGGAGAGCTGAACGGGAGGAACCATGCACCTGGTGGTGGATGTGGGGAATACGGAAACCGCGATCGGGCTCCTCGAGACCGAGGAGTTGGAAATCGGAACGAGTTGGCGCGTCAGCACGGCCGTCTCCCGGACCGGCGACGAATGGCGCCTGCTTCTGGGCTCCCTGCTCGCCGAGACGGAGGCGCCGGCGATTGAGCGGGTGACGGTCGCTTCCGTCGTTCCGAGCGTGACGGACGCCCTGCTCGGGGGGCTCCGGAGCATCGCGCGTGGACCCGTGCTGTTGGTGGAGACGGATTCCCCGCTCCCGATCCGACTCGACGTGGAGGAGCCGCGGACCGTGGGCGCGGATCGGATCGTGAACACGCTCGCGGCTTCTCAGCTTTACCGCAGGGACACGATCGTGGTCGACCTGGGAACCGCCACGACCTACGATTGCATCACCGCCGACGGGGTTTTTCTCGGCGGAATCATCGCCCCCGGGGTCCAAGCCGGACAGGATTGGCTCTCGGGGCGAACCGCGAAGCTTCCACGCGTGGAGCTCCGGCCCCCCGAGCGAGTGATCGGGCGCCGCACGGAAGCATGCCTCCAGAGCGGCATCTTCTATTCCGCTGTAGACGCCGTGGATGGGATTGTCGACCGCATTCGGAAGGAGTGGGGAAGGGAGGAGGCGCTGGTCGTGGCGACGGGAGGATACGCGTCGGTTCTCGCTCCCTACAGCCGCACCGTGGAGAAGGTCGAGCCCCTCCTCACCCTCCTCGGTCTCGCGCTTGCGGGCCGGCACGTGGCGGAGGTGCAGGAAGAGGGAGTAGATTCCCTCTGATTTTGATCGCGTTCATACCTCGGTACCGCATAACAAGGACCCCAGCCTCATGACCCTCTCACCGGTCTTTCGATCGGAGTCGGCCCTGGCCCTCCTGCGCGAGGAGGGAATCTGGCAGCGGCTCGAACCGGCGATTTTGGCGCAGGTGCGAGCCGTGCACCGGATCCACGGTGACCTTCGGGAACTCGTGGATCCGCGCTTCCTGGATGAAGCGCCCGACCTCCCGACCCCGGCTTCGGTCCAGGATCCCGAGAGCCTCCCCTTCCTTCAGGAATACTTCTTTCTCGTCCTCTTTCGGTCCCTGTTCGACTCGCTCGGGGTGGAGGAGGACCGGCTCGATCTTTATACCGAGCTTGACTTCTGCATCAAGGGGACGATCACGGCGGCCGACAACCTCTTCGATGATCAGGCGAAGAGCCTGCTCCCGCTCAGGATCTCGGCCGGCTCCCGATTCCTCTCCATCCTCCAGCTCATGTGCTTCGAGCGGCTGATCCGAAGGGTCCTCGACCGCCGTGTTCACCAGGGAGGGGCGACGGCGGAGGACCGCGACGCCGTACTCCGCGGACTTCTGGACCGGATGGCGGGAATCGGGGAGTTGGAGGGTTCGGAGGAGGGTGGGGTGGTGGAGATCCCCACGCCGGAGGAGATGGTGGAGCGCGTGCACCGGGTCCGGGGAGGTGCCCTCTTCACACTGGCGTTCGTCGCCCCGCTTCGGCTGGAGAAGGGGCGGACACGGGAGCTTCTCTCCCGGGCGGAGCCTGCCGTGAGCCGGCTCGGGACCGCCTTTCAGATCGTGGACGACCTCACCGACTTCGAGTTCGACCTCACGCGGAGGAGCCACAATCTCCTCGTCGCTCAGATCCACCATCGGGGGAGCGATGCCGAGCGGGAGGTGCTGAAGGGCCTCCTCGAGGGAGAGGTTCCGGAAACGGGCCTTGTGGAGGATGTGTTCCGGAGCTCGGCACGCTCTGTCCTGGAGCGGGCCTACGAAGAAGCCCGAGGGTCGTTCCGCACCCTAGAGGGGCTCGGCTTCTGGTTTCCGCCGACCCTCGCGGACCATGTGGTCCATGCGATCGTCGGGTTGGATGGAACGGCTCGGATGGAGGAGCTCGTCACCGCCCGAAGCTGATTCTCGGCTCCGCGTCCCCCGCAGGCTCCTCTCCGTTCCCCGGAAAGCCCCGGCCCGCCAACTGTTTCCGTTGACACCTCCACCGACTTGGGTAGATTGTACGGTACGCTGTTAGCACTCAACGACGAGGAGTGCTAACAAGAGCGGACAGACGTCTACGTTGAACAGCGGAGGAGCGACACGATGGCCACAAAGTCGGCGACGAAATCCAAGATCGAGCCCCTGGCGGATCGGGTGGTAGTGCAGGCGCTGGAAGAGGCAGAGCAGACCCGCGGAGGCCTCTACATCCCGGACACCGCGAAGGAGAAGCCGCAGCAGGGCCGGGTGGTGGCTGTGGGCCCCGGCAAGCTCTCGGAGCAGGGAGAGCGTCTCGATCCCGACGTGAAGCCGGGTGACGTGGTGCTTTACGGGAAGTACAGCGGAACGGAAGTGACCGTGGAGGGCGAGGAGTACCTGATCCTCCGCGAGGCGGATCTGCTGGCCATCATCGGCTGAGGAACGGAAGAGATGTTCGGATCGGCACCGTCCGATCCGACGTGGGTGGAGGACACGCCCGGAACCGTTCCGGGCTCCAATGAGCGACAAAGCAAGGAGTGAACGACGATGGCATCAAAGGATCTCAAATTCGACGTCGAAGCACGTGCGAAGCTGAAGGCGGGCGTAGACAAGTTGGCTCAGGCGGTGAAGGTAACCTTGGGTCCCAAAGGCCGTAACGTAGTACTGGACCGTAAGTTCGGCGCCCCGACCGTGACGAAGGACGGAGTCACGGTTGCGAAGGAAGTCGAGCTCGAGGAGCCCGTGGAGAACATGGGCGCCCAGATGGTCAAGGAGGTCGCGACGAAGACCTCGGACATCGCCGGTGACGGGACGACGACCGCAACGGTCCTCGCCCAGGCGATCTTCTCGGAAGGCCTCAAGAACGTGACGGCCGGGTCCGATCCCATGGCGATCAAGCGGGGGATCGACAGCGCCGTCGGGACCGTCGTCGAGAGCCTTCAGAGCCTCTCCGTGGCGACCAAGGGGAAGAAGGAGATCGCCCAGGTCGGGACGATCTCCGCGAACAGCGACGCCGAGATCGGAAATCTCATCGCAGAGGCGATGGAGAAGGTCGGTAAGGACGGCGTGATCACGGTCGAGGAGGCGAAGGGCCTCGAGACGACGCTCGATACCGTCGAGGGAATGCAGTTCGACCGCGGCTACCTCTCTCCGTATTTCGTCACCGATCCGGAGCGGATGGAGGCGGTCCTCGAGGATCCGATGATCCTCGTCCATGACAAGAAGATCTCCAACATGAAGGACCTGCTCCCGATTCTGGAGAAGGTCGCTCAGGCCGGAAAGCCGCTTCTGATCATTTCGGAAGAGGTCGAGGGCGAGGCCCTCGCCACGCTCGTGGTGAACAAGCTGCGGGGCACGCTGAAGGTCTGTGCCGTGAAGGCGCCGGGCTTCGGCGATCGGCGTAAGCAGATGCTCGAGGACATCGCCGTTCTGACCGGTGGACAGGTCATTTCCGAGGACGTCGGCTTCAAGCTCGAAAACGCGGTCGTGAGCGACCTGGGAACCGCGAAGCGGGTCGTCGTCGACAAGGACAACACGACGATCGTGGACGGCTCCGGTGAGGCCGACAAGATCCATGGTCGGATCGAGGAGATCCGGAACCAGATCGACCAGTCCACCTCGGACTACGATCGGGAGAAGCTGCAGGAGCGGCTCGCGAAGCTCGCCGGCGGCGTCGCGGTGATCAACGTGGGAGCGGCGACCGAGACGGCGATGAAGGAGAAGAAGGCGAGAGTGGAGGACGCCCTCCACGCGACCCGCGCGGCCGTCGAAGAGGGAATTGTTCCGGGTGGTGGCGTGGCGCTCCTCCGGGCGCAGACCGCACTGGAGGGCTTCACGCTGGACCGGCAGGAGGAGCAGATCGGAGTGGACATCCTCCGCCGTGCCCTCGAGGCGCCGATCCGCCAGATCGCGCTGAACTCCGGAGCCGAGGGCTCGATCGTCGTCGCGAAGGTACGCGAGGCGAAGAAGAACCACGGGTACAACGCCCAGACGGGCGAGTACGAGGACCTCGTGAAGGCGGGGGTCATCGACCCGACGAAGGTGGTGCGGATCGCGTTGCAGAACGCCGCATCGATTTCGGGTCTCCTCCTCACCACCGAGGCTGTGATCGTCGAGCATCCGGAGGATGAGGATGTCGGCGGCGCTGCTGGTGGTGCGCCTGGAATGGGCGGCATGGGTGGCATGGGCGGCATGTACTGAGCCAGGCCCCCCTCGCGTCTGCCGGTTCGGGTCGTTCGCGAACCGGCCAGCGGAAAATGGCCCGGCCCCCTGCGGGGGGTCGGGTCTTTTTCGTCCCCCTCGGCGTTGACCCTCGGGCCGGTGGGGTATTACCGTCCGGCGCGCCGATGCCAGGGCTCCTTCGAGGAGGTGGCCGCATTCGGTGTCGTCCTCGATCACCTTGAACCCATCCGAACCGGTGTCCATGAACGCTCCGACGATCGCGATCACCCTTCCCGACGGAACCACGCTCGAGGTGCCCCGAGGCTCCACGCCGAGGGACGTGGCGGAGCGGATCGGCCCGGGTCTGGCACGGGCCGCGCTTGCAGCCGAGGTGAATGGGGAGATGGTGGACCTCGACCGGGAGCTCGAGGAGGATGCCGCGCTCCGGATTCTCACGCAGCGCGACGACGAGGCCCTGCCGCTTCTCCGCCACTCCACGGCGCACGTGCTCGCGACCGCCGTTCGTGAGCTCCATCCGGAGGCGCGGATCGGATTCGGGCCGGCGATCGAAGAGGGCTTCTACTACGATTTCGGGGTGGAGGAGCCCTTCACACCGGAGGACCTCTCCGCCATCGAGCGGAAGATGGCCGAGGTCGTGGAGTCCGACCATCCCTTCGAGCGGCGGGTGGTGACGAAGGAGGAGGCCCGTGAACTCTTCAGCGACGATCCGCTCAAGCTCGAGCGCCTCGAGGAGTTCGAAGACGAGGAGGTGATCTCCGTCTACCGGGACGGTCCCTTTCTGGACCTGTGCCTGGGCCCGCACGTACCGTCCACGGGGCGAATCGGGCACTTCAGGCTCCTCTCCGCCGCAGGGGCCTACTGGAGGGGAGACGAGCGCCGGGAGATGCTGCAGCGGATCTACGGTACGGCCTTCTTCTCCGGGAACGATCTCGATGCACACCTGAAGCGCCTCGAGGAAGCGAAGCGACGGGATCACCGCGTTCTCGGGCGGGAGCTCGACCTCTTCACCATGGATTCGCGTGTCGGCTCGGGGCTGATCCTCTGGCAACCCGCGGGCTCGGTGATCCGCCGCGAGATCGAGGACTTCGAGCAGGAGCTGATCCTCCGTCACGGCTACGAGATCGTCTACACCCCCCACGTCGTGAGCGAGAAGCTATTCGAGATCTCCGGGCACCTCGAGAACTTTGCGGAGAACATGTTCGGGGCGATGGAGGTCGAGGGCGGCCGCTTCCGCCCGAAGCCGATGAACTGTCCCGGGCACATCTGCATCTACCAGGCGGCTCAGCGCTCGTACCGGGAGCTGCCGATCCGGTATGCCGAGTTCGGGACCGTCTACCGGTACGAACGGAGCGGCGTGCTCCACGGGATGCTCCGGGTTCGCGGGTTCACCCAGGACGACGCGCACGTGTTCTGTACCGAGGAGCAGGTGTCCGACGAGGTGCGGCGGCTCTTCGATCTCGTCGACGAGATGCTCGCCACCTTCGGGTATCCCTATACGATCGCTCTCGCCACCCGGCCCGAGAAATCGCTCGGCAGCGAGGAACAGTGGGACCGCGCCGAGGGCGATCTCCGGTCCGTGCTGGAGGCTCGGGGGCTCGAGTACGAGCTGGATGAGGGCGGGGGTGCATTCTACGGTCCGAAGCTCGACTTTCAGCTCATCGACGCGATCGGCCGGAAGTGGCAGGGGCCGACCGTCCAGTTGGACTTCAACCTCCCCGAGCGCTTCGGCCTGGAGTATGTCGGAGACGACAACGAACGGCATCGGCCCGTGATGCTCCACCGGGTGCTCGTGGGCTCGATGGAGCGGTTCATCGGAGGGCTGATCGAGCATTATGCGGGAGCATTCCCTCTCTGGCTCGCGCCGGAGCAGGTGCGGATCCTCCCTGTATCCGAGCAGTGGACCGAGAGTGCCCAGGAGCTCGTCACCAGCCTCACAGAAGCGGGAATCCGTGCGCGCCTGGAGGATCGGGACACGCTCGGCTACCGCATCCGAGAGGCCGAAACGCGCAAGGTCCCCTACATGGGGGTGATCGGAGAGCGGGAGGCCGGAGACGGAACGGTCGCGGTTCGGCGAAGGGGGGGCGGGAAGAAACAAGACGTGATGCCCCGGGGCGAGTTTATCGAACGCCTGACGGAGGAGGTCCGGTCGCGCGCACGGGGTTGATCGGTCCTCGTCCTTGACGCGGTGGACCGCAGGACTATCTTTGAGCGCGGGGAAAAATCTGGAAAGTGAGGGTGATTCCTCCACCTGTCGGCGCTGAATCTGGAACCGCAATGCCGCCGGGTCCGAGCTTCGACGAGCCCACGGAAGGTGAACTTCGGGCTCGTCTCCGCCTGGGACCCGGTCGAAGTCGGGTCCTTTTTTCGTGGTGCGACGGCCCTGAAGCGACGGAGATCGGGTCATAAAGCAACAGAAAGTTCGGGTCAACGAACAGATCCGCATCAGTCCCGTCCGCCTCGTGGGTGCGGATGGTGAGCAGGTGGGCATCGTGTCCATCGAGGAGGCGCGCGAGCATGCCTCCAAGGCAGGGCTCGACCTGGTCGAGGTCGCGCCGGATGCCCGGCCGCCGGTGTGCAAGCTCATGGACTACGGGCGGCATCGGTACGAGGAGACCCGGCAGGCGCGAGAGGCGAAGAAGAAGCAGCGGGTCTCGCAGGTGAAGGAAGTGAAGTTCCGACCCGGAATCGAGGATCACGACTTCGCCTTCAAGGTGCGGCACGTCCGGCGGTTCCTCGAGGACGGGGACAAAGTGAAGGTCACGATGATGTTTCGGGGGAGACAGATGTCCCATCCCGAGGTGGGCCTCGAGGTCCTGGAGCGGATCGTGGAGGATACGAGGGACGTGGGGAAAGTGGAGTCTCAGCCGTCCCGGGAGGGCAGGACGATGATCATGGTCCTGTCCCCACAATAGAACAGCGACCAAGCGAGGCGACATGCCTAAGATGAAGACGAATCGGGCGACGGCGAAGCGGATCCGGAAGACCGGATCCGGCAAGCTCCGCCGGGTCAGAGCGAACAAGAGCCACATCCTGACGAAGAAGACGACGAAGCGGAAGCGCCGTCTCCGTAAGGCTACCCTGGTGGCCAAGGCGGATCGCAAGCGAATTCAGCGGCTTCTCCCGGGGTCGTGACCAGATGAGGGAGTCCGAACATGGCTAGAAGCACGAGATCCCCCGCCCGCCGGAAGCGGAAGAAGAAGATCCTGAAGGAAGCGAAGGGGTACTTCGGCGGCCGGAAGAACCTCTACCGCACCGCAAAGGATGCGGTCGAGAAGGGGTGGGAGCACGCATACCGGGACCGGAGGAAGAAGAAGCGGAACTTCCGGTCGCTCTGGATTACGCGCATCAACGCAGCGGCGCGGCAGCACGACCTCTCCTACTCCCGGTTCATGAACGGATTGAAGGAGGCTGGTGTCGAGTTGGATCGCAAGGCGCTGGCGAGCCTCGCCGTTCACGAGCCGGAAGCTTTTTCCGCCCTCGTGGAGAAAGCGAAGGGCGGGCTGGAACAGGGGAGCTGAAGGGAGCCGGGGAGGCCGCGCGGGGCTGACGGCTCGGCGTTCTGCGAACACGGCCGCCGCCTGATCGAAGAAGGGGCCAGGGGATTTTCTCCCGGGCCCCTTCTTCTTGTGGGCCGGTCGCTTTTCCACTCCCGGTTGCGCTTGTAGGTTATGCGCTCTTCGGGACGTTTGACTGGAGGGGGCATGAGGAAGGATGCAGCGCTGATCGATGAGCTCGAAGCGCTCGAGGGCGAGGCGTTGAGGGCGATCGAGGCGGCCCGCGACGAGGGCGACCTGGAGGGGGTGCGCGTCACCTTCCTGGGGCGTAAGGAGGGGCGAATCTCCCTCCTTCTACGGCGGCTCGGTGAGCTCCCGAACGAGCTGCGCCCGGAGGCGGGGCAGGAGGCGAATCGGGTGAAGGGGGTCGTTCAGGGAGCCCTGGAGCAACGGAGGGGCGAGTTGGAAGGGCCTTCCCGGGAGGCCGCGCCTGTCGAGGACCTGAGTCTCCCGGGACGTCGGAATTGGATCGGAGGGCGCCACCCGATCACCCGCGTCGTCGACGAGATCTGCGCGATCTTCCGGACCCTGGGCTTCACCCGGGTCCGCGGTCCGGAGGCGGAGACCGAGTGGTACAACTTCGTGGCCCTGAACACACCGCTCGACCACCCCGCTGCCGACGAGCAGGATACGCTTTACTTGAAGGGAGGGCACCTCCTCAGGAGCCACACCTCTCCCGTCCAGATCCGGATCATGGAGACGCACGAGCCTCCGATCCGGATCGTCGTGCCCGGCATGGTCTACCGGCGGGACACCTACGATGCCACCCATGCGCCGGCCTTCGCCCAGATCGAGGGGCTAGCGGTGGACGAGGGGATCACCTTCGTGGACTTCAAAGCCACGCTGGCCGAATTTTCGCGGCGCTTCTGGGGTCCCGGCACGCAGGTCCGCTTCAGGCCGTCGTTCTTTCCATTCACGGAGCCGAGCGCCGAGGTCGACGTAAAGCGAATCCACACGTTCCCGGATGGAACGACCCGGGAGTCGGATTGGCTCGAGATCATGGGGGCCGGCATGGTCGACCCCGCGGTGCTCGAGAACGCGGGGTACGATCCGGAGCGGTTCACGGGGTTCGCGTTCGGCATGGGCCCGGGCCGGATCGCCATGCTCAAGTACGGAATTCCGGACATCCGACACTTCTATGACGGGGACGTCCGCTTCCACCGTCAGTTTGCGGGCCCATGAACGTTTCGTATCAGTGGCTCCGAACACTCACGCCCGGGCTCGAGGCGTCTCCTGAGGAGGTTGCCGAGCGCCTGGCGATGCGCGGGGCTCCCGTGGAAGGTGTCCGTCATCTCGGCGCGGACCTCGACGACATCCTCGTCGCGGAGGTCCTCGAGGTTCGGCCGCACCCGAATGCAGACCGGCTCACCTTGTGCACCGTGGAAGGCGGCTCCGGACCCGTGCAGGTCGTCTGTGGGGCCCCGAACGTCAGAAGCGGCACTTTCTACCCCTACGCTCCCGTGGGCGCGGTCCTGCCCGGAGGCCACCGGATCCGGAAGGCCCGGATCCGGGGAGAGGAGTCCTTCGGGATGCTCTGCTCCGAGCGGGAGCTCGGCCTGGGACGGAGCCACGAGGGAATCATGGAGATCCGCGCCGACATTCGGGTGGGCGCTCCGCTGGTAGCGTCCCTGGGACTGGACGACGTGAGGCTCGACGTGGAGGTGACCACCAACCGGCCGGACCTCCTTTCCCATCTCGGTGTGGCACGGGAGGTCGCGCCCGAGGGGGAACGGTCGCTGGCTCTCCCCCCGATCCCGGGTAGGGACTCGGAGGCCGGAAAGCTCGCCTTCGAGCGCGACGAGACCACGGTGGCCTCCGGCGATTTCCGCCTCAAGATCGAGGCTGCCGAACTCTGCTCGCGGTATCTGGGGCTCGTGATCCGCGGGGTGAAGGTAGGGCCCTCCCCCGAATGGCTCGCAGCCCGGCTTCGCGCGGTGGGCTCCCGGCCGATCAACAACGTGGTGGATGCGACGAACTGGATTCTCCACGAGCTCGGCCAGCCTCTCCACGCCTTCGACCTGGCGAAGCTGGCCGGGCCGGAGGTCGTCGTGCGGACGGCCGCGGAAGGCGAGAAGATCCGGACCCTGGACGGGGTCGAACGCGTGCTGTCGAACGATATGCTGGCGATCTGCGACGCGGAGCGCCCCGTGGCGGTTGCAGGAGTCATGGGAGGGGCGGAGTCGGAGGTGTCCGGCGAGACGGTGGACATCCTCCTCGAATGCGCGCTGTTCGAGCCTCGTTCGATTCGGAGCACGAGGAAGGCCCTCGGTCTCTCGACGGACTCGAGCTACCGGTTCGAGCGGGGAGTGGATCCGGCCGGGATGGAGCGCGCCCTCGCAAGGGCCGCCGAGATCGTCGCCGAGACGGCCGGGGGGACCGCAGAACCGGTAGCCCTCGACGCGTGCCCCCGGCCCTGGACGGGCCTCTCGATCGACCTTCGAATGGCGCGGATCGAGCGCATTCTCGGCATTCCGTTCACGACTCTCGAGGTTCGCGACATCCTCGAGCCGCTGGGATTCGAGGTGGAAGGCGAGGGGGATACCCTGACGGTCGAAGTCCCCGGATTCAGGAGCTACGACGTCCGCCGGGAGATCGACCTGATCGAGGAGGTCGCGCGCTGTCATGGGTACGACCGCTTCCCCGAGGAGCTGGGCCCGTTCCGCCCCGGAACCGTCGAGGACGATACTCGCTTCCAGGCCGAGGACAGGCTGCGGGACCTGCTCGTGGGGCGCGGTTTCTTCGAGCTCCAGACCCCCGCGTTCGCGCCGGAGGACGAGGGTGAGGTGGAGGTGTCGAACCCGGTCTCGGTCGAGGAGAGTCGCCTCCGGACGTCCCTCCTTCCCGGGCTGGTGCGTCGGGTCGAGCACAACTTCGGCCGCGGGCTCCGCGACGTGCGGCTCTTCGAGATCGGGACCACGTTCAGGGCCCGGGGGAAAGGGGAGCTTCCGGAGGAGACCACCCGGCTCGGCGTGATCATGACCGGCGGGCGGGCCCCGATCCATTGGACCGGCGAACCGGAGAGCGTGGATCTGTGGGACCTGAAGGGGCTCTTCGAGGAGGTTCTGGCCCTGCTCGATACCCGCAGCGATGCGCACGCGGTGAGGGCACCCGAGGGGGAAGGGGACCCGGCGCTCGATCCGGGAACCGCCTTCGTCGCCGTGCAGGAGACGGAGGAAATCCGTGACGGGGAGGATGGCCGGTCGTTCGGTCGAGGCGGAGCGCTTCGCCGGGAGGTCATCGATGCACCGGCATGGGCGGCCCAGGTATGGGCTTTCGAGATCGAACTCTCTCTGCTCGATCAGGGCCTGCCCACGCCCGTCTTCCGGTCCCTTCCCACCCATCCGGGAATCGAACGTGACCTCGCTTTGATCCTCGCACACGACCGGCTGGCCGGAGATGTCATCGGGCTTCTTCGGGAAGAGGGGGGCGAATTCCTGCAGGAGGTCGAGGTCTTCGATGTGTACCGGGGGGAGAAGGTTCCCTCCGGCACCCGATCGGTAGCCTTCCGCCTCCTCTTCCGGGCTCCGGACCGCACGCTGACGGACGATGAGATCGACGAGAGGATCGACCACCTGACTCGAAAGGTGAAGGAGGCCTTCGGTGCCGAACTTCGAGGAGGTTGATACGGGACGTCGCTCGGACGAGAACGCCCTGACCCGGCTGGAAGAGACGGTCGGCCGGGCGCTTCGGGAGATCCGCCACCTCCGAGAACGGGCGCGGCAGGCGGAGGAGAGGGTGCACCGGATGGAAGAGCTCCTCGGAGGGGACGGCGAAGAGATCGATCCGCGGAGGATGGTCGACCGTCTCCGGGTGCTCGAGGAGGAGAACGGAGATCTGCACGAGCGACTCTCGCAGGGCCGGGACGCGGTGGACCGCCTTCTCGCCCGGATCCGCTTTCTGGAGGAACAGACGTGACGAAAGCCGATCGGAAGGCTTCGGTGACCGTGCGGATCGGCGGGGAGGACCACGCGATCCGTTCGAGCGCCGACCCGGATCACACCCGGCGGTGCGCCGAGCTCGTGGAAGAGCGGGTGCGGGAGGTGAAGGAGCAGTCCGGCCTCGTCGAGAATCACCGGATCGTCATCCTCGCAGCGCTGTCGATGGCCGACCGGTACCTCCAGGCGAAAGAGGATCTGGAGGCCCTGCAGCGGGGGCTGGAGAGCCGAGCGGATCGACTTTCCGAGCGAGTGGAGGCCGAGTTGGATGCATCGGCTGCGGTGGCCCCCAACCGCGACCCTCCCCCCGACCCTCCCTCTTGACCCTTCCCTCGACGCCGTCGACGCTCCGGTTGGATCGGGTTGCGTCGTCTGGTCAGCCACTCCTATTCTACCGGTGCTGTAGCGCTTTCCAGCTCCGGACGGGGTCCGGATCTGGAGGGATTGGGTTCCGCCCACCTTCGGGCGCCCTCCGCGCTCGATTTCGGAGTCGATAGATGGAAACCGCGCTGGCATACGTCCTGGCGGTGGTTATCGCCATACCCGTCGGTCTCGCGGCGGGCTGGTGGCTTACGCAGAGACGGGAACGAGCCTGGAGAGCGGCCGAGAAGGATTCGGCGTTCGACGAGGCGGCCCGGATCCTCGATAAAGCCCGTGCCGAGGCTGAGAGCCTCCGAAAGGAGGCGGTCCTCAAGGGAAAGGAAGAGGCCTTCGCGCTCCGGGGGGAGTGGGAGAGCGAGGAGGCCCGCCGCCGTGAAGAGCTGGAGAGGGCGGAGCGGCGACTCCTCGAGCGCTCGGATTCCCTCGATCAGAAGTTCGATCTCCTGAAGGAGCGGGATACCCGGCAGGACGATCGGGCGCGGGAGCTCCGCGAAGGGGAGCGGGTGGTCGAGGAGCGGATGCAGGAGCTCGAGAGCCTCCTTCGCCAGGCGCGTGAAAAGCTCGAATCACGGGCGGGGCTCACCGCCCGCCAGGCAAAGGACCGACTCGTCGAGGAAATGGAGGATGAGGCGCGAGCCGAGGCGGGGAATACGCTTCGGAAGATCCGGGAGGACGCCCAACGCAACGCGAACCGCGAAGCAAAGAAGATCATCTCGCAGGCGATCCAGAGGATGGCCTCGGATGAGACCTCCCAGAGCACCGTCTCCGTCGTGCAGCTCCCCACCGATGACATGAAGGGTCGGATCATCGGTCGGGAGGGGCGCAACATCCGCGCATTCGAACAGGTGACGGGGATCGACGTGATCATCGACGACACGCCCGAGGCCGTCGTGCTCTCCGGGTTCGATCCGGTTCGCCGTGAGGTCGCGCGGCTCGCGATGGAAAAGCTCGTCGAGGACGGACGGATCCACCCCGGTCGCATCGAGGAGATCGTCGAGAAGAGCTCCAGGGAGGTCGAGGAGGGAATGCTCGAGGCGGCCGAGCAGGCGCTCTACGACCTCGGCATTCACGATGTGCATCCCGAGGTCGTGAAGGTTCTCGGGCGACTCCAGCACCGAACGTCCTACGGGCAGAACCAGCTCCTCCATTCCAAGGAGGTAGCCCGCCTCGCCGGCAACATGGCGGGGGAGATGGGGCTCGACGTCCAGCTTTCCAAGCGAGCAGGTCTGCTCCACGACGTGGGCAAGGGGATGACCCACGACCACGAAGGCACCCACGTCGAGCTCGGGTATAAGCTCTGTGAGGAACATGGTGAGCCGGACGTCGTCCTCAACGCGATCCGCGCGCACCACGACGAGGAGCCGCACCGGTATCCGGAGACGTTCCTCGTTACGGCCGCCGACGCGATCTCGGGATCGAGGCCGGGTGCGCGGCGGGAGATGTTCGAGACCTATGTGAAGAGGCTCGAGAAGCTCGAGACGATCGCGCGGGAGTTCTCGGGCGTCGAGCGGTGCTTCGCCGTGCAGGCCGGCCGGGAGGTACGGGTCATGGTGCAGCCCGAGCAGATCTCGGACGAAGAGATGGCGCAGATGTCGGAGAATGTTGCCCGACGGTTCGAAGAGGAGCTCCAGTATCCGGGCCAGATCAAGGTGGTGGTGATCCGGGAGACACGGGCGATCGACTTCGCTCGCTGACTCTCGGGGCGCGGCTTCGAGGAGACCGTGTTCCCCAGTCGAGACGAGAGAGGAGGGACGGATGACGGCCGAGGTGATCTCGGGAACGGAGCTCGCCCGGACGATCCGTGAGGAGATCCGGGGCCAGGTCAGCGAGTTCGAAGCGGCACATGGATCGGTTCCGGGCCTCGCGACGGTCCTCGTCGGGGAGGATCCGGCGAGCCAGGCCTACGTGGGCATGAAGAACCGGGCAGCGCAGGAGGCCGGAATCCACTCCCGCCAGATCACCTTTCCGGCGGAGACGTCGGAGGCGGAGCTCCTCGGCTGCGTCGAAGGTCTCAATGCCGACCCCGGGATCCACGGGATCCTGGTGCAGCTTCCCCTCCCGGAGCAGGTCCGCGAGGAGGTCGTGCTCGAGGCGGTCGCTCCCCACAAGGACGTGGACGGGTTTCACCCCGTCAACGTAGGGCGCCTTCAGGCGGGAGTCCCCGGGGTCCTGCCTCCCTGCACGCCGAAGGGGATCGTCGAGATCCTTCTCCGGTCGGGACACGATCCCGAGGGGAAGCATGCGGTCATCATTGGCCGTTCGAACATCGTGGGGAGGCCGATGGCCTCCCTGCTCCTCCAGAAGGGGCGGGGCGGGAATGCGACCGTGACGGTCGCGCACTCCCGGACGCGCGACCTCGCCGAGGTCGCTCGCCAAGGCGAGATCCTGATCGTTGCGATCGGTCGACCCCACTTCGTCACCGCCTCCATGGTGCGCCCCGGCGCTGTCGTCGTGGACGTCGGGGTGAACCGCGTGGACGATCCGAACTCCGAACGCGGGTACCGGCTCGTCGGGGACGTCGCGTTCGACGAGGTTCGGGAGGTCGCGGGGGCGATCACGCCCGTCCCCGGGGGCGTCGGGCCGATGACGATCGCGATGCTCCTCTCCAACACCTTGCAGGCCGCAAAAGCGAGCCTGGAGGGCCACGGGTGATCCCAGAGGACGGCACGCTCGACCTCTTTTCGGTTCCGCCCGAGGAGCCGGAGCCGGAGCCGGAGGAGCCCCCTGCGCCGCCTCCCGGCGCGGCCGATCCCGTCCGCCGGGAAGAGCCCCGGATCTGGACGGTGTCGGAACTCAACACAGCCGTGCGGGAGCTTCTCGAGGGAGCCCTCCCTCCACTCTGGGTCGGAGGAGAGGTGGCAAACTGGTCGCGCGCCCGCTCCGGCCACTGTTATTTCACGCTGAAGGACGAAGGCGCGCAGCTTCGCGCCGTGCTCTTCCGCCGCGACGCGCTGAAGCTCCCCCTCGACCCGGAAAACGGGCTCCGGGTGCAGGTCTTTGGAACGCTGACGCTCTACGAGGCACGCGGAGAGTTCCAGCTCGTAGCACGGATGGTGCGGACCGAGGAGGGCGAGGGCCTCTGGCGTCTCGCATTCGAGCGGCTGAAGGCGAAGCTGGAGAGCGAGGGGCTCCTCGCTCCGGAGCGGAAGCGTCGCCTGCCGCCATTCCCTCGGACCGTCGGCGTGGTCACGTCGCCGACGGGGGCAGCGCTCCGGGACATACTTACGGTGATCCAGCGTCGTGCCCCCTGGACCCGAGTCGTGGTGCGAGGAACCCGCGTGCAGGGAGCCGGGGCGGCTGAAGAGGTCGCGCGGGCGATCCGGACGCTCGGTGCCAGCGGCCTGGCGGACGTCCTGATCGTAG
The DNA here is from genome assembly GCA_007121455.1 of Gemmatimonadota bacterium. Classification (GTDB taxonomy): domain Bacteria; phylum Gemmatimonadota; class Gemmatimonadetes; order Longimicrobiales; family Gaopeijiaceae; genus SKKN01. The sequence goes on along the minus strand of SKKN01000025.1, from coordinate 25,163 downwards.
GACGCGGAGGGGGATCGGTGGAGGACCTGTGGGCCTTCAACGAGGAGCCCGTGGCCCGCGCGATCGCCTCCTCTCCCGTGCCGGTCATTTCGGCGGTCGGCCACGAGACGGACGTGATGATCTCCGACCTCGTCGCCGACTCGAGGGCGCCCACCCCATCCGCCGCCGGCGAGGCGGCGGTTCAGGACGGAGAGGCGATCGTCCAGCTCCTCCAGGACCTCCGGCCCCGCCTCGTCCGGGGCCTGCGAGGCCGGGTGGAACAGCGGGCCCGCGCCCTCATCGAGCTGCGACGCCGGATATCCCGTGGGGGGAGGGACCTCGTCGCACCCCGTATCCGTGCCGTGGATCAGCAACGGGACCGCATGGAACGAGCGATTGCAAGCTTGATCGGGACCCGGCGGCAGGCGCTGTCCGTCGCCGCTGGACGCGTCGAGGCCCTCTCTCCCCTCGGCACCCTGCGGCGGGGCTACGCGGTTCCGCTCGATCCATCCGGCCAGGTCCTCCGCTCCACCCGGGAGTTCCAGGTCGGGGAACCTTTCTCCCTCCGAGTGGTGGATGGGCGGGTCCGATGCCGGCCGCTGGAGATCGAGCACGAGGAGGGAGATGATGGGTGAGGACGTGAACCGGACCGCGCGCGAGGATGGAAGCGAGGAGGAGCTCTCGCTCGAAGACCGTCTCCGGAGACTGGAGGAGATCGTGCGGGGATTGGAGGGCGGCGACGTCGCGCTGGAGCGCGGCCTGGCCCTCTTCGAGGAAGGGGTTGCCCACCTTCGGGCCGCCGAGAAGATTCTTTCGGAGGCGGAGCTCAGGGTCGAGGAGCTCGTGGGGGAAGGGGCCGACCAGGAGTTAAGGCCGATGGAAGGGGAGGAGGAGGACGCGTGACGGGAAACACGGCGGCCTTCGACTTGGCTCGCTACCTGGAAGCCGAGCGGGTCGAAATCGAAGCGGCCCTCGACCGGGCCGTGTCCTCGCTTCCGATACCGGGGACCGGAAGCGTTACGGACGCGCTCCGGTACGGGGTGGGGACGGGAGGGAAGCGCCTTCGTCCGATTCTCTGCGCGACCGCCTACCGAGCAGTCGGCGGGCTCCAGGATCCGGCGAGCATCTACGACCTTGCGGTCTCGATCGAGCTCGTGCACGCCTACTCGCTCATGCACGACGATCTTCCCTGCATGGACGATGCGCATCTGCGGCGCGGGAAGCCGACGCCTCATCGTCTCTTCGGGGAGCCCGCAACCACGCTCGCGGGAGCTGTGCTGATTCCCGGCGCAGCCCTCCTCGGCTGGAGGGCCGCGAAAGCACTGGGACTTTCGGGCGACGGGGCGCGGGCCGTCGTCCGCGAGCTCCTGGAGGCGGCGGGAGCGGGTGGGATGGTCGGAGGACAGCTTCTCGATCTCCTGGCGGAGGATACGGTCCTCAAAGGCCCTGCCCTGGATGACCTGCACGCCCGGAAGACCGGGGCTCTCCTCACCGCCTCGCTCCGGATCGGGGCGCTTGCCGGTGGCGGAAGTGAGGAGGTCGTGCAGGCCTTCGACGGCTACGGGCGCTCCGTCGGGCTGGCGTTTCAGATCGCGGACGACGTGCTCGATGCCACTTCGTCCGCGAGCGCGCTCGGGAAGGTTCCGAGCGACCAGGAGATGAAGAAATCCACCTACGTTCGGCTTCACGGGGTCGACGGCGCCCGGATGCGGGCCGCCCGGGAGATCGAGGTTGCGATCGGCGCGCTGGACGCCGTCGGCGTGGCGGACCCCGCACTCGAGTCCCTCGCGCGGTACGTCGTGGAGCGCGACCGGTGATCGAGGAGCGGCGGGATCCCCAAGTGCGACCGGTGCGCCGGGTCGGGGTCATGATGCGGCCCGGCTCGCACCACGCATACGAGGTCATCCGCCGGTTCGCGGAGGCCTCCGAGCGGCATGGGCTCGAGCTCCGGATGGATCCCTTCGATGACCTCGGGCCGATCGAGGGAGTGAAGCCCCTCGAAGGAGCGGAGGACAAGGTGGACCTCCTCCTCACGTTGGGGGGGGACGGGACGCTTCTCCGCGGTGCCCGTCGCGTCGCCGGACGGGGCATTCCGGTGCTGGGAGTGAACCTCGGCCGTCTCGGCTTTCTCACTTCGGTTCCGGCCGAGGGGCTCGATGAGGCGATCCTGAAGGTTGCCCGGGGGGAGTACTTCCTCGATGTGCGCTCGACCCTCGTGGCTCGGCTCGTGCGAGGAGGGCAAGTGCTCGGGGAGCCGATCCGCGCCTTGAACGATTTCGTCCTCCACAATGCAGGCGTAGCTCGAGTCGTCCACCTCGACCTCCATGTGGATACCGGCCAGGAGAAGGAGGAGATCGGGAGCTTCAGCGGCGATGGGGTGATCCTCTCCTCCCCCACCGGATCGACGGCGTACTCCCTCTCTACCGGAGGGCCGATCGTCGCGCCTTCCGTGGACTGCTTGTTGGTCACGCCGGTTTCGCCGCACACACTCTCCGTGCGGCCGCTCGTGCTTCCGGGAGGCGCCACGGTCTCGATCAGGGCGATGGAGGCCTCGGACCAGGTGGTCCTCACCGCCGATGGCCAGGAAGGTGTCCGGCTCGCAACCGAGGATGAAGTCCGGGTCGCCTGCGGGGGGCCGCGTGTCTTTCTCGTGCGGTTCGAAGGACACACCTTCTTCTCCACCCTTCGGCGAAAGCTCAATTGGGCGATCTGACGGTCCCCTTTCCCCATTGAGAGGGCTCGGCCCTCCTTCCTACATTGGGCTGCATGTTACTCGAACTTCGGGTCAGGGATTTCGCGGTGATCGATACGGTCACCGTGCATCTCGGATCGGGTCTCAACGTCCTCACCGGCGAGACGGGGGCCGGTAAATCGATCCTCGTCGGCGCCCTCTCCCTTCTTCTGGGTGAGCGGGCCTCGTCGGAGTCCGTCCGGGCCGGGGCGGAGAAGGCGGTCGTGGAGGCGGTCTTCGATGCGGAGGGCCTGGACGGGATCACGGCCGCCCTGGAGGAGAGCGGATTCGAGTTGGAGGACGGGCTTCTGATCCTCCGGAGAGAGGTCTGGAAGGAGGGGCGGAACCGGGCCTGGGTGAATGGATCGCCGGCACCGGCGGGCGTGGTCGGGGCGTTCGGCCGCCTGCTCGTGGATCTCCACGGGCAGCACGAGCACCAGACGCTCCTCAGGCCCGCCGAGCAGCGGACGATCGTCGACGCCTATGCGGGCTCCTCCGACCTCGCGACCGCGGTTCGAGACCTCTACGGTCAAAGCCGTACGTTGGCGGAAGAGCGGGAGCACCGGATCGAGCGGCAGGGGGAGTTGGAAGCGCAGGCCGATTTCCTCCGCTTTCAGCTCCGTGAGATCGAAGATGCCGCTCCCGGGGATGGGGAGGACCGGGAGCTGGACGAGGAGGGGAGGCGGCTGGAGCACTCCGGTGAGTTGAGCCGCGGCTCGGACCACCTCCACGAGGAGCTGTACGCTGGAGAAGCAGCGTTGTCCGACCGGCTCGCACACCTCCGAGACGTCGCGGAGGAACTCGCCCGGATCGACCCGGAGCTGGAAGGGAGTCACCGGGAGCTGGATGAGCTCTATCATCGCACGACGGAGATCGGTCGCACCTTCGCTTCGTATGCGGCGTCCGTCGAGCACGACCCGGACCGGCTGGAGGAGATCCGCGCACGCCTCGACCTCCTCGCCCGCCTCAAGCGGAAGTACGGCCCCGAGCTGAACGACGTGAAGAGCACGGCCGAGGAGCTTCGCGGCAAGCTCGGAACGATCGATGCCCAGCAGGTGGACCTCGAGAATCTCGATGAGCGTCTGAGCCGCACGCGCGCCGCACTCGACGAGGCGGCACGCTCGCTCAGCGAGAAGAGGCGCGAGGCAGCGAGTCGGCTGCAGGAAGCCGTGGAACGGATGCTCCCCGATCTCGGGATGACGGACGCTGTCTTTCGGGTGTCGCTCGAAGAGCTCAAGGAGGTCGGAGGAGGAGGACGAGAGCGAGTCGAGTTTCTCGTCTCTCTGAACGCGGGATTCGATCCGAGATCCCTCGCCCGGATCGCGAGCGGGGGGGAGCTCTCACGCGTGATGCTCGCGCTCAAGGCCACCCTGGCACGGGAGGACCGGGTTTCCACCCTCGTCTTCGATGAGATCGATGCGGGGATCGGAGGTGCTGTGGCGACACGGGTGGCGGAGCGGCTCGTGGACGTGGCACGGCATCATCAGGTTCTCGTCATCACCCATCTTGCGCAGCTCGCGTCCAGAGGGAACGTGCACCTGCACGTCACCAAGGGTGCACGGGACGGGGTCGCCGCTGTCGAGCTCCACCCGGTCGAGGGGGAAGCAAGGGTCGCGGAAGTCGCTCGCCTGCTCGGTGGAGACCCCGAGTCCGCTACTTCCAGGGACCATGCGAGGGAACTCCTTCACGCATCCCCCGCTTGACCCCTCAGGGGCTTACAAAGAACCGAAAGCCCGCTTCGATCCGGGTCCCCGCCGGCACCCTCTCCCCGCTCCCCGCTACCGTCCGTTCGAGGCGTAGGCGGACGATGAAGGGCATGACCGCTCCGCTGGCTTCGTGCGCTTCGAGCGTGGAGTAGGAGATCTCCCCTCCGGCGCGGTGCGTCCGGACCTCCGGGGCCGGCAGGAGCATCCCCGGATCCGCCTGGCTTCCGTCCAGAGCTTCGTAGCGGTCCCCGGAACGCATGAAGTACCGGTACCGAGCTGCGATCGAGAACTCCTGCGTGAGGCGTAGGCGAGGTACGGTTTCCACGGCGATTATCCGTCCCGGCGTCCACCGAACGATTTCGCGGGCTGCAAACGGGTTGAAGGGGTCGTCCGGGCTCGCAACCCTTCGCAGCACCTCCGCCGCGCCCACGTCCTCGACCTCGAGGTGGATTCCCGCGGACGCGCGAGCGCCCACATCGACCTCGGTCACCGAGCGGATGCGGAGGCCTGAATGTCCTCGAGGCGTCTCCCCCTCGAAGTAGTCACGGAGGGTATCGGGCTGCTGTGTGCCGAGGCGGTAGACAATCGCAGCTGCGCTCCTGATTCTCGCCGACGGCGCTGCCTTCCCGGGCTCGCGGTCGCCCAGTGCCCGGTCGAACAAGAGGGCGGAGAGCTGGAATTCGATGTCTCCCAGCTCCGGGATGCCCGGCCAGGAATCGAGGGGTGGACGGTTCGGACCCCATGCCGGGGCCACGAACTCGGACCGGAAGCCCTCCTCCCCGAAGGGGCTCGTGGGCAGCAGGAGCGGATCCTCGAAGGTCGGCACGCCCAGGTCCTCGATCTCGGCTCGGAGCGACTGGACCCAGGAGAGGAGCTCCACGCCCGCGGGGGAGTCCTCGAGGGGAGCCACGGGGGAATCCTGAAGGACGCCCGGGAGGCCGTCCAGAAGTCGTTCGCCCGACGAGATCAGCTCCTGGCCCTCCACGCACTCCGCCGCTCCCGTTCCCTCGGCCTCGCAGACCTCCTCCACCGCTTGCCTCGCGCGGTCCAGCGCGCCATCCATCGACACCAGCAGGTCCATCAAATTGCCCGAACCGCCCCGGAACGGGTTCGCTCCCACGTTCGCGTCCGAAGGGGCGAAGGAGATCCCCGCCTCGAGCCGACGGCGCACCACCGGTACCATCGCTCCCACCGTGATCCGGTCCGTCACCCCCCATGCCGCTCGCATCGGAAACCGGGCCTCGTGCCCGCGGAGCTCCGAACGGGTCGCTCCGACGTTGAGCGTCACATCCGAATCCAACAGCGCGCGCAGCGCCGACTCCGGCGCCTGGAGTTGAGGGAGGAGGTCGCTTCCCACCGCGGCGTGCTCGAAGGGAGAGCCGAGCTCGAGCCGCTCCCCCGTGGGACCGAAGACCTCCCCGAACGAGTGGAAGGAGGGGAAGAAGTCGAAGAGGAGCGTGCCGCCGGGAGCCACCAGGTCCTCGACGCCCTGACCGTGCAGATACAGCGGATGTGCGCCGAACACGAGGAGGGCCAGCACCGAGAGAAAGACGGTTCGGAAACCGGTGAACGCGGTCGGGCGGAGGATCGGTCGCTCCAGGCGTGAGGATGAGGGAATGATACCGGATCACGAAGATGCGGAAAACCGGCGCGACGACGGGAATAAACGGCGGGCTCTCCAGGGTTCCCGAGGCTTGACACCCGTGGGCGGCCTTTCTAAGCTTGAGGGCCCCAAAGAATCGGTCCCGGAACCCTCTTGAGGACCGGATCGATGCGGGAATAGCTCAGTTGGTAGAGCACCACCTTGCCAAGGTGGGGGTCGCCGGTTCGAGTCCGGTTTCCCGCTCTCAGAGGGGGAGGCTCATCGGAAGCTCGATGGATCCTCCCCCTTTCGATTGTTCTCCGGCGCCGTGGCCAAGTGGTAAGGCAGAGGACTGCAAATCCTCGATCCCCGGTTCGAATCCGGGCGGCGCCTTAAATTGATCGTCTCTACGCCTGCCGACCGCCTTCCACTGGTCGAGTCCCCGCGAAGTCCCGCCCGGATCTGCGAAGCGAAGCGAAGCTCATCCGGGCGGCGCCTCTTCGGTTTTCCGAGGTTTTCCGCACCCGATTGGACACGGATTGAACACACGAGACCGTGCCGTCACGAGCAGGGCGGGGAAGATCCCGATGCCCCCACCTCCAGCCGGAGCGTCGTCTACCCCGTTCCCGAGCTCCGCACCTTCTCTCCGCTCCCATAGAACTCCAGATACCACTCCACGAACCTCCGCACCCCTTCCTCAAAGCCCACCCGCGGCTCGTAGCCGGTCAGCGCCGAGAGCCGGGAGACGTCGGCATGGGTCTCCAGCACGTCCCCCGGCTGCATGGGCAGGTAGTTCTTCCTCGCTTCCCGTCCCAGCACCTCCTCCAGCACCTCGATGAACCGCATGAGGGATACCTTCCGGGTGGCCCCAATGTTGAAGAGCCGGTAGGGCGCGTACGAGGTCGCAGGATCCGGGTCGGTGGCATCCCACTCCGGATTCCCTTCGGCCGGCCGGACTGCGGCCCCAAGGATCCCCTCCACGATATCGTCCACGTAGGTAAAGTCCCGGTAAGGCTTTCCCTCTCCGTAGACGTCGATGGGCTCGTCCGCGAGAATCGACCGGGTGAACTTGAAGAGGGCCATGTCGGGACGGCCCCAGGGGCCGTAGACGGTGAAGAACCGGAGGCCGGTGGAAGGGACGGCGTAAAGATCCGCGTACGCGTGGGCCATGGCTTCGGTGGCCTTCTTCGTGGCCGCGTAGATCGTGAGGGGGTGGTCCGTCCCGTCTCCCACCTGGAAGGGAGTCTTTCGGTTCGCCCCGTAAATGGAGCTGGTGGAGGCGAAGAGGTGGTGTTTCACATCGGTGTGCCGGCACCCCTCCAGGACGTTCAGCGTCCCCGTCACGTTGCTGTCCACGTACGACCAGGGATCCGCCAGGGAGTGCCGGACCCCGGCCTGAGCCGCGAGGTGGATCACGGTGCCGAACCCCTCCTCCTGAAAAAGCCGTTCCATACCCGCCCGATCCTCCAGGTCCATCCGCTCGAACCGGAATCCGGCCTCCTCATGGAGGAGGTTCAGCCGGGACTCCTTCAGCGTGGGGTCGTAGTACGGATTCAGGTTGTCCAGGCCCACTACTTCGGCTCCGGACCGAAGGAGGCGCCGGGCCACATGGAACCCGATGAAGCCGGCGGCACCAGTGACGAGCCAGGGACCCTGGCTTGTCGCTCTATCGTTCATCATCGGTCCATGTTTCCTCACGGTGGAGTAGATGGAACAGCCCGAGGCAGGAATATTGGCCGGCCCGCCCATGCGTCAAGCGGTCGAGCCACCAACTCCTGGCTGTTCCGGTGGATGCACTGGGAAAAGGACCTCCTTTTGCTGTGGCGTGGGCGCCCAAGAATATGGCACCCGTGCAGCGGTTGGGGGTTGAGGTCCACAGATTCAAACGAGACCGCGACTCGGGACGAGCGGGCGACGGCCGATCCGTTGTGGATACACGACGACAACCGTTGTATCCACGCAATACGGGGCAGCTCACCGGGCGATGGCCAAGGACCACATAAGTAGTGTGTACGCAACACCGTAGCGGGGATGAGCCCCGCACCGGCCAGTTGGCGAATGGAACTTGCTATGCCCCTTGAGAGGAGCCATTTTGGAGTGACCCGGATCGGCGTCCACGAGGGCGTTTCGGGTCGGGATCAAACGAATGGGGGGACGGCGATGCTCATCGTGATCCGGAAACGCGGAAGGGGCACGGGGAAGGCCCCGTCCCCCCCGCGGACCCGATGGCGTCGTCCCCCTCCCCGTCCACGGCGGGACGTGTGGACGACCCTACCTTTCCGTCGAGACGAGGGAAGGGCGCGGGCACGCCGTGTCCTCAACGTGGTGGTGGCCGCGGTTCTCCTTGTCGGCGTCGCTCCCTTGATGCTCCTCATCGCCCTCGCCGTCCGGCTGAGCTCTCCTGGGCCGATCCTTTTCGTCCAGGTTCGGGTGGGGCTGGACAGCCGCGGAAGGCGCGTCCCCGCCGCCTTCGCCCACCGACGGACAAGGGATCATGGGGGGCGACTCTTCCGAATGTACAAGTTCCGCACGATGGTGGCGGCAAAGGACCTGAAGAATCGGCCGCAATGGGCGAGCGCCAACGATTCGCGGATCACCTCGGTGGGGCGGATCCTTCGCAAGACTCGGCTGGACGAGCTCCCACAGCTCGTCAACGTCCTGAAGGGAGACATGAACATCGTCGGGCCTCGCCCCGAGCAGCCCGAGATCTTCCGGAAGCTCCGCCAGGAGATCCCCGAGTATCCCGAGCGCCAGCGGGTGCTGCCCGGCATCACGGGCTGGGCCCAGGTGAACCGGCATTACGACCGATGCATCGCGGACGTCCGAAGAAAGGTCGCGCTGGACCTGGAGTACATCGACCGGCAGTCCGCCCTGGAGGATTTCCGGATCATGCTCCGTACGTTCCCGGTGATGTTCTTCCACAAGGGTGCGGTGTAGCGTAGCCGGCCGTCGGTTGGTCCTTTCCCCTCGGATCGCTCCCCCGAGCGGCTGGCGACCTGCGTGTCAGGCCGGGCTCACACCCGTCCACCGTATGGAGACGATGATTTGAAAGGAGGCGATGACTCGAGCATGGGCGCCACCCAAGTAATTTGCAGGACCCCTGGCGTCGTGTCCCAGACCCTGGCCGGGGACGAGGGCTCCGTGCTGCTCAATCTCGACACTGGCGTCTACCACGGCCTGAACCCGGTCGGCACCCGGATCTGGGAGCTCCTGGAGACACCCCGGACCGAGGCGGAGCTTCGGAAGTGCATCGCCCAGGAGTTCGAGGTCGAGCCCGAGGTTGCCTCCACCGACGTGCGGGCGTTCTTGGAGAGCCTGGATGAGCGGAAGCTCGTTCAGCTGGATCGAACCCCTTGAGTTCCACCGTCGACCAAGGGAGACCCTCCGACCTGCGCGAGCGGACCGAGACCCTGAAGCGCGCCGGGCGGGCCCTGGGTCTCGTCTGGAGGAGCGCCCCGGGCTGGACCATCGTCAGTGCGGCCCTCATCGTGGTGCAGTCCGCCGCCACCCTGGCGAGCCTCTACCTCATCAAGCTGATCGTGGATGCGGTCGCCGCCGGGGTCGGCCCCGAGGCCTCTCCGGATGCAGGCTTCGATCAGGTGCTCCTCCTCGTCGCCCTGGCGGGCGCCGTCGCGCTCATCGGCGTGCTGAGCCGGTCCATGGCCGGGGTCGCCGAGGAGGCCAAGGCTCAGCTCGTGACGGACCACATGCTCGACCGGCTCCACGAGCAGTCCATGGCCGTGGACTATGCCTACTTCGAGGACCCGCGCTTTTACAACACGCTGCACCTCGCCCAGCGGGAAGCACCGTTCCGTCCCACGAAGCTCCTCGGCAACCTGACCCAGGTGACCCAGAGCGGTATTACCGCAGTGGGTGTGCTGATCCTCCTCGCAAGCGTCCATTGGGTTCTGGCGACAGTCATCGTAGTGGCCGTCGCTCCCGCCCTCCTTGTTCGTGTGCGCCACTCCCGTCGACTCCATCGTTGGCGGGAGGAACGAACTGGAACGGAGCGCCGGGCGCACTATTTCGGCTGGATGATCGGGAATGCCCAACATGCAAAGGAACTGCGGGTTTTCGGCCTGGGAAGGGAGTTCCTCGGTCGCTTCCGCACTCTGAAGCGGAAGCTCCGGGACGAGAAGCTCCGCCTGGTGAAAGCCAGGAACACGGCGGATGCCGGGAGCCAAACGCTCGCCACCGTGGTCGTCTTCGGGTCGCTGGCCTTCATCGGGCATCAGACCTTCGAGGGGGTCCTGACGCTGGGAGACATGGTCATGTACTTCGGAGCCGTGCAGAGGGGGCAGTCCCTGCTCCAAGCGATCTTCAGCGGCCTCGGGAATCTCTACGAGGACCAGCTCTTCCTGTCGAACGTGGACGAGTTCCTGGAAATGAAGCCCACGGTGCGTGCGCCGGAGAACCCTCAGCCCGTCCCGGAGCGACTTCGCGTCGGGCTCCGGTGTCACGGATTGGGCTTCCAATATCCCACCAGTCCAGGTCCGGTCCTCCAGGACGTTCACCTGGAGGTGGCTCCGGGTGAGGTTGTGGCCCTCGTGGGCCCCAACGGCTCGGGGAAGACCACCCTCGCCAAGCTCCTCTGTCGCCTGTACGACCCCCTCGTCGGGTCAATCACCCTGGACGGCATCGACCTGCGCGAGTTCGACCCATCGGAGCTCCGCCGCAAGTTCGCCGTGGTCTTCCAGGACTACGCCCAGTACTCCGTTTCCGCGAGGGACAACATCTGGTTCGGGGATATCCAACGGCCCGCCTCCCTCGAGGAGATCCGCGAAGCCGCCCGGGCCGCCGGGGTCGATTCCACCATCGAGCGCCTCCGGTCCAGCTACGACACGGTCCTGGGGCGGATCTTCTCGGAAGGTGAGGAGCTGAGCATCGGAGAGTGGCAGAAGGTCGCTCTCGCCCGGGCGTTTCGGAGCGAGGCGGAGATCCTGGTGGTGGACGAGCCGACGAGCGCCCTGGACGCCCACGCCGAAGCGGAGGTGTTTCAGGCGCTCCTCCGCCTCTTCCGCGACCGTTCCGCCGTGGTGATCAGCCACCGCCTCTCCACAGTCCGGCTCGCCAGCCGGATCTACTTCCTGGAGGGAGGCCGGATCATCGAGGAGGGGACCCACGACGAGCTGATGGGGCGCGGCGGAAGGTACGCCACGTTGTTTTCGATGCAGGCGGGCCCGTACCAGATGGAGGAGCCCTCCCTGTCCAGCGCCCCCTCCAGGGGGAAGGCCCTTTGACCGGTCGTCGGGTCACCTGCTGAGGTCGGCCATCTCCCGCGTGCGAAGCCACATTTCGACGCTCAGGGTCCGCCAGAACATCGCCGATCTCCCGGTCGGTGCCCGACGGAGCGCCTCGTAGGCGACGCTCAATCGATCTCCGTCGACCAGGCCGCAGCGGGCCGCCACGGAGTCCCGGATCAAAGACTCGATTTCCGGCCTTGCCCGGTCCCGGATCCCCCGGTCGAAGAGGGGAGTCGGAACGATCTTGCACATCGCCCGGACGTGATGCGCCGGTATCAGGCGCTCCAGGGCACGGCGCGTGAGGCGTTTGGGCTCGCCCACCCGGTTCAGGACGCGTTGAGGCACCTGGCATGCGAACTCCACGATCCGCCGGTCGCTCCAGGGGTCGGCGAACGCCTGGAGCCGCCGGGCGTGCATCCGTTCCGAGGCCTCGACTCCCAGCATGTGCATAGGGGTGAAGATCATGCGGTATCGCTCCCTGGCAGCGTGGGAGGAGTACGGTGGGACAGGCTCCAGCCACGAGTTTTCCCGGGCCTCCATGGCGTGCCGGCGGACATCGTCCGAGAGCCAGTCCGCTCCGGACACCCGCGCCGAAGAGGCCAGGAACCTGCGGAAGGGGGGCAGGGATCCCCAGGACCCTTGATTGGATCGTGCCGCTTCGCGCAACCATCGACCCAGCTCCCGCCGTGCCTGGCGGGGAAGAGTCCGGCCGCGCCGGCGCGCCAACGTCCGAAGCTCGCGGGCCAAGGTCGGCCAGCGGCCCGATAGCAGAAGGCCTGGCAGGTCAAGGATGGCCATGCCCCCCACGAGGTCTCCCCGGTCTCCCGACAAGATGAGTCCCATCCCCTCGTCCTGGGCAAGGCGGACGGTCCGGTCCAGGAGCGCATAGTGTGCGAGGAGGAAGGGGGTATGAGGGTCCATGGCCCGCTCCCAACCCCGCCGAAGGGGCCATGCGTCGTCCGCCGGGACTTCGGAGACGGGAAGGCCACAGTGCTCCGCGAGAGGGTTCGAGATGTGCCGCTCGTCGCACTCCGCGAGATCGTCCCAGGCGAAGCTGTAGGCCCTGACCTCCGGGATGTGGGAGTCGGCCTCGTGGTCCCGCAGCCACCCGGCCGCCGCGGCGATGGCTCCGGAATCCACCCCTCCACTGAGAAGGATCCCCGCCGGACGGACGCTGCGCAGCCGGGTCCGCACCGCACCCTTCAGGAGGTCCACGAAGTGATCGGTATAGGCGTCCTCGTTGCGGTACCGGATCCGGGTGCCGCCGTCGGGAGTCCAGAAGCGCCACCTTCGGAGGCCCTGTGCCGACACGACGAAGGCGTGGCCGGGTGGAAGTCGCTCCACCCCGGAGTGGAAGGTCCATTCCGGGTTCCCAAACCCGCCGGCGAGGTACGCGGCGACGGCGGGACGAAAGAGCTCATCCGGCACCCCGGCTGCCGAGAGGACCTGCCCCACCTCGGTGGCGAACAGGAACCGGCCGGGCTCCCTCCGAAGATGGAGACTTCGCATCCCCAGGGGATCTCGGGCCAGGAAGAGCTGCCGGAGGAGACCGTCCCAGACGGCGAAGGCGAAGTCACCCACCAGGTGGGTGGGACACGCCTCTCCCCACCTCCGGTAGGCGGCCAGGATCAACTCCGCGTCGGAGAAACGTCCCTTCCGGAGCTCTCCCGCACTGCGGAGGGTTGGGATCAGCTCGTCGCGGTTGTCGATCCGGGCATCGGCCACGAGGGTGAGGCCGGCCTCGTCGGCCGTCAGGGGCTGCACCTCGTCAACGGACTCGGGAGTGATCCGCAGCGAGAGGTGGGCGAGCGCAGCGCCGTCTCCCGACCAGAGCGAGATGCCGTCCGCTCCTCGATAGTCCGCGGCCCCGATCATCCCCTCGAGGTCCCGCTCCCCCACGGGGGCACCATCCCAAGCGACGTAGCCGCAGATCCCGCTCATGGTCCTGGAGTGCGACCCGGCTGAGGTTCCTCCTGGGAGTCCTCCAGGATCCGTTCCGATACGCGGTCGAGGTGTTCGAACCCGCTGGGATAGAGGAGTCGCCGCACCGGGACGTGCTGCGTCAGAGCGCCGAAGAGTTCCATTCGGTCCGACGCAAGACCCGCCGCCTGGGTGAGTCGGGGGAGGAAGGATCCCCGGAGGAGCTCGAAGACCGCCTCTCGAGGAGGCACGGATTCGATTTGGACCTCCAGCCCGTGCTCACCTGGATCCCTCCGTGTCGGCAGATAGAGCCGTCCCAGCGGGCGAACGCAATCCAGAAACCGTCCGAAGCCTCCGGGCCCGACCTTCACCCGCCGTTTGTCGTACCACGGATGGGCCAGGGGCATGTCCTCCCATGCTCCCTCGACCACCTCCCGGGCCAGGTCGGGCCACATGCGCATGCTGGGAAATCCGGGCCGCACCTCCACGCCGGTCTCCGAGAGCTGTAGCCCCAACAGGTCGTCCGAGAGAAGGGGATGTCCTCTTCGCATCAGCGACACGGCCAGGGAACTCTTTCCGCCCCGATTCGTTCCGATGAACCCCACGGCGCTTTCCGAAACGGAGACGGCGGCAGCGTGGAGCACGGGGACGCCCCGGCGTTCGAGCCAGAAGCTGAGCACCAGGCCCAGAAGATGGACCTCGATCATGTGGCGGTACTCCGGGTCCAGAAGGCGGGCCTGGATCGAGCCCTCGGACAGGAGGAAGTCCGCCACTTCGGTGAAGCGGAGGAGATCCCCGTCACGGCTCCGATGGACGGTGAACAGGGGGAGTCCGCCGTCGATCCGGACCGGGCTCTCGAAGACCTTGGCCCCCGGCCCCGGCCGGCTCGGGGGGGCGGTGCCCCGAGCCAGCAGTCGGAAGTGAAGCTCCGGCGGGTCGTCGGAGGGCAGGAGGGGCGTATCGAAATCGAAGTCGGTTTCCAGGGTCGTTCCGAAGATCCGGTAGCACCGGAGGTCAGGCTCGGTCATCCAGGCCCTCCGGCCGCATGATCGGAACGGAACCGGGGCGTGGCCGTGACGAGCCCTCGCTCGCGGAGTGTCCGCAGGAAGGCGTCGGCGTCGGCGCGAAGCTGCTCACGGGAAACCTCATAGCGGTCCTCCAGCCGGTCCAGGACCACTTCCGGGTCCCCGGGACGGAGGAATCCCCGCCAGAGATCCGCCGCCACACCGTCGAGGGAAACCACCTGGCCGCTCTCGAGCTCCGCCACCAGCACCCGACCGTCCAGCTCACCGTGAAAGGTCCCCGGAGCGAGCCGCATCCGGCCCTTTGCGGGAACCTGGACCTGGAGTCGGGGAGGGGAGAGGGCGGCTCCGGATCGGTTCTTCAGGCACGCTTCGGGTGGTACGAGCCGCCATCCCGCCCGGCTCGTCAGGGCCGAAGGGTCCCAGAAGGTGAGATCCGGCTCTCCCCAGGCGAACGCCACATGCTCGGGGCGCCCGACCCAGTAGGCGTCGTCATCGCTCCGTGCGTCCCATCGGGTGCGCCACTGCGAGAGCTCCTCTTCCAGCAGCGCCGGAGCCAGGTCCTGGAGGTCCCGGGCCGCCAGGACGGCGGTCACCCGCGGCTCCCGCTCCTCGATGGATTTTCGGAGGTCCGGGTGGGAGTAGAGGTGCGCGAAGACGACCTCGTCCGCAGCGGGGATCCGGGTCCGGAGGAACTCTCCGAAGCGCAGGCCCGAGAGGGCGCAGTCATCCACGACCACGAGGGGCTCTCGCCCGCGTTCCTCCCCGTCGCCTCTCCCGTCGTCGGGCCGGAACAAGCGGTCCGAGTCCAGGTCCAGCGCGTAGGCCAGCATGCCCAGGACGATGAGTCCACCCCTCGGAATCGCCGCGAACCGCATCTCGCGCACCTCGCGGTGGCCGAAGCGATCCACCAGCCGGGCGGCCAGCGCTTCGACGCCTTCCTCGGCCCGGGCCCATGACACGTAGCTGAGATGGGGGAGTTGGCTCCGGAGCTGGGTCGAAAGCCATTCCAGGCGAGAGACCTCCTCGTCGGAGAAGTGGCCCAGGAACGCGATCCCCTCCGGTGGCTCCGTGCGTACCGCCAGGACGGCCTCGTCCATCTCCTTCCAGACGGGACTCGAAGCCAGCGCCCGGGCAAGCGCCACCACCCGACGCGCCGGCGCGGGCACGCCGCCCAGCTCCTGGGCCGGATCTGTTCCGAAGGGGTAACGCTCCGGGGGGAGGAGCTCTTCGGGGTCGACGTGGAATCCAAACGCGCTCGGATTTCGCTTGGGTGGAAGGGTCACGGGCGGAGAGGCCTTTGGCGGACACGCCTGAGGAGGGACGACAGCATGGGCTTCCGGCTCGGTATTCGGGTGTGCGTCCATCCGTCCGGCTCGAGACGCAGGACGGGCGGCGCCAGGAACGTCGGGACCCTACCGTATGAGGTGCCCGCGAAGGGAGCATGATAGAATCCGGAGGGATGGAGAGGCAATGAGAACAGGCGGATCACGGTGAGCGGAGTTCTAGGAGTGGCCCACTGGACCGGGGCCCCTGTAGAGGAGGACACGCTCCGGCGGATGGCCGACGCGGCGGCTTATCGTGGGCCCGATGGCACCGGCTTTTGGCGGCATGGAAAGGTAGGTCTGGGCTTCCTGGCCCTCCAGCTCACACCGGAATCAGAAGGGGAGGTGGCTCCGCTCGTCCAGGGTGGGCTGATCCTTGCGGCCGATGTCCGTATCGACAACCGGGCCGAGTTGCTTCCCCTCCTCCGGCGGGAAGGTGCGCTCGCGCGGGCCGCCCCCTCCGACGCCGAGGTGATCCTCGCCGCGTACCGGGTCTGGGGTCCGGACTGCGCCGGGCGATTGGAGGGGGACTTCGCCTTCGCCCTCTGGGATGCGGAGCAGGAACGGTTCTTCGCAGCGCGGGACCCCATGGGAATGCGCCCCTTCTATTACCGGGAGGAGCCCGGTCGCTTCCTCTTCGCCTCCGAAGCGAAGCAGATCCTCGCCCTCCCCGACGTTCCGGCCCGAATCTTCGAGCCCGCACTCCTCGCGCACATCGCCGGACCGTACGGCGAGCGGGACTGGTCCTTCTTCCGGGGGATCCTGCAGCTCGCCCCCGGCCACTCCCTCACGGCATCGGCCGAAGGTGTCCGGGTCCGCCGCTTCTGGGACCTGGACCCCGGCGCGCGGACCCGCCATCGGCGGGAAGCGGACTATGTGGACGAGTTTCGTGCCCTTTTCCAAGACGCGGTGGCGTGTCGGCTTCGGAGTCGGCGGCCCGTGGGACTCCTCCTCAGCGGGGGGGTCGACTCCGGGAGCATTGCATCCATGGCCGGCTGGCTCATGGAGCGCGGCGAAGCCGAGCCTGCCGGGTTTCGAAGCTATTGTTGGGCGTTCGACGATTTGAGCGACGGCGATGAGCGAGGCATCAGCGATGTGATCGTCGATCGGTACCGGCTCGACCGGACGGATGTCCCAGCGGACGAAGGATGGCCCCTCCAGGGGTATCCGGACCATGGACCCGACCGGGACGACCCCCATCTCTGGCCCTATCAGCCGCTCCACGACCGCTCGCTGGATCGTGCGGCGGCCGAGGGGATGGGGGCCGTCCTTACCGGGGACCGGGGAGACGAGGTGGTGGGGGACTGGGTGTATGATTACCCCGGGATGTTCCGGGCCGGGCGGTGGCGGCTCCTGGCGAGGGAGCTCGAGGCCCTGGGAAGGCCCGGATGGAGGGGACTGAAGCAGAAGGTCTTGCGTCCCCTCCTCAGGCCCGCCGCCTCACGGGGAAGGGGCCGCCCCCTCGCGCCCTGGATTCCACCGGAGGCCGCATCCCGCTGGGGACTGGAGGAGGTGGTCCGGGAGACTCCGGGGCCGAGGCTCTTCCAGGATCCGGCGCTACAGTTGCGCTACGAGCGGATCTTCTCGTTTCCCGGGATACGGATCGCGGTGGCCGGCGAACGGCGACGGGCGGTTCGTGGCCTGGGTTTCGCCGATCCCTGGAGCGATGTCCGAATCGCCCGATTCATCCTGAGTGTCCCCCAGTGGATGGTCCATCGGGTCACCGAGCCGAAACGACTGGCTCGGGAGGGCTTGAGGGGGGTCGTGCCGGAAAAGGTCCGGATGCGCACGGGGAAGACGATCCCCCATGGCCTTTTCGAACGTGGACTGATGGACCGGGCGGTTCCTACGGTCAGGAAACTGCTCCGGAGCTCCATGGCGGCGGAACTGGGTCTCCTGGACGTAGACCGGCTGCGCCTAGAGTTCGAGGCCTTCCTCGAGGGGAAGACGCCCCGCCATGACTTCTGGTGGCCGCTCACCGCCGAGTTCTGGCTGCGACAGCATTGGCGATAGAGGGCACCTGCGCGGTTCAGCGGCGGAAGGGTCCCTCACTCCCGGCGTGAAGGGTGCCCGCCACCTTCCACGCGGCCCGATAGGGGAAGCGGGACGTGCTCGTCGGATCTGCCCCGGGCTCCCACCACCACCTCGCCGCCGCTTTCCACCCACGCGTGGGCCTCGAGGTGCTTACCTCCCTCCTTTCGGACACCGATCCGGAGCTCGGAGGGGTGTCCCTTCCTCCACAGGAGACGCTGCACCACGGCCGCCTGGATGAGACAGGGGTTCTTGGGGAAGAGGCGGCATCCCGCCCGCTCCACGGCCCGGATCCGCCGTCGGGTTGGAAGGTCGAGGGAGCTGGGGGCTCCGCTTCGCGGACCGTGGGGATCGGCCCAGCGGAGGAAGGTGCGGAAGGGCAGGACCTGCAGCGCCACTCGCGCCACGAGCAGGGAAACTGTGGCCGGCACGAGCGCCCATTGGTCCCGCGTGTCCAGGGCACCGAATTTCCGAGCGAAGGAGAGGAGCCTCACGAGATGACCCGGGGGCAGTACCCGACCCGACTGGGGATGCCGGGGCTTGGGTGTGGAAATACATACGGGCGGCTCCCGCTCAGGGGGAGCCGCCCGCGCGATGAACCCTTTAGACGAGCAGACTTTCGGTCAAATGCCCTGGGAGGCAGCGCTTCCGCCCTTGGCATCGGCACCATCCTGGGTAGTTCCCGTCGCCGTGAGGTCGGCGACCAATCCGAAGTCCTCGACCGAGGGCCGAACGTACTCCTTCTTCTCAGTCCTTTCTTCCATGACCCTCTCCTTCAGGTTTGAGGAAAGCACCGACCCGGTGCGTCCGTGCGACGCACCACCGACGGCTGACCAACAATTATAGGGAAGGGACGCACCCAAGCACAAGGATTCGATGGTTTGGTCAGTCCGGCGGTGTCCCTCGCCCCTCGAACAGGTCGCGAAGGCGCGAGGGGCGGAGGAGGTAGCGTCCAGCCAGGCGGGAAAGACGGAGCGGCACGCGGAGGAAGCCAAGGGGCGTCGGGAGGCCCCCCACGTCTCGGCGTCCGGGTGTGAGAAGGCGTGCCGCCCGATAGCGGAGGCGGTCCCGGAGCCGTTCCCGGACCGCCAGGTCGAACTGCAGCCTTTCCCCCAGGGGAAAGGGCGCCGGGTGGAGCGAGAGCAAACGGTCCCGAATCGCCGGGATCAGCGTGGCCACCACGTTGTCCCGGTCGAGGTCCGCCTCCACCTCCGGCGGAAGCGGGGCGTCGAGGAGCTCTTTGGCCAGGAGGAGTCCGAGGAGCACCGCCCGGTGACAGCCGAGTGCCCGAGCTCGGGCGAGGAGAGGACTCCACGCGTCGGTGGGGTGGGCCCGGACAAATCCCTCCACATCGGTGATCCACTTGAGCTCGGGCCACGGAAAGGGCCCGTGCTTCGCTCCGTGCAGGGAGAGGGCGATCAGGGACATGGTGGGGGGCAGCGTACGGACCACCCACCCATTCAGATCCGTCCGTTGGCCCTCCGTCCAGAGCGCATCGGAGTCCATGGCGGAGGAGAAGTACCGTTTCATGGCTCCCCAGTGGACGTCGACGAGAACTCCGGTGCGCGGATTCCACATGGTGACGTCCTGGTTCGCCTCGCGGAAAAGCTCCTTCCCGTCCTCGGAGGGGCCAGGCCGGGGCGAGTAGCCGCGGGCTTCGAGAACCCGTCGCATACGGTCCACATCCTCGCGGCGCACGATGATGTCCAGGTCTCGGAACGGCCGCAGCTCGGGGCTCGGATAGATCGAATGGGCGAGCACGGGCCCCTTCCAGACCAGCGCCGGAGCGTCGGCAGCCTCGAGGGCATCGAAGAGAGCCCCGAGTTCGGCCGTGAGCATGAGCGACCGAGCGGCCGCTGCGACGGACCGGGTCCGGAGCCCCTCGAGGACGGCTTCCGGAATCCTTCCTCGGCCCGGTTCCCGCAGATGATGGTAGAGAAGGGGCCCCGTTCCGTGTATGTCGCCGTATGCCAGGACGGCGGTCCAGTCGATGGCCCCGTCGAGGATCCCATCGAGGCGGAGCAGCGCCGGAGCCTCCAGGCGGGTCCGCGAACAGAGGAGGAGAAGCTCGTGCTCGGGGACCGTGAGGTTCTTCGGTGCTCCAGCTTCCACTGTACGCGGCATATCGATGCCTCGGATCAGAAGGCGAACCGCGCGCCCAGGAAGCCGGTGCTCCGGTTCCAGCCGTCCCCCCTCTCCACGACTCCCTCGACCTTGAGCTGGAACGAAGGGGTCAGGTGCCACCGAGCGTTCGCCTCTACGCCCCGACTCGACCCCTCCCACTCGGGAGCGTAGAGATTCCCTTCGGTTCGGCGACGCCAGAACCCGCGACCTCCCAGGTGCAGGCGGGCATCCCACAGGTCCGCCGTTCCGTAGGCCCGGAGCTCCCGTCCCTCGCCGCCCAGCTCGTGCGCCATGAGCCGCCCCCCGTCGGTCCACGTCCCGAAGACCCGATGGTCGTACCACGGAATGCGGATTCCTTCCGATGCGCCGAAGGAGGTTCGCTCGAATCCCAGGCTCAGCCAGGGAGCCCGGGGCAGGCCGGCGAGGCGGGCGCCGACGGCGACCGCGGGCATCTCGTCCTTCTGGCGCTGGAGGTCCTCCACTCCGAATTCCCCGTATAGTGCCAGAGGCAGTGCCCCGAGCGGGGGCAAGAACCAGAAGTCCGCGGAAGCGATGTGGTCCTCGAAGTTCGCGCCTTCGTCCGCCGTGTCGATCCCCGCCAGCACCTTCAACACCCGATCGAGGGTGGCAGGGGGAACGCGCTCGCCGTCGCCGCCGAAGACCGTGCCCCGGTTCAGCCCGATCCGGACGCGGGCGTGGGGCGCGAGGGACGTTCGCAGGCCGAAGAACCATGGCGACTCCACCTGTGCCATCCGTTCGCGGCGGGAAATGAAGGTCTCGAACCGGAACGTCCCAAGGTGGCCGAGTGCGCCGGGAAGGCGAACCCCTTCGGACAGGAACAATCCCGCGCCCGTAAAGGGCGCCTCTCCGGTGACGACCATGGAGCCTGCGTCGGAGAGGCCGAGGCCTATGCGCCGCCGGCCAGCCCACACACCGATCCGGTCCACGAGCGCTACGCCGTACAGCTCGGAGGCCCGGGCTCCTCCTTCCCGAAGGAGGAGAGTTCCGTGGCCGGCGAGAGACACGCGGGACGGAGGCAGGTGGAGTCCCACCTCCACTCCACCCACGGGCCCCTGCAGGTCGTCCATGGCCAAGGTTCGGGCATCCCCGCTTCCGTCCGGATCATGTCTCGCCAGAAGGTCGTTTCGCCGGGACTCGACCCCTCCCATGAGGACAACGTCCCCGGTGAGGGTACCCGCCCCCCCGGAAGCCCGGTGCGCCGTGCCCGGGAACTCCTCGGCGAGCCGCTCCCGGTACGCCGTCGCCACGTCCTCCCACGGGGGAGGCCCTTCCTCCGCCTCCGCCATGGCGTGCGTGAGCCAGTGAAACGCCTCCACCCGGCTCACGGAGCGGGTACCGGGGTCGAACCCCTCGGGCAAGAGCCCCGCCCCATGAAGCCGGGCCAGGGCGCCATGTGCCCAGTGGTCGGGGGAGAGGAACGGTGAGGCGCCCGGGGCCTGCTGCCCCTGAATCCCGCACATCGGGGCCGACACCGGCAGGAGAAGCAGGAAGAGCGCCACCGACTTCAGGAGAAGGAGGCGTTTCTCCCAGCACACGTACTTCAGGTCCATCGTCTCTCCCCCGACGTGGCGAGTCGCATCGAGTCCGGGGGGCTCCCGCCCGGACCCACTGCCCCCCCTTTCAAGGCCTCTACATCGCTTCTTGCAGTTGCCGTGGAGGGTCTGCTTCAACGGGAAACTCCGCCCTGATCATCCGGCGCAGGCCTTCCTCCAGGCTGTATGGAGCCTCGAACCCGGTCGACGCAAGACGGTCGGTGTTCACCGTAGTGTTCGCACAGAACTTCCGGACTCGGACGGCGCTGATGGGCAGCTTGCGGCGGGTAAGGCGTGCGAGCACGTCAAACCCGAAGCCGGCCGCGAGTCCGACCGGGTGCGGGACCGTCCACCCCGGCAGGTCTACGCCCAGCTCATCTGTCGCCACCTGCAGGAGTCGCTTCATCGACAGATCCGGCTTGTCGGCGTAGTTGAACACCTGGATCCCGTTCGGGGAATCCAGGAACCGCGTCATGAGGGCGACGAGGTTCCCGACGTACGCCATCGACTTCCTGTTCGTACCGTTTCCGACCATAAGGAACCTTCGGGCCGCGAGCTGAGAGAGGAGATTGTAGACGTTTCCCCGGTTCCCCTCACCGAAGATCACGCATGGCCGGACGATCACCAGGCTCCTCGAGGGATCCTCCTTGGCCCACGCGACCAACGTCTGCTCCGCCTGCCACTTGCTCCTCGCATAGTCGTTGAATGGATCCGGAGGCGAGTCTTCCCCGGCATCGGGAGCGTTCAGCCCGTATATGGCTACCGTGCTCGTGAAGAGGATCCGCTGGATCCCCAACCGGACTGCCGCTTCGACGACGTTTTTCGCCCCTCCGACGTTCACGTCGTAGTAGAGGGAAGTCGGCTCCACATCGTCCCTATGTTCCGCCGCGAGGAGACAGAGGGTCCCGACCCCCTCGAGGGCGGGGATCAATCGCTCCCGGTCCCGAACGTCAATGCGGAACCGTCCCGGTCCATCCTCGGGAATCTTCCGGTCGATCACTCGGGGGCCATCCAGCGCCTCCACCAGGCGCGAGCCGATGAACCCGGCTCCGCCGATCACCGCGACGTCACTCATAGATATGGATTCGCCTCGTGAATAGGGAACAAATGGCGGCCATTCTTCGGCAGGCCGTCCGGAAATCTCGCGGCCCACGCTGACAACATCCTCGCCGTCCGCCCATTTCGCAACCGGAAATCAGTGGGATTCGCTTCTCGCAGCTCAGTGTGAGAATCGATAAGCACCGGAAACAAATGTCTCCCTCAGACGAAAAATCGGAAAACAGTTCCGGGGCCGCTTCGCTCCCAGACTTCCCTGAAAATGGCGTCGATACCTCATAACTCACGTTCATATAAGAACATACCACCCTCATTTCCCCCGCCCCCGGGAGAGGCATGTCTGTTGCAGGCAGGCAACGACGACCGGGTCGGCGACTTCTACCCGGGCGCACAAAGTCGTCACTGCTCAGAGCAAAGCCGCCGAAAGGCTGCGACGCAGAGCTACGGGGCTTCCACACCGGCCATCGGTGTGATGCTCGCCGGGCCGCCAGTGGTTCGAACGGTGAAATCCGATCGGGGCTGGCGGTTCTCCTTTCCGCCTCCTCGATCGACCCTGCGAATCTCGGCGTGCCCTCGAAGGCGCGCCCTGCAGTCGGCGAGGAGTGGATTCATGTTCAACCGCAGCCCCGATGGCACGCCTGAGACCCCGAAGGCTTCCCCTTCCACCTCTCGCCGGGCTCGCCCCATATTGGAGTCCCTGTCCACGGCTCGCCCGAGGCATGTCTCAGTCATGTGCGTTCTCGCCGCTCTCACCATCCTGGTTACCGGAGCCTGTGATCCGATCGTCGCGCCCGGGGGCGACGAACTGCCCCCCATCGCGCTCTCCCCGGCAACCGGGCAGGTGGAGGAAGGAGATTTCCTCGACCTCCAGGTCGACGGCCTCACCGTGTCCGGCCTGGATCTGATATGGGAGAGCTCGGATCCGGAAGTCGCCTCCGTCAACGGAGGAAGGGTGCGTGGCGTGGGCGTAGGTGAAACCCGAATTACGGCAACCTCTGCTCGAGGCGCACGTGCGGAGGCCTCCGTTCAGGTGCAGCGCACGCCGACTCAACTCGAGCTGCGGAACAGCGGGTCGCTGGAAGGCCGGGTGGGCGAGGAGTTGGCTGACCCGCTCGAGGTGAGGGTCTTGAGTCCGCACGGACTTCCGGTCTCCGGAGCCGAGGTGCGCTTCGATGTGGAGCCGGGATCCGGTTCGGTGTCTCCCACGGAGGCTACCTCCGATGTGGATGGGGTCATCGCCATCCAATGGACCCTCGGCACGGTGGCCGGCGAGCAGAAGCTCGAGGCGCAGATCCCGGGGCGTTCGGAAGCCATCTCGCCGCTGAGGGCAGTCGCCCTGCCGGGAGAGCCCGAGACGATCACCGTGCTTCCCGACGAGATCTCGCTCCAACTCGGGTCGGCCTTCCGATTCGAAACCCAGGTGACCGACCGCTTCGGGAACGAGGTGGCCGAAGTACCGGTCCGGTGGTTCACGTCGGACGAGAATGTGATCGATATCGATGAGGAAGGATGGGTGACCGCCCGTGGGCCGGGACAGGCCACAGTGGAGGCCGAGCCGCTGGAGGGTCCGGGCGGAGTATCCGAGGACCTGGGGCTCTCCCCCGGACAGGGGCAGGCCCTGGGGAATGGCACGGGGGTGGTGGAGGTCCAGGAGGAGGATGAGGGAAGCCTGGCGCAGGTGACCATCACGGGTGGAGACGATCAATCCGGCCCGGCAGGGGAGACGCTCTCGGAAGAGTTGAGCATCCGTGTCACGGATTCAAGGGGGAATCCGGTGCGACAGCTCGATGTGGAGTGGACGGTCGAGGAAGGGGGTGGCACGGTCAGCGACGAGGTGACTCGCACGGATGGACAGGGACGGGCCTCGGTGGAGCTCACCCTCGGTCCCACGGCCGGAGAGAATCAGGTGCAGGCCAGGGCGGGGTCACTGGGAACCGCCCATTTTACTGCCACGGCTACGGGCGGAACGGAGGACACCGGGGAGGAGGAGGACAACGGGGAAGAGGAGGACAACGGGGAAGAGGAGGACAACGGGGAAGAGGAGGACAACGGGGAAGAGGAGGATAGCGGGGAAGAGGAGGATAACAAGGAAGAGGAGGACAACGGGGAAGAGGAGGATAGCGGGGAGGAGGAGGACACAGGCTCGGACGACTCCGCCACTTCCCTTCCGTCTTCCAGCGGGCCGGTTCCGGCTTTCCCGGAAGCGGATGGATGGGGGGCCATGGCACTGAACGATTGCCGGGAGCGGACCCTGGTGGTCCATGAGGTGACGAACACCGACGATTCCGGGTCGGGGAGCCTTCGGGACATCCTGGAGAACCGGGTCAACAGCTCGAACTACGACATCGTGACCTTCCGTACGGGGGGCACGATCCAAAGTCGGTCCCAGATCTTGATGCGAAGGGACTGCGTATACGTAGCAGGCCAGACGGCTCCGGGAGACGGGATTCTCATTCGGTCGCATCCTACGAACGGCCACAACGGACACCTGATCCGTGTGAACCAGCGCAGTGACGTTGTGATGCGGTTCCTCCGCACCCGGCACGGCGAGGAGGGTGGGTACAGGGGTGGAGGAATCGGGGTGATCGGTAGCGGCGGTGGCCGCGACATCATCTTTGACCACATCTCCGCGACCTGGGGCGGCGGAAACGCCCACCTCCAGGTCAACCGCACGGATCCCGGAGGGGCATTTACGGGTCGGGTTTCCTTCCAGAACAACCTGATCGCGGAAGGATTTCAGGGCCGGGGCGTCATGATGTATTCGACCGCTGACGGTTCAGCCTGGGAGAGCCGTCAGTGGTCGTTCCACCGGAATCTCGTAGCGACGATGGGCCAACGCGCCCCCCGAGTCAATTCCGGGGACAACGACGTCTCTTCCGATGTGGGTGCGG
>SKKN01000050.1 GCA_007121455.1 Gemmatimonadota bacterium | reverse complement strand
CTGTCCTCTCGCAGGCTTGAGCCAAGGACCCCTTCGTTGCCTTACGACGCTTCCTGCCATGCCACTCACCCCTGCCGGCGCCCCCGCGGAGCTCCGGAAGAGGCTGTTTCCGGATGGGCACGAGCTATGCGGGTCACTCCGCAGTGAAGGCGACAGCCCACCTCCTTCCCCCCCAACGGGGAGAGGTTCACGTAGTCCACGTGGTTCCTCCGGGGGACGCGTGGCTTCCCAGACGGGAGGAGCCTCTGCCGGAGACAGAGCAGGCGCGGGCGGATCAACCCGATGTCTCGCACCACCGCGCCAAGCTGGTTCGGCACGTCGAGGAGGCGAAGCTCGACCACTCGGAGCCCCGCCTCCACGTTCACGTGGGGCGACCTTTTCAGGTCATCAACGCGACAGCGGAGGACGTCGGCGCGAAACTCGTCGTCCTGGGCAAGCACCGTCCTCGGCGCGTACTTGACGGGCTCCTCGGGAGCACCGCGGAGCGAGTCGTCCGAACCTCGAAGATTCCGTGCCTCCTGATGAACCGAGCGCTCGAAAGCGTGCCGCGACGGATCATGGTCGCCACAGACCTATCCCCGCATGCCGAGCGGGCGACCCAGGTGGCCGTCGCCTGGGCGAATCAGTGGGCGGATTGGGGCCTTGGGGTTGCACCGGCTGAAAGCCGCGTTCATCTAAAGCTCGTGAGCATCGCGGACTACGCCCGTCCGGGCTACCGGCCATTGGAACGTACAGACGCACTTGAGCGCCAAGAGAAAGCCGCATCGGAGGCGGCGAGGGATACCGTGGAGGTCGGTGCTCGAGTGGCTTCTCATCCCTTGGCCCCGGAAGGGATTCACAAGGTCGCGGAAGAGCTCGGCATGGATCTGGTCTTCATGGGGACCCACGGACAGGGACCCGTCCTCCGTCACCTGTTCGGGAGTGTGACGTCCGAGGTGATTCGAACGCTCCCGCTTCCCGTGGTGGTCGTCCCCCTTCCGGAGAACCGATGAACCTCCGTCCCGAAGCCAGGTCCGCCGCACCCGCGAAAGAGAGTCGTCGTGTACCCGGTTGACGGCCTGATCTTCATCGGCGGCGCGCTCCTGCTTCTGGCGATCCTCTCGAGCACCCTCTCCGGCAAGGTCGGCGTGCCCGGACTCGTGTTGTTCCTTGGGATCGGGATGCTCGCCGGAGAGGAGGGGATCGGCCGGATCGCGTTCGACAACTATCCGCTCGCGCACGCGATCGGGACCGTCGCGCTCGTCCTCATCCTCTTCGACGGTGGGCTCCAGACCGGCTGGCGCTCATTTCGGGCCGCATGGAAGCCCGCCGTCACTCTGTCGACAGCCGGCGTCCTCGCTACGGCCGGCCTCACGGGACTTGCTGCGGCGTGGCTCCTGGACCTCCCGCTCCTGGTCGGCCTCCTTCTCGGATCGATCGTGGGTTCGACGGATGCGGCAGCGGTGTTCTCGATCCTGAGAGGGCAAGGGCTTCACCTCAAGGAGCGGATCGCGGCCACCCTCGAGATCGAGTCCGGGTCGAACGACCCGATGGCCGTGCTCCTGACCCTGGCCTGTGTCTCCATGCTCATCGGGGACGTGGAGCCGGGCTGGTCCCTCGTCGGGTTCTTCGTGCAGCAGGTCGTCATCGGTGCGGCGGGCGGCGTTGCGGTAGGGTGGGCAGGCGTGTGGATCTCGAATCGGGTGTCCCTGACCGCCGTGGGGCTCTACCCCGCGCTGGTGCTCGGCACCGGACTTCTAGCCTACGGCCTGCCTGCGTACCTCGGAGGGAGCGGATTCCTATCGGTGTATCTTGCGGGTCTCGTGATGGGGAACGCCCGCGTGGCATTCAAGCGGGGGATCCTCCTCGCGCACGACGGCGGAGCCTGGATCGCGCAGATCGTCATGTTCATCATGCTCGGGCTCCTGGCCACCCCGAGTCGGCTGGTGGACGTGGCCGTGGAGGGGATGCTCGTGGCCTTCGCCCTGATGTTCGTCGCGCGCCCTCTCGCGGTCTTCGTCACGCTCGCGCCCCTTCGGTTCAGTGTCCGCGAGCTCACCTTTCTCTCGTGGGTGGGGCTCAAAGGCGCCATCCCGATCATCTTGGCGATCTACCCTCTGGTTCTCGGAGTCCCCGAAGGGGCCCTGCTGTTCAACGTCGTCTTCTTCGTCGTCCTCCTCTCCGCCCTCACTCAGGGCTGGAGCATCCCGCCAGTCGCGAAGTGGACGGGCGTCTGGGAGGCGCTGGACCGACCCGATCCGCCGATCACCCTCGAAATCAACTCCGTCCGGCACCTGGATGGAGACATCGTGGAGTATCGTGTAGAGCCGGATGCGCCAGCCGCAGGTCGCATGGTCCGGGAGCTCGCCTTTCCGGAAAGCGCCTTGATCGCGATGATCGCGAGGGAGGACGAGATCGTCCCTCCGCGCGGAAGGACCCGGATCCAGAGCGATGACTACGTGTTCGTCGTCATGAAGTCGGACGTACGACCCGTCGTCGACCGGATGTTTGCCCCCCGGCCTTCGGCGCCCAGCGAGCCCCTCACGGTCCTCGAGCTTCCGATGGACGCGAGAACCCGCGTAGGCGACCTGGAGGACTTCTACGGGATTCACCTCGATCCCGACCCTGAACGCACCCTGGGCGAGCTCATGTCCGAGCGACTCGGGGATGAGCTGGAAGAGGGTGCCGAGATCCTGGCCGGTGAGATTCGGCTCGCGGCGCGCAGAGTGGCGGCGGGAAAGGTGGAAATGGTAGGCGTGGAAATCCTCCTGGAGGAGTGACCACCGGGACGTCCGCCGATCCTCGGTCGGCTCGCAGAAGTGCCGGAACACCCTTCAAGGTTCAACAGGACAAATCAGAAGGCCGTTGAAGAAATACACGTGCCTTCCATATAAGAAACCGCTCGGTCCTCGCTTTCACCGGCTCCTCATCGGCTGACGCGAATCCGCGCCCACATCAGTACATTTCGGGAGCCGGGCCACGTTCCGGCTCGGGCTCACGCACTTCGGTCATGGTGGCTTCGGCGAGAAGCAGCGTGCCTGCGACGGAGACGGCGTTTTCCAGAGCCACCCGCAGCACCTTTGCCGGATCGATGACGCCGGCCTCGAGGAGGTCCACGTACTCACACCGATCCGCGTCAAAACCGAAGCTTCCCGTGCCCGCGCGCATCCGGTCGATCACCACGCCCCCGTCGACGCCGGAGTTCTCCGCGATCTGCCGGACCGGCACCTCCAGGGCGCGGCGAACGATCAGGACCCCCGTGCGCTCATCTCCTTCGACCCGCCCGCTCTCCTCCTCCAGGGCCGGGATGGCGCGAAGAAGAGCCAGACCTCCTCCCGGCACGATCCCCTCTTCCACGGCCGCCTTCGTGGCGTTGATCGCATCGTCGAACGCCTCCTTCCGCGCCTTCATCTCCGTCTCGGACGGCGCTCCGACCCGGATGACCGCGACCCCACCGGCCAGTTTCGCCAGCCGCTCCTCGAGCTTCTCCTTGTCGTAGTCCGAGGTCGTCGCCTCGATCTGCATACGAAGCTCCTTCACCCGTCCCTCGATAGCCTCGGGCGCCCCACCTCCTCCGATAACGGTCGTCGTGTCCCGGTTCGCCACGACCCGGGCCGCAGAGCCCAGATCGCTCAGCGTCAAGCTGTCGAGCCGGAGCCCGACCTCGTCGCTCACGGGCCGCGCCCCCGTGAGGACCCCCAGGTCCAGCAACATCGCCTTGCGGCGATCCCCAAACCCCGGCGCCTTCACGGCCAACGAGAGAAGCACTCCCCGCAGCTTGTTGATCACGATGGTCGCGAGCGCCTCTCCCTCCACGTCCTCCGCAACGATGAGGAGGGGGCGATCCTGGCGGGCCACCTGCTCGAGGAGGGGCAGAAGGTCCTTCATGACGGCGACCTTCTTCTCACAGAGGAGGATCAGGGGGTTTTCGAGCACGGCCTCCGCCTTCTCAGGGTCGGTGACGAAGTAGGGAGAGAGGTAGCCGCGGTCGAACCGCATCCCTTCCACCACCTCGAGCACGGTCTCGGTGCCCTTGGCCTCCTCCACCGTGATCACGCCTTCCGTACCGACCTTATCCAGAGCGTCGGCCACCATCTCGCCGATCGACACGTCGTTGTGAGCCGAGATCGCGGCCACCTGAGCTTTCTCCGTCCTTCCGGCCACCGGTCGCGAAACGGTGGCAAGCACGTCGACGGCCCGCCGAAGACCGCGCTCCATCCCACGCTTCAGGTCGATCGCCGCCGCGCCGGCCGCCACGTTACGCAGGCCCTCGGCGAACATCGCATAAGCGAGCAGGGTGGAGGTGGTCGTGCCGTCCCCGACGGCATCACCGGTACGCTCCGCCGCCTCCTTCAGGACCTGGGCTCCTAGATTCTCGGCCGGATCCTCCAGCTCGAACTCCTTCACGATCGTGACGCCGTCGTCGCAAACGAGCGGCCTGCCCCACTTCCGCTCGATGAGGACCGCGTGCACCCGTGGCCCCAGGGTTCCCCGAACGGCTTCGGCCAGGGCGCGGGCTCCGCGGAGCACCTTCTCACGCGCATCTGCTCGAAACAACATCTGCTTGTGGGGCATCTTTCGATTCTTCCTTGAGAGGAGCACAGGGGCGCAACGAAAGACGCGGCAACCATCGTGCCATATGGATCGACCGGCCGGCCCGGACCGATCCTTCCCATCCCCCCTCCTCCGGCCGCCCCCCATCTGGCACGACCCGTGCATTATCCGCGGTCGGGCCGGCCCGCCGCGGGCCCGTGAACCGAAGGCACTTGGGAGAGTTCCGATGTCGAGAAAAGATTCCTCCCCTTTCGTCCGCCGCTTCGAAGACGTGGGAATGGCGAACGTGGATGAGGTCGGGGGCAAGAACGCTTCGCTGGGCGAGATGATCGGCACCCTCGAGGCGCGAGGAATTCGTGTCCCGGGAGGGTTCGCGACCACGGCAGAGGCCTATCGCGCGTTCATCCGGGAGAACCGGCTCGAAGAGTCGATCCGCAGCTACGTCAAGGAGATGCGCGACGAGACGATGTCGCTTGCTGCCGCGGGAACGGCGATCCGGGACCTCATCATGGAGGGGCGAATGCCGGAGGCCGTGGCCCGGGCGATCGCCGACGCCTACCGCCAGCTCTCCGAGGCGTACGAACGGGAGAGCCTGGACGTGGCCGTGCGAAGCAGCGCGACCGCGGAGGATCTTCCGGAAGCGAGCTTCGCGGGGCAGCAGGAAAGCTTCCTGAATGTCGTGGGCGAGAAGGAGCTCCTGGATGCGTGCCAGCGGTGCTATGCCTCGCTGTTCACGGACCGGGCCATCTCGTATCGGGAACGACGCGAGTTCGATCACATGGAGATCGCGCTGTCCGTTGGGGTGCAGAAGATGGTGCGCTCCGACGAGGCGGCGGCAGGCGTCCTCTTCACCCTCGACCCGGATACGGGCTTTCCGGGGGTGGCCGTCATCTCCTCGTCGTGGGGCCTGGGCGAGTCCGTCGTGAAGGGGACCGTCAGCCCTGACCAGTTCGTGGTCTTCAAGCCGCTGCTGGACCGAGACGAATTCGTGCCGATCATAGAGCGGTCCCGCGGCACGAAGGAGGAGAAGGTAATCTACGACGCGGAGCGCGCTACGGGCACGCTGACGCGCCGGACGACCCCGGACGAGCGTGAAACCCTCTCACTCACCGACGAGGACGTGCTCATCCTCGCCCGCTGGGGCTCCATCATCGAGGAGCACTACGGGCAACCGATGGACATCGAGTGGGCAAAGGACGGCGCGGACGGACTCGTGTACATTGTGCAGGCCCGCCCCGAAACCGTGCACTTCCGCGCGGGTGCCCCCGCCCTTCGGTCCTACACCCTCTCCGAGAAGGGGGACGTGGTTGTCACGGGCACGGCCGTGGGAAGTGCCATCGCGCAAGGGAAGGTGTTCCGGGTCCACAGCCCGGCGGAGATCGACCGCTTCGAACCCGGAGGGATCCTCGTCACGCAGCGCACCGACCCCGACTGGGGGCCCATCCTGAACCGGGCCGGGGGCGTGGTCACCGACCAGGGGAGTCGCACGAGCCACGCGGCCATCGTGAGTCGCGAGCTCGGCATCCCCGCCGTGGTCGGGACCGGAAACGCCATGGAGGTGCTCGAGGACGGCGACGAGGTCACCCTCTCCTGCGCCGAGGGCGACCGGGGCTTCGTATACCGGGGCCTCCTGCCGTTCGAGACTGCGGACGAAGACCTCGAGAGTCTCCCGGAAACCCGAACCGAGATCATGATGAACCTGGGGAACCCCGCAGCAGCCCTCCGGTGGTGGCCTCTTCCGGTGCGGGGGATCGGACTCGCACGGATCGAGTTTATCATCGGAGAGATCATCAAGGTTCACCCGATGGCCCTCCTTCAGCCCGAGCGCGTGCCCGAGGAGGACCGGAAGCGGATCCGTGATCTGACGGTCGGTTACGAGCGTCCCTCGGACTACTTCGTGGAGCACTTGGCCCTTGGAATCGGAAAGCTGGCCGCCGTAGGCTACCCGCATCCCGTCATCGTCCGGCTGAGCGATTTCAAGACCAACGAGTACGCGGGACTTCTGGGAGGCGCACCATTCGAGCCCGCCGAAGAGAACCCCATGCTCGGCTTCCGGGGCGCGTGCCGGTACTACAGCGATCGATATCGGGAAGGGTTCGCCCTCGAGTGCCGCGCCATCCGCCGCGTCCGCGAGGAGATGGGGCTCGACAACGTGGTCGTGATGGTCCCCTTCTGCCGGACCCTGAAGGAGGCAGACCGCGTGCTCGAGGTCATGGCCGAGAACGGCCTGGTGCGAGGAGAGGACGGGCTGGAAATCTACGTCATGTGCGAGGTGCCTTCGAACGTGGTTCTCGCGGAGCAGTTCGCGGAGCGCTTCGACGGATTCTCGATCGGCTCGAACGACCTCACGCAGCTCACCCTCGGCGTGGACCGGGACTCCGGGGCGAAGGAGCTCACCGACATCTTCGACGAGCGCGATCCCGCCATCGTATCCATGATCCGTGACGTCATCCGCAGGGCCCACGCAAAGGGGGCGAAGGTGGGCATCTGCGGGCAGGCCCCGAGCGACCACGCGGACTTCGCCGAGATGCTCGTGGAAGCCGGGATCGACTCGATGTCCCTGAACCCCGACACCGTCCCCTCCGTCATCCGTCGGATCGCCCAGGTGGAATCCGGCCGATCCTCGGCCGACCGGGAGACCGTGTCGTCCGTGAGCCAGTGAGCGGTGTCGCTTCCGCTCCAGGCCCCATAGCCCGACACGAGGCCGGGCCGCGTGGGCCTATCTGAACGAAGTGGCCGAACGGATCACCGAGGGCGCCGACTGTCCCGTTCTCATCGTCCGGCGGACCGAGGACGAGTCCCCTGCGGACTGAGACGCCGTCTCCGTACTCAGAACACCTGGCCCTGGAGAATCGACATGCGCAAGAAAACGATGCTCACCCGCTCGCCCCTGCTCGTGCTCCTCCTCCTCGCCCTCGCTTCCGCGTGCGACACGGAAGCCCCGGCTCCCGAGCCCGGAGTGGACACATTGTCCCCCCAGGTTCCCGAGGCCGAGCTCGAACGCGCCCGTGAGGTCGCGGACGCCCTGGGGAGCGAGTTGCAGGCGACCCTCTTGGCCACCCTCCAGGACGACGGCCCGCTCGGTGCGGTCGAAGTCTGCGCGGTGGAAGCCCAGGAGATCTCGCGACGGCACACGGACGACGAGATCGTCACCCGGAGGACGAGTCTTCTCACGCGGAATCCGGTGAACGATCCGGATCCCTACGAAGCCGAGAGGCTCGAGGCCCTTGCCGACGCCCACGAGAGAGGCGAGATGCCCGCGGAGGAAGCCGAACTCCGGACCGAAAATGGAGAGCAGGTCCTTCGCTACCTCCGTCCGATCGTAATCGCCGAGCCCTGTCTCACCTGTCACGGCGACCCCGGACAGATCGACCCGTCGGTCCTCGAGCTGATCCGCGACGAGTACCCAGAAGACCGTGCGGTCGGATACGACGCCGGGGACTTCCGGGGCATAGTCTCCGTGCGCCTGCGGCTGAACGATAGGGAGGACCACTGAAAACGCCGCCACACGCGTTCAAGGGCCCCGGCCGACGCGCTGATCGGCCGGGACCGTGGCTGATCCGGTCGGGGCCGCCGCTATTCCCTCTCGGGGTCCGCGTGTTCGAGCTCGGGCAGGAGCTCTCTGAGCGACTTCGACGCTTCCATCTCCTTGCGGGCCATCTCGAGGAACTTCTGCGGGGCACGGGGCTTGCTTCCTTTGGGTCCGACGGCGCCCCCCGGGAGCGGGATCACCCCCGGAGGCCTACCCGCACAGGAGGGATCGAGCATGGCATCAGGTGCTACCGTAAAGGACCCGGGCGAGTTCGACTGGCGCAATGCTCGCGAAGAGTTGGACGGCCTTCCCGGGGGCCGCGGCCTGAACATCGCGCACGAGGCCGTTGACCGGCACGCTGGAGGCCCTGCGGCCGAGCGAATCGCGTTCCGTTTCCTTCCGAAAGGCGGCGAAATGCGAGAGATGAGCTTCCATGAGCTCTCGGAGGAGACGAACCGGTTCGCGAACGCCCTGCACTCCCTCGGCGTCGAGGCCGGCGCGACGGTCTTCCTCCTCGCCGGACGGATCCCCGAGCTGTACGTGGCCGCCCTCGGTGCGCTCAAGGCCCGTACGGTCGTCTGCCCGCTCTTCTCGGCCTTCGGCCCCGAGCCCATCCGCTCCCGGATGGAGATCGGCGACGCCCGGGTGCTTGTCACGACCCCCTCGCTGTACCGACGAAAGGTGGCCTCGTGGAGGGACGAGCTCCCGGACCTCGAGCACGTGATTCTCGCCGGTGCCGATCCGGGAGAGGCGGCAGGGGTGCCGGGCAGCGTGAGCATGGGTGAGCTGCTCGCCGACGCCGACCCGGAGTACACGATCGATGCCACGGACCCGGAAGACCCGGCGCTCCTCCACTTCACGAGCGGGACCACCGGAGCGCCCAAGGGAGCGCTCCACGTCCACGAGGCCGTCGTAGCCCATCACCTCACTGGCCGGATGGCCCTCGCGCTCCGCGACGATGACGTCTTCTGGTGCACGGCGGACCCGGGCTGGGTCACCGGCACCTCGTACGGAATCATCTCGCCCCTGACGAATGCGGTCACCAGCGTGGTGGACGAACGGGAGTTCGATTCCGAGCGCTGGTACCGAACCCTCGAGGAGCAGCGGGTCACCGTTTGGTACACCGCCCCGACGGCCGTACGCATGCTTATGAAGGCGGGTGACGAGCTTCCGCGCCGCTTCGACCTCTCCCCCCTCCGCTTCATCGCGAGCGTGGGCGAGCCCCTCAACCCCGAGGCTGTCGAGTGGAGCCGCAGGGTCCTGGACCGCCCCATCCACGACAACTGGTGGCAGACAGAGACCGGGGGGATCATGATCGCGAACGTCGCCGGAATGGAGATCCGTCCCGGATCCATGGGACGGCCGCTCCCCGGCGTCGAGGCCGCGGTCGGACGGCGGGATGAGGACTTCGAGGAGGGGATGGAGGACGAGGGCAGCATGGAGGTGATCGAGGACCCCGATGTGGAGGGGGAGCTCATTCTCCGCGCAGGGTGGCCCTCGATGTTCCGGACTTATCTCCACCAGGAGGAGCGCTACCGTGCCTCCTTCACGGGAGGGTGGTACTTCACGGGCGACCTCGTGCGACGGGACCGGGACGGCTACTTCTGGTTCGTGGGCCGAGCAGACGACGTCATCAAGTCCGCGGGGCACCTGATCGGCCCCTTCGAGGTCGAGAGCGCCCTGATCGAGCACTCGGCGGTGGCCGAAGCCGCGGTGATCGGCAAGCCCGACCCGGTCGTCGGCGAGACCGTAAAGGCTTTCGTCGCGCTGCACGCGGACCACGAGCCGAGCGAGGACCTCCGCCTCGACATCCTCGGCCACGCACGCTCCCGCCTCGGCGCGGTGGCCGCCCCGAAGGAGATCGACTTCCTCGACGACCTGCCCAAGACGAGGAGCGGAAAGACCCTCCGGCGGCTCCTCAAAGCCCGTGAGCTGGGAATACCGGAAGGGGATGTTTCGACCCTGGAGGAGCCATTATGACACATCTGTACCCACCTTCGCCGCCCCTCCCCGACCGTGCGCACGCCAGGACGCTGCTACGCCACATGGTCCTCGTTCGCCGCTTCGAGGAGAAGTGCGCCGAGCTCTACACCCGCGAAAAGATCCGAGGCTTCCTTCACCTCTACATCGGCGAGGAGGCCGTGGCTGCGGGATCGGTTCCGGTGCTGGGCCCCGATGATTCCGTGGTGGGGACCTACCGCGAGCACGGGCAGGCGCTCGTGCGGGGAGTGCCGGCCACCACCGTCATGGCCGAGATGTTCGGGAAGGTCGAAGGGTGCGCCCGGGGCCGGGGCGGCTCAATGCACATCTTCGACGCCGGGACCCGCTTCTTCGGTGGGAACGCGATCGTTGGCGGTGGGCTGCCGATTGCGGTCGGACTCGCCCTCGCGGCGCGCCGGGAAGGATCCGCGCATCGGGGGTCGGATGGGACACGGGTGACCGCATGCTACTTCGGGGACGGAGCCGCGGCCGAGGGAGAGTTCCATGAGTCGATGAACCTGGCGGCTCTCTGGGATCTTCCTGTCCTCTTCTGCTGCGAGAACAACTTCTACGCGATGGGAACGCCCATCGAAATCTCCCATTCCGAGACGGACCTCGCGCTGAGGGCCGCGAGCTACGGCATGCCCGCCTGGACCGTGGACGGAATGGACGTGCTCGCGGTGGAGGACGCGACCCGCCGCGCAGTGGAGGCGATGCGGGGCGGCGGAGGCCCCCACTTCCTGGAGTTCCGCACCTACCGCTTCCGGGCCCACTCCATGTTCGACCCAGAGCTGTACCGGGCGAAGGAGGAGGTGGAGAAGTGGAAGAAGCGCGACCCCATCACTCTGCTGGCGGATCGGATGCGTGAAGGCGGCATGCTCGACGATGACGGGATGGAAGAAGTAGAGGCGGAGGTCAGGGCGGAGGTCGAAGAGGCGGTGCGCTTCGCGGAAGCGGGCACGTGGGAGCCCGTCGAGGACCTCACCCGCTTCGTCTACAGCGAACAGGACGGAGACGATGGAGAGGCCGCATGAAGACCACTTACCGCGCGGCGGTCCGCGAGGCGATTCGGGAGGCGATCAGCCAGGATGAGCGCGTCTTCCTCATGGGCGAGGACGTGGGCCGCTACGGTGGCTGCTACGCCGTGAGCAAGGGTCTACTCGAGGAGTTTGGCGAGGACCGGATCCGCGACACCCCGCTTTCCGAGTCGGGGTTCGTCGGGGCCGGGATCGGTGCGGCTCTCGGCGGGATGCGCCCCATCGTCGAAGTGATGACCGTCAACTTCAGCCTTCTGGCCCTCGACCAGATCGTGAACAACGCGGCCACCCTCCTTCACATGTCCGGGGGAGCCTTCAACGTGCCCATAGTCATCCGCATGGCGACCGGGGGCGGCCGCCAGGTCGCAGCCCAGCACTCGCGCAGCCTCGAGGGTTGGTACGCACACATTCCGGGCCTCAAAATCCTCGCCCCCGCCACCCTCGAGGATGCCCGGGGCATGCTCTGGACGGCGCTCGAGGATCCTGATCCCGTCCTCATCTTCGAGCACGTGCTGCTCTACACCATGGAAGGTGAGCTTGCGGAGGGTGCGGGGCCGGTGCCCATCGACCGTGCTGCGACACGAAGGAGAGGAAGTGACGTCAGTATCATCACTTATGGCGGCAGTCTTCATAAGTCGCTCGAGGCTGCGGAGCGGCTCGCCGGCGAGGACGTCTCGGCGGAAGTCCTCGACCTCCGCACCCTCCGGCCGCTCGACACCGAGGCCATCCTCGAAACCGTGACCCGGACCAACCGTGCCGTGATCGTCGACGAGGGGTGGCGAAGCGGGAGCATCTCGGCGGAGATCAGCGCGCGCATCACCGAGGGCGCCTTCTACGAGCTCGACGCTCCCGTGGCCCGGGTGTGCGGCGAGGAGGTGCCCACACCGTATCCGAAGCACCTGGAGGACGCCGCTCTTCCCCAGGTGGAAGAGATTGTCGAGGCGGCGCGCTCCGTCCTTCCCCGGACGGCCGGAGTCCGGCGATGAGCGACCACTACCTCATGCCATCCCTCGGCGCTGGCATGACGGACGGGATCGTCATCGAGTGGTACGTCGAGCCCGGCCAGGTCGTGCGCAAAGGAGACGTGATCGGCCTCGTCGACACGGACAAGGGCGCGATCGAAATGGAGGTGTGGGAGGACGCCGAGATCGCGGAGATCCTCGCCCCGCCCGGCACGAAGACGCCAGTGGGGGAACCGCTGTTGGCCCTGCGCGCTGCGAACGGGAAGGCTGCCCCGAAGCCCTCGGCCGAACCGTCGGTCGAGCCGCCTCCGCCGGGCCCGAAGGCGACCGGCACGAAGGTGCTCGAGGCCGAGCCCGTTGTTTCCGGGGAGGCAAAGCCCGTGCGAGCGAGCCCCGCGGCCCGGAAGCGCGCCGCCGAGCTGGGCGTCTCCCTCGGGGAGATCGCAGGCACCGGCCCGCAGGGAGCGATCACCCTGGCGGACGTGGAGCGCTCCGCCGAAGCCGGGCAGGCTTCCGCACCTGAGGAGCCCCCAGCGGCGGAGGCGCCCGCCGTCGCGGCCCCAGCCACGGAAAGTACGGCCGCGAAGGCCACCCCGGTCGCCCGGAAGGCGGCCGAGGCACTCTCGGTCGACCTGGAGGACGTCGCCGGAACGGGCCCGGGGGGCACGATCACCCGCAAGGACGTGGAGATCGCCGCGAAAGCGAGGGAACCCGCCTCCGGGGAGGAGCCCGACCGGAACGCCGCGATGCGGCGGGCGATCGCGGCCGCCATGGCCCGCTCCAAACAGGAGATCCCCCACTACTACCTGGCCCACTCGGTCTCCCTCGAGGCCGCGCTCCGATGGCTCGAGCGAAACAACCGCGACCGGCCTCCGACGGAGCGGATCCTCCAGGCCGCGCTCTACCTCAAGGCCGTCGCGGTCGCGCTGAGAGAGTTTCCCGAGTTGAACGGGTTCTGGGAAGACGACGCCTTCCGCCCCGCCGAGGCGATCCATCCCGGACTGGCGATTTCTCTGCGCGGAGGTGGGCTCGTCGCGCCGGCGATCCACAATGTGGCCGACAGGAGCATGGACGAGATCACGGTCGCGGTGCGGGACGTGGTCCAGCGGGCCCGCGCCGGGCGACTCAGAGGCTCCGAGGTCACCGACGCAACGATCACCGTAACGAGCCTGGGTGACCGCGGGGTCGAGACCGTGTTCGGAGTCATCTACCCTCCGCAGGTGGCGATCGTAGGGGTGGGGACCCCCGTCGAGCGTCCGTGGGCTGAGGATGGGATGATCGGGGCGTGCCGAGTCGTTCAGCTCACCCTCGCAGCCGACCATCGGGCAAGCGACGGCCACCGGGGCGGCCTCTTCCTCGAGCGTCTCGCCGCCCTGCTTCAGCACCCGGAGAACCTATGACCGACTCACCGCAGGTACGCGCCCGCTCCGGTCTCAGGAAAGCCTTCCGCCGGATCGCGCCGGAAATCGAACTCGACGAAATCGACCCCCGCGCCGACCTCCGAGAGGAGGCGGACCTGGATTCAGTCGATGCGATCAACCTGATCGTCGCGATCGATGAGGAGCTGGGGGTGGAGATCCCCGAGTCGGACTACGATGATGTTTCGACCTTCGAGACGATGATCCGGTATGTGGCCGACCGACTCCCGGAGGGGTCGTGAAGGAAGGACATCCCTGTCCCACGGTCCCGATCGCGACCCGCTCTCAGCCGTTTTTTCGGGAGTCGGCCGCGCGCGTATCCTCCGCATCGAGGATCGTCCGCACCTCATCGTCCGTGAGCTGGGGGAAGCTTTCGTACCACACGCTGATGGCGTAGAACGGCTCCGGAGCGGCGAGGCACACGACCGCGTCCGCCTCCGCCTCCAGGCGCTCGATCGTTTCCGCCGGAGCCACGGGCACCGCGGCGATGATCCTCGCGGCGCCGCGAGGCCGGAGCGATCGAATGGCAGCCAGCATGGACGAACCGGTGGCCACCCCGTCATCCACGACGATCGCGATCCGCCCGCCCACGTCCACCGGAGCCCGACTGCCGCGATAGACCCGCTCCCGCCGTGCCAACTCGCGGGTCTCCTCCTCCAGCACGGGCCTGATCGCCTCCTCCGACAGTCCGGCGCTCTCCATGACCTCGGGGTTCATCACGAGGATCCCCCCGGAGGCCACGGCCCCCATGGCGAGCTCCGGCTGAACCGGGAAACCGAGCTTGCGCACGACCAGCACGTCGAGAGGGGCTCCGAGAGCGCGGGCCACCTCCGCTCCCACGGGAAGGCCGCCCCGGGGAAGCGCCAGGACAACCGGGTTATCGAGGCCCCGCAGTTCGATCCGGTTCGCCAGGGCCAGGCCCGCCTCACGGCGGTCTTTGAATCGTTTCTTCATGTTGGTCCCTTTCGCGGCGAGGGTTGTCCGTCCCTTCTCCATGATCCATTGCACGCGTCGTGCCGGGGCTCGCATGGCACGGCTTCTGCTGCGCTGAGGGGCATGCTTGTGATCGCACATACGAACATGCCGCTGCCGCGCCACCATGAGCCCGGCCCGAACCGCCCGTGACGACTGATTTGCTCATCTTCGCCCTGGGAGAAAGCCGGTCGTTCGGCGACTCCGTGGGCCGTGCCCTCGGCGTCCTCCCGAGCGAGCACGAGGAACGCGACTTCGAGGACGGGGAGCACAAGGCCCGGCCCCTGGTGAATGTCCGTGACCAGGACGTCTTCGTGATCCACTCGCTCTACGGCGAGCCTGGGCGCTCCGTGAACGACAAGCTGTGCCGGCTCCTCTTCTTTCTGGCCACGATCCAGGATGCGGGGGCCCGTCGGGTCACGGCCGTGGCCCCATATCTCTGCTACAGCCGCAAGGACAGCCGCACGAAGACGCGCGATCCGGTCACGACCCGATATGTGGCCGCTCTCTTCGAGGCGGTGGGTGTGGATCGGGTCGTCACACTCGACGTCCACAACCCGGCGGCCTATCAGAATGCCTTCCGATGTCGCACGGAGTTGCTCGAGGCTCGCTCGATCCTCGTGGGGCGATTGCGGGACCACCTGAAGGAGGGGCCGGTGTCGGTCGTATCTCCCGACGTGGGGGGCGTGAAGCGCGCGGACCGGTTCCGTGAGGCGCTGGCCCGTAGCGTGGAGGCCGACGTAGCCTCGGCCTTCATGTACAAGCGTAGGAGCGAGGGCGTCGTGACCGGCGAGGTGCTCGTCGGCCGCGTCGAGGAAGGCACCGCCGTGATCATCGACGACCTCGTGAGCACGGGCACCACCATGCGGCGGGCGGCCCAGGCGTGCCGCGATGCCGGGGCCCGTGAAGTGATCGCTGTGGCCACACATGGCCTCTTCCTGGAGGAATCCGCCGGGGTCGTCGAGGATCCCGCGATCGATCGGTTCCTCGTGACGAACACGGTCCCACCCTTCCGACTCGACCCGGACCTCGTCCGAAGGAAGGTCGAGATCGTGGACGCGACCCCGCGGGTCGCGGAAGCGATCCAAAGGATGCACGAGGGGGGATCCGTGGCCGAGCTCAACGAGGCCTGAGCCCGGCCTCTACCATTCCAGCGAGTACCCCTCCTCCCGAAGCTCCACATCGTGTCCGAACCGCTCGCACTCCCGCCGGAGTCGGCGATGCAGCCAGTCCCGATCCGCCTCGGCGGGATGTTGCAGCCGGAAGTTCCGCACCCGCATGGGAACCAGATCGAGCTCACGGAGGGTCCCGCCGGGAAGCTCGAAGGTCAGGAAGTACATGACGGCCAGATCGCCCCGGACATCCTCGTGTCCGGAGATTCCTTCGTAATCATTGATCAGGTCGCCGCACCCATAGAGGATCGGCCGGCCGCGGTAGACCTCCACCGCTTTCGGGTGGTGCGCCGAGTGGCCGTGCACGGCGTCGACGCCGGCTCCATCGACTAGGGCCCGCCCGAATCGCCGATGAGCCCGCGGGATCTCGTAGCCCCAGTTGCTGCCCCAGTGGATGGATGCCACCACGAGATCATTCTCACCTTTCAGGGCGGCCACGCGCTCTCCGATGCCTTCGACGGTCGTGTCCGAAAGATCGAGAAGCCGATTCACTCCGGGGGTCCGCCGCCCCGCGGTCCAATCCGGTGGAACCCCGCTGTCGCCCGCGCAGAAGCCGAAGACGAGAACCCGCGCGCCGCCTCCGGCCGGGAGGGTCGCGGGGGCATCCGCAGCGGCGGCCTCGCGGCCCGCGCCCGCGACCTGCACCCCTGCCCGCTCCAGCGTCTCGAGCGTCTCCAGCAATCCGGCCACGTCCCAGTCGAGCACGTGGTTGTTCGCCAAGACGCAGCAATCGATCTCCGCAGCGGTGAGGACCTCCGCGTTTTCCGGATGCATCCGGTAGTTGATCCCCTTTGGGAGGGCGGCTTCGCTCGTCGTCACGCTCGTCTCGAGGTTGACGATCCTCGCGTCCGGCCGGCGCCGCTCGAGTACGGCGAGCCCGTCACCCCAGACGTAGTCGGGGGCCGCGTGCCTTGGAATCGGACCGTTCACCGCTTCGGCCCGCTCGACGTACTGGTCCGCGAAGCGTACGTGC
Source organism: Gemmatimonadota bacterium (assembly GCA_007121455.1). Lineage (GTDB taxonomy): Bacteria > Gemmatimonadota > Gemmatimonadetes > Longimicrobiales > Gaopeijiaceae > SKKN01. Next base: position 7,102 of record SKKN01000050.1, on the reverse strand, counting down.
GGCTCGTAGAGTTCGGGCGGGGAGGGGTGAGCCAGGATCTGGTCCACACCCCGCCCGGTCATCACGTCACCGGCGAGGAAGAGCCGAACCGACATCACACCGGTGGGCGGTTCTGCCGCGCCATGGCCAGATACCGACGGGCCCCCTCTCTCCAGCGGTCCGGGTCGACGGGGACGTGGTCGAGATGCCGGATGGCGATTTTCGCGCGAACGAAGGCCCGGAACCGCCTGTAGAACGACAGCAGGGCCTCCGGCGGATGATCCCCCGTGGCGTGCGCGTACGCCGCGAGGAAGTACCCTCCGGCCTCCCTGCTGCCGAGCCTGCGGCACTCGAGGTCGAGAAAGGAAAGATCGTCCGCGGCGTCCATGACCCGGAGCTCGCGGTCGAACTCGAGGCAGTCGATGACGGCGGGAGGCGGTCCCAGGTAGACGTGCTCCGGTCTGAGGTCGCCGTGGCCCTCCACGATCCGGCCCTCCTGGACTCGGGCGGTGAGGACTGGGCCATTGCCTGCCACGAACGCCTCCAACTCGCGGGTCACATCCTCCACCTCGGCCTTCGGAACCCCGTAGCCGGGCTCCCCGAGCTCTCGCGCGGTCTCGTCGATTTCCGTCCGGATCCGGTCGCGGTATCGGGACGGTGCCATGGAAATGGGAGCCAGGGAGCGATAGAACCGCGCCAGGAGCTCCGCCGCCGGACGAAGCCGCCCGGGAACCGCCTCGCCCGAGGAGACCATCCGGTCGAGCATCCCCTCCCGGGGGAGGCGGCGCATGTGGACGAGCCAGTCCTGGGCGGGGCCGATTTCCCCCAGGACAAGGCGACCGTCGCAGGTCATGCCGAGTTGGACCACGCCCAGATAGATGCTGGGCGACAGGCGCCGGTTCAACCGTACCTCCTCCCGGCACGTGCGGCGGCGAGCCTCGATCGTGCTGAAGTCGAGGGTTCGCTGCTTCACCGGTTTCTTCAGCTTGTACGCATGGCCCCCGGCGAGAAAGACCCACGCCATGTGCGTCTCGATCGCGACGACCGAGGCGGGCGGGGGATCGTACGCTTCCGGGCGACGGAGGAAATCGACCTTCTCCTGGAGGGGCACGCGCCGGGAAGCGGCCCGGTTCGGGAAACCATTGTCGTCTTCTCGAGAACGAACGGACCCGCTGGGTCGCATGCGTGTGTCTCCCGGACGGAGCTCCTGGCGAACGACGCCGAAGAAGGTGATGCCTCAGGCCAGCACGCATGCACGGCCCGTGCCCGTGGGGAGCAGCGCGGGTCCGGCACAGCCTCCAGGAGGATCCCGGACGATCTTCCCGCCGATCCCGAGGGCCTCGGGCGCGCGCTCCTGTGCTCGAGGCACCTTGCCGCCAAGTCGTCTCATCCCATGCCCGTGAGCGGGACAAAAAGCCCGACAGTCCCGCTTGCGTTTCCCGCTGGACATAATTTAGGCGTCCTTCCGTCACTCGAGTCCCATCATCGACCGCAATCCGAGCGTGGTACAGCCCGTGCATGGTCGGTTGCGCACGTCTACTGCGGCGTGACTTCGGTGGCCGGGGAGTTCCGGAACGGGCTTCCGGCCCCTCGGAAGCGGAGGATTGACGCGGCGGGAGGAAACCAGGATGCTACCCCAACGCGAATACGGACGGATCGAGTTCGCGGGCCAGGGGTCAAGATAACGGAGTGCGACAGGAGGTGGTGAATGTTCGAACGGGTGCTCGTCTCCATGGATCTCTCGCCGGCTACCCAACCGCTGATGTCCGTGGCCGAAGCTCTCCCCGGACTCGGCACCCGGCGAGTCATCCTGGCCCACGTGGTGAAGCCCATCGATCCCTCTGCCACCGGCTCCCTCGCCCGTCAGGAGCTGGCGAGGGATGCGCTGGAACCTCACGCGGAGCGGCTCCGGGAAAAGGGAATGCACACCGTCGTGGAGGTCGTGGTGGGAAGTCCGGGGACGGAGATCGTGCGCCTCGCTCGGAGGGAGGATCCGTCCGTCATTCTCATGGGCTCTCGGAGTCGCACCGCCTTGCGGGAGGCCTTCCTCGGAAGCACCACGTGGGAGGTTCTGCGGAGGGCCCACCGGCCGGTCCTCATCTACCGAATCGAGGAACACGACGCGCGCGAGACCCCGGAGATCCAGACCCCCGGGCGCCCCAAACGGGTGATTTACCCTACGGACTTCTCGGACACGGCGGAACGTGCGCTCCATTGGGTCGAAGGCCTGGCCGGCTTGGGCGTGGAGTCCTTCACTCTGGTCCATGTCCTCCCGAGCGAGGACATTGAAGCAGAGAAGACGGCGACCGAGCGCCTGGAGGGGCTGGGCGAGCGCCTCAGGGAGGCGGGAGCGAGGGAGGTCGAGATCGAGATTTCCGTCGGCTCTCCGGCCGACGAAATCCTGGCGAGAGAGGGGCGGAGCTCACAGACGATGGTGGTCATGGGAAGCCATGGCCACGGATTCCTGCCGGAGATGGTCATGGGGAGCGAGGCCCGGCAGGTGGCGAGGCGGGCCATCTCCCCCCTCCTCATCGTACCGGCGGAGGAGACGGAGTGAGGGAGCCCCCCTTCGGCGCCACCGGCTCCCGCGCCGGCGAGCGGCCGAGGGCGTGTCAGGGCTCAGCGTGCGAGGTATCCGCCGTCGACGACCGGCGGATGGCCCGAAACGAACGACGAGCCATCGGAACAGAGCCGGACCCAGCCGTAGGCCATGCCCGTCAGCGTCGCGATGCCACCTCTTCAAGGAAGGGCGGCCTGCCGAGCCACCGCCGCGCCAGGGCCACGACCACGGGACTGAGGAGGGCGGCCGTCCAGATGCCGACGGCGATCCAGAACTCCCTCGAGCCCGGCTCGGAAAGACTGTGGCCCAGGAAGGCCAGGATAAAAATGACGGGCCCGATGCCGAGGGCCGAGGCGAGCATGAACTGCCGATAGGTGATCCGCGTCACCCCGGCGATGTGGTTCTGGAGCTCGTAGGGAAGGCTCGGGATCAGTCGGAGGTAGAAGAAGACGAGAAGGGCGTTCCGGTTGATCAGATCCGCGTACTTCTTCATCGTCGACCTTCCCACCCTGGCCTCCACCCACTCCCGCCCCAGCCGCCGGGAGACGGTGAACGGGAGCAGGCTCGCGAAAATGGTCACACAGAACGTGAGCATGGAACCCCAGACGGCGCCGAAGGCAAGACCGGCGGCGACGGTCATGGTGGTGGTCGCGTACGGGATGAACACGGCCACCAGGTAGAGGAGCACCCACACCACCGGAGCCAGGGTCCCGAAGGAAAGAACGAACTCCTTCAGGTTCTCCGGATCCAGGAGGTCGGCGCGGTACGCGATCACCAGGAGGAGCAGGAGGAGCAGGGCGCCAAGCACCCGGAAGAGTCGGTCTCTCTGCGAAGTGACCGCAGGCTCGTCCGCGCCCGTCACCGACGGAGATACCAGAAGGACATCCGGAGGTGGCCTGCGACGACCATTACGACGGTGTCCCCCTCCGACCAGGAGAAGATCTCACCGGAAAGGTACACCTCTCGGCTCCCGATGGGGCTGACCATGAGTCGCAGGCCGCCGGGAGGCAGGAGGAGCCTCGCGGGAAGGTCCATGGTCCTCGTGTCGTTCCCGGGAACGGCTGCCAGTCGCTCCCGCACCCCGTCGGGCATGGCATAGACCACAACTTCGTTGAAGTGCTGGTTTCGCACCTCAAGTCGGACTCCCTCCGGCCGGCGGTGCACGTCCCTGGGGTCCTCCGTCGTCCTCCACGGCACGCATGAGAGGACCTGGAAGAGCAGGACGAGGAGGAGGACCGTCATTGTCCACCGTGTTCTCATCATCCGGACGGCAGGACCTCCTCGCCATCGGCCCGGGCCAGGTACCCCCAGGTGATGATCTCCTTCAGGACCCGGCTCGTGGTTTTGTGCATGGAGCCTCCGCGCCATCGGTACTTGGCATTGCAGTGCGCATGCCTCTTCTTCGGCTCGTCGGAACAGATTCGGGTTCCCGAGCGACACAATGGAAGGGCTGGCCTCCTGCGGATGACGCGGATTAGCGTCCCGTTACGGAGGTAACGCCAGAGCCACATGCGGCTTCGAGCCGCAACCGACAGGAGACCAGCCCATGTCTTCCACCGTAATCTTCCGGATCGGACTGGATGTCCACAAGGATTCCGTGACCGCAGCCGTCTTCCGGAACCCCAGGCGGGCAGGCGAGCACCGCAAGACCGACCGCCGCGACGCCATCAGTGCTGAGGTTGACAGGGCCCTTCCCTATCAACGATGCAGCGGGATCACGCTCGTGGCACGGATCGCGCCGTCCACCACCTCCTCCACATATCGCACGTCCGTTCCGACCTCGATCTGGTCGAAGCGGTCGTTGGGAACGCCCGTGCGGTGGAAGTAGATCTCCTCTCCCTCCGCGCTCCGGAGAAAGCCGTAGCCGTCCGTCTCCGAGAGGGACAAGACTCGACCCCGGAGGGGTGCCTCGGTCACGGCAGGCCTCCCTGCCTCCCGTTCACGGTGTTCCCTGAGCTGGCTGCACACGCGGTCGAAGGCCTCCCGGATCGCAGTTCGGGCCGCCTCCCGGGTATGTCGGGCGGGCGGGTCGCGGTTCACCACGATTTCATGGCCGGGCACGGTGACGTCCACCCGGACCCGATACAGGTTCCCTCTCACGCGCCGCGGGTGGGGGATCTCCACCATGATGCGGCACGCGATGATCCTCGGGTGGGTTCGCTCGAGGCGATCGATCCCCCGAAGGATATGGTTTTCCAGAGCCGACGTGGCCTCCACGTTCCGATAGGCAATCTCGGGTTCAACTTGCATTCGTCCTCCTTCCGGCTCGTCGGCCCCAACGCTCGTTCGCCGGGGCCAGGGATCTCCCCGGGCTTCAGCCGCCGCTGATACGCGGCAGCTCCTTCCGAAGGAGCTGCCCGATGCTTTCGGCTTCTTCGACGAGCAGCTCGAGGACATCGTCGAGAGCGACGAGCCCTACGAGCTTCCCCTCCTCACCGGTCACCAAAAGCCGGCGTGTCCCCGCTTCCGCCATGGTCCGGAGGGCCTGCTCGATCGGAAGCGCTTCGTCGACCGTGCGGACCTCCCGGGTCATGATGACGGACACGGGGGTGCTCTCGGGGTCGTGGCCGGCCGCGACGGCGCGAAGGGTCACGTCCCGGTCGGTGATGATCGCGACCGGCGTTCGGGACTCGTTCACGACGGCCACGGTGCCGACATTGTACTCAGCCATCCTGCGGGCCACCTCCGCCACCGTCTCGGACGGGGAGGCCGTGGCGACCGTTCGGGTGCAGATCCTTCCTACGGACATCGATGCCTCTCCGGGTTGAGATGTGAACGCTCCGCCTATACCGGAAGAATCTGCAATCCTCGTGCCGCGTTAGGTGTGCGGATGTCTGCGCACGTGGGAGGAACGGGCGCCGGCTTCCTGGCCGCGCGCTACGCGGCAGGCAGCCCCCTCTCGCTTTCAGCCAGCGTGGTGTTCGAACAGTCCTATCACCCGGTGGAAGGCGACAGCGCCTCGGCGGCGGAGCTGTGCGCTCTGGTGTCGGCGGTGGCGGAGATCCCGGTCCGGCAGTCCCTGGCGATCACGGGACCCTTGGGCCAGCACGGCGGGATCCAGGCGGTGGGAGCCACGAACCAGAAGATCGAAGGTTTCTTCGATGGCCGTCAGGCGAGGGGACTGACCGGCAACCAGGGTGTGATCATCCCGGCGACGAACGTGAAGCATCTCATGCTGAGGCAGGACGTGATCGATGCGGCTGCCGAAGACAAGTTCCACGTCTACCCGGGCGGCGGGCAGGGGCCCGGTCGCGAAGCCGACTTGAGCCCCTCGGCGATCCGCTTGGGGATGCGACCCAACACCCGCTGCGCGGAGGCGTAGGCGGTGGAGCGGACCAGGTCCACATTGCGGTTGAAATCCTCCACGGCACCAAAGCCGAACTTGTACCCCTCGGCTCCGCGACCCATGTCGTACGTCCGGCAGCCGTGCTCGATCGCGTAACGGATGGAGTGGAGCTCGGCAATTCGTCTCGGGGAGTACTTTCGGAACCCCTCATCCCATCCGCCGTTGTAGGCGTGAAAGGTCCGTCGGGAGGTGTCCAGGAATCCGACGTTCACGGCCGCGGGCGTGTCCTCGTGCCATAGGACGATGAGATGAAGGACGCCCGCTCGAAACGTCCAGCGCACGATGGATCCGAGCGTTGCCAGATATTCCCGAGGCTTGGGCCCGAGGCGGCGCTGATGGAGATCGAGGAAGATCTCGATGTCGCGCTCCAGGCTTTCTTCGTCGACGTGCGTGATGAGGAACCCCTCCCGCTCGCCGCGCCTGAGGAGGTACTTCCGCTTCTTGGAACCCTGCAGATAGGCAACCCAGCTTTCGGGAAGAGGAATGTACGGGCAGGGTGTGGCCTCGTCCGATGTGACGACGAAGCGGTCATCCCCGAAGTGGTGCAGGAAATCGTCCCATCGCGAATCGACGAGCTCTCGCATCTCGAAGCGTGAGGCGCCCACCTGCTCCATGAACGCCTCAACCGCGCCCGCGAGCTCCGGAAGGGCTTTGCTCGCGAACTCCGGAATGCAGAGGAGGCCCGCCTGATCGGACATCGGAAATCCGGCCAGAGAAACGCGCTTATCGACTTTCAGGCTGAAGCGCGTCCTCTCCCACCTCACTTGGAGGGGGAAGAACGCCACCGGTGCCTCACGGTGCCCCGGCACGGCGGCCAGGACGACCCATTCGTCCGGCCCGGCTTCGAGGCGGCCCCGAAGCCATCCCCATGAGTCGAAGACGGTCGCGTGCGGGGCACGGGATCGAACGCGCTCCCATGGATCCCGAAGCGCCTCGAAGTCCTCCAGTCGATCGATTTCCAGAGTCTGCATTTCCTCCTCCGTCGAATCTCGTGACCCTTGCGCACCTTTGGCATCGCCCTAGCGGTGAGGGTGGGCTTGCAAGGTGCACGCCTCCCCAACGGGTGGGTCCTCTTCCATCGGTCCCGGCAGGAGCAGGTGAACCGGTCCCGGTTTCCTGGACAAGTGGGCGGCTTAATCATGCCGCCTTCCGGGTGAGCGCCTCGCGGACAGCGGCCGGGGTCCGATAGCCGTGTCGCTGGAGGAGCCACCCGCGGT
>SKKN01000015.1 GCA_007121455.1 Gemmatimonadota bacterium | reverse complement strand
TCATCACGAGGAGCATCACCGCCTGACCCGCGGGGTGCATTCCCGGAGGAGCATAGAAGATGGTCCTCGCGTACCCCTTGGGTCCCAACGCCCGGAATCCCGCCACCTCGATCCAGATGAGCGCCAGGACGGCCAGCGCCGCCGTCACGGAGAGGCTCGCAGTCGGGGAGATGCCGAAGGGCACGAGGCCCAGGAGATTCATGAAGAGGATGAAGACGAAGAGCGTCAGGATGAAGGGTGCGAATTGGTCCGCCCCATGGCCGATGTTCGCCCGAACGACCTGGTCGCGGAAAAAAACCACGAGAGCCTCGACCGCGTTCGCGAAACCTCCCGGGGCGCGGGGGCCCTCTTCGTTCTGCATCCGTTCGAACGCCCGCCCAACGAGGATGAAGGTCAGGGCACAGAGGACCGCCGCGAAGACCAGGAATGCGACGTTCTTCGTCGGGGAAAGGTCGATGGCGAGGGCTCCGATCTGGATCGGGTCCCATTGGGGAAGCGGGATCTGGAACCCCGCGATCTCCACGTAGGGAGCATCCTCTACCTGTCCCATCAGCATGCTGCCGAGGTCGAAACCACCCTCCGCTTCTTGCATCGTCTCTCCAGCTTCCTTCATCGGCTGGTCCGGTCCCTTGCGAGTCGGACCGAACGTGGCGCTCACCGGCCGCCGAAGCGATCCGGTCTCAGCAAAAAGAAGAACTCCATTCCCAACAGGGCGAAGAGAAAGCCGACGAATCCGAGCAGCGTGGCCGCTGGAGGCAGATCCTCACCTCGCACGACCACTGCCGCCAGAGCCGCCAGGGCCCCGAACCGCACAACGATTCCTCCCGCCCAGGCCCACATGAACCCCCGGACCGTGTCACGAAATCGGACCAGCGCCCAGAAGGCGGCGAGTTGGACCGAATACGTGATCGCTCCGGCGACCAGGATCCCCCTCCTCGCCGGATAAGTCAACCATGGCCAGAGGAGCACCGTACCTCCGGCTACGATGGCGAACCCGACGAGTGCGTAGGCACGGGTCACTCGTTCTCACCCCTCGATCCCTCGTCGTCCCGGGATCGCTCGCGATCTCGGGGCATGAGGACGAGGTGCTGGTACATGTGATAGAAGCCGGCGGCCGCCCCGAGCAACGCTCCTGCGATCGTGAAGAGCGGCGCCGACCCCATCCAACCATCGACCCACCAGCCCGCGAGCAGGAAGATGCCCGTGGCGACGGCGAAGGTGAGCCCGAAGCCCGCGTGACGGCCGAGCTCCGACCAGATGGATGCTGGGTCCCCATCCCCATCCGGCCGCTTTTCCCCTTCCTTCACCAGCCACCCCTCACAGGACCTCTCCCAGAGCCCGCACAACCTACGCGCTTGTGAAAAAATGCGCAAGCGGTTTTTTTCGTCCGGTCACCCATTCCACCACATGCTTCCCGAGCGTCGCTTCGCCAGACCCCCGGCACCTTCCGGGGATCGGGCGCGGAGCTCGGTGGTCCGCTCTGTGGTTGTATCATCGGTGAGCCTCGCATTAGGATCCTGACACGCTCATGCAGTGTACGGACGAAGCCCATGGCGGGTCCAGCTTGCACGGATAGGCGCGGCTGCGCGCGTATCGGTCTTGTATGGACCGCGACCCCGGAACGGGGGTTCGGCCTCGCGATGTCCTACATGGACCGGGATCCTTCCGCTGGAGAGCACAACCCTCGATGAACGCACCCGACGCCGCCACCGCTGTCGACCGAGACCTCGTGCTCCTCGAACGTGTCGGGCGGGTGAGCGACGACCTGCGCCAAGAGGTGGGAAAGCGGGTGGTGGGTCAACAGGAGGTCATCGACGGCCTGCTGACCGCGCTCCTGGCGAACGGGCACGTGCTTCTGGTCGGGGTCCCGGGTCTCGCGAAGACCCTCCTCATCTCCACTCTTGCCGAAGCTCTCGATCTCGAGTTCAGCCGGATCCAGTTCACACCCGACCTGATGCCGACCGACATCACCGGAAGCGAGGTGATGGAGGAGGACAGGAATAGCGGCCGGCGAGCCTTTCGGTTCGTGCATGGTCCGGTCTTCGCGAACATCGTCCTCGCCGACGAGATCAACCGCACACCGCCGAAGACGCAGGCGGCGCTCCTTCAGGCGATGCAGGAGCGCGCCGTGACCGCGGCGGGCCATACGTACGAGCTTCCCCCGCCGTTCTTCGTCCTCGCCACCCAGAATCCGATCGAGCAGGAAGGTACGTATCCTCTCCCCGAGGCTCAGCTCGACCGGTTCATGCTGGAGCTGCGGATCGGATATCCGGACCGAGAGGAGGAGGAGGAGGTCGCGATGATCACGACCGGGGACACCCTCCCGGAAGTCCGTCCGGTGATCGAGGGACCGGCGCTGATCGAGCTCCAACGCCTCGTCCGTCGGATTCCGGCGGCTCCTTCGCTCGTGGCGTTCGCCGTGCGGTTGGCCCGAGCCACCCGTCCGGTCGACGGTGAGGCACCGAAGCTGACGAGGGATTACGTGAGCTGGGGGGCGGGGCCCCGGGCGTCGCAATTTCTCGTGCTCGGAGCAAAGGCACGAGCGGCGGCCCGGGGCGAAGCGATTCCCTCCTACGAGGACGTCCGAGCGGTGGCCCCTTCCGTCCTCGCTCACAGAGTGATCCTGAATTTTCAGGCCGAGGCGGACGGCCGGACACCCCGTGACGTCATTCAGGAACTCCTCGAAATGAGTCGAGAATGGAGCTGAGTCGAAGTAGCCAGGGAGGGGACGAGGTCCCTCCGAGTAGGGAGCCCCTCCCCGGCATGGCCCGGGAGGGGAATCCATGATGAGCGTCGCTGCGGGGCTCGCGGCTCTCCTCACGCTGCTCTCCGCGTTCCTCTCCGCCGGCGAGACCGCGGTTTTCACGATCCGCGAGTCGCGGCTCCGGACGCTGCGGGAGGAAGGTTTTCGTGGAGCGGAGCGACTGAGCCGGGCGAGGTGGGATCGTCCGGGGATCCGCTCCTCGCTCTTCCTCGTGATCCTCGTGCTCAATGTGCTCGCCGCCGGCGCGCTCATCGGCGGGATCGCCCTCGAATGGGGGGTGGGCGCCTTCTGGGTCGGACTTCCGTCGGCAGCTCTCCTCGTGATCCTTTTCGGCGAGATCATTCCGCGGAACCTGGCGGGGAGGAGGCCGATTCGGATCGCGCTCCTCTCGGCCCCGCTCCTCCTTCGAGTCCACGAGCTCGTGAGCGCGCTCCTCTCTCCGCTGGTCCATCTCGAGGATTTTCTCGATCGGCGGAATGGAGAGAACGGGGAGAGCCCGGTCGAGCGGGAGGTCCGGGAGCTCACGGAAATCGGTCGGCGAGAAGGCCTCGTCGAAGAGGAGGAGCACCTGCTCGTGGAGCGCGCGTTCCGGCTGGACGAGCTCGTGGCATGGAACGTCATGACCCCACGAGTCGACATCTTCGCCTTGAAGGACTCCCTGGCCCTCCGGGACGTCATCGCCGACCTTGCCGAGGTTCCCTATTCCCGGGTACCCGTCTACGGTGAAAGCGTCGACGACATCACCGGAATCCTCTACGTGCGCGAAGCCTACGCGCACTTCGTCTCCGACGAGGGAGAATCCCCGTTGAGTGAGATTGCACAGGCCCCGATGTTCGTGCCGGGCTCGCTCTCCCTGACCGGACTCCTGAAGGAGTTCCAGGCGCGTCGAACCCACATGGGGATCGTTGCGGACGAGTTTGGCGGCACCGACGGCCTCGTCACGCTGGAGGACGTGCTCGAAGAGCTCGTCGGTGACATCGAGGACGAGACCGACGTATCGGACCACCCGTTGATCCGGATCTCGGAGACGGAAGCGGTGGTGGATGGAGGCATCGACCTCCGGGAGGTGAATGCGGCGCTCCACGTTTCCCTGCCCCACCTCGAGCATCGATCGCTGAACGGCTTCATATTGGAGGAGCTCGGGCGGGTGCCGAGGTCCGGTGAACGGGTGGAGACCCCCGGGCTCGCGATCGAGGTGATGGAGGCCACCGAGACCCAGGTCGTGCGGGCACGGATTCGAAAGACACAGCCTACGGGTGTGGAAGGGGCGACCTGAGATGGCCCTCCTCCTTCCCTTTCGAGGTAAGCGCCCTCAGGTGGCGGACGACGCGTTTCTCGCGCCCAATGCCGTTCTAATCGGAGACGTGCGGATCGAGGAGGGCGCGAGCGTCTGGTTCGGCGCGGTCCTACGCGGGGACGACCCCGATCATGCCATCGTGGTGAGCCAAGGTGCGAACGTGCAGGACAATGCGGTCGTCCATGTCGGGCGCTGGGGGCCGACCATGATCGGGCCTGGCGCCACGGTCGGCCACGGAGCCACAATGGAAAGCTGCGAGATCGGAGAGGGATCCCTGATCGGGATGAACTCGGTGATCCTCCAGGAGGTGGTGATCGGGCGTCAGTGCCTCGTCGCGGCCTGCTGCGTGGTGCTCGAAGGAGCTCGCATCCCGGACAGGAGCGTGGTCGCCGGCGTGCCTGGAAAAGTGCGGAAGACGCTCGAAGGTTCGGCGGCGGATTGGCTGAGCCGGAGCGGCGAGCACTACGTGGAGCTTTCCCGCGAGTACCTTGCCGAGGGTCTGGGGTCAGACCTCATCGGTCCGGGGGGATGATCAATGACTCACGAGCCCCCTCCGAGGTGTGAGCTGTGCGGCGGGCCGATGCTGAAACGGCACTGCCGCCTGCTCTGCCTCCGGTGCGGCTACCAGCGCGACTGCTCCGACCCGTGATACTCGGCTCGGAAGGGTCGCGACCTCCCTCACCCTCGTCCCCCCCACGAAGCCCAACGCCCACTCGGAGTCCCATCCCACAAACGGATCTGGTGCGGTCGAGCCAAACCACCCTCGAAGCCGCCCGCCGCGGGTCCATACACGCCCCATCCGCACTGGAACTCGCCTCTTCCACCGGATCGTGGATGTTTGACCACTCCTCGATGAACTCCCCGTTCCCATGAAAGACTTGTATGCGGCTGTTCGTCCGATCCCCCACGTAGATTCGGCCATCTCGATCTACGGCCGTCCCGTGGAGTAGGTCGAACTGGCCGGGCGCGGCTCCGAGCTCTCCCCATTCATGATGTATCCGCCGTCCGCATCATACCGTATCACGCGAGAGTTCCAGTAGCCGTCCGCAAGCAGGAAGTCGCCGTTCGGCAGGAAGGCAAGTGTGGACGGCCAGCCGTAGGAGTAGGGACCAGGGCGAGGGTTTGCGCGGGCCTCCTCCCGTGTCGTGGGATGGTCGACGTCCCCGAGACGCATAACCAACTCCTCCCCATCGTTGCTGAACTTCAGAATCTTTGAAACGCCCCTTGTGTGACGACTTGAGCGGGGGCCACATTGGCTCCTGTCGACGTGAACCGACACCTCGCGGGAGACCAAGGTGACTACGATGATCCGACATGCCATGGCCGTCTTTGCCCTACTTGCGCTACTAGCTTCGCCAGTAGTGGGACAACTCCCGACGAAGCCAACTCTAACACTCGAAGCCGCGAAAGAGGTGGCGTCGTCGGCTGAGGCGGAGGCCCGCGCCAACGGCTGGAATGTCGTAATCGCGATCGTGGATGATGGCGCCCACCTGATTTACCTTCAGCGTATGGACGGCACACAGATTGGCAGTGTAGAGGTAGCGATCGAAAAAGCCATGAGCGCCGTTCTCTATCGCCGCTCTACAGAAGCATTCCGGGATGCGGTGGGCGAGGGCAACCTCACCGTGCTCGGCCTCCCAGGGGCCATGCCTGTCGAGGGGGGACTTCCACTCTCGGTGAATGATCAAACGATCGGCGGGATCGGAGTGAGCGGTGTTCCACCGGAATACGACGGAGCGATCGCCAGGTCCGGATTGAGGGCCTTCGAAACGATGCATTAGCGTCTTTCCGGGTTGCCCACCCGTTTTCGCACCCGGTAGTACAGGCTCGCCGCCACCGACGCGTCGATCCGTTGGGGACGGGGCAACCCACCAGGGAATCCCCGCGTGCTCCCCCATCTGAATCTAGTACTGAAGCTGTCGTCCAGATCATACTCGAGTATCCGGTTCAGAGTCCCGGGGATCCTCACGAAGCCCCCAACGCCCAGTCCAGGTACCATCCCACCAACGGATCTCCCCAGATGTAGGTGACTGCCGCTCCTACCCCCAGAAAGATCCCGAACGGCACGAGCTTTCCGGTCCGGTAGGAGATCGGACCGAAGACGATCGTCCCGACGAGCGACCCCAGGAATACCGTGAGGAGCACCCCCTGGGAACCAAGGAAGGCACCGACCATCGCCATCATCTTGATGTCCCCTCCCCCCATCGCCTCCTTCTTGAAGACCTTTCTCCCGAGCCACCCCACGACCCAGAGGAGCGTGAAGCCGGACACAGCGCCGATGACTGCCTGCACGAAGCCGATCGCCGCCGCGAAAGGGGCCAGGGCCAACCCGAGGACCGCTCCACCGAGAGAGAACTGGTCCGGGATGATGTAGAAGCGGGCATCGGAGAGCGAGATTCCGAGGAGGATCGTGAGGAACAGCCCCCCCCGGAACGCCTCGATGGTGAGGCCGTGGTGGAGCGCCATTCCCGCCCAGATCAACCCGACCGCCAGCTCGACGACAGGATACTGGATCGAGATTCGCCGACCACAGGAACGGCACGCCCCCCCCAGCACGATCCAGCTCACCACCGGAACGTTGTCGTGCCAGGCGACCGGTGTGTTGCATTCAGGACACCGGGAGCGGGGCACGATCACGGACCCGTCCCGGGGCCACCTGAGAGCGCAGACGTTCAGGAAGGATCCGATCAGAAGCCCCATGAATCCTGCCCCGACCGCTTCCACCCAGAGCCCGCTCATCCGTCCCGGCCTCGAGGTGCCGTGCGGCGACTCGCCCTTTCCGTCACGGGTTCCCTCCGCCTCGCATCGCATAGAGGAGGATCGACCCCGCGACGGCCGCATTCAAGGATTCGGCACCCTCGGCCATCGGGACGCCGACCCGGTGCTCGGCAGCCGCGGCGACCGTCTCCCCCACCCCCGCTCCCTCGTTGCCCACAATCAATGCCCAGGCTCCCTCGGCATGCCCGACGGCCGGTGCCTCTCCATCCGCCGATGCGACGAGCAGACGCACGCCCTCCTCCCTCGCCCAGGGCAGGAACGCCTCCGGGGAGCATCGGACCACGGGCAGATGGAAACAGCCTCCGGCGGAGGCGCGGATCGCTTTCGGCCTCCATGGGTCGGCCGTGCCCTGCAATGCGATCACACCTCCGGCGCCGAAAGCCCATGCCGACCGGATCAGGGTGCCCACGTTGCCGGGATCCTGGACCCCGTCGAGCACGAGGATCCCGGACCCCGTACGCGGACCGAGGTCTTCGAGCGCCGCGCTCGGCTCGATACCGATGATGAGAGCCCCCTGTGGGGCTTCGGTCGCGGCGAACTCCCGATACTCGGCCTCACTCGCCTCGAGCACCTCGATGCCCTGCGTGGCGAGCCGGTTCGTGAGTTCCGCACCCTCGGCACGGTGGAGGAAGTGCGCATCCACCACCGCGAAATCGACCCGGAGTCCCGCTGCGAGCGCCTCTCGGATCGTTCGGCTTCCCTCGACCAGGATCCGCCCCTCTCGACTCCGTTTCCTGGAGTCGAGGTTCCGGAGAAGTGCACGTCGCCCCCTACCCAGGCTTTCCGACTCCTCGCTCGACCTCCCCATGACGCTCCCGTGGTATGTTTCGATGCGTGCGCGACGCGTTCGCGAACGAGAACCAACGCCTTGACGCCTTCACGCCCAAGCGAGGACGTACGCCACAATGGACCTCACTTCCCCTCCCATCGCTCTGACCGTCGCAGGCAGTGACAGCGGCGGGGGCGCCGGGATCCAGGCCGATCTCAAGACGTTCCACCGCTTCGGTATCTTCGGGACGAGCGCCGTCACGGCGATCACGGCTCAAAATACCCTGGGGGTGGACGCGGTGCACCCGGTCCCGGTCGAGATCGTCCGGGCACAGATCGATGCCGTGGTCGACGACCTGCATCCGGCGGCCGTCAAGAGTGGGATGCTCGCCACCGCACCCTTGGTACGGGAGCTCGCGTCGGCGATCACCGAGCACGGCCTGCCGAACTACGTCCTCGACCCGGTCATGGTCGCGAGCAGCGGCGACCGTCTCCTGGACGAGGATGCGGAGGTGGCGGTCGCACGCCACCTCGTCCCGCTCGCAACGCTCGTTACACCCAACTTCCACGAAGCGGAGATCCTCGTGGGCCGACCGGTCCGGAACGCGGCAGAGATGGAGGATGCTGCGCGGAGACTGGTCGAGCTGGGTGCGAAGGCGGCGCTCGTCAAAGGAGGACACGGCGGAGGAGACGAGGTACTCGACATACTCTGGGACGGGAAGGAGGTCAGGGAATGGAGGCGCCCCCGAATCCCCACCCGCCATGTCCACGGGACCGGCTGCACCCTGTCGGCGGCCGCAGCCGCCGGGCTTGCCCGGGACCTGCCGGTGTCGGAAGCCGTGGATCGGGCGATCCGGTTCGTTGCGGCGGCGATCCGGGACGCACCAGGCCTCGGTAGGGGCCACGGCCCGGTGAACCATTTCGTGGAGATCTGAGCGTCCGTCGCCGAGACTCGCCGTCCGCCGGGCTCGAGGCCGCTCATCGCTGTGACGTCCGAAGCGATCGTCGACGCGGCTCCCTTCGCGCCTGGAGTTCAGCGTTCCGCCAGGGGACGTGCCCGGCTCATGGAAGCTCCGGGACGACCGCTCGCACGAGGCGCCGCAGCCCGGAGGCTGCCCGTTTTCCGACTTCCAGCACTTCCTCATGGTTCAGGGGGTCCGAGCCGACACCCGCGGCCCAGTTCGTGACGGTCGAGACCGCGACGACCCGGAGGTTGCGGCTCCGCGCCGCCAGAACCTCGGGAACAGTCGACATTCCGACCAGGTCCGCCCCCATCCGTTCGAGCATCCGGATCTCGGCGGGCGTCTCGTAGTTGGGCCCGAGCACGGCTGCGTACGTTCCCCGGTGCAAGGGAATCCCGAGCTTCCGTGCCGCGTCCAGAAACGACCCCGCGAGGCCTCTGTCGTAAGGGGCGCTCATGTCCGGAAAACGCTCCTCTCCGGACAGGACGGGACCGGCGAGGGGGGATCGCCCCATCAGGTTCAGGTGGTCGGCCAGAAGGACGAGGGAGCCAGGAGGAGTCGTGCGTCGGACGGACCCCGCAGCGTTCGTGACGATCAAGGAGCGCACGCCCAGCGCCGCCGCAATCCGAGCCGGCGCTGCAGCCACCATCGGCGAGTGCCCCTCGTAGAGATGGTATCGCCCCGACTGGAGGAGGAGGGAACGCCCCTCGAGGGTGCCGAAGACGAACTCCCCCCGGTGGCCGGCCACACCGGTGGGGGGAAAGCCGGGCACCTCCTCGAAGGGAACGCGAATCGACGCAGAAAGCTCTTCCACGAGCGACCCCAGCCCAGAGCCGAGAACGAATAATGCCTCCGGGTCGTCCGGAAGCTTGCTTCTCAGAACCTGCCGCGCCCGTTCGTAGTCGATCACCGTATCCATGGGAGCAAGGGTAGAAGAAAATGGGTGGCTCTGCCACTCCGGCGGTAATCGTCGCTCCATCTCCGCCAGGCCGATCCCGCCATTCCGCCAGATTGGCCGGATTCATGGCGATTAGTACGCGAATGCCGGGCACGGACGTTGCTTCAAGGCGTCACGGACGTGGCCCGGCCCAGAGCCCGGGCCGACCTCACAAACGCGCATAGCGGAACGGACAGGGAGCAGAACA
Source organism: Gemmatimonadota bacterium (assembly GCA_007121455.1). Taxonomy (GTDB): domain Bacteria; phylum Gemmatimonadota; class Gemmatimonadetes; order Longimicrobiales; family Gaopeijiaceae; genus SKKN01. Next base: position 14,200 of record SKKN01000015.1, on the reverse strand, counting down.
TATGAGCAAGGTTATCGGCATCGATCTGGGCACGACGAACTCCGTCGTCGCAGTGATGGAGGGCGGCGAGCCTACGGTCATTCCCAATGCGGAGGGAGGCCGAACGACTCCTTCCGTTGTCGCATTCACGAAGGACGGGGAGCGGCTCGTGGGGCAGGTCGCGCGGCGGCAGGCGATCACGAATCCCACGAACACGATCTCCTCGATCAAGCGTTTCATGGGCCGGAAGTACTCCGAGGTGGAGGGGGAGCGGAAGCTCGTCCCGTACGACGTGGTCGCGGACGATCAGGGGCGGGTTCAGGTGAACGTTCAGAACGTGGACAAGACGTTCTCGCCACCCGAGATCTCGGCGATGATCCTGCAGAAGATGAAGCAGACGGCCGAGGACTACCTCGGCCAATCCGTGAGCCAGGCCGTGGTCACGGTTCCCGCGTACTTCAACGACTCGCAGCGCCAGGCCACGAAGGACGCCGGGAAGATCGCCGGGCTCGAAGTGCTCCGCATCATCAACGAGCCCACCGCGGCCTCCCTTGCGTACGGCCTCGACAAGGAGAACGACCAGACCGTCGCCGTCTTCGACCTGGGAGGAGGTACCTACGACATTTCCGTTCTGGAGTTGGGAGACGGCGTCTTCGAGGTGAAGGCCACGAACGGGGACACGCATCTGGGCGGTGACGACTTCGATCAGCGGGTGATCGATTGGCTCGTCTCCGAGTTCAAGAAGGATCAGGGGATCGATCTCTCCCAGGACGCCATGGCGCTTCAGCGTCTCAAGGAAGCGGCCGAGAAGGCCAAGATGGAGCTTTCGAGCACGAAGCAGACGGACATCAACCTTCCCTTCATCACAGCCACGCAGGAAGGTCCGAAGCACCTGAACGTCACATTGACCCGCGCGAAGTTCGAGCAACTCGTCGACGACCTCGTACAGCGCACGATCCCGCCGATGAAGCGCGCGCTCGAGGACGCCGGGCTCGATCCCGCGGCCATCGACGAGGTGATTCTGGTAGGCGGCTCGACCCGGATTCCGAAAGTTCAGCAGGTGGTTCAGGAGTTCTTCGGCAAGGAGCCGCACAAGGGCGTCAACCCGGACGAGGTGGTCGGGATCGGCGCGGCGGTCCAGGGTGGTGTCCTCGCCGGAGACGTGAAGGACGTCCTGCTTCTCGATGTGATCCCCCTCTCACTCGGCATCGAAACGCTCGGGGGAGTGATGACGACGCTCATCGAGAGGAACACGACGATCCCGACGAAGAAGACCGAGGTGTTTTCGACCGCGGAGGACAATCAGACCACCGTCGAGATCCACGTCCTGCAGGGCGAGCGAAAGATGGCGGTCGACAACAAGACGATCGGCAAGTTCCAGCTCACCGGGATTCCGCCGGCGGCGCGCGGCCAGCCTCAGGTCGAGGTCACCTTCGACATCGACGCGAATGGAATTCTCAACGTCGCCGCCAAGGACCGCACCACCGGAAAGGAACAGGGCATTCGGATCGAAGCGTCCTCCGGCCTGAGCGAGAACGAAATCGACCGGATGGTCAAGGACGCCGAGGCCCACAGCGACGAAGACGAGAAGAAGAAGGAGAAGGTCGAAGCCCGGAACACGCTCGACACCCTCGTCTACCAGGTGGAGAAGGACACTTCGGAGTGGGGCGAAAAGCTCGACTCCGGCGTGAAGGAACCCCTGGACGCAGCCCTCGAGGAGGCGAAGCAGACCCTGAAGGGGGACGACGCGGAAGCAATGAGCGCCGCACGGGAGAAGCTCATGCAGGCCTTCTCCGCCGCGGGGCAGCAAATCTATCAGGCGCAGGCCCAGGAAGCGGAGGCAGAGGGCGCGGAGACGCCGGGCGCCGAAGCGGATCCGGGCGCGGACGAGGCTCCCGCCGGAGAGGAGGAAGAAGTCGTCGAGGCGGACTACGAGATCGTGGACGAGGAGAAGAAGTAGATCGCGCCTGCTGGCGAATGCGTCCCCCCGGCCGATGGCATGGCCGGGGGGGCGTCGTTCGGGAAAGGGACCTCCCGAGCGGGAGCCCGTGTAGGATCGAGCGAGTCTGACCGGGCGCTCGCGTCCGCGTGGAGCCCGATGGCCGAATTCCGAGGACACCCCGCGAGGACACACCATGTTTGATCCGCTGAAGGCGAAAGCAAACGTTCTGGCCTACACCACCGCCGCGTTCCTTTTTGGATTGGGAATGGCGTCGGGGCTCGGTTGGACGGCGTCGTCCTTTGCGATGCCTCTACTCGATCAGGATCCGCAGATCCCCGAGGAGGTGGTCCAGCCGGCGCTCGACGTAAGCTCGGCTTTCGTGGCGATTGCGGAGGCCGTCACTCCTGCCGTGGTGCGCATCGAGGTCGAACGCACCCGAACGACGGCTCAGCGTGGATCGGGACCGATCCCGGAAGAGTTTCGACGCTTCTTCCAGTTCCCCGACGAGGAGGGCGAGGGAGAAGGCCGGGGAGGGCCTCCTTCGACGGCAGGGGGTAGCGGTTTCGTAGTCTCTCCGAACGGTTACATCATGACGAACGACCACGTCGTATCCGGAGCGGAGCGCATCCGGGTCTTCTTCCCGGATGGCCGTGAGCTCGAAGCGGAGCTCGTGGGCTCCGATCGGACGACGGACATCGCCGTGCTCCGCGTGGCGGCGAACGACCTGCCGCGGCTTTCCCTGGGGAGCAATCGGGACCTCCGCGTCGGCGAGTGGGTGCTGGCCGTGGGGAACCCCGGATTCGGCGGCCCGAACACCCTGGACTACACGGTGACTTCGGGCATCGTCAGCGCCACCGGGCGCTCCCTCGACGTGATCCGCAGGGAGCTCGGGCTGTCGGAAGGGGAGGACATCGCTCCCTTCGCGATCGAGGACTTCATCCAGACCGACGCCGTCATCAACCCCGGAAACTCGGGTGGGCCGATGGTCAATCTCCGGGGGCAGGTGGTGGGCATCAACACCGCCATCGCCAGCCGCACCGGGTTCTATCAGGGGTATGGCTTCGCGGTCCCGATCGACCTGGCGAAGCGGGTCATGGAGGACCTCGTCGAGTATGGCCACGTCCGCCGCGCCTATCTCGGCGTCTCGATGAAGTCCGTGGATGCTACGGATGCGGAGTACTATGACCTCCCGCGGGTCGCGGGGGCGCTGGTGCAAGCGGTGCCGGAGGACGGCCCGGCTCGGAACGCCGGCTTCCGACCCGGAGACGTGATCGTAACCATCGACGGCGATCCGGTGGAGCGCTCGAATCAGCTCCAGATGCTCATCGCACAGAAGCGGCCTGGAGACGAGATCGAAGTGAAGTTCTACCGCGACGGAGAACGGAGTTCCGTGAATTTGAGGCTGGGAGAGGCTCCTTTCACGCGCGAGGCGGAGGCGCCTCGCGCGGCAGCTCCCGTACGGGCCGAAGAGAAGATCGGCATCGAGGTGACCGACCTCGACACGGACCTGCGGCGGCAGCTTGGGTACGAGGAAGCCACGGGAGCGGTGATCCGCAGCGTCACCCCGGGCGGCCCTGCGGCACGCCGAGGGGTCCCGGAAGGGCTCCTCATCGCCGAGATCAACGGGCAGCAGGTCGAGACCGCTGATGACGTGGAGGAGGTGCTCCAGGAGGCGAGTTCCGACGAGATCGTGAACCTGAGGCTCGTGGCTCCCGATGGAACGAATCTGATCTTCAACGTCCGGGTGCCGTAGGCAGGGTCAGCGGTTCGAGACAGGGTCGGGCCGGAAGGCCGGCCCCAGATTCGACCTGCCCCGAAAAGCCGGAGAGCTGGAGGGATGACCTCCGCTCTCCGGCTTTCCTCGTTGATGCCCGTTCACAGCCCGGTTATGTTCCTTCATTCCGAATACCGTGCGAAAGTGGCGGAACTGGTAGACGCGCGAGACTTAGGATCTCGTGGCCCCGTGCCGTGGGGGTTCGAGTCCCCCCTTTCGCACCTCGCGTAAAAAGAAGAGGATTCCGATAGATGCCGATCGACGCCTCCAAGCTCACGGTCGCGGTACAGGAAGAGGAGCGCTGGAAGCGCACGCTCCAAATCACCGTTCCGGCCGACCTGGTCCGAGAGCAGAGAGAAGAGGTCGCTCGAACTCTCTCCAGTCGAATGAAGCTTCCGGGTTTCCGAAAGGGGAAGGTGCCGGCGAGCGTAGTGGAAAAGCGCTTCGGCCCCGCGCTCCAGCAGGAGACCATGGACCGCGTCATCCAGGAGGCATACCGCGAAGCACTCCGCCGGGAGGAGATCCACCCGATCAGCGAAGGCCAGGTGGACAAGGTGGAGCACGAACGGGATGAAGAACTCTCGTTCCGGGTGACCGTGGAAGTCACCCCCCAGGTCGAGGTGAGCCGCCTTGGTGGATTTACCGCCGAGAGGCCTCGAGTCGACGTCGGGGACGAGGACGTCGACAAGGTCCTGGAGCGGCTGCGAAGCCAGCAGGGGGTCTGGAAGCCTGTCGAGGAAGGAAAGCCCGGCGAGCACGACCAGGTTCGGGTCCAGATCGTCCAGCTCAAGGACTCGGAAGAGGCCGAATCTCGCGAGTACGAGCTGACGCTCGGTGAAGGAGAGGCGATCCCCGACGTCGAAGACGCGATCCGCTCTCTCGCCGTGGGGGAGACGGGGGAGTTCACCGTACGCTTCCCCGAGGACTTTCCGAACGAGGAGCGCCGGGGCGACACCGAAATGCTGCGGATCACCCTCGAAGACCGGAAAGTGCAGGAACTCCCGGAGCTCGACGACGAGCTGGCAAGCGCCGTCGGAAATTTTGAGAGCCTGGACGCGCTCCGCGCCCGGATCCGGAAAGACCTCCAGGAGGAGCTCGAGGAAGATGCGGAAGCTCAAGTGAGAGCCCGCTTGGTCGACCTCCTCCTCGAGGCCAACCCGTTCGACGTTCCGGAATCGATGGTCGAGAAGTACGTCGACTCCTATCTCGGAGACACGGGGGAAGCCCCTGCCGAGGAGATCGAGAAGGCGAAGGAAAACATCCGTCCGCAGGCGGAACGGGCGGTCAAGCGCGCACTCCTCATCGACCGAATCGCAGAGACGCAGACGATCGAGGCGACCTCGGAGGAAGTCGACGAGAAGATCCAGGAGATCGCTGAAAAGAACGAGGTCGACCCCGGGGAGGTATACTCCCAGTTCCAGAAGACGGGACGGCTCCAGGGACTCGAGCGCGATATGCTCGAGCGGAAGGTCTTCGAGTTTCTCAAAGAGCAATCCACGATCGTAGACGCAAAGTAGAGGGATCTCGCTTCGCTTCGAACTCCACATGGAGATGACCCGAATTCATGGCAATTTATCCACCGTACGTGATCGAACGCACCAGCCGGGGAGAACGGAGCTACGACATATTCAGTCGGCTCCTTATGGACCGGATCGTGTTCCTCGGAAGCCCCGTGGACGACACGGTCGCGAACATTATCGTCGCGCAGCTCCTGTTTCTCGACGCGGAAGATCCCGAGCGGGACATCTACCTCTACATCAACTCGCCCGGCGGCGGCGTGTACGCAGGGCTTGCGATCTACGACACGATCCAGCACCTGCGAGCCCCTGTGTCCACGTTCTGCGTCGGAATGGCGGCTTCGATGGGGGCCGTCCTCGTGGCTGCGGGTGAAGAGGGAAAGCGCGGGGCCCTTCCCAACTCGCGGATCATGATCCACCAGCCCTCATCGGGAATGCAGGGGACGGCGGCGGACATCGAAATCGCCGCGCGGGAGGTCCTGGACATCCGTGAGCGGTTGAACCGGATCCTCGCGAAGCACACGGGCCAAACCGTCGCCAAGATCGCTCAGGACGTCGACCGGGACCGATTCATGAGCCCGGACGAGGCGCTGGAGTACGGCCTCATCGACCGGGTGCTCACCGGAAAGGAAGGGATCGGTGGGAACGGAAAGCCTGCGGACAGCCACCGCGCGCTCGAGGACGAGGAGACGGACGGCGAAGGTTGAGGCCCCCGACGAAGCGGAAGCCCGCCGGCTCGAGTGAGCCGAGCGGCCGGAAGAGGAAATAGGATGGCCACCACGGACAAACACCTGCGCTGCAGCTTCTGCGGCAAGTCGAAGGACAGCGTCAAGAAGTTCATCTCCGGTCCTTCAGTTTACATCTGCAACGAATGCGTCTCGCTCTGCAACGAGATCCTCGCGGAGGAGGAGGACCGAGAAACGGTCGAGGCGAAGGTTCCCACCCTGACGCCGGGTGAGATCAAGGACGTGCTCGACCAGTACGTGATCGGGCAGGAGGAAGCGAAGCGCAGCCTCTCGGTAGCGGTGTACAACCACTACAAGCGGGTGAACCATCAGGGAATCCTCGACGAGGTCGAGATCGAGAAGGCGAACACCCTCCTCATCGGGCCGACGGGGGTCGGAAAGACCCTGTTGGCGCAGACGCTCGCGCGCACCCTCAACGTGCCCTTCACCATTGCAGACGCCACAACCCTCACCGAGGCCGGCTACGTCGGTGAGGACGTGGAGAACATCCTCGTGCGCCTTCTCCAGGCGAGCGACTTCAACGTGGCCGATTGCGAGCGGGGCATCGTCTACATCGACGAGCTCGACAAGATCGCCCGCAAATCGGAGAACCCCTCGATCACCCGGGACGTCTCCGGCGAAGGAGTTCAGCAGGCGCTCCTCAAGATCCTCGAGGGCACCGTGGCATCCGTGCCACCACAAGGAGGGCGGAAGCATCCGCAGCAGGAGTACATCCAGATCAACACCCGGAACATCCTCTTCATCTGTGGGGGAGCCTTCGACGGGCTGGAGAAGATCGTCGAAGCCCGAATCGGGCAGCGAAGAATCGGGTTCCTGGGAGAGAGTGATGACAAGAAGCGGGGTCTGGACACGCACCTGATGCGTCAGGTGGAGCCCGAGGACCTCCAGCGATTCGGCCTGATTCCGGAGCTCGTCGGGAGACTTCCGGTCACGGTTAACCTGGAGGAACTCGACGAAGACTCGCTCGTGCGAATCCTCCAGGAGCCGAAGAACGCGCTTGTGAAGCAGTACTCGAAAATGTTCGAGCTGGAAGGCATAGGGCTCACCTTCGACCCGGCGGCGCTTCGAGCGATCGCACACAAGACCCTCAATCGGGGCACGGGCGCGAGAGGACTTCGCGCGGTGATCGAGAACATCATCCGAGATGTGATGTTCGAGATTCCTTCCCGTGAAGACGTTCGGGAGGTCGTGGTAACGCCGGAGTGCGTCGAGCAGGGGGTCCAGCCTCTTCTCGTCCTCCGGCCGGAGGCACAGAAGAAGGAGGCGTGAGCTCTCAGGAAGGAGGTTTCGTGACGGGACAGAGCAGGCCGACGACCGAACCCCTTCCCGACCGCCTTCCGCTCATCCCCCTCCGCGACCTCGTCTTCTTTCCACCGATGGTCCTCCCTCTCCTCATCGGGCGGCCACGCTCCGTGGCTGCTCTCTCCGAGGCGCGCGAAGGAGATGGTCGCCTCGTCGTCGTGGCCCAGAAGGATGCCGCGATCGAGGATCCGACCGCCGGAGACCTGCACCGGATCGGCACGCTCGTGCAGGTCCTCGAGGTATCATCGCTGGAGGATGGAACGGCTCGGGTGGTGCTGGAGGGGATCCAACGCGTCCGCGTCGAACGCTACTTCGCGACCTCCGGCCTATACCGCGTCCGCGCCCGGATGCACGGGATACCCCCCCCATCGGCGAAGGATGAGGCTCGGCTGGCCGCACGCGTCCGCGCCGTCGAGAAGCTCTTCCAGGAGTATGCCAAGCTCCATGAGCAGATTCCGGAGGAACTCCCGGGGACCCTGCTACAGACCCGCGACCGACAGCGGATGCTGGATCTCCTGGCCGGCCACCTCCTCGTCCCGGCCGATGACAAGCAGACCATTCTCGGAGCGGAGAGCCAGGAGGACGCCCTCGAACGGATCCAGAACCTCCTTGTGCACGAGCTCCAGGTCCTCCGGATCGAGGGGGAGCTGGACGACCGGATGCGCAGGCAAATGGACGAGGATCGGCGGAAGTTCTACCTCAAGGAACAGCGCCGCGCGATCAACGAAGAGCTGGGGGAGGAGGGAGAGGGAGAGTCGGACGAGCTGGAGCGTGCGGTGCGGGAGGCTTCCCTGCCGGACCATGCGGGAGAACGGGCGAAGCGGGAGCTGGGCCGACTCCGCAAGCTGAACCCAACGGCACCCGAGGCGGCGGTCATCCGCACATACCTCGAGTGGGTCCTCGCCCTTCCGTGGACTCTCACGGAGACCGTCGCCGGCGCGGACGTCGCACACGCGGAGGAGGTCCTCGATGCGGAGCACTTCGGGCTCGAGGAGGTGAAGGACCGGGTCCTCGACCACATCGCAGTCCTCTCCCTCGTCGGTGAGCTCCGAGGCCCGATCCTCTGTCTCGTCGGCCCGCCCGGGGTCGGGAAGACATCGCTCGGGCGGAGCATTGCACGGGCGCTCGGACGGGAGTTCGTGCGCGTGAGCCTTGGAGGTGTCCGGGACGAAGCGGAAATCCGCGGACACCGTCGCACCTACGTGGGTGCCCTACCGGGGAAGGTGCTTCAGGGACTGAGGAGGTGCGGATCGCGGAATGCAGTCTTCCTCCTCGACGAGGTGGACAAGGTGTCGAGGGACTTCCATGGAGACCCCGGAGCCGCCCTTCTCGAGGTGCTCGATCCGGAGCAGAACTCCACCTTCACGGATCACTACCTCGAACTCGAATTCGATCTGTCCGACGTCCTCTTCATCGCCACCGCAAACACCCTGACCGGCATCCCCGAACCACTGCGAGACCGGATGGAAGTGATCCGGATCCCGGGATACCTCGACTCGGAAAAACGGGCCATCGTGCGTCGCTTCCTTCTCCCGCGACAACTCGAACGGCACGGGATCGCCGAGAGGAATGTGAAGGTCGAGGAGGAAACGGTCCAGCAGCTGATCACGGCCTACACGCGCGAGGCCGGGGTCCGCGAGCTCGACCGCCTGGTCTCGAAGCTGGCGCGGAAGGTCGCTCGAGGCATCGCGGATCGGGAAAGACAGCAGCCCCTCCGGCGAAACCTCCGTCCTGAGGATCTCTACGATCTCCTGGGCCCGCCTCCCTTTCGATTCGACGGACCGGTGGACGAACGAGACCGAATCGGAATCGCGAATGGTCTCGCCTGGACTCCCGCGGGCGGACAGGTGCTCGATGTGGAGGTGGTCGTGGTGCCGGGCTCCGGGCAGATACAGCTCACCGGAACGCTGGGCGACGTGATGAAGGAATCGGCCGTAGCGGCGATCACCTTCGCTCGCACCCGCGCCCGGAAGCTGGCGCTCGCGCCCCGATTCCACCGAGACGTGGACGTGCACATCCACATCCCCGAAGGGGCCACGCCGAAGGACGGCCCTTCCGCGGGCACCACGATCGCCGCAGCGCTGATCTCCGCCCTCACCGGATGCCCGACACGAGGCGATGTGGCGATGACGGGGGAGATCACCTTGCGGGGCCGAGTGCTGCCTGTGGGGGGTATACGGGAGAAGGCGGTGGCGGCAGTGCGTGCCGGGATCCAGAGGATGGTTCTTCCGGAGGGGAACGAAAGTGAGATCGGGCTACTTCCCGAGGAGGTGCGGGAACGGGTGGAGTTCGTCCCGGTCGGAACGATGGACGACGTCCTGACAGCAGTGCTCGCTCCGCATCCGGGGCTGGCGCTGGAGGAGGGTCCCGGCCTCCGCACCGGGTTTACCGCCGATACCGGAATCCAGATCTCTCAGTGAAGGTGGGAATGAAGATCCGAAGCGTGGAATTTCTGAGCTCCGTGGTGGCGCCCGACGCCGTTCTTCCGGACAACCTGCCGCAGATCGCCTTTTCCGGCCGTTCGAACGTCGGAAAATCGTCCCTGATCAACACCCTGATTCACCGCACGCGGAAAAAGCTGGCCCACGTCTCGACCCGACCGGGCAAGACGCAGGCGCTGAACTTCTATCGTGTGAACGACGAGTTCCTCCTCGTCGACCTCCCGGGCTATGGGTTCGCCAAGGTCCCGGCTCGGGTCCAACGGGAATGGAAGGAGCTCGTAGAAGGATACCTCGCGCGCGACGACGGACCGATCGCGGCCGTGCACCTGGTGGATGCCCGGCGAGACGCGACCGATCTGGACCGACAGATGCTCGACTACCTGGCGCACGTTGGCCTGCCGACACTCGTCGTGGTGACGAAGTCGGATAAGCTCACCCGCGCGAAGCGCGCCCCTCGCACTCGGGAGCTCGCTGAAGAGCTCCGCCTCGACCCCGAACAGGTGCTCTCCTTCTCGTCGAAGACGGGTGAAGGACGGGACGAGCTCCTTCAGGCACTCGAAGGAGTCCTCGAGAACGCGCGGGGCGGCGGACGGAACGAATGAGGGCTCTCGGGACTGTCGTGACACGGCGAGCCATGGCGCTCGCACTCATCCCCATCCTCTCCGGGTGCGGTCTCCTCTTCCGCGGCGCTTCAGAGGGATCGGGGAGCGTGGAAGACCGGGCCGCGCCCCAGCAAACGGAGGAACGGGAGGGGATGATTCCCGCAGGGTACGGCACGCTCCGTCAGGACGATATCACCATGGCGCTGGACGGTGCGGAGTTGCAGGTGAAGGTCACGCCTCTCGTCGAAGAGATCATCCGCGTGACGGCCCCCGATACCTACGAGCGCCTGTCAGGGCTCGCCCACAGCCACAGGGAGCTGCTCGAGCGGAGGGCACCCGGCCGCCAGGATGCGAAGCTCTTCCTCGTCTCGCTCTTCAGCGAGATCCCGGACACGACGTTCGAACCCGAGGACCTGAACCTCATGAGCCGGGGGTTTCGACACCGACCACTCACCATCTTCCCGGTCACGCCCGGATGGACCACCGGTCGCCTTCAACCCCGCCGAACGGAGATGGCCGTATACGCGTTCGACTCGGGACTCGACCTGGAAGGAGACATCGAAGTCGAGTACCGGGAGCACCGGAGCCGAAGCTGGGAACGGATTCTTCCCCGCATCGAAGTGGAACGTTCGAGGGTGCGGGCCCGTGCAGCCGGCGCCCGTCAGACCTCGAGCCCGTACTTCCGGATCTTGCGGTAGAGCGTCCGCTCACCGATCCCGAGACTCTCCGCAGCTTCTCTTCGGTTTCCCCCGGTCTTCCGGAGTACGGAGACGATCGCCTCCCGCTCCAGATCCTCCATCGTCATCCCCGGCTCGAAGACGAGCCCCTCGTCGGTGGGGCCCTGGTCCCTTTCCTCTCCCACCTCCACCTCCTCGGGCTCCGGTTCCATCGGATCGCGACCTCCACCCTCGGAAGCGGACAACTCTTCTTCCTCCCACGGTCGACTCCCGAGCTCCACGGACCCGGGACGGCCGCGAGGCAACGCCCGAATCCGACTTTGGGCGAATTCCACCCGGTCCTCCATCTCGTCCCGATACTCCTCGAACTGTCGACGGAGCTCATCCATGTCGACTCGGAGCTCGACGAGCGTGCGGAACACGAACTCGAGCTCCGGTCGCAGCTCCTTCGACCGTGAATCGTCCTGCTTCTGGACCGCCTGGCCTGGAAGCGGTACGGGGAGGAACCGGTCTCTCGTCGGAGGATGTCGGATCTCCGTGGGAATGTCCTCCGGTCGGATCTCCTTTCCGGGGGAAAGCACCACCATGCTCTCCACGAGATTTCGGAGCTCCCGGACATTTCCCGGCCAGTCGTACTGCCGCAGGATCTCCATCGCCTGCGGAGAGATTCCCGGGAAAGGGCGATCCATCCGCCCCGCAAGCTCCCGGATGAAGTGCTGGATCAATCGAGGAATGTCCTCCCGGCGCTCGCGTAGCGGAGGAAGCCGAATGTTCAGGATATTGAGGCGGTAGTAGAGGTCCTTTCTGAACTTCCGGGTAGCAACCAGCGCTCGCAGGTCCTGATTCGTCGCGGTGATTACTCTGAGATCGACGCGGATCGGCCGCTCCCCTCCGACCCGAAGAAACTCCCGCTGCTCGAGCACCCGGAGAAGCTTCGTCTGCGTGGTGAGGGGCATCTCCCCGATCTCGTCGAGGAAGATCGTGCCGTGATGCGCCAACTCGAAAAATCCCTTCCTGGAGTCGATCGCACCGGTGAACGCACCTTTTTCGTGACCGAAGAGCTCGCTTTCGAGAAGTGTCTCCGAGAGTGCCGCGACGTTCACGGCGATGAAGGGGCGATGCCGACGAGGGGAAAGGCCATGAAGCCCTCTGGCCACCAGCTCCTTCCCGGTTCCGGACTCTCCGGTGACGAGGACCGTCGACTCCACGGGAGCGATCTGCACGACCCGCTCCATCACCTCCCGCATCCCCTCCGTCTCTCCGATGATTCCGGTCACTGCCTGAAGATGGCGTCGCTGCATCGCCCTTCGACCGGTCAGGGCCACTTCGCCGGGATCCACCGTGGATGGAAAGACCTTGAGAGGAGCGAGCGTGCGGATTTTCTCGTCCGCCTCTCCCCCTTCTCCGGACACGATGGCGAAGACGGGGACTTCCTGATGCGCTGTCCAGCGACGGAGGAGGGCCCCCGCCCCGTCCGTGATACCACCCGTGAGCACGAGCAGCCCGGCGTCGTGCTCCCCGCGAAGATCTTCCGGTTCCGTCACGAGACGAACGGAATGCCCCTCCGCCTCGAACGCGCTCCGGATCGGTCCGGCGATTTCCAGATCGTGTGTCGAGACGAGGACGGTTTCACCCATGTTGCGCCGGGGCGGGTCCGTGCGATTCGGGAGAGCCTCGAAGGAGTTCGGTCAGATGGGGAAGCAGCGGCTCGAGGAGCTGGAGGCCGTCCCGGACTCCGCCGGTGCTTCCCGGGAGGTTCACGATCAGAGTTCGGCCCCTCAGACCGACCTCACCACGCGAAAGAACCGCGAAGGGGGTGGACTCGGCGCCCATTCGGCGAAACGCTTCTGCAAGCCCGGCCGCTGGACGATCGAGGACAGCGCGCGTGGCCTCCGGTGTCACGTCGCGAGCCGTGAACCCGGTTCCGCCCGTTGTCAGGATCAGGTCGACCCCACCCTCGTCCGCCCATTGGAGAAGCTTCGGGACGATCCGGGCGGTCTCGTCCGGCACCACTGCACGGTCGACGAGATTCAAGCCGAGGCCATCACACCAGTCGGCGATTCGATTGCCGCTCCCGTCCGGGCGCACTCCTTCGGCGCACCCATCGCTCACCGTCAACAGTGCAACCCGCAGATCCATACCCCCAGCGCTCCTTTTCGCCAATCCCGTTCTTCCACGCTCAGCGACGGACCGAGCCTTCGGTGTAGAAGGGGGGCCGCTGCACCTCGGCCGGGACATCGCGAGATCGAACGCGAACCTCTACGCGGCTCCCAGGCTTCCCGTGTTCGAGGGGGAGGTAGGAAAGAGCGATTCCCACGCCCAGGCTCGGGCTCACGGTCCCGCTCGTGACCTCCCCCACCCGCTCGCCATCGGCGATCACCGGATAGCCCGGACGGGGGAAACCCCGACCCACCATCCGGAGGGCGGAGAGCTTACGATTTACCCCCGACTCCTTCTGACGAGCGAGCGCTTCTCTGCCCACGAACTCGCCCTTCTCGAGCTTCACGATCCATCCGAGGCCAGCCTCGAAGGGCGTGTGCTCCTCATCCAGATCATTTCCGTAGAGCGGGAGACCCGCTTCCAACCGCAGCGTATCCCGGGCGCCCAGTCCGGCCGGACGCAGCCCGTCCCCCCCACCTTCGAGAAGCGCTCGCCAGACCCCTGGAGCATCGGCCGCGGGAAGATAGAGCTCGAACCCGTCCTCCCCCGTGTATCCCGTTCGGCTCACGAGGCCGTGGACGCCCTCCACTGCACCCTCCCTCGCCCGGTAGTACCCGATGGCATCGAGGTCCAAGTCGGTATGGTCGGAGAGGATCTCCTGCGCCCGCGGGCCCTGGATCGCAAGGAGCGCGATTGCGTCCGACCGATCCTCGACCTCCACCTCGAGGCCCTCCGCATGAGCCTGGATCCACGTGAGAACTTTACCCCGATTGGCCGCATTGACCACGAGCATGAACGTGCCGGGGAGCCGGTAGACGAGGAGATCATCGAGTATGCCACCGCTTTCGCTGCAAATCGCCGAATACTGCGCTTGCCCCGCCTCGAGACTCGAGGCGTCGTTCACGGTGACCCTCTGGACGAGGGCGAGTGCATCCGGTCCCCGTACCTCGAACTCGCCCATGTGGCTCACGTCGAAGAGGGCCGCCGACTCCCGTACGCTTCGGTGCTCTGCCTGGATGCCATCCGGATACTGCACCGGCATGGCGAATCCCGCGAAGGG
>SKKN01000072.1 GCA_007121455.1 Gemmatimonadota bacterium | reverse complement strand
GTGTCGGTGGACATGGAGGTGGTACGCCGGAGGAAGCGGGAGGTCGTGGACTCGTGGAGCGAGGGGTCTCGCAAGGGTCTGGAGCGCCACGACCGGGTGGAGCTCATCATGGGTAACGCGCGCTTCACCGGTCCCGACTCGGTCGAAGTGCACCTCCGGGATGGGGGCATCCGTGACCTCGATGCGGACCACATCTTCATCAACACCGGGGAACGACCCCGGATTCCAGCGATCCCGGGGCTCGAGGACGTGCCGTTTCTCGATTCGACCTCGATCATGGAACTGGATGAGGTGCCCCGGCACCTGATCGTTCTGGGCGGGGGGTTCGTGGGGTTGGAGTTCGCCCAGATGTTCCGGCGGTTCGGCTCCGAGGTGACGATCCTCCAGGCCGACGATCGTCTGGTCGGTCGCGAGGACGAGGATGTGTCACGGGCTCTGCAGGAGATCTTCGAGGAGGATGGAATCGCCGTGCGCACCGGCACGACGGCGACCGAGGCGACCGCGGCGGAGGAAGGCGGGGTGACCGTACGCCTGGATTCGGATGACCGGGACGACATCACCGTCGCCGGAAGCCACCTCCTGGTCGCCGCCGGCAGGGTCCCGAACACCGACGGCCTGGGACTCGAGCAGGCGGGCCTTACGGCGGAGGAGGATGGATACATCTCCGTGAACGAACGGTTGGAGACGCGAGTGGGTGGCATCTGGGCCATGGGGGACGTCGCGGGATCTCCCCCCTTCACCCACATGGCGTATCATGACTACCGGATCGTTCGAGCCAATGTCCTCGACGGCGGAAGCGAGAGCACGGAGGGGCGGATCCCGACGCACGTCCTCTTCACCGACCCACAACTCGGTCGGGTGGGGATGACGGAACGCGAGGCTCGTGAGGCCGGACGAAATGTGAGGGTCGCGAAGCTGCCCATGAGCCGGGTCGCTCGGGCCGTGGAGATGGATGAGACCCGCGGGTTCATGAAGGCGGTGGTGGACGGCGAGACCGACCGGATCCTGGGTGTGGCCGTTCTGGGCGTGGAAGGGGGTGAGGTGGCCGCCGTCGTCAAGGTGGCGATGATGGGGGATCTCCCCTACGTAGCCCTTCGGGACGGGGTGCTCGCCCATCCGACGCTGGCCGAGTCGTTGAACAACCTCTTCATGACGCTCGAGTGAACGGAGGCGACCGGTCAGGCCTCATCGTCCTCGGCTCGACCTGCCTCGGACTCGGTGAGGCCCTCCGACTCGAGTGACGTCATGATTCGCTGCCGGAGATCCTCGGGCGCGGAGCCGTCGTGCGCCGCACGCTCCACGGCCTCCCGGAACGACTTTTCGAAGAGCAGTCGCGGATAGCATCGAGCGCAGGTTTCGAGGTGGATCCCGACGCGCCCGTGCATGTCGGATTCCAACTCGTTGTCCAGCCACTCGAACAGACGCTCCGCCGCCTCATGGCATGCGATCCCTCCCGGCTCCGTCGAAGGAGGTTCCTTTCCCACCCTCTGCAGCAGACGCCGCAACTCCTCGACCCATTTCATTCCGAAACTTCCTCGGCGTCGATGCTGTCGTCCGGTTTGGTGTCCTTGACGATTCCCTGCTCCACTGCGTAATCGTAGAGCGCCTTCTGAAGGATCCTCCGCCCCCTGAACAGCCGACTCTTCACGGTTCCGATCGGCACTCCGATCACTTCGGCAATCTCCTGATAGGAAAGATCCTCCAGGTCCGAAAGGATCAGCGGCTCCCGGAATTCGGGAGGAAGCTCGTCGATGGCTCGAAGGACCTCCTCATCGACCACCTGTTTCCAGAACTCGCCCTCCGGGTCGCGGTCCCGGGCTGCCATGAACACACTGTTTTCGCGCGAGACATGGCGGGCGTCCTCATCCGCTGCCTCCGTAACGATCTCGTCGTGGCGGCGGCTCCGCTCCGTACGGCGGAGGAAGAGATTCCTACAGATAGTGAACAACCAACTCTTCACTCGAGTTCCCGGCGTGTACTTGTCGCGGTTCTGGTAGGCGCGGAGGAAGGTCTCCTGCGTCAAGTCCTCGGCCAGGTCCGGCTCCTTGGCGAGCCGGAGCGCGAACCGGTAGACCGCATCCATTTGCGGCAGCGCTTCCTCCCGGAAGGTGCGATCGGAACTCGTGGCGTGGGTCACTCTTCCAGCCCAGACGCCGTTTCCGCGAGGGTTCCGGGCCAGCCGCGCATTGAATCTCCAGGAAAGGTCATCGCGCTCGGCCGCGGTGGTTCCGGTCGGTGCAATGCCAGGTTCTCTCTTGAATCGACGACGAGCGATCCCGCGAGGATGACGGCACCGCTCCTCCGGATGCTACTCCGGGAAGAGTCGGTCGGCAAGACAGGGAGCCGCTTCCTCCGATCGTACCGGTTCCGTGGCGCCAGGGTCCGGGGGACGGGGCACGGTTCTGGCATAGGGAAACCCGTGGAGGTGGTCCCGCTGGACCGCCCGGCCCCTATCCCCGACGGAGTCATGCCCGAGAGGTCCGCTCACGTCTTTGTCCTTGGTCTCGATGAATTCAACCGAAAGAAGCTGGAAGCGTTGCCGCCGGAGCGCGGCTACGTATTCCACCCCCTTCTCTCCCTCGAGGAGGTGACGTCGTGGAGGGAATTCCCTCTCGCTGAACGGCTCGACGCGGCAGTTCAGGTCGTGGAGGCCTGGCCGGGTGGGGCCGATGCCGTCGTGGGCTACTGGGATTTCCCGGTGAGCTTGATGGTGCCGATCCTCTGTTGCCGGCTCGGCCTGGTCTCGCCGTCCCTGGAGAGCGTGCTCCGGTGCGAGCACAAGTACTGGAGTCGGCTCGTGCAGAGGGAGGTGGCTCCCGAGCATGTGCCGCCCTTCACGGCGGTCGATCCGTTCGACGATGCGTCGCTGAACGGGATCGGGCTGGCCTATCCCTTCTGGCTGAAACCCGTGAAGTCCTTTTCTTCCCATCTGGGCTTCCGGGTCCGCCACCGTGAAGAACTCCAGCGGGCGGTTCGGAAGCTCCGGGAAGGGGTAGGAGACGTAGGCGAGCCGTTCAACCAGTTCCTCGCCCAGGCAAACCTCCCCGAGGAGGTCACGCCGGTCACCGGCCTCCACTGTATCGCCGAGCGGATCGTCTCCGGTTCACAGTGCACGCTCGAGGGGTTCGTCCATGGGGACGAGGTCGAGATCTACGGCGTGGTAGATTCCGTTCGGCACGGGAACCGGTCCACCTTCTCCCGTTACGAGTATCCGTCGCGTCTTCCCCGAACGGTGCGAGAGCGCATGCGGGCCGTTGCGCGCCGGGTGATCGAAGGGGTTGGGCTCTCCGATGCGCCTTTCAACATGGAGTTCTTCTGGGACGAAGCGAAGGACCGGATCTGGCTGTTGGAGGTCAATCCACGCATCTCGCAGTCGCATGGGGATCTCTTCGAGAAAGTCGACGGAGTCCCGAATCACGAGGTCGCGGTGGAGCTGGCTCTCGGGAGGAGGCCCGAATGGAGGAAGGGGGCGGGGCCGTTTCGCCGTGCCGGCAAGTTTTTCGCCCGGCGCTTCGAAGACGCGACCGTCATCCGGACCCCTTCCGAAGAGGAGGTCGAGCAGGTGGAGCGGAAGTTCCCCGGCGCGATCGTCGAGGTCCTCGCGGAGCCGGGCACACGGCTCTCCGAACTGGATCCCCAGGAGCAGGACAGCTACAGCTTCGTTTACGCCCGCGTCTTCCTCGGCGCCTCCAACCAACGCGAGCTCCTCGAGCGGCACCGCTGGGTGATGGATGCACTCCCGTTCGAGTTCGCTCCGGTCGAAGGAGTGGCGGCCGCGGAGGGAAAGTGAGATGGCGAGAAGGGTGGCCCTGGCCCCGAAGCTCCACATCGTCCACCGTAGGGAGGCCCCACTGGACGGCGGCGACCCTGTTCCTCGACTCTGAGTGCTCCCCATGAACAGACCGAACGGTACCCGAGCCGGTGAAGATGCCCAGGCGAGTGCGCTCGCATCACCCGACGCCACTTCGATCGAAGAGGTGACCGACTTCCCGCACGGCGTGCAGGTGGTCGAGCACACATGGATCCCCTTGTCCGATGGTGTCCGACTCGCCGCCAAGCTGTGGATCCCCGAAGGGGCCGTGGAAGCCCCGGTGCCCGCCGTGCTGGAGTATATCCCCTACCGAAAACGGGATGTGGAGGCCGTGCAGGATTCGATCGCGCACCACTACTTCGCGGGGCATGGCTACGCCGGGGTGCGGGTGGATCTTCGGGGGGCCGGGGATTCCGAAGGCGTGCTGGAGGACGAGTATCTGTCGCAGGAGCAAGCGGACGCCCTGGAGGTGCTCCGTTGGATCGCGGAGCAGCCGTGGTGCAACGGTTCGGTCGGGATGATGGGGATCTCGTGGGGAGGGTTCAATGCTCTTCAGGTGGCTGCGCTCCGGCCTCCGGAGCTCGGAGCGGTCATCACCGTGTGCTCGACCGACGACCGATACGCGGACGACATCCATCACATGGGTGGCTGTCTCCTTGGCGACAATCTGTCCTGGGCGTCCACGATGTTCGCCTTCAACAGCCTTCCACCGGATCCGGCGCTCGTCGGGGAACGGTGGAGGGAGATGTGGCACGAGCGGCTCGAGGGCAGTGGCCTGTGGCTCGAGAAGTGGCTTCGGCATCAGTACCGGGACGACTACTGGAAGCACGGGTCGATATGTGAGGACTACGGGGCGATCGAGGTGCCGGTCCTCGCCGTGAGCGGCTGGGCGGACGGGTACACGAACTCCGTCTTCCGGCTCTTCCAGAATCTGAAGGTGCCCCGCAAGGGATTGGTCGGGCCGTGGAGTCACAAGTACCCGCACCTGGGAATCCCCGGGCCGGCAATCGGATTTCTTCAGGAAGCCATCCGGTGGTGGGACCGGTGGTTGGGTGGGGAGGAGAACGGAGTCGACGACGAACCCATGCTCCGCGTCTGGATGCAGGCCAGCGTCCCGCCGACGACGAGCTACGTCCATCGTCCTGGACGATGGGTGGCGGAGGCCACGTGGCCTTCGCCTCGGATTCAGCCGCGGACCTACCGGTTTTCCTCGGGTGTGCGTCTGGCGCCCGTCGAGGAAGGGAAGGAGGAGGGAAGGGGGGAGGTCTCGCGAGTTCTCCCCATCCAGTCGCCCCTCACCGTGGGGCTCTTCGCCGGGAAGTGGTGCTCGTACGCGGCCGGCCCGGACCTGGCCCACGATCAGAGGCAAGAAGACGGGGGCGCCCTCATCTTCCAGACCCTGCCACTCGAGGAAGACATGGAGATCCTCGGGGCGCCGGAGGTTCAGTTGGACCTCATCTCCGATCAACCGGTGGCGATGGCCGCGGTTCGACTCTCCGACGTGCGGCCGGACGGAAAGGCCACTCGTGTCACGTACGGACTTCTCAACCTGACGCACCGGAACGGAAGCGAAAACCCCGAGCCTCTCGTACCGGGGGAGCGGTACCAGGTGAGGGTTCGCATGAACCATGTCGCTCAGCACTTTCCACGGGGGCATCGGGTGCGGGTCGCGATCTCTACCTCGTATTGGCCCCTCGCCTGGCCGTCGCCCAGACCCGTGACCCTCGGCATCCGGACGGAGGCGAGCACCCTGACCCTTCCGGTCCGACCGCCACGAGAGGAGGACTCCTCCCTGCGCCGATTCGGGCCGGTCGAGGGGGCAAAGCCGGTGGAGAAGGAGATGCTCCAGCCGCCCGAGCACAACTGGTACGTTCGGAGAAACCTCGCCACCGATGCCTCCATTCTCGAGGTGGTGAACGATCCGGGTACCTACCGTCTTCCCCACGCCGATCTCATCCACCGGATCCGTACGCTGGAAGGGTATTCCTCGGTGGGGGACGACTTCGACAGCGTCCGCGGTGAGGCGCACTGGGAGTGGAGCATCTCCCGCGAGGGATGGTCGATCCGGACCACCTCCCGCACGATCCTGACCTCGACGCCCACACATTTCAGGATCTGGGCAAGCCTCGATGCCTTCGAGGGAGAGAAGCGCGTCCATTCCAGAAACTGGGACCTCGAGATCGAGCGGCACCTCGTCTGAACCCGATCGCCTTCACTGGAATGCCGTCCGGACGGTGGAGAGCATGCGCCATCCGGTGGGTCCCAGGAGGCGTTCGATCGACCGCTTCAGGCGGAAGGCAGTCTGCTGTTTCGCCACCCGTCCAGGAACGTTCAGCGCCTCGATCGCGGTGATGCCCCGATCCCCCCGAATCTCCACCCGGCAGATCCGGAAGGGGGAGGATCCAGCTTCGAGGTAGCAGGGGTCGGAGTTGAAGAACGACCGGAAGCCGGCCTGTCGCACCGTTTCGATGACCTCGTCGTCGTATCTCCCTCCTGGAGCTGCGACCGTGCGGATGTCCTGGTCCGTGAGGCTCTGGAGGGATGCTCTCGAACTCGCCAAGCTCTCGAGGAGCTCGTGGGGCTCCACCGTGCGCATATCCCGGTGCCACTCGGTATGCGAGCCGAACGTGGCGCCCTTGTCCGCCAGTCGGCGGATTTCCTCCGAGCCGACCGCCTGTCCCTGATCGATGAATCTGGTCGGGACGAAGAAGAGGGCCGGCACGTCCCACCTTTCCAGGTGCTTCACCATCGTCTCGGCATGATAGGATGCTCCGTCCATGTCGAAGGTGAGGAGGAGGGCGCCGTTCTCGTACGGGCATACCGCGGGTCCGTCCCACGGTGTGCGGTCCGCAGGGCCGATGAACTCCAGGAGGCGGTCCACATCGAAAAATGTCGTTCCGCGTGCCTTCGCTTCCTCGATCTGCGACACGAAGTCGCTCTCGCGCATGGCGTACCGGGAGGGGCTCATGCTGTCCGGGATGATCGAATGGAACATGAGCACCGCGACCCGGCACTCGTTCTTCGCCTTCCTCGCCCACGCGATCGGCATCGGCGCCAGGAGGATCAGGACGGCAGCGAGTGTGAGCGCGATGGAGGAGATGAGGATCGGCTTTCGGCTCTTCGGTCCCATGGCGGTTCCACGTCGATACTGGGGTTCGGTCTGCCGTCGGCTTCGCCCTTCGTCCACGCAATGGCCATGCCTTCGAGGTGCCGCTTCGGGCCTCGCATGCAGCCTGTGGGTTGCATCTGTGCAGCAGCCCCGGAAGCACGATGAGGCAGCCGCACCACAGGAGTGTGGCGAAGCTCCGTATCCCGGGCTCTCGGCCCCGACGGTGTCCCGGGAAGGAGCGGTCGCCGACGAGAAGGTGGTGCGAGGGTCCCGCAACGGTTAGCAGTGAGGGCGCCCGAGATCATCGCTGCTACCTCCATCCGGGAAACGCCGACCATGGCCTCTCCTGCCCAATTGGACCCTTCGAAGGCCTCACCCCGACCGTCACCATCGCCTCTCTGGTCCTGGTGGGCGGGGTCGCCCTCTTCGGAGCCGTCTTCGGAACGGTCTTCGAGCGGGCCCTCGCCGACGCACGGGTCGCCGTCAGTCCCTTTCTCGAGAGCTTCTACATCGGGCTCGTCAGCGTGGTTCTCGTCTTCGTCGTATGGCTGGGGGTGGGCCGGTACAGGAACGTCCGACTGGGGGGAGACGACGAACAGCCCGAGTTCGGCACCTTCTCCTGGATTTCGATGCTCTTCGCTGCCGGGATGGGTGTAGGTCTCATCTTCTGGAGCGTGGCCGAGCCCGTGAGCCATCTCCAGGACAATCCCTTCATGCCCCCCGATGGTGGCCGCACGGACGCCGATCTGGCGATGCGGCTCTCCTTCTTCCACTGGGGGCTTCATGGATGGGGTCTCTTCTCGCTCGTCGCGATCGTGATCGGCTACTTCGGCTTTCGTTAGGGCATTTGACACTTCGCGAGGTATGAACCAAGTGTCAAAGCCTTATGAGAAGAGCTTTCACGGCCGATCTGAGCGACACGCGAGCGGAGCGGATCTTCCGTGCTATCCGGTTCGGTCCCAGGACAAGGTGCATCGAATGTGGGTTCACCCGGAAGTTGTGGAAGCTTCCCGACGGCCGCTGGCAGTGCGTCGACCCGGGGTGAGCCTGCGGCTCGTGGGCGGGTGCAGCGGAAGGTAGCAGGACCGGGCGTGCCATTGAGCCCGAAGCCCGTTCCCGTTAGCCTCCTGCACCTCAAAACCTCAGGACCCCCCGAATATGACCAAACGTACCGGCGACATCGATACTTCATCGCGTCCAGCAAATGCGTCCAACGGCAGTCGAGAAAACGGAGGAGGCTCG
>SKKN01000074.1 GCA_007121455.1 Gemmatimonadota bacterium | reverse complement strand
GAGAAGAGCGCGGCCCTGACGCGCGCGATCCCGACTCCGGGCAGCGACGCTGCGACTCCGACGAGCCCGGCCTCGACTCCGATGAGGGGAGCGGCTGATCGCTCGCCGTGGGTCCGGGGATTCACGGGCCTGTGATGGGTTCGGGGGGACGCGCGGGCGGGCAGGGGCGGGCGACTCGGTCATGGCTCGTGACCTGCGGCGTATCGTCCCCCTTCCCCGTACATCGTCTCATAGTAGGTGCGGTAGGCTCCGCTCCTGGCCCGCTCCCACCACTTCTCGTTCCGCAGGTACCACTCGATCGTTGCGGCCAATCCCTTCTCGAACGAGATCTCGGGCCACCAACCGAGCTCGACCTCGGCTTTCCGGATATCGATCGCGTAGCGGCGGTCGTGGCCCGGCCGGTCCGCGACGAAATCGATGAGATCCGCCTCCCTTCCGAGTGTGGCGAGCACGCTGTTCACCACTTGGAGATTGGTTCGCTCTGCGAGACCTCCGAGGTTGTAGACCTCGCCTGAACCCCCATTTCGGATCGCGGCCTCGAGCCCCCGACAATGATCCCGCACGTGGAGCCAATCCCGCACATGGAGCCCGTCTCCGTAAACTGGAATCCGCCGCCCGTTCAGCGCGTTCGTGATGAGCAGGGGGATGAGCTTTTCGGGAAACTGGTAGGGACCGTAGTTGTTCGATGAACGCGTGACGATGACGGGGAGCCCGTGCGTGTGGTGGTAGGCCAGCGCGAGGTGGTCCGCCCCGGCCTTCGACGCGGAGTACGGGGACCGCGGAGCGACCGGGGTCTCCTCCGTGAAGAAGGAAAAGTGCTCCCCCCTCTCGCTTCGCTCCTCGGCTCGAAGCACATCCTCCGTACTCATCGCCTCCGGGTCACGCCATGGCAGCGACCCGTAAACCTCATCGGTCGAGACCTGGAGGAATCGTCCCACCCCCTCGTCGAGCGCAGCTTGTAAAAGGGTGTGGGTACCGATCACGTTCGTGTGAACGAAGGGGGAGCCATCTTCGATCGACCGATCCACATGGGACTCGGCGGCGAGATGAACGACCACATCCGCGCCCTCGATCGCATGGCGAACTTGATTCGAGTCACACACATCTCCGCGAATGAAGCTGTAGCGCGGATCCTCCTCGACGCCTGCGAGATTCTCGAGGTTACCGGCGTAGGTGAGCAGATCGAGGTTTACGATCTCCACCCCGTCGTGTTCGTCCAGGAGGTAGCGGATCAGGTTCGAGCCCACGAACCCGGCACCCCCGGTGATCACGATCCTCAAGCGGCACCGTCTCCGCTTGGGAATGGCTGGGAGACGCTGCTGGGCGAGTAGGACGGGCGGCGATGGCTCAGCGCTTCGGAACCGCCCCGACTGCGGAGCACTGCGTTGTCTTCGCACTCAGCGACCAACTTGGTGGCCCGGTAGAGGGAGGGAATGGTTCCGGCATCCGTCCACCATCCATCGACTGCGTCCCACTCCATCTCCTCCCACTCGATGAAGCGGTTGTTCACATCCGTAATCTCCAACTCACCCCGACCCGATGGCTCGAGGGTGCGGATGATGTCGAAGACTCGAGCGTCGAACATGTAGCAGCCCGTAACCGCGTACGAGGAAGGAGGGTCGCTCGGCTTCTCGTGGATCCGGACGATTTGGTGGTCTCCGTCGAAGGCGGGCACCCCGAACCGCTCCGGGTCCTCCACCTCCTTGAGGAGGATTCTCGCCCCGCTCCCCACCTTCAGGTACCGTTGGATGGAAGGAGCGATCGGCTGTTCGAAGAGGTTATCTCCCAGCACGACGGCCACTGGCTCACCGTCCGCGAAATGTTCTGCGAGACCGAGCGCCTCAGCGATGCCTCCTTCGCCTTCCTGGTAGGTGTAGTCGAGATGGGAAAGGCCGAATTCCCGGCCATTCCGCAAGAGCCGGAGGAAATCCCCGGCCGAGTCCCCACCGGTCACCACCAGGATCTCCCGAATGCCCGCGTGGACGAGTTGCTGGAGAGGATAGTAGATCATCGGCCGGTCGTAGACGGGAAGAAGGTGCTTGTTCGTGACCCGCGTCATCGGATGAAGCCGGCTCCCCAGTCCTCCTGCCAGAATGATTCCCTTCATGAAATCCTCCCCCTGCTCCTCTCGCTGGTCGAACCCTGTCGTCCGGCGTCGGTTACCTGGAGGTAGACGTCTCGGCCAGGTACCTCGCCAACTCCTCCCGCCAGTGAGGTGCCGGGCGGCCCAGGAGCGCTTCCGTCTCCCGCAGGTCGAGAACCGAGTAGGCGGGTCTCCGGGCCGGGCGTTCCACCTCTGCAGAGGAGATGGCCAGGAGCCGGGTCTGCAGGCCCTCGATCACCAGGGTCTCCCGTGCGAGTTCGAACCAGGTCGCCGACCCACCACCTCCCCAGTGGAAGATCCGGGGGCCGCTGCGATTCCGTCGATCACCCGCCGACTCCCGCTCCAGCAGGTCGACGATCGCGCGGGCCAAGCTTACCGAGCGCGTGGGCCGGGAGCGCTGGTCCGCCACGATGCGAATCGTGTCCTGCTCCCGGGCAAGCCTTTGAATCATGCCGACGAAGCCCCGACCGCGCCCGCCGTAAAGCCAGCTCGTCCTCACCACAATGTGGCGGACCCCGGATGCGAGGACGCGTTCCTCGCCGGCGCGCTTGCTTGCACCGTACACGTTGAGCGGGCGCGTCGGGTCACCTGGGCGGCACGGCCTGGAGGATGCCCCGTCGAAGACGTAGTCCGTGCTCACGTGAAGCAGACCCGCGCCGACCCGGGAGCACGTGCGGGCCACGGCGCCCGCTCCGTCGGCGTTTACCTGAAATGCGGCGGCGCGATCGGATTCCGCACCGTCGACGTCCGTGTAGGCCGCACAGTTCACGACCCAGTCCGGGTTCTCACGGACGAACGTTCGCAGGAGCGCCTCCTCGTCCGTCAAGTCGAGTTCCTCTCGCGCGGCGGCCCGGAGGGTGTGACCTCGCCCTCCGACCTCCTGGGCGACCGCTCGTCCCAACAGACCCTTGGCCCCGGTCACGAGAATCTTCAACCGGCCGCCCGCTTCATGGCTGGGGCTTCGCATTGGAGGCGTGGGCCCCCCGCGGTGCTGAATTGTTGGACTCCCCGTTCCTCCGGTAACGAAAGTGCTGGGATTCGGGGGAGTCCAACCACTCCTGCAGCGTCTGCGCCTTGCGGTCTCGCTCCGAGAGAACCGCGGCGGAAAGAGGCCAATCGATGCCGATCGCCGGATCGTCCCACCGGATCCCCGACTCCCCGGATCTGTTGTATACCCCCGTGCACAGGTACTCCACTTCCGCCCCATCCGTCAGGGCGCAGAGTCCACGTGCGAAGCCGGCCGGTGCCCAGACCTGCTGCCGGGAGGCCGCCGAAATCGTCACTCCGAACCACCTGCCCAGATTCGGGGATCCGTGGCGAATGTCGACGGCGACGAGAAAAGCGGTCCCGCGAGTCACCCGCATCATCTTTCCCATCGGTGGATCCCACTGGAAGTGAAGGCCTCGCACCACACCCTTCTTCGAGCTGGAGTGGTTCGTCTGGACGAAGCTCGTGGGGAGACCCGCGCGCCGAAACTCGTCCTCACGGAACACTTCCAGGAAGAAACCACGGCGATCCTCGAAGACCTCGGGCACGATGAGAAGTACGTCGTCGAGGGATGTCTTCTTCACTTGAACACGCATGGGGCAATTATGGGCCACGAGGAAACGAGCCGCGAGGGGTTCGCCCGGTCGATCGGGACGGATGGGAGGCCTCCCGACCTGCGAGGAGAAGAAATCCGGTGAAGAACGCCACCGACTCCGCGCAGTCCCCTCAGGCCGCGGAGCGACCCTTCACGAGACGAACGAACTCCCGCGGCACCTGCACGCTGCTCGCCTGCCGGAGAGCTGGAATGCGGATCGCCACGCGCGCATGTCTCCTGGTGTCCAGTAGAACCGCCTGCATCCCCTCGAACGGACCACCCACCACGATGACGTGGTCTCCCGGCGCCATGTAATCGACCGACTTCGGGATCGTCCCCGTTTCCTCCACGCCAGCCACCAGGCGGCGCACCGAGTCGAGCTCCTCCTCTCGCACAGGAGTCGGGTACCCGCTGGGCCGTGCGACGGTGGCGATCGGTGGGAGCCCCAAAACGTGGTGAATCTGTCGAAGGTCGAACCGGGCGAAGACATATCCCAGGAAGAGCGGGAAGCGCACCCGCCTCGTTCGATCCGACCACTGGCGCTCCTCCTCTACGAGGGGAAGGTAGGATTCGATCCCCAGTCGATCGAGGAGCTTTACGGCCTTCTTCTCTGCGCGAGAACGGGTCCGGCAGGCGAACCAGTGAGGAGAATGAAAGAGCTCGGCGGGGGGTTGCCGGTCGGTGCGCTTCTCGCGAAACGATGCTGCTCCGTTGAACCCGATATCGGACATAGATCTCTCCTCTCATACCCAGCCACATGCCCTCTGTCGTCCATCCACAGCGCTTGCTGCTGGCCAGCCACAGATATGATCGAACTCGATCACCACCACGTGGTCCCCAACCCAGCGCCACCATGACTTGGTGGAATGAAACCTCCGAGGGCGACCTTTATTGGTCGGCCGGAAGCCGCATGGCTCCAAGTAGCAAACAGCGCGCCAGCCGAAATTGCGCGCGGAGGGGCCCCAAACGCGGGAATGAGGAGAGAGGAGGCGGGGAGCGAAGGGCAGGGCGAGAGCGGAGGGAGGAGGCACCGGGGACGAAGGCGACGCGCCCGGCCGACGCGCGGAGCTACGGTCTCGAGCCGTCCGCCCCAGCGGTACCGGATTCCATACGACGCACGAGGTAGTCGGCAAATGGGAAGGCACAGGTAAAGCCGGGGGAGACCGCATTGAGGATGTGGAGGGAGTGCTCGTCCCCCTCGATCCGAAAGTCTGTCTCCAACCGGCTTTTCCGGATGTCGACGAGTTGCGCGCGAATGCCGGGCCGGCCCCACTGCGTGTAGTGTGCGGGCGACACACCGGAAATCAGGTCGGCCGCGCGATCGACCATCATGCGATGCCGCCCTTCACGAAGCGCAGCCCGAGCGAGGGAGCGGAAACCGAAATCGTTGCGGACGAGGAGCCGGAGCTGCCTCCACCCGATCTCGGCCGTCTCTCGGGGACGAAATCCGCGCAAGCCACCGTACTGCTCCCGCCAGAGCGCGGGCCGGGCGGACGGTCCGATCTTTTCTCGTCCGTCGACACCCGCGGTGAGGTGCACCCCGAGAAAGGGACGGGCGAGATCCGGAACCGGGTAGACGCAGGTGCGCACCGGGTTCTGATCGTTGGATGAAAGGAGGTAGTTCCCCCTGAACGGGAGGATTCGGTGATCAGGACTGAATCCGAACCAGCGGGCCACCCGGTCGGCCTGGAGCCCGGCCGCGTTTACGATGAATCCCGGCTCAATCCTCCGGCCGTCGGACAGCCGGATCCGACGCTTCTGGACGCCGGTGACCCCGATCCCCGTCTCGATCACCACCCCGCGATCCTTCGCATCCCGCACCAGGCCGGCCACGGCCTCCGCCGGGTCGAGCGTCGCCGTCTCCGGCGAGTATAGCGCCCGCTCCTGACCCTGCACCCGGGGCTGGATCTCCCTCGCCTCCTCTCGGGACACCTCCCGAAGCGGAACCCCGTTCTCGTGCGCGCGAAGGAGGAGGAGTGGAAACGCTTCGAGGTTTCGAGGGCGGGTCGCCAGGAGGAGCTTTCCCGTCTTTCGAATGCGCACGCCCCTCTCGCTACAGAACTCCTGCCACTGCCGGTTTCCTTCACGCGTGAACCGGGCCTTCATGCTTCCCGGCTCGTAATAGAAGCCCGCGTGGAGCACGCCGCTGTTCCGGCCACTCGCGTGACGGCCCGGTGCGGGCTCCTTCTCGAGCACGACGACCCGGTGGCCGGGGTGCCGGATGACCCAGGCGCGCGCGACAGCCAAACCGACTACTCCCGCACCGATCACGACGAGATCGGGACGGCGGGAGCTCACCCCTTGACGATCCAACTCCCCGGCCGGCCTTCGTCCCTCTTCGCAGCCACGCGGGCGGTGGCGTTCCGAGCGTCTACGAGGACCTGGGACTGGTCGAAGATCTGATCCAGATCCAGCTCGGAGTGGTCCGTGAGGAGGAGGGTGAGATCCGCTTCGCGCAGTACGTCGTCACTGAGTTGCACCGAAGTCCGGGTCCGGTGATCCTCCCGAAGCAGTGCGACATACGGATCGTGAAAGGCCACTTCCGCACCGTCGGCTTCCAGGAGGCGAAGGATGTCCACGGCGGGAGATTCACGCACGTCGTCCACGTCTTTCTTGTACGCTACGCCCACGACGAGGACCCTGGAGCCGTTGACGGGTTTTTTCCGGCGATTCAACGCTTCACGGACCTTTTCCACGACGAAGTGCGGCATCTCCGCGTTCACCTCGGAAGCCAGCTCGATGAACCGGGCGCGGTAATTGAGCGTTCGCATCTTCCAGGAAAGGTAGTGCGGATCGACCGGAATGCAGTGGCCGCCGAGGCCCGGGCCCGGGGTGAACTTCATGAAGCCGAAGGGCTTGGAGGCCGCCGCGTCGATCACCTCCCAGACGTCCACATTGAGCCGGTCCGCGATCTGCGCCGTCTCGTTCACCAACGCGATGTTCACCGCTCGGAAGGTGTTCTCGAGGAGCTTCGTGAGCTCCGCAGCCTCCGTCGAGCTCACCGGGACCATCCGCTCCACGAACCGGCTGTAGAAGGCAAGGCCTCTCTCCAGGCAGGCGTCGGTGATCCCCCCGATCACCTTCGGCGTGTTCGCAGTCTTCCATCGCGGGTTCGCCGGATCGACCCGTTCCGGAGAGAAGCAAAGAAAGATGTCCTCGCCTACCTCGAGTCCCCCTTCCTCCAGTAGCGGGAGCACCACCTCCCGTGTGGTCCCGGGATACGTCGTGGACTCGAGCACGATGAGTTGCCCGGGTTGTAGCGCCTCCGCCACAGCGCGGCTCGCCGAGAGAATCTGGGAGATGTCGGGGTCCCGCGTCTTCGATAGGGGCGTGGGAACACAGATCGAGACCACCGAACATTCGGCAAGCCGCGAAAAGTCCGTCGTCGCCTCCAGAGCGTTCCCTTCCCTGAGCGAAGCCACATCGTCATCCGAAAGGTCCCGAATGTGGCTCCCCCCGGCATTGACGATCTCAACGA
This sequence comes from Gemmatimonadota bacterium, assembly GCA_007121455.1. Lineage (GTDB taxonomy): Bacteria > Gemmatimonadota > Gemmatimonadetes > Longimicrobiales > Gaopeijiaceae > SKKN01. The sequence goes on along the minus strand of SKKN01000074.1, from coordinate 17,772 downwards.
TCTCGGGCACGATATCGAATCCGAGCGTCGGCACCTCGGCTCGAGCCGCCGTCACCGCGAGAGGGAGCCCCACGTAGCCGAGGCCGATCACTCCGAGCTTATCCGTCTCTTGCGGCACCCTTACCTCCGTCGGTTCGATTCGATGCTCCCCTCGTTGGAAGCCTCTCACCGATGAGCTGAGAGCAAGAGGCACGCCCGGCACGATGGGGCGAGCGAACGGCCATGCGGGCGGTCATCCCCCGTCTCCCGAAGAACGACGCTCCCCGCTCAACCACGACGCGACCGCATCCGCCAAGCCTTCCGCGGTGTGCAGCTTCGGAACGACAGTGACGACCAGACCCTGTTCGTGCGCGGCGTCTGCGGTGATCGGCCCGATCGCCGCGACCACGAGGCCGCCGGGCGCCTTCCAACTCGGACCCGCCCCGGTCAGAAATGCTCGGACCGTGGACGCCGACGTGAATGTGAGGACATCCACTTCGCCGGCCGTGGCAAGGGAGGCCAGTCGCCTTCCGGCTGCGAGATCCGGGACGGTACGGTACGCTTCCACGACTTCCACGATCGCTCCCCGGCTCCTGAGCCCTTCGGGAAGAACCTCGCGCGCCCGCTCCGCCCGCGGGAACAGAACGCGGAGGCCCTCGAGCGAACCTTCTCTTCCCAGGCGAAACACGAGCTCGTCCAGGAAGGCCTCGGCCACGAACGGATCGGGAACGATCGCCGGGGTCCAGCCCGCCTCGCGCGCGGCGAGGCCGGTCGCGGAGCCGATTGCCGCGACGGTCGGGATGATCGGTTGCGGGGCAGCGGGCCTGGCACGAGCCTCGTCCGTCCTCACCATCTCCTCGAATGCGCGCACCGCACTCGAGGAGGTAAAGAGGAGGAGGTCGTAGTGGGACGGGTCGGATCGAAGCCGGGCGGCCGCCTTCCGAAGGGGCCCCGCGTCCTCCGGCGCCATAATCCGGATCAGCGGCACGATCACCGGCTCGAGGCTCCGTGCCTCGAGAAGGCGCGCCAGCTCGTCTGCCTTTTCCGCAGGGCGCGTCACGGCAACGCGTGCGAGTGAGCCACCTCCCATACGCGGAGAGCCCCCGCGCCCCGGTGAGGGCTGCGGGGGCTCATGTGGGTCCGGGCTGCCGCGGTGCGACCCGCCCGGCTCGGGACTGTCCGGGCTTCCCCGAGACACCCCGGAATCGAAAGTCACTCCTCGCCGGTCGCCGCCTGGATCTTCGGAGCCTTCCGGATCTTGCCCGCGGAGATACACGACGTGCAGACCCTCACCCGCCGTCGGCGCCCTTCCTCGTCCACGATCTTCGCCGTTTGGAGGTTCGGAAGCCACCGACGCTTTGTCTTGTTGTTCGCATGGCTCACGTTGTTCCCCGTCGAGGGGCGCTTGCCGCACACGTGACATACTCTCGCCATCTTCTTCACTTTCCTCGATCGGGGCTGGCCTGATCTCGCGACCTCAGCCCTACCCGTGTTTCAGTTGCCCGGCTCGTTCGCCGCGGCTGCGGCCGGCTGTTCGGTCTCGTCCTCCTCGGGGGGCGAGGTGTCCAGGCCATCGGCCTCGATGAAGTACTCCTCCAACTCCACCAGACCACGGTCCCCGGGATCGTCGAACACACCATCCTCTTCCCACGCTGCGAGCACGGAGTCGTTCACCTGGTGCAGGAATCCGGTAACCCAGACCTCCTCGCCCTCACCAACCCCGACACCCTGATCCACGAGCGCGCGGGGAATGCGGACGAGAATCGAATCCTCCTCCGGCTCCTCGTCCTCCTCTACCTCCTCGTTCTCCCGCGGCTGGCTCGCCCAGAAGCCGTCCAGGCCGAGTCGGGCTTCGACCGTCACCCTCGACAGTCGCAGCCGCTCATCCTCGAAGAAGTCCGGGTTCTCGAAGACGGAGTAGACATATGTATCCGTGGCCGGCTCCTCCGGCGCCTCCTCTTCGAGAGCCACAGTTGTGGGCTCGGCCGTGAGGTAAAGCCAGAAGAAGAAGCCGCCGAACGCCAAGACGGCGGCAAGCTTCAGGGGAAGAGAAAGCTGGTCTCCCAGGGTGCGCTGCGGCATAATGCGTCGTCCCTCTCTCGATTTACGAGTCGGTTCGCTCGACCAGCTCGATCAACGCCATGTCGGCGGCATCGCCCTTTCGGTTGCCCAGCTTCAGAATCCGGGTATACCCCCCCGGACGATCCTGAAAGCGCGGAGCGATGTCATCAAAGAGCTTTCCAAGAACCGTCCGGTCCTGGATTCTCCTCGCCGCCAGCCGACGGGCATGGACATCCCCCCGACGCGCGAGCGTGATAAGTCGCTCCGCGTAAGGCCTGAGCTCTTTGGCCTTGGCCGTTGTCGTCTCGATCCGCTCGTGGCGGAAGAGATTGGTGGCCATGTTCCGGAGCGTCGCCTTTCGATGGCTTGTGCTCCGGGAGAGGTTCCGACCCTTCTTGCGATGCCGCATCGGTCGTCGATCCCTGGCTTGTGAAGGTACCGATATATCAGTCGAGAACGCCGTTGTCTACTCGGAGGCCGCTTCGGACTCCGGTTCCAGCAGGAATGTGCGGCCATCTCCGGCCTGCGTGACCCGCATTCCGAACCGGAGGTCGTGCTCCGCCAGAAAGTCCTGAATCTCTTTCAGGGACTTCTTTCCGAAGTTCTCGATCCCCAGCATGTCTTCCTCACTTCGCTGGACGAGATCACCCAGGGTGAGGATGTTTTCCTTCTGGAGCGAGTTCCGCGAGCGGACGCTCAATTCCGCCAGATCCTCGATCTCTCGCGAGAGGAGGTCCTGGAGCTGCTCCGGGATCTCGACCGCACCATCCGAGCTGACGGCATCGGGCATTCCTCCCGTACCGAAGTACAGCGGATAAGCAAGGTGCTGCCGAAGGAGCTCGGAGGCGATCGAGATCGCCTTTCCTGGCTCGAGCGACCCATCCGTTTCCACCAGGAGCGTGAGCTGGTCGAAGTCCGTCCGCTGGCCCACGCGGGTTTCCCGCACCGCGAAGTTCGCGCGGCGGACCGGGTTGTAGATCGCATCGACCCGCACGAGATCTACCGGGGAGCCCTTCGGCACCGGGTGGTCGTCGGCCATCACGATGCCCCTTCCCTTGTTCGCCCGCAGCTCCATGTGGAAATCCCTTTCCTCCTGGAGCGTGAGCAGGTGGTGGGCCGGATCCAGAACTGCCACTCCCGACTTCGTCTCGATGTCCCCCGCCGTCACGGCGCCGGACTTCTTGACCTTGATCTCGAGAGCCGTCTCATCCACGTCGTCATCCAGAACGAGAACGAGAGATTTGAGGTTCTGGATCACCTGATGGACGTCCTCGACGACCCCGCTGATCGTCTGATGCTCGTGGACGACCCCTTCGATGCGGAACGCCCACACGGCCGTCCCCTGAAGGGACGACAGCAGCACGCGACGGAGCGAGTTGCCGAGCGTATGCCCGTACCCCCGCTCCAGAGGCTCGATTACGAACTCCCCCGCTCGGTCATCCTTCGAGAGGCGGACTTCTTCCACCCGCTCCGGCAACACGAGTCCGGTCAGATCAATTTCCAACGGTTCCTCCATTCACTTCAGGTGGAGCTCGACGTTACTTCGAGTAGAGCTCGACGATGAGCTGCTCCTGGACGGCCAGCGTGATGTCGTCCCGCGTCGGCTCCCTGAGCACTCGGCCCACACGGGCCTTCTCGTCGAGGACGAGCCACTGCGAGACGTCGGGACGGGTCCGAGATTCCAGACTGCCCTGTACCGTCGCCAGATCCTTCGCCTTCGCCCTCACGGCGATGTCATCTCCCGACTTCACCTGGTAGCTCGGGATGTCGACCACCCGGCCGTTCACTTCCACATGGCGGTGCCGCACGAGCTGACGGGCCTGATTCCGGCTCGACGCGAAGCCGAGGCGGAAGATCACATTGTCCAGGCGCGTCTCCAGCGATACGAGCAGGTTCTCGCCGGTGATCCCGGCACGCTCGGCCGCCTTCCGGAAGAGGTTCCGGAACTGACGCTCCTGCAGCCCGTAGATCCGCTTCACCTTCTGCTTCTCGCGGAGCTGAAGCGCGTAGTCGGACTGCTTTCGCCGACGCGCCTGCGCGGGTCCGTGCTGTCCCGGCGGATAGCCGCGACGCTCCACCGGACACTTCTCGGTGTAGCACTTCTGACCCTTCAGGAAGAGCTTCTGCCCCTCCCGGCGACACAGCTTGCAAACCGGTCCAGTGTAGCGTGCCATTCAGAATCCCATTCAGCCGAACGTTCGAATCGTGGTCGCGTGCGTCCCGTAAGACCGCCTCCCCGCGGGGAGGTCTGGTCTCAGACCCGCCGCTTCTTCGGAGGACGGCAACCGTTGTGAGGGAGGGGGGTGACGTCCTCGATGGATCGCACCACGAGCCCCGCCGACGCGAGCGCCTGGATTGCGGACTCCCGGCCTGAGCCGGGCCCCTGCACCCGCACATGCACTCTGCGGACCCCCTGCGCGTACGCCTCCCGTCCCGCCTCCTCCGCCGCCACGGTGGCCGCGAAGGGGGTGGACTTCTTCGACCCCTTGAAACCTGCTTTTCCGGCGCTGGACCAGGTCACCACGTCCCCGCTCGGGTCCGCGATGGTGATGATCGTGTTGTTGAACGTCGCCTTGATATGGGCGATGCCCTCCGACTCGACCACCTTCTTCTTCTTTCCGGCCCGCTTCCGCGTAGGCTGTCCTTTCGCCACTGCTTCCTTCCTCGCTCCGTGGGTCGTCCGCCCCGAATGACTACTTCTTCGGTGGCTTCTTCTTTCCTGCGATGGCCCGGCGCTGTCCCTTGTGGGTCCGGGCGTTCGTCTTCGTCCGCTGGCCCCGAACGGGAAGTCCCCGACGGTGCCTGAGGCCCCGATAGCAGCCGATGTCCATGAGGCGCTTCACATTCATGGACTTCTCCGTACGGAGGGCTCCCTCCACCTTGTAATTCGATTCGATCTCCCGGCGGAGGCGATTGACGTCCTCATCGGAGAGGTCGTGGGTGCGGACGCTTCCGTCCACTCCGGCCGCCTCGACGATTTCCTTCGCCCGCGAGTGGCCGATGCCGTAGATGTACGTCATCGCCACTTCGATCCGCTTGTTCCGCGGAAGATCCACTCCTGCAATCCGTGCCATACTAAACCCGACCCGTCGTCTGGGAGATGCGCATGTGCGAGCTACCCCTGCCGCTGCTTGTGGCGAGGATTGCGCTTGCAGATGATCCGGACCACGCCACGGCGTCGGACCACCTTGCAGTGCTCGCAGATCGGCTTGACGCTTGTCCGTACCTTCATGATGACCCCGTTCCTCCGTTCATTGCAGAGCTAACTAGTATAACCGGAGCGGACCACTGGTTCAACCGCATCCGTAAGGATCCGGGGACCATCCTCCATCACCGCCACGGTATGCTCGAAGTGGGCCGAGAGAGAACGGTCCTGTGTGATCACGGTCCAGCCGTCGTCGAGCGTACGAATACGATCCGTACCCACGGCGATCATCGGCTCAATCGCGATCACCATTCCCTCTCGCAACAGGGGCCCTTCGCCCCGCTTGCCCAGGTTCGGCACTTGCGGATCCTCATGCACATTGCGGCCGATTCCATGTCCGACGAGATCTCGGATGATACGAAATCCGGTGCCGTCGACCGTCTGCATCACAGCAGCTCCGATGTCCCCCACGTGTCCGCCGGGGACGGCTTCGGCGATGGCCGCCGTCAAAGCCTCCGACGTGACCCGCAGAAGTTCTTCGGTCTCCTCCTCCACCTCCCCCACGCGAAACGTCCGGGCCGAGTCGGAACACCAGCCCTCCCGCTTCACTCCCACGTCGACCGTCACGATGTCCCCTTCACGGAGCCGCCGCGAGGCCGAGGGGATGCCGTGGACGATCTCTTCGTTCACCGAGATGCAGACTGCCCCTGGAAACCCGTAGAGCCCCTTGAAGATCGGGACCGCACCGTCATGGGAGCGGATGAATTCCTCGGCGAAGGTATCGATCTCCTGGGTCGTGATCTCGACGCGGATTTTCTCCTCCAGCTCCCCGAAGAGGGTCCCGATGATCTGGCCTCCCCAGGCGATGCGCTCGACCTCCTTCCGGCTCTTCAGCTCGAGCATGCCACTACACCTCGACTCCGAACGCCTCACGGAGCGCAACGCGCGTGCCCGTCCAGACCTCGTCCATCGGGCGGTCCCCATCCACCTGGAGTACCTTTGCCGAATGGTCCTCGTAGTGTCGAATGAGGGGCTCCGTTTGCTCTCGGTAGACCTCGAGCCGGTTCTTCACCGTCCCGGGCTGATCGTCCTTCCGGTGGAGGAGCGATGCGCCGCACGCGTCACAGATCCCCTCCGTTGCGGGAGCGTCGAAGTAGACGTTGTAGAGGGCCTGGCACTCTGGGCAGCTCCGACGCCCGCTGATCCGCTTCACGAGGACCTCTTCCGGCGCCTCCAGGACGAGCACGCCATCCACGCTGCGTCCGCTCTCGACGAGAAGCGCATCGAGCCCCTCCGCCTGGACGACGGTACGGGGAAAGCCGTCCAGAATAATCTCGGCATCCGGTCCCAGCTCGTCCAGCTTCCTCCGGACGAGCGCGAGGATGAGCTCATCGGGGACCAGCTTCCCCTGGTCCATGTACGCCTGCGCCTTTTTTCCGAGCTCCGTCCCGTCCCGCCGCGCCTCCCGCAGGAGATCGCCCGTCCCGAGTCGGACCCAACCCGCGGTGTCTGCGAGACGCGCCCCCTGCGTACCCTTTCCCACACCCGGAGGGCCCAACAGAATCAGCATCATCAACGGCAACCGGTGGAGATCACATGTACCTCTGGCGTCCGCGCACCTTCACCCGGCCCTTCTTCATGAACCCATCGTAGTGACGCAGGAGAAGGTGCTGCTGTGCCTTCTGGACCGTATCCAGTCCCACCCCCACACAGATCAGGAGCCCGGTGCCCCCGAAGAAGAACGTCTGGATGTTGAAGATGTCGAAGATCCAGAAGGGTAGAAGCGCGATCACCGCGAGGTAGATCGAGCCGGGAAGCGTCACTCGCGTGAGGATCCGGTCGATGTATTCGGCGGTCCTGGCGCCAGGCTTCACACCCGGGATGAACGCGCCCTGCTTCTTCAGGTTCTCCGCCAGATCCACAGGATTGAAAATGATCGCCGTGTAGAAATAGGTGAAGAAGATCGTGAGCACGCCGTACGTCGTGTAATACAGCCAGTTGCCCGGCTGGAACATCTCGGAGAGATCCTGGATGAACGGCATGTTCGAGAAGGCCGCGAGGGTCCCCGGCACGATGATGAACGACTGGGCGAAGATGATCGGCATCACGCCCGCCGCATTCACCCGCAGGGGAACGAAGCTCTTCTGGCCCTCCTGGATCCGGCCCCGCCCGACCACCTTCCTCGGAATCTGGACAGGCACCTGCCGCGCTCCCATCGTCATGGACACGACCCCTGCCGTCACACCGACGACGACTCCGATGAGGGCCACCGTCGCCATCGGACCGATCTCACCCACCATCATCGCCTCCCAGGTCCGCACCACGGCGCCGGGAAAGCCTTCGATGATCGAAAAGAAGATCAGGAGCGACATCCCGTTCCCGACACCGTGCTCGGTGATCTGCTCACCGAGCCACATGATGAAGGTTCCACCCACGGTGAGTGCGAGCACCGTCGTAAAGGTGAAGAGATTGGGATTCATGATGACGCCGCCCTCGATGCTTCGAATGAAGATCGAGTAGCCGTACGCCTGCGCTGCGCACAGAACCACGGTCGTGTACCGGGTCCACTGGGTCAGCTTCTTCCGGCCCTCTTCCCCCTCCTTCTGCATCTTTTCGATCGTGGGGTAGACAGCGGCCAGAAGCTGGAAGATAATCGCCGCAGAGATGTACGGCATGATCCCGAGGGCGAAGATCGTCGCCCTCGAGAGCCCGCCGCCCACGAACATGTCGTAGACCCCGAACAGCGTCCCCTCCAATTGCCCGAACTGCGCCTGGAGAGCCGCCACGTCGACCCCGGGCGCAGTGATATGCGCACCGACCCGATAGATCAACAAGATCATGAGGGTGAAAAGAATCCGGTCCTTGAGCTCCGGGAACCGGAAGAGATTCGGGATGGGGTTGGCCATTCGCTATACCCGCTCTATGCCTGCGTCCGCCTCAGTCCTTCACGGAAGAGGTCCCGGCCTCCGCCGCTCCCCCTTCTTCGATGAGCACCACCGTGCCGCCCGCGCCCTCGATCTTATCCCGGGCGGAACGGCTGAAGGCGTGGGCCTGGACGACCATTGCCGTCTTGATGTCGCCGCTGCCGAGGATCTTCACGGGCCGCTTCTGGCGTCCAATGATTCCCCGGGCACGGAGCACGTCGGGTGTGACCTCCTTCTCCTCCACCAGCTCGACCAGGTCACGTACGTTCACGGCGTAGTTCTCCACCCGGTTCGGCGGAGTGAAGCCGCGCTTGGGAATGCGCCGCTGCAGGGGCATCTGGCCACCTTCGAAGCCGGGACGCACGCTTCCACCGCTGCGCGCCTTCTGTCCCTTGTGTCCGCGGCCGGCCGTCTTTCCGGTTCCGGATCCGGGGCCACGCGCCACACGCTTGCGCGGGCGGCGTGAGCCCTTGGGCGGCCGGAGGTCGTGGAGCTCGGTCATCGTCTATCGCTCTCCGCTATCCGTCGACCTCGCGAACCTCGACCAGGTGCTTGACCTGTTCGATCATTCCGCGAATCGCCGGATTGTCGTCGTGAACTCGGGTCTGCTGGTGCTTCCGGAAGCCCAATGCCTCGAGCGTCCTCCGGTGTTTCCCGGGGCGGCCGAGGCCGCTCCTGATCTGCGTGATCTCGAGCTTGCCCGCTTTCTTCTCAGCCACGGTATGCCTCCAGAGCCTCCACCGAGATGCCCCGCTCCCGAGCGACCTGCTCGGGCGTGACCAGATTCTCGAGACCGTCGATCGTTGCGCGCACCACGTTGACCGGGTTGTTCGTCCCGAGGCTCTTCGTGAGCACGTCCGTATACCCTGCCGCTTCGAGCACTGCTCGCACCGGACCTCCGGCGATCACTCCAGTACCGGGAGCCGCCGGTCTCAGAAGCACCCTTCCGGCGCTCCATTCACCTGTGATCTCGTGCGGAATCGTCCCGTTGACGATCGGAACTTCGATCATGTTCCGTCGTGCGTGCTCGAACGCCTTCCGGATCGCCTCCGCCACCTCGTTTGCCTTGGCCAGGTACACGCCGATCGTGCCCTTCTGGTCGCCGACGGCCACCAACGCGGTGAAGGAGAACCGGCGACCCCCCTTCACGACCTTGGCCACCCGGTTGATGTGGATCACGTTCTCGACGAAATCCGACTCCCTCCCGCGACTTCGCTTCTTGTCTCTCGCCATCAGAGCTTCAGTCCTCCCTCGCGTGCGCCTTCCGCGAACGCCTTCACACGGCCGTGATATTTATAGCCGCCCCGATCGAAGACGACGGCTTCGATGCCCTCCTTCTTCGCTCGCTCCGCGAGCCGCTTCCCCGCCGCATGGGCGAGTTCCACCTTCCGGTTGTCCGACTCCGGCTCGAAGCCGTCGAGGTCCGGGTTGCGGGTGGAGAGGCCAAGAAGCGTCTGGCCGAGGTCGTCATCGACGATCTGGCCCTCCAGGTGCTTCAGCGAGCGGAACACCACGAGCCGGGGCCGCTCCTCGGTCCCCCAGATCTTCTTCCGGACGCGAAAGTGCCGGCGCTTCCTCTGAAGCCGCCGGTTCTTCTTCAACCGGACCTGCGCGAACCGTGTCACTTCGAAATCCTCCGTCGTCGTGCGTAGAAGGGATCAGGCACTCGCCGTCTTACCGGCCTTCCGGCGGATCTCTTCGCCCGCGTAGCGGATCCCCTTCCCCTTGTAGGGCTCGGGGGGCCGAACGCCGCGGATCTCCGCCGCCACCTGCCCCACGAGCTGCTTGTCCGGACCGCGGACGACCAACTGCGTCGGCGCGGGCACTTCCAATTCGATCCCGTCAGGCGCGTCGTAGTGCACCTGGTGGGAGAACCCGACGTTCAGGGTGATCCCCTTCGCCGTCTCCTCCGCGCGATATCCCACACCCACGATCTCGAGACGCTTCTCGAAGCCCTCTGTTACGCCCTGCACCATGTTCCGGATCAGCGAGCGCGTGAGACCATGGAGCGCCCGATGGCGCGGCTGGTCGGACGGGCGAGTCACTCGAATCGCCCCGTCCTCCACCTTCACGTCCATCTCCTTGTGGACGTCCATCGTGAGCTGCCCCTTGGGGCCCTTCACCTGGAGGCTACCGTCACGAAGGGTTGTGTCCACCCCCTTCGGTACCTCCACGGGATATTTTCCGATCCTCGACATCGCTCGCTCGCCTCGGTTTCGTGCAGCTCGATCAGGAAGAACAGGTCACCAGATGTAGGCCAGGAGCTCGCCGCCGACTCGCTCGTCCCGCGCGGAGCGGTCCGACAGGACCCCCCGGGACGTGGAGAGAATGGCCATCCCGAGCCCGTTTCGAATACGCGGGATCTCCTGCGACCCCACATACCGCCTCTGCCCGGGGCTCGAGACACGCTCGAGATGCCGGATGACCGGCTTTCCGTCGTGGTACTTCAGGTAGACGCGCAGCACGCCGTGGCGGCCGTCGTCGAGAACTTTGTAGTCGAAGACGAAGTGGTTTTCCTTGAGAATCTTGGCGACTTCGATCTTCATCTTGGAGACGGGCATGTCCGCCCACCGGTGGCCGACCTGGCCGGCATTCCGGATGCGCGTGAGCATGTCCGCAATGGGATCCGTCATCATGGCTCGTCTCTCCCCTTACCAGCTGGCCTTCCGGACACCGGGAATCTCCCCCCGGAGGGCCTTCTCCCGGAAGCAGATCCGGCAGAGCCCGAACTTCCGAAGAAACGCTCGAGCGCGACCGCACCGCTGGCAACGGTTGTAGCCGCGCACGCCGTACTTCGGCTTCTTGTTCGTCTTTTCAATCAGGGCCTTCCTTGCCATTCCATCCTCTGCTGGTCGGGTCTCGCCCTCGCGGGGCGGTCTGGTCAGTCGGCCGCGACTTCGTCGGCCGCGCCAATCGTCACTGGAATCTCCCCCCGGAAGGGGAAGCCCATCTCCCGAAGAAGCGCGTAGGCTTCATCGTCCTTCTCCGTGCTCGTCACGACCGTGACGTCCATCCCGTGAACCTTCCCCACCTGGTCGTATTCGACTTCCGGGAAGATGATCTGCTCCTTCACACCCAGCGTGTAGTTTCCGCGGCCGTCGAAGGACCGGGTCGGGAGCCCCCGGAAATCACGCACTCTCGGGATCGCCACACTTACGAGGCGATCCAGAAAGTCGAACATCCGCTCACGTCGGAGCGTCACGGACGCGCCGACGGGCATCCCTTCCCGGAGATTGAACCCCGCGATCGACTTCCGGGCGCGCGTCACCACAGGCTGTTGCCCCGAGATCAGGCGGAGCTCCTCCACGACGGACTCGAGGAGCTTCTGTTCCCGCGACGCCTCACCCAGGCCCACGTTCACCACCACCTTCGTGACCCGAGGCACCTCGTGGATGTTCGCGAAGCCGAACTCGTCGCGGAGCTTCGGCACCACCCGCTCCCTGTAATGCTGCTTCAGTCTCGATTGCATCGTTCCCTCATCGGCTCGCTCCTCCGACGTCGCGCCGGAGGATGGTGCCTCATGTGGTCTGTGGCCATGGGATCGGATTTCCGGTCTTCACGGCGATCCGCTCCTTCACGCCGTCCTTTTCCAACTGGATGCGGACGCGGCTGGGCTCTCCCGAGTGCGGATCGATGAGCATCACGTTCGACACATCGATCGGCATTTCCATCGTCGTGATCCCCCCCTCCGGCTCGTCCTGCGTGGGTCGACGGTGGCGCTTTCTCATGTTCACGCCCTCGACCACGACCCGGCCGTCCTCCCGCTGGACACGAAGCACCGTCCCCTCCATCTCCCGAAAGTTGCCCCGGATCACCCGGACCCGATCGCCCTTCCGAATCTGATACCGGCGCTTCCGGCGCTTCTCCTGTTTCACCCGCTTCTTGTCTGCCATCAGATCACCTCGGGTGCCAGGGACACGATCCGCATGTACTTCTTCTCACGAAGCTCGCGGCCCACTGGGCCGAAGATCCGGGTCCCCCGGGGCTCACCCTGGGGGTTGATGAGGACAGCCGCGTTCTCATCGAACCGGATGTACGAGCCGTCCCTGCGACGCATCTCCTTGTTCGTGCGCACGATGACCGCGCGGGCCACCTCTCCTTTCTTCACGCCTGCGTTGGGAATTGCATCCTTGATCGTCACGACGATCACATCCCCAACCCGGGCATACCTTCGCTTTGATCCCCCGAGAACACGGATGCAGAGCGCGCGCTTCGCGCCTGTGTTGTCCGCGATCTTGAGGACCGACTCCTGCTGGATCATCTCCGTATCTCCTCATCCCGACCCGGTCGGGGCATCAGCTTCAGCGGACCTCAGACCTTTTCCGGCCGATCTACGAGATCCAGGACACGCCACCGCTTCTGCTTCGAGAGCGGCCGCGTCTCCATGATCCGTACCCGATCACCCACACGATACTCGTTGTTTTCGTCGTGCGCGTGGTACTTCTTGCTTCGGACGATGCGCTTGATGTAGAGAGGGTGGGCAAAGTCCCGATTCACCCGGACGACCACCGTCTTGTCCATCTTGTCGCTCACCACCGTCCCTGTGCGGACCTTTCGGTTGGCACGGGCGGCTTCCGCCGCTTTCTCCACAGAGCCCGACGCGCTTGGCGTGGCTGCAGGGGGGTTCGCCTGCCCGGCGACCTGCTTCTCCGCCTCCGTGGCGGCTGCCTCCCCCGTCGCATCCTTCATGTCCTTCGTCGCCATCGTCAGTCGTTCTCCTGAATTTCGTCGGTGCTCCCGGCGAGCTCACGCTCCCGAAGAATCGTCTTCATTCGCGCCACATCTCGCCGAATCTGCCTTGGAAGATTCGGATTCTCGAGCGCCATCATCGAAGCCCGGAACCGGAGCCTGAACTGTTCTTCTCGCAGCTCTCCGAGTCGCTCTTCGATCTGGGCATCCGTCAGGTCCCGGATTTCCTGGGTTCTCATACTCTCACCTCCCGAGCTGTTCGTCGCGAACGACGAAGCGGCACTTGATGGGAAGCTTCGCCTCCGCGAGGCGCATCGCGTGCTCCGCGACGTCCTGGGGGACCCCTTCCATCTCGAACATGATGCGGCCGGGCTTGACCACGGCGACCCATCCTTCCGGATTCCCCTTTCCCTTCCCCATCCGCGTCTCCGCCGGCTTCTGCGTGACGGGCTTGTCGGGGAAGATCCGAATCCAGACCTTCCCGCCACGCTTGATGTGACGGGTCATGGCGACACGAGCCGCTTCGATCTGGCGGTTCGAGATCCACGCAGGCTGGGTGGCCTGGAGCCCGTACTCCCCGAAGGATACGTAGTTGCCCCGGTTGGCCTTTCCCTTCATTCGGCCGCGATGGGCCTTCCTGAACTTTACTCGCTTCGGCGACAGCATGTCCGCAATCCGCGCTCAGAGGTCACTGGAGTAGGTTCGACCACGACGTTCGTCGACCACTTCGCCCATGAAGATCCAGCACTTGACTCCCACGGTGCCGTAGGAGGTGTGGGCATGGATCTGGGCATAATCAATGTCCGCTCGCAGCGTGTGGAGGGGCACGCGCCCCTCGTTGTAGCCTTCGGTACGGGCGATCTCGGCACCGCCGAGGCGTCCCGCGCACTGGATGCGAATCCCCTGCGCGCCTGCCCGTTGCGCCGACTGAATCGCTCGCTTCATCGCGCGTCGAAAGGAAATCCGCTGGCGGATCTGGTGCGCCACGTTATCCGCGACGAGGCGCGCGTCGAGTTCCGGTCGCTTGATCTCCTCGACGTTCACGGAGACCTCGCTCTTCGTCAGCACCCCGAGCTCGTCCCGGAGCTTGTCTACCTCGGAGCCCCGCTTCCCGATCACCACGCCGGGTCGAGCCGTATGGATCGTTACAACGATCTTCGATGGTTTCCGCTCGATGTCGACCCGGGAGAGCGCGGCATGGGAGAGGCGGCGCTCCAGGTACGTCCGGATCGTCTCATCCTCCTTGAGAAGGCGGGGAAAATCCTTCTCCGCATACCAGTGCGATCTCCAGTCCTTGAGGACGCCCAGCCGAAATCCGGTCGGATGTGTCTTCTGACCCATGCCTTACTCCTCGCTGTCCACGACGACGGTGATATGGCTCGTCCGTTTCCGGAGCGGGGCGGCCCTGCCCATGGCGGCTGCCCTCCAACGACGGAGCGTCGGCCCCTCGTCCACATACGCCGCCCGCACCACGAGGTCGTCCGCGTCCACGAACCCGCCCCCGTCCTGTGCCCGGTATTGGGCGTTCGCCACGGCCGAGCGGAGTGTCTTACTGACCGGCTCCGATGCGGCCTTCTTGGAGAACTGAAGAATCGCATACGCTTCGTTGACGGACTTCCCGCGGATCTGGTCCACGACCAGCCGGACCTTCCGCGGGCTCATCCGCACATATCGGGCAATCGCCTTGGCTTCCATCGCTTCCATGCCTCTCAAACCGGCCTGGCCCGCTTGTCCGCCAGCTTCCCGCCGTGCCCTCGGAAGAGCCGGGTGGGGGCGAACTCGCCGAGCTTGTGGCCGACCATGTTCTCAGTGACGTAGACCGGCACGAACTTGTTGCCGTTGTGGACCGCGAGCGTATGGCCCACGAATTCCGGCGGAATCGTCGAGCTCCTCGCCCAGGTCTTGATCACCTTCTTCTCCCCCCGGGAGTTCATGACCTCGACCTTGAGCAGGAGCTTGTCGTTGATGTAAGGCCCCTTCTTCACGCTACGCGGCATGACTCACCTCGGCTCCGGCGGAGTGGGGTCGCATCGTCACTTCGTCCCCCTTCCGCGCTTGCGTCCACGGACGATGTACTTGTTCGACTGCTTCTTTCGCTTTCGGGTCTTCTTCCCTTCCGCTTTTCCCCATGGGCTCACCGGCGGGCGTCCTCCGGAAGCACGCCCCTCACCTCCGCCGAGCGGGTGATCAACCGGGTTCATGGCGACTCCCCGGACCTTGGGGCGCCGGTCGCGCCAGCGATTCGCCCCTGCCTTTCCGATGACGCGCAACTCGTGGTCCACATTCCCCACCTGCCCGACCGTGACCTGGCACTCTTTCCGGACTCGCCGGACCTCGGTCGAAGGGAGCCGCAGACTCACGTAATCCCCCTCCTTCGCAACCACCTGCACCCCGGAGCCGGCGGAGCGGGCGAGCTGTCCGCCCTTCCCCGGCTTCAACTCGACGTTGTGCACCATCGTTCCGAGAGGAATCCGAGCGAGAGGAAGCGCGTTCCCCACCTGGATGTCCGCGTCCGGCCCCGACATCACCTCGGCGCCGACCTGGAGTCCACGCGGATGGACAATGTAGCGCTTTTCCCCATCGACGTAGTGGATCAACGCGATGTGCGCCGACCGGTTCGGGTCGTATTCGATCTCCGCCACTCGCCCGACGATCCCGGCCTTGTCACGACGGAAGTCGATCTTCCGGTAGCGACGCTTGTGGCCCCCACCGCGACGCCGAAGCGTCATCCGTCCGTGATGGTTCCGCCCGCCCTTCTTGTGAAGCGACTCGGTAAGGGAGCGCTCGGGCCCGTCCCGGGTGATCTCCGCCCGGTCCGTCACGGACCGAAAGCGCGTCCCGGGCGTCACCGGTTTGAATTTCTTGAGTCCCATAATCGCTCCTCAGCCTCAGCCCAATTCGTACAGCTCGATGTGATCACCCTCGGCAATCCGGACCAGCGCCTTCTTGAAGTCCGGACGCGGACCCACGTGCGAGCTCCGGTGGACCTGCCCCATCAGGGAGCGTCGCGCTTTTCCGGAGTACCGCATGGTCCGTACGTCCTCCACCCTCACGTCCCAGGCGGCCTCGACCGCTTCCGCGATCCGGGCCTTGTTCGCCTTCGGGTGGACGATGAAGGTGTACGTGTTCTCCTCGTCCTGCTTCCGGGTCGCCTTCTCGGTGACTACCGGTGCGACGATCACATCCCAGATGTCACGCATCGTGCGTCTCCTTCGCGCTAGCATCCGCGTCGTGCGTCCCACCCGCCTCCGCCTCCAACGCCGGCTTCTCCGCCTCGAGCGCCTCGATCGCTCCCCGCTCGATCACCACGTGCTCGGCCCAGAGGAGGTCGTATGCGGACTCCTCACCGAAAGGCCTAACCTCGACCCCCGAAAGGTTGCGGGCCGAGAGGTAGACCTCCTGGTTCCGTCCCTCCGTGAGGACCAGGACCTTCCCGGTCGCCTCGATGTCCTCGAGCAGGCCCAGGAGCCGCTTGGTCTTGGGCACCTCGAACTCGATCCGGTCGATCAGAACGAGTCGGTCGTCGGCCGCGCGGCTGTTGTAGGCAGAACGCCGCGCGAGCGCCTTCACCTTCTTTGGAACCCGCACCCGCCAGGACCTGGGAATCGGCGGAAACGCCCGGCCCCCTCCCGTCCAGATTGGGGAGCGGATCGTCCCATGCCGGGCGCGTCCCGTCCCCTTCTGTCTCCAGGGCTTGCGATTTCCGCCGCGAACCTCGCTCCGGGTCTTCGCCGACGCCGTACCCTGGCGCTGGTTCGACATGTGGGCCGTCACCGTCTGGTGCAGGGCCCCTTCGTGGACGACTCCGTCGAAGAGAGATCCGGGCAGCGCCCGAGCCTCTCCCTTCTTGCCGTCTGCCTTGTAGTAGCGCGCCTTGAACATCAAAGAGCCTCATCGGCCGAAGCCGAATCAGGGTTCGTCACTTGGTGATGAAGAGGTAACTGTTTCGGGCTCCTGGGAGCCCTCCCTTCACGAAGAGGAGGTGCCGCTCAGCGTCGACCCTCACAATCTCGAGCTTGCGGACCGTCCGGCGCTTTCCGCCCATCCGACCGGGGAGCTTCTTCCCCTTGATCACGCGGGAGGGGTCCGTGCCCGGCCCCATCGAGCCGGGGGTCCGGGAACTCGAATGTCCGTGGGACGCGGGCCGACCGGCGAAGCCATGACGCTTCACCACGCCCTGGAAACCGCGACCCTTCGTCGTTCCCGTCACTTTCACGAGGTCACCGGGCTCGAAGACTTCGACGGTCAGCTCCTGACCCGCCTCGAGCTCCTCGTCCGCCGCCATCTCGAACTCCCGGAGCACATGGGGAGTGCTTTCGAGCCCGGCCTTCCGGGCATGCCCGGCCTCTGGGCGGCTCGTCCGCTTCTCCTTCTTCGCCCCGAAGCCGAGCTGGACGGCGCGGTAGCCGTCTGTCTCCTGGGTCTTCACCTGGACGACGGGGCAGGGTCCGGCCTGTACGACCGTGACGGGAATCTCCCGTCCCTGGTCGTCGAAAACCCGCGTCATCCCCACTTTCCTTCCGATGAGTCCAGACATCAGTCCACCTTGATCTCGACGTCCACGCCAGCCGGAAGATCCAGCTTCGTCAGAGCGTCGACCGTAGCGGGGCGACTGTCCACGATGTCGATGAGCCGCTTGTGCGTCCGGAGCTCGAACTGCTCACGGCTCTTCTTGTCGATGTGGGGCGAGCGGAGGACCGTCCACCTCTCCCGCTTCGTCGGGAGTGGGATCGGGCCCTTGATCGTCGCTCCGGTCTTTTCCGCGGTCCGGACGATGTCCGCCGCGGTCTGGTCCACCACCCAGTGGTCGAACGCCTTCAGTCGAATTCGGATCCTGCCGGCCATGTCTTTTTTCCTTACTCGATGATTTCGGTGACGACGCCGGCGCCTACGGTCCGGCCGCCCTCACGAATGGCGAACCGCAGCTCCTTCTCCATCGCGATGGGGCTGATCAGCTCCACCTCCATCTGCACG
>SKKN01000048.1 GCA_007121455.1 Gemmatimonadota bacterium | reverse complement strand
GATCTGTGTCTCTGAGGTACTCGACACCCTCAAAGTACAGGGATCCCAAGGGCTGTGCTATTGGGTTTCTATCCCTCCCGATCATATTCCCGCCCAGCTCCTCGTGAATAACCCGGGGTCAGACGACGGCACCCAGTGCCGTCAATGCCACGTGACTTCTGCGACGCTACAATAGATAGGGTCCGATGGTCCGGATTCGAGGGGAGGTGGTGGCAGGGCAGCGGGCGGTGAGTGCAAAAAACCTGTACACAGGCTATACAAAAGCGAGGCGGGCGCGGAACAGGGTGGGCGTGTTTCACGTGAAACACGGGCGCCTCAGGGGGCGGAGGCCGGGGCAAGCCAACCGAGGGGGGCTGGGGGGTGTCCGGTTGGGGTCGCGGTCCTGGTGCTCGTGCCTTCCCGTCGGAAGCGCAGCGGCGGCGAGAGGGTGGGGCGTGCGGGTCGTCAGGCGGGGTGTGCGTGTGGTTCCCTGCACGTGCGCGCCGGCGATGCCTTGGGAGGGGGGGGCGGGCGCCGGGCTTCGCTCGCGCGGCGACTCTTGGGGAGGCGGGCTTTGGTCCTGGGGGGGGCGAGCCGGGAGGGAGTGCGGCGAGGCCGCGGCGTCATGGGGGAGCATGTGCCCTTGGGGTCGGTCTCTCGCCTCACGGGTGCGCTGGTGGGTAGGGGGGGTGCGTGGCGTCGGCTGCCCATCCTTCGCCTCTGACACGCGTCGTCGCTTCTGTTTCACGTGAAACAGAAGCGAACCGCCCTCTGCTGCGCCTTTCTCCCTGGCCTCTTTCGTCCCGTCTTTACCCTCCTCCTTGGCCCCCATATATTGCCGCTCCCAATCCCGGCCCCACGGGATTCGTCCTCACTCCACCTCCGGACGCTGGATGTCCCGACTCATCGCAATCGCGAATCAGAAGGGGGGCGTTGGAAAGACAACGACCGCCATCAACCTCGGTGCCTCCCTCGCAGTGGCGGAAAAGAAAACCCTGGTCATTGACATGGACCCCCAGGGAAATGCCACGAGCGGGCTTGGTGTGGCGGATCGCGACCAACTCCACACGATCTACGACATTCTCGTCGACGATCGCGAGCTCTCCGACGCGGTTCTGCCCTCGGTGCACTTCCCTCACCTCGACCTGATCCCTTCGAATCGGGATCTCGTCGGTGCCGAGATCGAGCTGGTCGACGTGGAGTCGCGGGAGACCGTGTTGCGTCGCCGCCTTCTCTCGGCACGAGAGGAGTACGACTACATCCTCGTGGATTGCCCGCCTTCCCTTGGTCTCTTGACACTCAACACGCTGGTCGCTGCTGATTCGGTCCTCATTCCGATTCAGTGTGAGTTCTATGCCCTCGAGGGTCTCAGTCAGCTCCTGAACACCGTCCGATTGGTTCAACGGGGCTTGAATCCGAGTCTGGAGATCGAGGGGGTCCTCCTCACGATGTACGATCGCAGGCTGAATCTCTCGAAGCAGGTGGCGGAGGAGGCGCGAGAATACTTTGGGGGGAGAGTCTTCGAAACGCTGGTGCCGCGGAATGTGCGCCTTGCAGAGGCCCCCAGCTTCGGTCAGCCGATCGTTCTGTATGATGTCCTTTCCGCCGGGGCACAGAGCTATCTGGCTCTCGCTCGGGAGGTCATGAACCGAACGGATGTACCCCCATTCCCTGCCCTCCCCGATCTGGAATCGGGTACGGAGCGATCATGAGCAAGCCGAAGAAGCAGCGCCTGGGCCGAGGCCTCGAGGCGCTTCTCGGGGAAGGAGCGCTGGCCGGCACCTCCACGGAGCGGGAAGGGGAAATGGTGAGCCTGCTCCCCCTGGCGGCCCTTACGCCAAACCCCTACCAGCCCCGAAAGGAGTTCCGTGAGCCGGAGCTTTCGGAGCTGGCCGCCTCGATTCGCGAGAACGGGCTCCTGCAGCCCCTCGTGGCACGCCCCGATCCCGCGGAGGAAAACGGTTTTCAGCTCGTTGCCGGGGAGCGTCGGTTCCGGGCTCTGAGCCGCCTCGGCTGGGCGGAGGCCCCCGTAATCGTCCGCCAGGTCGAGGATCGGACCCTCCTGGTCCTGGCGCTTGTGGAAAACCTGCAGCGGGAGGCCCTCGGTCCTCTCGAGGAAGCCGAGGGCTATCAGGCGCTGAGCGAAGAGTTCGGCCTCACGCAGGGGGAGGTCGCGGAGGTGGTCGGAAAGAGTCGCTCCACGGTCGCGAACATGCTTCGCCTCCTCCGTCTGCCACCGTCGATTCGACGCCTGCTCGGGGGCGGAGAGTTGGACATGGGTCATGCGCGCGCGCTCCTCGCCCTCGAGGATCCGATCCGAATCGCGGATCTCGGGAGGAAGGCTGCCCAGAAACGCTGGTCCGTGCGTCAGGTCGAAGAGGAGGTTCGGACCCGAGCAAAGGGGGGAGCCGGTGCGGCCAACGCTACCGCCAAACCCCCTCCCCCGAGCCCCGTCCTGAAGGCCCTCGAAGAGGAGCTGCAGGCAGTCCTCGGTGCCCGGGTCCGGCTGAAGGGTGGGCGTACGGGGAAGGGCGCGATCGAGATCCCGTTCCGCTCCGCAGACGACTTCGACCGGATTTTCGCGCACATCACCGGACGCGAATCCTCCGACGTCGCAGGATGACCCTACCAGGCCACCGATGAGAAGGCTCCGCTCGCTGACGGTTCTGCTGGTCCCGGACGGCGGGGAGCGCACCCACACACTCCATTTCTCGCTCACCTGGCTTCGGGTTATCTTCGGTGCGGCCCTCGTCACCGCTCTCCTCCTCGCTGGAATGGCGGCGAGCTGGGGCCTGCTTGCCAGTCGTGCGCATCAAGCCGGAGAGCTCGAGGCTGAGGTGGCAGCCCTTCGAGCCGAGAACGCCCAGATCGCCGGCCTCGCCGAGCAGTTCGCGGAAATCGAGGCGCGTTACGAGGGGCTCCGGGCGCTCGTGAGCCCGGATTCGCTTCAGGAGAGGACGGGCGTGTGGCTTCCCAGCGCCTCAGGGGGCGCGCGAACATCCCGTGTCGTCGAGGACCAGAGTCTTCCGGGCAGCTGGCCCCTTTCCGAGGGCGGCTTCGTGACTCAGCGGCTCCTCGAAGGGTCCCCGGAAGAGCACCCGGGCATCGACATCGCGGTGCCGTCGGGCACCTACATCCGCGCGGCCGGAGCCGGTACGGTCCTCCAGGTTGGTGAGGATCCGGTGTATGGCTACTTTGTGGTCCTCGACCACGCGGAAGGGTACCGGAGCCTCTACGGCCATGCGTCCCTCCTTCTCGCTGAGGAAGGTATGGAGGTCCGGCAAGGCGAGGTGATCGGCCTGACGGGATCCAGCGGCCGCTCGTCCGCACCGCACCTCCACTTCGAAATCCTGCGGGATGGTGAGCCGCTCGATCCGCTCACGATGGTGACGCCGCCCTGAGCCAGTAGAGGGAGTTCGAGATGATCGCGAGAGGAAAGGGAAAGGGAAAGGGAAAGGGAGGGAGCGAGGGCGAGGCGACGATCTCGATCATCGGACCCGGAACGAGGGTGCATGGTGATCTGGAGACGGAGGGCACGGTCCGCATCGAGGGAGAGGTGCGAGGAGACGTCACAGCCGACAAGGCCGTGGTCCTCGGTGCCGAGGGTGTCGTCGAAGGGGATATTCGCACCCACGATGCCGTCCTCTCGGGCATCGTCCGGGGCACCGTGGTCGCGGTCTCCCGTCTGGAGGTCCACGCGAGCTGCCGAATCGATGGAGAGGTGCGGGCGCGGCGGATGCAGCTCGAGGAGGGGGCGGTGCTGAACGGAAGCGTCGCGATGGGCGATGAGGTCAGTTTCGACGCCCACCCTGCCGAGGAGAAGGACGGCCATCCCAGGGGAGCGGAAGTAGATGAGGGGGCCGAGCTATCGATGTGACGGATTCCTCTCGTGCCCGTATTTCTCCACAGAGGTGGAAAACCTTTTTGGATCTCCTAACTCATTGCCGGTTAAGACGATGAGGGTGTCGCGTTACAGCGGTTGCTTCGACTGACGGGGGGCTTTTCCACATCCGCCCATTCCGCCGGTGAAAACTCTGCCCGGGAATCGTGCAGCGCCTCGACCCGATCAGGCCGACAAGAGGGGAACCGTGCTTCTAGAAGACATGCTCCACTTCATGGACTCCTACCTCGCCCTGCCTGATTTTCCTGATTACGAAGGTGCATTGAACGGCCTCCAGGTCGAGGGCCCGGGCCGCGTGGCTCAGGTCGCCGCGGCGGTAGATGCGGGAGAGGCCTCGATCCAGGACGCCGTGGACCGAGGGTGCCAACTCCTCCTCGTTCACCACGGACTCTTCTGGGGTGGCCTCCGTCCCCTGACCGGTCCCCACTATCGCAAAGTGAAGCTCCTGATCGAGGGCGGCGTCTCCCTCTATTCGGCTCACCTTCCCCTCGACGCTCACGCCGAGGTGGGAAACTGTGTTCTCCTGGCGAGGGCTATGGGGCTCGATCCCTCCGAACGCTTCGGGACTTTCCGAGGTGTGCCGATCGGCTGGGCAGGCGATGCCGACGAGAACCGCGAAGCGCTACGCCGACGACTGGCCGACGTCGTGGGCGGCGAAGTGAAGCTGCTCCCCGGCGGCCCGGAGCGGGTCCGCCGGGTCGGCGTGGTCACGGGAGGCGGGGGCGGCTTCATCGAAGAGGCCGTGGAGGCAGGCCTGGATACGCTCGTGACCGGGGAGGGGCCACATCACACGTTCCTCCAGGCGATGGAGCTCGGCGTGAACGTGTACTACGCCGGACACTACGCCACCGAAACCTTCGGGGTGCGGGCGCTCGCGGAGGCGCTCGAGGCACGCTTCCACGTCCCGTGGACCTTCCTCGATCACCCCTCCGGCCTATGAGCGCCTCTCGGGATTTCGACCCCACTCCGACCCGCCGCCTGGGCCAGTGGAGCCTCCGTGCGGCCCTTCTCCTCTGCGTCGTTCTGCCCCTCGGCCTCGTCGCGGTCGCAGGCACCCTCCTCACCCTCCAGGCCGTCGAGGAACAGGCGATCGAGCGGATGCAGCGCGATGTGGAGCTCGTCGCGCGTGCGATCCAGCTCCCCTTGAGCCGGTCCCTCGAGCAGGGCCGGCGGAACGCGGTCGTCACAACGCTCGAGTCCGCCTTCCGGATCGGCACGGTGTACGGTGCGACGCTCTACGACGCAGAAGGGCTTCTCGTGGCATCCGTGAGCGCCGGCCGTGAAGAAGAAGAGCCGGACCGGCTCGAAGAGCTGGCGCGAGGCGAAGACCGCCTCGGCGAGTACTCGGAGGCAGGCGGCGAGGAGATCTACTCCTACTTCGTTCCCCTCACCGGCTCCACGGGCAGGAGCCTCGGCCTCCTCCAGGTCGCCCGTCAGCGCAGCGACATCGACGCGCACGTCGCGGCTCTGCGGATGCGATCGCTCCTCCTCCTCGGCCTCGGCCTGGTCGTCATCGGCGGCCTCGTCCTGATCGGGCATCACGGCGCGATCGGCCGATACCTGGACGGGCTGGTGGCGAGCATGTCCAAAGTGGAGACCGGGATGCGCGAGCACCGCGCCGCTTCGCACGGGCCTCGCGAGGTGAACCGGCTGGCGACCGGGCTGAACACGATGCTGGACAGCATCGCACGTGCGGAGGCGGAGGTCCGGGACCGCCGGAGCGCCCAGAGCCGGCTCGAAAGCGAGCTCCGGGAGGCGGAGAAGATGGCGGCGATCGGTCGCCTCGCGGCCGGTGTCGCGCACGAGCTCGGCAGTCCCCTGTCCGTCGTCGACGGCAAGGCCCAGCGCCTCCTCCGGAAGGAGTGGCTCGACGAGGAGACGCAGGCGGAGCTGAACGGAGTGCGCGGGGAGGTGCGTCGAATGGAGGGAATCATCCGCCAACTGCTCGAGTTCGGGAAGGGTGAGGGCAGGACGCCGCGGCGCCTGCATGCAGCGGACATTGCCAGCTCGGCGCTCGCAGCGGTGGGGGAGGAGGCGCGTGCCGGCGCGGTGGATGTGGAGCTTCGCGGGCCGCGGCCCGGCCCGGCCGTGATGGCCGACCCGGCGCGGCTGGAGGGGGCACTCGTGAACCTTCTCCGGAACGCGGTGCAGGCGAGCCCCGGGGGCCGGGTGGTTCTCTCATGGCGCCTCGGCGGGGTGGACGAGGAGAAGGTGCTCTTCGAGGTCGTGGATGACGGCCCCGGCCTTCCCCCGGAAGTGCGCGGACGGGTCTTCGAGCCCTTCTTCACGACGAAACCGACGGGCCAGGGCACCGGCCTCGGCCTGGCTGTGGTACACGGTGTCGCAGAGGAGCACGAAGGTGAGGCGCGCGCCGAGAACGTCCCCGGCGGAGGTGCCCGGTTCACCCTCGGCCTGCCCCGAGCCGCCGATGCTTCAGCGCCTGCTCCACCGGACCGGGATCCGAGGCGGGACGGACGTCGGGCGGATGGAGTCCGGGAGCCGTCCGCCGACGGCGTGACCGCGACCGGAAGGTGAGTGCGCCGGCGGACGTTCTCGTAGTCGAGGACGACGAGGGCCTTTCCCGCCTGCTCCTCGAGGAGATCGAATCCCAGGGGCATGCGGGGCGACTCGCGGGCTCCGCGGAGGAGGCGCGAGCGGCGATCGACGAGCGCCCTCCCGACCTCGTGGTGAGCGACCTCCGCCTTCCCGGCCAGGACGGCACGGCACTCCTCGCCTGGCTCCAGGGGCGGCCGCACCCCCCGGCCTTCATCGTGATCACGGCGTTCGGGACGGTCCCGGAGGCGGTGGAGTGCCTGCGGGCCGGCGCAAACGACTTCCTGACGAAGCCGCTGGATCTCGAGCACCTCCGCGTGAGCGTGGACCGTGCGCTCGAGGCCCGAAACCTCCGTGAGGAGGTCCGCCGGTACCGCGAGGTCCTGAGCGAAGAGGGCTTTCACGGCATGCTGGGTCGCAGTCCCCAGATGCGAAGACTCGCCGAAAGCGTTCGGAGGGTTGCCCGGGGGTCGGGCGCCGTGCTTATCACCGGAGAGAGCGGCGTGGGGAAGGAGCTGGTCGCCCGCGCCGTGCACGCGGAGAGCAGTCGAGAGGGAGGTCCCTTCCTCGCGGTGAACTGTGCGGGGATCCCGGAACACCTGCTCGAGAGCGAGTTCTTCGGCCATGAGAAAGGGGCCTTTACGGGGGCGACCTCCTCCCGCCGAGGGCTTTTCCTCGAGGCGGGCGGAGGCTCTCTCCTTCTGGACGAGATCGGAGAGATGCCCTTCGATCTCCAGGCCAAGCTTCTGCGCGTCCTGGAGGAGGGTCG
This sequence comes from Gemmatimonadota bacterium, assembly GCA_007121455.1. Lineage (GTDB taxonomy): Bacteria > Gemmatimonadota > Gemmatimonadetes > Longimicrobiales > Gaopeijiaceae > SKKN01. The sequence continues at coordinate 1,802 of SKKN01000048.1, read as the reverse complement.
CGTGCGGCCGGTGGGGGGAAGCCAGGAACAGGAGGTCGACGTCCGGATCCTCGCCGCGACGAACCAGGACCTCGAGGCCGCGATGGCCAAGAGCCGGTTTCGCGAGGACCTCTTCTTCCGCCTCCAGACGTTTCAGGTGCACGTCCCTCCGCTCCGCGAGCGGGAGGGAGACCTCGAGATCCTGACCGGGCACTTCATGGCTCGTAGCGCGGCACGGCTGGGGCGCACGGTCCCGAGGTTATCGAGGGCGGTCCACGATCGGCTGCGCGACTATCCCTTTCCGGGGAACGTTCGGGAACTGGAAAACGTGCTCGAGCGCGCCGTGACCTTCTGTGAGGGAGACCTCCTCATGCTCGGGCACCTGCCCGAACGGGTCCATCAGCGGGCCGCACCGGATGGCGGACCGGGTGGGGATGGGCTCACGGGGCCCCTCGCCGTCAGGGGCTCCTTCCTCGGCCTCGACGCTGACGGGGAGATCTTACCGCTTCGGGAGTTGGAGCACCGATACATCCGCTGGGTGCTGGATCGCGTGGGGGGGAACAAGCGCCGGGCGGCCGCGCTTCTGGGGATCGGGCGCCGGACCTTGTACCGGAGGCTCGAGGAAGGGGGTGGCGAGGAAGGGGAGGGTTCGGCCGAGGGCGAACTCTGATCGAATGAGAGCGGGGGGCCGATCTTCGGCCCCCCGCTCGAGTCCCCGCTCTCCGGGGTCGACGGCGTTTTAGCGTCAGCGCGCCCCGCCACCGCCCGGCCGGTCCGTCCGCTCTCCGGGGCGATCGTCATCGGCGAGTCCCTGCTTCTCCTCCAGGATCTCCTGGAACCGGGCGTTGAGCTCCGGGTCGATATGGACCGCTTCTGCGATGTCGGTATACCGCTCGACCGTCATGCCGTGCTCCTCGACGATCTGAAGAGCGGCCTGATCCGCCGTGGCCTGCATCTGCTCGGCCTCCTGCGGGGTCTGCGCTTCCGCGACCTGCTCCTCCAAGTTCTCGCGTACCGCGTCGACCTCGATGTAGACCTCCGCGAACTCCTCCAGCTCCTCCTCCGAAATCTCGTGGGCCGGCTCCTCATGCTGCGGCCGTTCCTGCTCCTGCGGGACCTGCGCCTCCGACGGTGCCACGACGGCCAGAAGGGCCACGGCGAGCAACACGGCGGTGCCCATAAGTGCCTGCAATGACTTCCACATACAGATATCCTCCGGTGTTCTGGATGCGCGTGTCCAAGCTCTCGGGAACTGCACGTGGCGAGTGGTTACCGCAGAAAGGGTGCCAGAGAGAGGAAGACGGGGCTTCGGCTAGGGCCTGTTCACACGATCGCATCGCCTCGGCGATGAGGGCGAAGTGGATGAACGCGATGAACATGACGTCGAGCTTGTCGAAGCGTGAGAAGATCCTCCGGAACCCCTTGAGTCTCCGAAACAGGCGCTCGATCTCGTTGCGTCTACGGTACAGGGTGCGATCGAAGCTCCAGGGAGGGCGCCGCGTTCTCAACGGAGGCACGACAGGCGTGAAGCCGAGATCCAACGCCCGCTGGCGGGTCTCGTTGCCCTCATAGGCGCGATCCATGATCAATGCAACCGGCGCCTCGAGGGGAGGTAGGCGACGCATCAGTTCCCTTCCTGCGGGCGCGTCGTGGTGCTGGTCCGGGGAGAGCGAAAAGGTCACTGCCCTTCGCGCATCCGCGGCAACCAGATGAATTTTGGTGGTCCAGCCCCCTCGCGAACGTCCGATGGACTGCGGGCCGTTTTTTTTTCCGCGCCCGTGCCGTCAGGGTGGACCTGCACGATCGTGCTGTCCAGCCCCAGG
>SKKN01000035.1 GCA_007121455.1 Gemmatimonadota bacterium | reverse complement strand
TCTCGGCCACGTACAGAATGGCGTTCAACACGTCCAGGTTGGAGAGCTTCACGTTCCCGCGTTGCGTCGGGAAGCAATGCTCGATCCGCTGAAACTGCTCTTCCGTAATGGTCATCCATCAATCTATCACTTCCCACCCCGTAGCGTGAACAGGCCCTGGTCGGCCGCTTTTTCCTCGAGCAAGTTTCCCCCATAAGAAACGCGGGGAGCCTGGACGGCCCCCCGCGTCGGCGCAGCATGCGCGCCTTGAGTCGATTCGGACCCTACAGCAAACCGCTTCGCTGCTCCAGGATCTCCACGAACTCCTGGTGCTGCTCGGGGTCCGCGTTCAGTACCTCGGTGATCTCGGTGTACCGCTCGACCGTCATCCCATGCTCCTCCACGATTCCGGTCATCAGTTCGTTTGCTTCCTGCTGGATCTGCTGGGCCTCCTCCGGAGAATCCGCCGCACCCATGCGCATCTCGAGATCCTGCCGAACCTCATCGACGTCGATGTAGATGTCGGCGAAGGTCTCAAGGTCCTCCTGGGGGATCTCCGGGACCTCCTGTGCACCGGGCTGGTCACCGGGGATCTGTGCTTCGGCCGGCGAGGCGAATACGGCTCCGACGGCCAGGGCCACCACTGCCACGGCGATCCGGTTGAGCATGCGGTTCCACATCAGTTACGTCTCCTCATCTCGATGATCGGTACGGTCCGTCGAGGCCGTTGTCATGTGCACGATGCGTTCCAGGCCCTGTGCTCGATCGAAAAGTCGAGTCGGCACGAATGCATCGGCCCCAGAGGATGCAGTGACTGCAGGGCTTTTCATGCGACCGCCGTTTTGCGGGAAGGGGCCGCAGGGCCGACCCCGGCAGGGGCGGGACACGATGTACCGAGTGTGTCACTGTGGCACATGGTCCCTGTTGGCGCATCGGGGCGGCGGTTCCGGGCGTTCAGAGGAGGCCGTCGAGGTACGCTTGGATCCGGTATCCGTTTCCGCCCCGGATGGGTACCGCGAAATCGACGCGGAGGAGGCCCTCCATGAGAGAGAGGCCGGTGCCTGCCGACATGAACCGAGGCGCGCGGAGGAGCTCACCCCGCGACCCCACCTGTCCCGCATCCATGAAGAGTGCGGCCCGAACCCCTCGCTCACCCGTTCCAAGTTCCCCTCGGACGACCCAGAGACCTTCCCCCACGAGGGACCCGGAGCCGAAGCCCCGCAGTGTGCCAGGTCCGCCCGCGTAGAGGAGGCGCTGTGGGGGTGGGTCCCCCCACGTTCCTCCGGCAACCACCTCGAGAGCACCTGTCACTCTTCCGCGTACCGGAGCCGAGAGTCCGACCGCTGCGATGGATCTGCCGTATGCCGGGCCCTCCCCGGCGGCTTCGCCCCTCCAGGACGCGAACAGGAGCGGCCGTCCCGCGTCGACGCCGGATTGCCACCGGAACGTTCCGCGTACACCGGTCCACGTCCCGGAATCGGCTTCGAGGTTCTCCCCGAGCCTCACCCCGGTGACCGGTCGCAGGAGATGGAATCGGGTCCGCGTGGGGGCGGTCCGGTGCTCCTCCCGGAAGAGACCCAGAGATGCCTGGCCAGATCTCCCCTGCCACGTTCGCTCGGCGACGCCTCCGGTCGTTCGGTAGAATTCGGCCTGATCGACCCCGAACACGAAAGCGGACAAGGAGGCGGAAAGGCCCCACGGATCCAGCCAATCCGAGGTGTGGGCGAGGCGGTGATGGAGCGAGACGCGGGTCTCGCTCCCGGGGCCGGTATGACGGTAGGTCACCTCTCCTCCGGCGATCGGGGTCCCGGCCGACACCCGGGGCTTCACTTGAATCTCCGAATGCCCCGTCACCGGAAGTCGGAGTCTCGCGGCGGTGCTCGGCCCTTCGACGCGATTGTAGCGGGTGAGGCCCTGCACGAAGCCCCACTCCACCGTCGGCCGAGGAAGCGGAAGCGAGGGCAGGTTCCGCCCAAGGTCGCGGGTGATCTCGTCGATCTCCTCGGGTGGGATTGCTCGAGGGACGCGGCCCGCCGCCGGAGGCAAGCGGACGGCCGAGCCCAGAAGCGAGTCGGCGGGCGGCACGAGGACCGAGACCCGAAGAGGTGGCTCGTCGTCCCGCTCCACCTCACGGTCCGTCCGGGCCCACCCCTCCGGAAGAGCACCCGTGGGGGAGATCGCGTCTTCCTCGTTCACCCGATACCCCCGAAGCGTCCACTCGAAGACGACCGGGAAGCGGGCCATCATCCCCACCTGCACCTCCCCCTCGAACACGTAGCGACGAGGGAGCCACCACCGGAGCTCGTGGAGGCCATAGTCCACTGTGATGTGGCGGATCTCGGCACGGATGGGTCGGAGGAGCACGGGGACGTCCCCCGCGTCGTCGGACGCGTCGAGTGACATGTCGAAGGCTCGAGCCGGCCGGTAGGCGACGCGCGTGAGAGCTCCTCCCGAGTCGTCGAACCAGAGCGACCCGGAGATGAGGCGAAAGTCGCTCCGCCGGGGCTCCACCCGCACCTCGACGAGGCGAACCTCCCGCTCGGGCGTCGTGAGATTCAGCCGGATCGTATCGCCCGGAGCGAAGCGATAGTGATGCGCAGCGGAGTCCGAGAGGGGGTGAAGGGCCCACTGGTCGCCAAATACGAGCCGATCGTCGCCCGGAACGTGCTGCAAGGGGGCCGGAACTCCCCCCCGCGCGAGGTTGGAATGAAGCGAGGCCGTGCCGCTACCGGCGAGAACCTCCCGGCGAGCCGCCTCCCAGGCCACGACCCGCTCCCCGTCCCGGCTCCATCGTACCCGGGCGGAACGCTCCTGCTCGAACAGCGCTCTCTCCCGCCGAAACCGGAAGGCGTCGACGCCGGCATAGATCCGCTCCCACATCGTCGCCTCGTAGCTCACGAGGTCGGATTCCTCCAGTGTCCGGATCCGCCGCGCGCGCTCGATCAGCTCATACGTGGCGCGGTCGGCATATGCGTCGAGGGTGTCAGCCGACGCGGTGGAGGGGGAGGAGGCGGTCCCCTGGGGAAGCCTCGGAGCGGCCGCCGTCGCGGTCGGTGGAGCGCCGCCGATGCCGATGAAGCCGAAGATGCAAAGGAGCAGGACGCGGGTGCTACCGGTTCGAAAGCTCAAGCTGCGCTCCTCCCTGCCCCTTCGCAGTCCTTCGAGGAAACCACGGGGCCCCGGCGCCGCACGCCGCCCCCTGAACCAGACATACCTCCGTACGCAGCACGAGCCCTGGTTGTGTCAGCGGCGATCCTGAGGACGAGACGGCAGACCCTCGGGGGACTACGCTACAGCCGACGTCGATCGTTATACTTCCTCGCTCGCGAATGATCGATCCGTGGACGGTTGGGCGAGGTAGCAACTCATGAAATGTAGCCGATGCGGCACGGAAGGAGAGGGAAACTTCTGCCCTTCCTGCGGTGCGAACCTCGTGCGCCGTGCCTGTTCCTCGTGCGGTGCCCAGGTGTCCGCCGGTTCCCGGTTCTGCACCTCGTGCGGGACGTCTTTGCAGGCGCAAGCGGAGGAGGCCGCGGTCGGAGACGAGGCGGCGAAGGGGGACAAGCGGGGTGACGTTGCGTGGTGGATCGCCGGAGGGTTGCTCGTCGTGGTCCTCGTATTGGTCGCGTTCCCGAGAGGGGATGGCGAGGAGCCCGCTCAGCCAGGGCCCGCTGCCCCCGTCGAGGCCCTCGGTCCGGCGCCCGGTGTGGATCTGTCGACCATGACTCCCCGGGAGGCTGCCGACCGGTTGTACAACCGGGTCATGGAAGGGGTCTCCGTAGGTGACACCGCGGAGGTGGAGAGTTTCCTTCCGATGGCGATCGACGCCTACGAGCTCGCCCGTCCTCTCGATGCGGACGGGCACTTCCACCTTTCACTCCTCCAGCGCCTCGCGGGGGATTACGAACGGGCCCGGGCGACCGCGGAAGCCGCCCTCCAGGAGCATCCGGACCACCTCCTGAACCTCTCCGCGGCCGCCGAAGCCGCGGTCGAGTTGGGGGACACCGCTGCGGCACGGGGCTACTACGCCCATCTCGCGGAGGTCTTCGACGACGAGGCCCAACGAGGGTTGCCGGAGTACGAGGAGCATTCCCCCCTCATGGCGAGCATCCTCTCGGACGCGCTCGACTTCCTGGAGGACCATCCCGAAGGGTGAGCTTCGAGGGGGACATTCGCGCGGCGCGCCGGCATAACTTGTTGCTCCACCGGGGATTCCCGGCGGTTCGGTTGCCCCCTTTCCCGCGCCGGTGCTATGATTGTCGTCACCCTCCACGCCGGACCGGCGAGGCGCCGCGTCCTGCTGCACGGAGCGGTAGAGTTCCTCCGCGTCGGCGAGTGAAGGGGCTTTTTTTTTGGATCTATTATTGCAAAGCGGGGATATCGGCCGCACGGTCGCGGTCGATCATTTGGGAGATGGTGAGGTCGAAGAGCAAGGGAGTGAAGCGTGGCGGAAACAGCGTGGAAGAAGCCCGGAGGATACGCGCCCGGGGAGAAGGATTCGGGGATCGTCAAGCCGAAGGGGAGCTCCAGCATCCGAGCCCACGACGGCCTCGATACGGTCCCGATCACGGGTCGGAAACCGAAATGGATGAAGGTCCCTTCCCGCGGCGGGGAGCAGTACCGTAGGCTCAAGCGGCTCATGCGCACGCAGGAGCTGCACACGGTGTGCGAGGAGGCCGACTGTCCGAACATCGGCGAGTGTTGGGAGGCGGGCACCGCCACCTTCATGATTCTGGGGGATGTCTGCACGCGCGCGTGCAAGTACTGCGCGGTCGCCCATGGCATGCCGACCGAGCTCGACGAGGACGAGCCCCGCCGGGTTGCGGAGACGGTCGAGGCGATGGGCCTCGAGCACGTTGTGATCACGAGCGTGAACAGGGACGAGCTGTCCGACGGCGGCGCGGGGATCTACGCCGAGACGATCCGTGAGGTGAAGTTGCGGCTACCGGACTGCTCGGTCGAGGTGCTGATCCCGGACTTCAAGGGAGACGAAGGGGCGCTGAAAGCGGTCATGGACGCCGGACCCGAGATCCTCGGGCACAACCTGGAGACCGTCGAGCGGCTCCACCCCGAGGTTCGTCCCGGGGGCCGTTACTGGCGCTCCATCTCCTATCTCGGCGCCGCAAAGCGCATCGACGCCACCCGGCTCACCAAGACCGGCATCATCCTCGGCATGGGAGAGCGGGAAGAGGAGCTCCGGCAGGCGATGGAGGACCTCCGCGAGGCTGCAGTCGACATCCTTACCCTCGGTCAGTACCTTCGCCCGTCGCCGCAACACATTCCAGTGGCCCGGTGGGTGACACCCGAGGAGTTCGCCCATTGGAAGAGGGTGGGTGAGGAGGAGTACGGATTCCGGCACGTGGAGTCGGGCGCTCTCGTGCGCTCCAGCTACCATGCGAAGGAGCAGGCCCGCGAATTGGAGGCGGGAGGTCCGGGGAGGATCCAGGGCGTCCTCGAGGCGGACGTGCCTGCACCGGCGGAGGTGCCTGTGCCGAACCTGGTGCAGATTGAGCTGGACCGATCACGAGACGCGTAAGGAGATGGAGTGACAAAGATGGCGAAAACGAAGACGGGCGAATCCGAGAAGACCGACGAATCCGACGTATCGCGCGCATCCTCACCCCCGGTCGATGACTTCTCCCGGGACGAGCTGCACGGCTTCATGCGGGAGATGCTCCTCTACCGCCGTTTCGAGGAGAAGGCGGAGGAAGCCTACGCGATCGGGAAGATCGGTGGCTTCTGCCACCTCCACATCGGCCAGGAAGCGGTTGCCCTCGGGTTCATCAAGCCTCTCCGCCAGGACGATTACGTGATCTCCACCTACCGCGAGCATACGCAGGCGCTCGCGAAGGGGATGGGTGCGAAGGAGGCCATGGCGGAGCTGTACGGCCGCAGCGACGGCTGTTCGAAGGGCAAAGGCGGCTCGATGCACCTCTTCGACGTGGAAAAGGGGTTCATGGGCGGCCATGGGATCGTGGGCGCCCAGGTGCCGCTCGCAGCCGGTTTCGGCTGGAAGATCCGTTACCGGGAGGAGGACGGAGTCTGCGTGTGCTTCCTCGGGGACGCGGCCGTGAACCAGGGCGCCTTCCACGAAGCACTCAACATGTCCGCGGTCTGGAAGCTCCCCGTCATCTACGTCGTGGAGAACAACGAGTACGGGATGGGGACGCACATCGAGCGGGTTTCCGCCACACCGATCGTCCAGCGGTCCTGCGCGTACGGCATTCCGGGACATGTGGTGAACGGGCAGGACGCGCTCGAGGTCTACTCCTTCACGCGGGATCTGGTCGAGGAGGTCCGCAAAGGCGCCGGTCCCCAGTTCGTCGAGGCACAGACCTACCGCTTCAAGGGCCACTCCATGTCGGACCCTGTCGCCGGGACGTACCGGACGCGCGAGGAGCTCGACGCGAAGCAGAAGGGTGAGGACCCGATCCTGCTCCTGAAGGAACGGCTTTTCGACGCCGACCTCATGACGCAGGAAGAGCTCGAGAAGATGGATGCGGAGGTGAAGGCCGAGGTGGGGGAAGCGGCCGAGTTCGCGGATGGATCGCCTCCTCCTTCCCAGGACGACTTGTACGACGACGTGTACGCCGAGCTGAACCAGCACGGACGGCTCTTCCTGGACGGAAGGGAGCGCTGAGCCAAGGGAGGCACATGCTCCTTAGGCCGAAGCGATTCCGAAAGTCAATCGAACGGGACGACGATGATGGCGGAGATCACATATAGAGAAGCTCTGAACCAAGCCCTCGCGGAAGAGATGGACCGGGACGACTCGGTCTTCCTCATGGGAGAGGAGGTTGCCGAGTACGACGGCGCCTACAAGGTGTCGAAGGGCCTGCTCGAACGGTTCGACGACCGTCGCGTGGTCGACACCCCGATCTCCGAGCTCGGGTTCGCCGGGCTCGGGGTGGGGGCGGCGATGGTCGGCCTTCGACCCGTGATCGAGTTCATGACCTTCAACTTCTCTCTCCTCGCCCTGGACCAGGTCATCAACTCCGCCGCGAAGATGCTGTACATGTCGGGTGGGCAGATCTCCGTCCCGATCGTCTTCCGCGGCCCGACCGGCGCTGCGCTTCAGCTGTCCGCCCAGCATTCCCAGGCCGCGCACACCTGGTACGTGCATGCCCCGGGGGTCAAGGTCGTGGCGCCCGCGACTCCGGCCGACGCGAAGGGCCTTCTGAAAGCCGCGATTCGTGACGGCGACCCGGTGGCCGTCATGGAGGGCGAGCTTCTCTACAACCTGAAGGGCGAAGTGCCCGATGGAGACCATGTCGTTCCGCTCGGGAAAGCGGAGGTGAAACGGGAGGGATCGGATGTCTCGCTCATCACCCATGGCGCGCCCGTTCACCTCGCGCTCCAGGCGGCCGCGAAGCTGGAGAAGGAGGGGGTCGACGTGGAGGTTCTCGATCTCCGCTCGATCCGGCCGCTCGACGTGGATGCGATCCTCGAGACGGTCCGGAAGACGAATCGCGCGGTGTACCTCGAGGAGGGGTGGCCGTTCGTGGGGGTCGGCACGCAGATCATCTCCGTGATCCAGGAGGAGGCATTCGATCACCTGGACGCGCCGGTGCTCCGCGTCACCCAGGCGGATATTCCCATGCCGTACGCGAAAAACCTCGAACAGCTGGCGAAGCCGAGCGCGGACCGGGTCGTGGAGGCCTGCAACCGGGTCCTCTACCGGAGCTGATCCGGCCCGCCGGAGTCGATTCCGGCCGCCGATACGCTCCCATACCAGACAAGATCAGACCAAGTCGGAGAACCGATGGCAACCAAGGTCCATATGGAGGCGCTCTCTCCCACCATGGAGGAGGGTCAGGTCGTCAAGTGGCTCAAGTCGGAGGGGGACACGGTCTCCAGTGGCGAGGTGATCGCCGAGATCGAGACGGACAAGGCCACGATGGAGCTCGTGGCACGTGGGGACGGGACCCTGCGGAAGATCCTCCTTCAGGAGGGTGGGACCGCTTCTGTGGGTGAGGTCATCGGAGTCATCGCCGAAGAGGACGAGGACATCGGCGATCTGGATCGGGAGGCTCCCACGCCTTCGGGCGACGGCGAAGACGAGGGCCCGAGGGCGGAGGCCCGTGAGGAGCCGCAGGAGGGCGACGAGGAAGCGGCTGTGGGGAAGAAGGTTCCTGCCGGGACGGCGGCTGAGGAGAAGGACACCTCGGTGGACGGGAGGGTCAAAGCATCCCCGCTCGCTCGACGGCTCGCCGAAGAAGGGGGTGTGGCGCTCTCCGAGGTCCAGGGAAGCGGCCCCGGTGGCCGGATCGTGAAGAGCGACATCGAGGCGGCGCTCGAGAAGGGGCCGCCGGCTCCGCGCGCGAGGCCGGATGCGGAGTACGAGGACGTGAAGCTGTCGCAGATGCGGAAGGCGATCGCGAAGCGCCTCGTCGAGTCGATCGGACCCGTTCCCCACTTCTTCCTCACCGTGGACGTCGACATGAGCCGCGCGGTGGACGCAAGAGCGAGGGTGAACGCACGGCTCGAAGCAGAGGGGAAGAAGGTCTCCTACAACGACATCGTGCTCAAAGCGACCGCGCTCGCCCTGCGGAAGCACCCCGAGTGCAATGCCCACTGGGGCGGTGATCACATCCGCCGCTTCCACCGCGTCGATCTCGGCGTCGCCGTCGCAATCGACGACGGGCTCATCACGCCGATCGTCCGGGACGCCGACCTCAAGGGTATGGCCGAGATTTCGGAGGAGGTCCGGGAGCTGGCCGGCCGCGCACGGGACAAGAAGCTGAAGCCGGACGAGTACACCGGCGCCACCTTCTCCGTCTCGAACCTCGGGATGTTCGGGATCGAGGAGTTCACCGCGGTGATCAACCCTCCGGAAGCTGGAATCCTGGCCGTCGGCGCCCTCGAAGAGCGGGCCGTGGTCGTGGACGGCGAGGTGGTGGTGAAGCCCCGGATGAAGATGACGATGAGCTGCGACCATCGGGTGATCGACGGTGCACAGGGCTCTCGCTTCCTCCAGACGCTCACCGCGATCCTCGAAGAACCGCTCGTCGCCCTCGCGTAGCGGCGTCCCTCCGGACTCTCCGGCGAGCCTGGTCCGGCTTCCACTTCCCCGCGAAGGGGCTGGCAAGGAGGCGGCACCGTCTCTAAGTTGTGCCGGCGCCTGAACCAGGATCGCGCCCCGCGCCGGGGCCGGAACCATAAATGACGAGGTGGAGCGTGGCCGGAAACACCAAGGACGGTAGCAGCTTTGATCTGATCGTGGTGGGGGGAGGACCGGGAGGCTACGTGGGAGCAATTCGGGCCGCTCAGCTCGGCATGAAGGTCGCTTGTGTCGAGGCGGACAAGCTCGGCGGGGTCTGTCTGAACATCGGCTGTATCCCGACGAAGGCGCTGCTCACGAGCGCCCTCGCCGTGAACCAGCTGGCCCACGCTTCGGGACACGGCATCGAGGTCAAGGACTACACCGTGTCGCTCGGCCCCGCCCAGGAGCGGAGCCGTTCGGTCGCGAAGCAGCTCAACCGGGGCGTCGGCGGCCTCTTCAAGAAGAACAAGGTGACCCACATCGAGGGCTTCGGCCGGCTCGCGGGGGATGGGGCGGTCGAGGTCGAGTCCGAGGACGGCGGGAAGAAGACCTATCGTGCCGGGCACATCCTGCTCGCCACGGGATCCCGTCCCCGAAGCCTCCCCTTCCTGCAGATCGATGGGGAACGGATCTGGTCGTCGGACCACGCCCTCTTCCAGAAGGAGGCTCCGAAGTCGCTCGGGATCGTCGGGGCCGGTGCGATCGGAATGGAGTTCGCCGACATCTTCGACGCGTTCGGGAGCGAGGTCACGATCATCGAGGCGCTCGATCGGGTCCTTCCGGTGGAGGACGCGGACGTCTCGGCGCATGTCCACAAGGTGTTCAAGAAGCGTGGGATGAGGATCCTTGCCGGTGCCCGGCTCAAGAGTTCGGAGCCGACGGATTCCGGCGTTCGGCTGGTGTTGAACAACTCGGACGGGGAGGAGGAAACGCTCGAGTTCGATCGGGTGCTCTCTGCGGTCGGACGGCTTCCGAACACCGAAGATCTCGGCCTGGACGAGGTGGGGGTTGCGGTGGGGGAGGACGGCTCGATCGAGATCGACGAGCGGATGCAGACGACGGTGAAGGGCGTCTACGCGGTCGGCGACTGCGCCGGTGGACCGCTGCTCGCCCACAAGGCCTCGCATGAAGGCATCGTCTGCGTGGAGCACATCGCGGGTGAGGGGCATGGGGGCGTGGACTACAGGAACATTCCGGCGTGCACCTACTGCCACCCCGAAGTCGCGTCCGTGGGCCTGACGGAAGAGCAGGCGAAGGAGGAGGGATACGACATCGAGGTCGGCAAGTTTCCCTGGGTCGGAAACGGCCGGGCCCTCGCGGCCGGTGATGCGGACGGCTTCATCAAGGTCATCCGGGACCGCCGCTACTCCGAGGTTTTGGGGGCGCACATCGTGGGCCCCCACGCAACCGAGCTCATCGCCGAGTTCGTCGTGGGACGTCACCTGGAAACGACCGCCGAGGAAATGGAGAAGGCGATTCATCCGCATCCGACGCTCTCGGAAGCGGTAGCGGAGGCCGCGCTGGCTTCTCTCGGCCGAGCGATCCACATCTGACGGCTTGCGGTCCGGAGCTGCAACGAGGGCCTTCTCGCGAGGGGATGCGTGCGGGGAGGCTCCGCTTCCGCCGCGGAGCCCCGGGGCGGAGATCACCGGCCGGAGGCAAGGCCCGATGAACGACGACATCGGAGGTCCCGATCCGGAACGAACGGCGGATCGGAGCTGGGGAGAGGAGGAGGAGGAGGCCCTACGCCTTTGGATCGCCCTCGCGCGCTGCTACTTCAGCTTTTCCCGCGTTGTTTCGGGAAAGATCCTGGAGTACGGGCTTACCGTTCCGCAGTTCGGGATCCTCGAGGCGCTCCATCACCTCGGCCCACTCTCGCTCGGGGAGCTGGCCGAGAAGCTCCTGGTGACGGGTGGAAACGTGACCTACGTCATGGACCGGCTCGAGGAGCAGGGACTCGTCTACAGGGATCGGTCGATCGAGGACCGACGGGTCATCCAGGCAAAGCTCACCCCGAAAGGCCGCAAGCTGATCTCCGAGGTCTTCCCGCCGCACGCTGCCTTCGTGAAGGGGATGGTGTCGCACCTGGAGCCCGACGAGCGGGAGGAGCTTCGCCGGCTGCTCAAGAAGCTCGGTAAGCAGGTAGGCCGTACGGAAGAGAGCCGGGAGGGGCGAGGGTAGGGCGAAGAAAGCCCTCCGGGGGCCCTGTCGAGCTGTGGGGCGTCAACTCGTAGGGGCGGCTTCCCGGTCCATCTCCGGAACCGATACCCCGCGGATCGCGAGCACGCGGAGGAGCGCGTCTCCGATCTTGTTGTTCGGTGTCGAGGCGCCGGCGGTGATCCCCAGCTCGAACGGACCCTCCGGCATCCAATCTTCCTCGGCCACCTCGGGTGCGTGGACGTCGATCTCCGGCTTGTGCCGGATCGTGCCCGTGTTCGCGTCCACGCAAATCGAGTCCTCCACGTGGAACGTGCGGGTGTGCTGCCGGCACATGTGGGCAAGATTGTTCGTGTTTGAGGAGTTGTACCCCCCGATGACCACCATGATGTCCGGTGGCGTCTCCATCATCTTCACCACCGCATCCTGCCGCTCCTGAGTGGCGGAACAGATCGTTCCGAACGAGCGGAAATTCTCTTCGGTGTGCTCCGCCCCGTGAGCCTCGAAGACGGCTTCCCTGAGCTTCGCTCCAATCGCCATCGACTCGTTCGCGAGCATCGTCGTCTGATTTGCCACGCCCATCCGCTCGAGGTCCCGGTCCGGATCGAAGCCCGGGGAGGCCTTCATGCCAAAGCGTAGGAGGAAGTCCTCACGCGAAATGTGGCCAGGGCGCTTGGCGATGTAGTCGCAGACGACCATCGCCTCGTCCATGTCCCGGACGATGAGGTACTTCCCCTGGGGGTGCTTGTTCACCTGCGAGGCCGTGGCTCGGCTTTCCTCGTGTGTGTACTTGCCATGGATCAGCGCCGTGAAGCCGTCCTTCGCGTAGCTTTCGACCCGCTTCCAGACGAGGAGGACGGAGCCGCACGTCGTGTCCACGAGCACGCACCCGATCTTCTTGAGCTCCTCGAACGCAGCCATCGTCACCCCGAACGCCGGAATCAACACGGCGTCATCCTTGGTGACGTGAGAGAAATCGAAGTTCCCGTCGTCGTCCGGATGGATGAACTCGATCTCCATGTCCGTCATGCGCTTGTTGACGTGCGGATTGTGGATGATCTCCCCTACCAGGTATACACGTTTGTCCGGGAACTTGGCCCGGGTCTCGTACGCGTAATCCACGGCACGGTCGACCCCGTAGCAGAACCCGAATTCCTCGGCCAATCGAACGGTGACGTCTCCGAAGGTCTTTCGGTATCCCTCCGCCCGGATCTGCTCCACGAGGGCGGACTGGTACTCGGCGTCGATGAGGGGCTGGACCTCCGACTTGAGGCCGAAACCCTTCCGGAAGTAGGTCTGCTCTATGGTCATGGCGGGATCCCTGGATCCGATGGCGGGGCCACTGGGGTAAGGCTTAATGTGTCGTGAGCCGCTCGTCGGTGTAAACCCCCCTTCGAGGGTTCGACCGGCCCGTTCGCACTCCTGACCGCCCCAAGCACCCGGGGGACCATGTTCGCCCGCTTCCTCCTTCTCTTCGTCCTGCTTCCGCTGATCGAGCTCGGCCTCCTCATCCAGGTCGGACGCTGGATCGGCCTCTGGACGACCCTGGGACTCGTGCTCCTGACCGGCGTTCTCGGAGGTCTTCTCGCTCGCTCCGAGGGGTTCCGGGTGCTCGGAAAGGTGCAGCGGGAAATGCTCAGTGGGCGGATGCCGGGACGCGCCCTCCTGGACGGCGCGTCGGTCCTGGTCGGAGGAGCCCTGCTCCTCACCCCCGGGATCCTCACCGACGTGTTGGGGTTCTCGCTCCTCCTGCCCCCTTCTCGGCGGTGGTTGCAGGACCGGCTCCTGCGTCGGCTGCGGAAAGGCGTCGAGCAGGGCGACGTGCATGTGACGATCCTTCGTTCCCGGCCTCTGGACCGGGACGAAGAAGGGCCCGGACCCCCTTCGATACCCTGACAGAGCTCAACCTACAGGCAAGCCCATGACGATGGACCGCCCCTCCTTCCTGGAACGACTTCTCGACGCCCCCGGCCCCTCGGGCTTCGAGACCCTCCCCGCACGAGTGTGGCGCGAGGAGGCGGAGGGGTTCGCCGAGCGCACCTGGACGGATGTGTCGGGAAACTCCTATGCCACGGTGGGTGAGGATCGGCGGCCGCGGGTCATGCTCGCGGGGCACGTCGATGAGATCGGTCTCCAGGTTATGTACATCGACGACGAGGGCTTCCTCTTCGTAGAGCCCATTGGGGGCTGGGATCCTCAGGTTCTGGTGGCGCAGCGCGTGCGGGTGCTTGGTCGCAACGGGGAGGTGCCCGGCGTGATCGGGAAGAAGCCGATCCACCTCATTCGGGCGGAGGAGCGGAAGAAGGTCACGGAGCCCCGTGACCTGTGGGTGGACCTCGGTGCGGCGAGCCGCGAAGAGGTGGCAGAGATGGGGGTCGGCATCGGAGACCCACTGGTGCTCGGGGCGCGCTCCGTCCGCCTCGCCGGAGACCGGATCGCTTCCCGCGCGATCGACAACCGTGTCGGAGCGTACGTGGTGCTCGAGGCGCTCCGGCTCCTCGCGGACGATCCGCCCGAGGCGGGTGCGGTCGCCGTGGCGACGACGCAGGAGGAGATCGGCTACTCGGGGGGGGGAGCCCGAAGTGCGGCGTATACGCTCGAGCCGGAAGTCGCTCTCGTCGTCGACGTCACCTTCAGCACGGACGTTCCGGATGCGAGCAAGAAGGAGATCGGAGAAGCGAAGCTCGGAGGCGGGCCGGCGCTGACCCGTGGGTCCGCCGCGCACCCCCTCGTCTTCGAACGGCTGCTGCGGGTGGCGGAAGTGGAGCGGATCGAGCATGTCGTCCGGGCTGCGCCCCGGGCCACCCACACGGACGCGGATGCGATTTTCCTTGCGAGGACCGGCGTCCCCACCGGCCTCCTCTCGATCCCCAATCGCTACATGCATTCCCCAAACGAAATCGTGAGCACGGGGGACCTGGACCGGGCCGCACGGCTCATCGCGGCGTTCATCCGGAGTCTCGACGCGGAGACGGACTTCATCCAGCGCTGACGGGCGAGCCGGCGCGCCCCGAACGCGGAGTAGCATCCCCTTCTGCTGCGTCCTCCCCGAGGAGCGTTGCCCCGATGAGGAGGAGGGCGACCCAGGCGAGGTCTGCGGCGAAGAGATGGAGAAGCGGGACGGCGACGCCCTCCCTGGCCAGCACGGAGAGCGGTCCGAGGAGGATCTGCACTCCTGCCGTGACGGTCAATGCGAGCCCGAGGAGCGGGAGATCCGAACTGCCCGCGGTCCTCCACGTCCTGATCCCCAGCCATCCGAGGAAGAGGATCGCGGGAACCGCCACGACCGGATGGGCGATCCGAAGATAGATGAGCGCGTGCTCGGGGCTCAGGTACTGTCCGATGCCGCCCCGGAGGGAGTCGGCCGGAAACGCCGCGTTCGCGAGGCCCGTCCACGAACCGGTCCAGCCCAGGAGCGCGATCGCCCCGACCCCGGCCAGAAGCAGGAGGCGGTCGGGGTGGTTCCATCGAATTCGAGCCGGAGTTCCCCGCGAAGCCCACCATGGTGTCAGCGCGAGGGCTCCGATGAGGAGGAAGGTGTTCGAGACGTGGAACGGCCGGATCAGGACCCGTGCGAGGGAAGCGTCCTCCGCCACCAGCCCGAAGACGACGAGCATGGCCCCGAAGAGGGACTCGGTGACGGTGAAGAGGAGAGCGAGGCCGGCGGCCAGACGAACGCCGTGCCCTCGAGGGAAGCGTCGAAACGCCCAGACGGCCATGACCACGACGAGCACGAGCACGATGCCGGATGTCAGGCGGTGGACATACTCCACGAGCGTGGGAAACCCCGGAGCCGCCGGAATGGCCGCCCCGAGGCAGAGGGGCCAATCGGTGCCGCACCCGTCCCCGGACCGGGAGATACGGAGGAAATAGCCCCAGACGACCACCAGAAGACTGTAGCCGAAGACGCCCCAGGCGTAGCGGGCGAACCGATTCGGTCCCATGGACACGCCCCGTGAGAGTGCGCCGGGCGACGCGGAAGCGCCATCCGACATCGCTGTAAGCTCCCACCTTCCGGTTCGCCCTTCAAGGTCTCCCCGGGCGCCGTTTCGGCGGCGGCGGGAAGATGTTTCGGGGACGGGGCGCGTTGACGGGGTTCCGGGCCTTCCGTAATCTTCTCATCTGTTTCCAAGAACGGGTCCGGGTCGGCCGGGAAGACGATTGAGCCCGAACCGATCCACAGGGGACCGCCCAGGATTCTCCGGCGGGTCTGCCGGATCCACGATGTCGAGGAGTAACGGGCAGGATGCTGAACGCCACCGAACTGGTCAAAGAACTCCAGGAAATGAGGGACAGCGGATACCTTTCCGACGGTCTCCTCCGAAAGGCAGTGAAGAGCATCGCGGAGTCGGATCTCCGCTTCGACTGGGTGGGAGCTTACCTCCTGAGGGAGAACGGCGAGGAGCTTTGGCTTCATAACTACGTCGGAACCCCAACGGAACACTCCACAATCCCGGTGGGAACGGGAGTGTGCGGCATGGCGGTGCAGGAGAAGCGGAATGTCAACGTTCCGGACGTGAGCAAGGAAGAGAACTACCTGGCCTGCGACCCCGATGTGCAATCCGAGCTGGTGGTCCTGATCCGCGCCGGCGACGAGATCTTCGGTCAAATCGACATCGACAGCGAGGAGGAAGCCGCCTTCACGGACGAAGACGAAGCGGCCCTTCAGGCGGTGTCCGACAAGCTCGCCGAGCAGATGATGGCTGAACGCCGGTAGCGTTCCGGAAGGAGATACCACCGCGATGCACTCGCCCCGGGTCGTCCAGGCCGAGAACCCGGGCCCCTTCACGCTGGACGGCACGTGCACCTATCTGGTGGGGGAGCACGAGGTCGCGGTCGTCGACCCGGGCCCGGAGCTGGAGAGCCATCATCGGGCGCTGCTGGACGCCCTCCAGGGAGCGAGGCGAGTGCATGTGCTCGTCACGCACCACCATCCCGATCACTCGGGTGGGGCACGCGCGCTCGCCCGGGAACTGGGTGTTCCGTTCACCGGTCCCGGACCCGAGGCAGATCTCCAGTTGGCGGAGGGCGACCGGTGGCAGACGGATGCCGGCGAGCTCGTCGCGCTCGAGACGCCGGGCCACTCCCGGGACCATGTGGCGTTCGAGTGGAGGGAGGCCCGGTCGATCTTCGTCGGGGACCTCATCCTGGGATCCGGCGAGACGACGTGGGTCGGCGAATACGCCGGATGCGTCGCCGACTACCTCGCGTCCCTCGAGCGGCTGCGAGCGCGGCGACCGACGGTGCTCTTTCCGGGCCACGGTCCCCCCATCGAGGACGCCGAGGCGAGGATCACGCTCTTCCGGGAGCATCGACTCGCGCGGATCCGGAAGGTCGAGTCGCTTCTGGCAGAGGACTTCGAAGCCGAAGCCGAAGATCTCCTGCCGGCCGTGTACGGGGACGAGGTCCCGGCCGGCCTGACCGCTGCGGCCGTGGAGAGCATTGCGGCCATTCTCCACTACCTCCGAGGAGGAACCCCGAACGAGGGGGAGGGAGCCCGATCGTGACTGCCCCTGTGATTCCAGCCGCCCTGATCTCCTCGCTTTCCCGGATCGTCGGGGACGACGGCGTGATCCGCGATCCCGAGCGCCTCCTGGTGTACGAGTCGGATGGCCTCACCCAGTACCGTCACGCCCCGGCGGCCGTGGTGCTGCCCCGGACCACGGAGGAGGTGGCGGCTGTGGTGAAGGAGCTCGCTGCGGGCGGCCGAGCGTTCGTGGCGCGAGGGGCCGGAACCGGGCTTTCAGGTGGAGCCCTGGCCGTAGCGGGGGCCGTGGTGATCGCTACGACCCGGATGAATCGTGTCCTCGAGGTCGATGTCGAAAATCGCCGGGCGCGGGTGCAGCCGGGGACGGTCAATAGCCACCTGACTCGCGAAAGCCTTCCCCACGGGTTCTTCTATGCCCCCGATCCCTCCTCGCAGAGTGCATGCACGATCGGCGGCAACGTGGCGGAGAACTCGGGAGGTCCGCACTGCCTCAAGTACGGGGTCACCTCGCGGTACGTGACCGGGCTCACGGTCGTGCTGCCCGATGGCGAGGTGGTGTCCTTCGGGGGGACTGGCGTCGAGGAGGATCCCTATGACCTCGTGGGGCTGTTCGTGGGTTCGGAGGGGTGCTTCGGTATCGCGACCGAGGTGGAGGTGACGCTCACGCCCGTGCCCGAGGCCGCCGCCGCCCTGCTGGCGATCTTCGACCGGCTCGAGGATGCCGCCAGGGCCGTGACCCGGATCATCGCCCGAGGCCTCCTTCCGGCGGCCCTGGAGATCGTGGACGGTGAGACGATCCGTGCCGTGGAATCGAGTGTCTTCGCGGCGGGGTATCCCACCGACGCGGAGGCGGCGCTCGTGGTAGAGTTCGACGGGGTCGAGGACTCGCTGGCGGAGGAGCTCGCCGCAGCCGAGGCGTGCTGCCGGGACGAGGGTGCACGCGAGGTTCGAAAGGCCGCGTCCGACGAGGAGCGCGAGGCGCTCTGGAGGGGACGGAAGAAGGCGTTCGGCGCGATGGGGAGGATCGCTCCGGACCTCCTGGTGCAGGACGCGACGGTTCCACGGACCCGGCTGCCGGCGGTGCTGGAGCGGATTATGGAGATCGGGAGACGCTATGACCTGAAGGTCGCGAACGTCTTCCATGCGGGTGATGGCAACCTCCACCCGAACATCCTCTTCGACCGGAGGAACCGGGAGGAGCTCGCCCGGGTCGAGCAGGCGTCGAAGGAGATGATGCAGGCGTGCGTCGATGCGGGGGGTACGATCACCGGGGAGCACGGTGTCGGTGTGGACAAGAAGGAATACATGGGCCTTATCTATTCCCGCTCGGTCCTGGAGACGATGGAGGAGGTCCGACGCGTCTTCGATCCCGCCGGCCTCTCGAATCCGGGGAAGGTGCTCCCCGGTTCGATCCGATCTGCCATCCGCGGCGCGGAAGAGGATGCGGTGGCTCGTGTCTGATTCCGTGGCCGGGGTCTTCGAGGAGCTCCTTTCCGCGGATGGTGTCCTCGTTCCCTCGGCCGATGAGCCTTGGACCGTTCGCGGCCGGACGCCCGATGTCGTCGCACTACCTGCAGACGAGGAGCAGGTGGCCGCGTCGCTGCGGATCGCTCACGAGAGGGGATGGCCGGTGGTTCCGGCAGGGGCGGGCCGGCGAGTCGAGGCGCGGGCGGCCTCGCGGGAAGGCCCCCTCGTGGTGCTCAGCGTCACTCGCTTGCGGGAGGTCGTTCACTACGAGCCTGCGGACCTTTCCCTCCGAGCTGGAGCCGGCCTCTCCCTGGGGGAGCTCGGCGAAAGCGTGCGGACGGAGGGACAGTGGCTGGGCCTCGATCCCCCGGGGTCGCCGGGGCGCACGCTGGGCGGGGCACTCGCGGGGTGTGAGCACGGACCCCTGCACGCGGGGGTGGGTCGACCGCGGGACCAGGTCCTGGGATTGGTACTCGTCTCCGGAGACGGGCGCGTGCTCCGGTTGGGTGGGGATGTGGTGAAGAACGTCGCGGGCTTCGACCTCGTGAAGCTGGTGGTGGGAAGCCGGGGATCGCTCGGTGTGATCACGGAGGCCTCGGTCCGCCTTCACCCCCTCCCGGAGGTCGACACCACGGTGATCGTTCCCTGCAGCTCGGTCGCCGGGGGGTTGGCCGCGCTCCGGGCGGCAGCTGCGGTTCCCCACCCCCTCGCCGCCCTGGAGCTCTTTACTCCACCGCCCTCCACCGCCCTCGTCCCCGCCGCTGCGCGGGCGCTTGTGGCGGCGCGGGTCATGGGCACCCGGAGATCCGCGATGCGGGTCCTCGATTCGGTCAGGAAGGCGTTCTCTTCCCACGGGGAGGTGATCGAGCCCGAGGGGCTGATGGGAGGGGACCTGTTCCGGCTTGCGGGCGGGCGGGAGGAGAACGCGCTGATCGGCATCCGGGTCGGTGCGCTCCCGTCTCACGCCGAAGCGGCCCTCGGGCCGATTCTGGGGTATCTCGGAGAGGCGGAGGCGGCCTCGGAATCGAGAGAGGGCTCCAGCCGTAGCTGGGTCCACATCCATGGGACGACGGGAACCCTTCGGTTCGGAATGGAGCGCGGGGAGTCCGACGAAGGGGAGCCCCGGGACGAGCTCGAGCGTGAGACTCTCTCCGAGCTGGGGCGTGCGCTGAGACGGGAAGGAGCCTCGCTCCGGGCCGTCAGGATCCCAGCGTCTTTCGAGGGGGTGGCGGCGGAGTGGGGGGCCTCCTCGGGGGTGCAGCGGATCGCGAGGCAGATCGAACGGGTGTTCGACCCCGCCGGCATCCTGGTGGAGGCTTCTCCGTGAGTGGGAGGGACCGATGAGATTCGACGAGGCACTGCAGTCCCAGGAGGAGGCGATCCTGAACTGCGTACATTGCGGCTTCTGCCTTCCCGCCTGTCCCACCTATGTGCGTCTGGGTGACGAAGCCGACTCTCCTCGGGGGCGCCTCCATCTCATGCGCGCGGTCGTCGAGGGGCGGCTCGACCCAGGGTCCGACGCCTTTCAGGACCACATCGGTCGCTGTCTCGGGTGCCGCGCATGCGAGCCGGTCTGTCCCTCCGGAGTCCAGTACGGAATGCTCCTCGAGCGCGCACGGCAGGTGGCCACATCGGCGCGCCCGCCCGCCCGGCTGACTCGCCTGCTCCTCGCCTTGGTTCGGCGGGACGGGGTTCGGCGGCTCTGGCTGGGAAGCAGCCGTCTGCTGCGGGACCTGGGAATCCCGGAAGGGCTGCTGGCGCGGCTGCCCGAGGGCCCGATCTCCTCCCGTATGAAGACGGCGCTCGCGATGCTCGCGAGCAGCGCTCCCTCGACCCTGAGTATCGGTGCGCCGAATGGCGCGGAGGAGGTCGCGTCCCGGTCCGGGAGCCCCAATGGAAGCGGTTTCGGAGCCGGGGTTTCCGTGGGCCTTCTCGAAGGATGTGTGCAGAAAGGGCTCTTCGGTCGGGTGAATCGGGCGACGGAGCGAGTCCTAGGGGCGAACGGGTACCGGGTCGTTTCCGTCAGGTCGCAGGGTTGCTGCGGAGCGCTCCACGCCCATGCGGGCGATCTTACGGCCGCGCGGGAGATGGCTCGTCGAAACATCGCAGCATTCGAGGAGGCGGGCGTCGACCTCGTGGCGGTGAACGCCGCCGGGTGCGGAGCCGCGATGGTCGACTACGGCCACCTCCTCTCCGGGGATGCGGAGTGGGGAGGGCGCGCGCGGAGCTTCGCGGGCCGGGTGCGGGATGTCTCCCAGCTTCTCACAGGTGGGGACGAGGTCCTCCGCGGCGCGCCCCTGCCGCTTCGGGTCGCGTACGATCCGCCCTGCCACCTCCTTCATGCCCAGAAGATTCGGCACGAGCCGCTTCGCATGCTCGAAGCGATCCCGGAGCTCGAGGTCGTGGCGGTGCCGAACGGCGACGAATGTTGTGGAGGAGCGGGGATCTACGGGCTCACCCATCCGGAGCTGGGGGGCAGGATCGGGAGCGACAAGGTTGAAGCGGTCGTGGCGACGGGAGCCCCGTGGCTGGCGACCGGAAACCCGGGCTGCATCATGCAGATCGGTGCCGGCCTGCGGATCGCAGAGGCGAAGGTCGAGGTCTGCCACCCCGTGGAGCTCCTGGATGAGAGCTACCGACGGGGAGGGGTGTATGAAGGGAGACGAGGAGCGGAGGGGGCGGCGTCGGTCGACCCTGACCCGGGCAGGGGGAGTCCGCTCGACGAGAGAGCCGAAACCGGGGCCGTCCCACGGCCCGGAGGAGCGTGACCGATGTCGGAGGAGGAGCGAGGGGACGGAATGGTGGCGATCGGGATGGAGCGGCCCATCTGGGACAGGTTCTTCCTGGTGGCGCCGCTGGTCGTCGTCGGCACGCGCGAGGGTGAGGGGTACGACCTCGCTCCGAAGCACATGGCTACGCCGATCGGATGGGGAAGCTACTTCGGCTTCGTCTGCTCTCCCAGGCACTCCACCTACCACAATGCGCGACGTTCGGAGACCTTCACCGTAAGCTTTCCGCGACCCGATCAGGTCGTCGAAGCGAGCCTGGCCGCGCAGCCGCGCCAGGAGCCCGGTGGGTCGCCGCCGGGCATCGAGATCCTCCCTACCGTTCGAGCGGAGGTGGTGGACGGCATCCTCCTCGATGGGGCACACCTCCACCTCGAGTGCGAGTTGGACCGGATCATCGACGGGTTCGGGGAAAACAGCCTCATCGTGGGACGCGTCGTCGCCGCGCGGGTGCGGAAGGAAGCGCTCCGGACGACCGGGCAGAGCGACACGGAACTGCTCCGTTCGGTGCCGATCCTCGCATACGTCAGTCCGGGGCGCGTCGCGGAAGTGAGCTCCACCGAAGCGTTTCCCTTTCCCGCGGATTTCAAGCGATGACTGCGATCCGGACCGATGCCCCGGGGGAGGCGATTCTGGGGCACCTCGAGGGCGAGAAAGAGGAGATGACCGAGCTCCTTCGCGAGCTCGTGCGGTCGGAGTCCCCGACGACCGAGCCGGACACGCAGGGCCACGTAATGGATCTCCTGAGCTGGTCTCTGGAGGAGGTGGGGTATCGCGTGCGCCACTTTCCGGGCGTGGCGACCGGTGGGCAGCTCCTGATCCGTCCGGCGCAAAGGCGACCCGGCAGGCCCTTCCAGCTCCTGGTGGGGCATACGGACACGGTCTGGCCCCTCGGCACCCTGAACGAGATGCCGATTCTCGTCGAGGACGGGATCATGAGGGGGCCGGGAGCCTTCGACATGAAGGGCGGACTCGTCCAGATGGTGTACGCCCTGCGGACGCTCGCCGAGCTGGACCTCGAGCCGGCCGTGACGCCGGTCGTCTTCGTGAACTCGGATGAGGAGATCGGAAGCCCCGAGTCGGAGGATCGGATCCGGCGCCTCGCGGCCCGCGCGGATCGGGCCTTCGTGCTCGAGCCCGGGCTCGAGCTGGAGGGAAAGCTGAAGACGACCCGTCGCGGAACCGGCCGATTCAACGTCCGCGTGATCGGGAAGAGCTCCCACACGGGCCTCGCTCCGGACGAGGGCATCAGCGCGATCCAGGAGATGGGGCACGTCGTGCATGGCCTGCACGCGCTCGCGGATCCTGATCGGGGGATCGGCGTGAACGTGGGGCAGATCCAGGGAGGAAGTCGTCCGAACGTGGTCGCTGCGGAGTGCCGCGCCGTGGTCGATGTACGCGTTCGGAGCATGGAGGACGGAAAGTGGGTCGAGGAGCGGATCCTCGGTCTTCAATCGAACACCCCCGGCGCGACGCTCGAGATCGAAGGCGCGGTGGATCGGCCGCCGATGGAAGGGACGCCCCGGAACCGCCTCCTCTGGCACTGTGCCCGAGCGGCGAGCCGCCTCCTCGGCTTCGAAGTGGAGGAGGGGAGGTCCGGTGGCGCTTCCGACGGGAACCTGACGAGTCTCTATACGGCGACGCTGGACGGCCTCGGTGCCGTCGGCGACGGCGCGCATGCGCTCCACGAGTTCGTCTATCTCGAACGTATGCCGGAGCGGGCGGCCCTGCTCGCGCTCCTTCTTCTCCTCCCCCCCCTTCCCGATCCGGGAGAAGTCGATCCTGCGACCTGGGACCCATTCGCTTCGGGGCGGCCGTGACGGCCCCGGATTTCCCGTGGAAGGAGAACCGAGGCTGCCGATGAAGGAGCGCCTGGTGTTCAGCTCTGTGACCCGGATCTCCGATCTTTCGGAGCGGTCCCTTTCGACCGTAAGGGTTCCGACCGCGGATTGGAGGAACGGGGATTACGTCGTGGGTGAGGTGGTCTCGGGGGCACTGGCTCGTCCCCTCGAGCTCTGCAACGGGCGGACCGTGGAGCTCTTCGAGGGGGAACTGGTCGTGGGCGCCCTCGGCCGGCGGCACGCCACCCTCGAGGCGACCGGAACGTGGGAGGGGGTGGGCGACGATGGGCGGATGGCCATTCTGACGAGGGGTGGAGTCTTCGGCAGAATCACATCCCTTTCCACCCTGATGAGCGCTTTCCCGGAGATCGAGTACCGAGGCCACCTGCTCGCAGATGGGGAGCGGAGTTCGATGGGTCTGTACGTCCGCGGAACGGGGCTCGAACCCACCTCCGCGTTCGCCATTCCCACGATTCTGGTTCTGGGAACTTCGATGTCGACCGGAAAAACCACGGTGGTCCGCGTTCTCGTCCGCCTCCTGCGCGCCGGGGGGCTTCGGGTTCTGGGTGCGAAGCTCACCGGTGCCGGACATTACCGGGACATCCTTACGATGGCGGATGCGGGAGCCGATCCGGTCCTGGATTTCGTGGACGTCGGGCTCCCTTCGACCGTCGTTCCCGTGGAAGAGTACGGTCCTGCGCTGGGAAGCCTCCTGACTCGGATGGAGAGCTCCGGAGCGGACGTGGCGGCGGTCGAAGTGGGGGCTTCTCCATTGGAGCCGTACAACGGAGAGGCTGCGATCCAGATGATTCGCGACGCGGTGCGTTTCATCGTCCTCTGTGCATCCGACCCGTACGCGGCACGAGGCTTCATGGAAGCCTATCCGCTTCCGGTCGATCTCGTGACGGGGACGGCGGCGAACACCCTCGCCGGTGTGGAGCTGATCGGTCGGCTCTCCGGGCTTCCCGCGCTCGATCTGCGGGATCGCTCCACCTGGCCCGAGGCCGCTCGTATGTTGAACGCCAAGCTCGACCTCGAGTTGCCCTTTTCCGCGGCGAGGCGTGAGTGATCCGGTCTCTCGATTCGCTGGATGAGTACCGGGCCTGTGTCGACCTCCAGGAGGAGATCTGGGGAGCGGGGTTCTCGGAGAAGGTCCCCGTCGCAGTGCTCATGATGGCCCGAAAGCTCGGCGGGGTCGTCGCGGGCGCCTTCGACGAAGCGGGCGCGTTGGTCGGGTTCGTCTTCGGCTTGACGGGATGGGTAGAACGCCGGCCGATGCACTGGTCGGACATGCTCGCCGTACGGTCCGACCACCGGAATCGGGGAATCGCGGTCGAGCTCAAGGCCTTTCAGCGACGCGAGCTTCTCGCCGCGGGCGTTCAGCGCGCCTCGTGGAGCTTCGATCCCCTGGAGTCGAAGAACGCCCATCTCAATCTGGGGAAGCTCGGAGGAGTGGTGCGGGAGTATGTGCCGGACATGTACGGGAGGACCGGCTCTGCCCTTCACGGAGAGCTGCCCACAGACCGGTTCATCGTATCGTGGGAGTTGGACGCGGACCGGGTGCGAGATCGTCTCGCGGGCTCGACTGCGCCTCCGGCGTGGGAGGAGGTGCGTTCGCTGCCGGAAGCCTTCGCGGTCGAAGGCACCGCCTCGGGACCCCGTCCAGGAACGCCCCGCATTGGACCTCTGGGGCCTCGTGTACGGGTTCCGGTGCCGGCCGCCTTCTCCATGCTCCGGGCACGCGATCCGGACCTCGCATTCCGCTGGCGGAAGGCAACCCGCCAGGTCCTCGTGCAGCTCCTCGGGGAGGGCTACGAGGCCCGGGAGCTGGTGCAGGAGGGAACCCTCTCCCACTACCTGTTGATTCATGAAGCAGTGAAGGGTCGAAATCGGCAGAAGGAGGAGGCATGACGGACGGACGAGCAGCGAGGGTCGCGATCCTGGGCGCGGGACCGATCGGAATGGAAGCGGCGCTGGCCTGCATCGAGGCGGGCTTCCCGTTCACCCTGTACGAAGCGGCAGATGACGTGGCGGGCAATCTCCGCTCCTGGGGCCACGTGCGCCTGTTCACGCCCTGGAGCATGAACGTTTCGGAGCGGATGCTCCGGCACCTCCCTGACGGTGTGGTCCCGTTGGATCGGGACGAGCCTCCGACCGGCCACGAGCTCGTCGAGCGTGTGCTCGGGCCGCTGGCCCGGACGAGCGAGGTGCAGGAGGGGCTTCGGACCGGCGTGCGCGTCGAGGCGGTGAGCAGAGAAGGCCTGCTCAAGCACCACGAGATCGGCACCGGTCGGCGCGGTGAGCATGCCTTCCGACTTCTCCTCCGGGATTCAGGGGACCGCGAGTGGGTGGAACGCGCGGAGGTCGTACTGGACTGCACGGGCACGCACGATCGCCCGAACCCTCTCGGGGATGGCGGGATCCCGGCCCCGGGCGAGGCCGCCCTCGGGTCCCGGATCACCCGGACGATTCCCGACCTCGAGCGGACACGCGAGGTATGGGGTGGGAGGACGACGCTCCTGGTCGGCGCCGGCCATTCGGCGCAGACGGCAGCACGGGATCTCGCGTCGCTTGGTGAGGCCGCCCCCGGAACACATGTGCTCTGGGCGGTCCGGAACGAAGTACCGGACTGGGGGGCGGTGCCGGACGACCCCCTTCCGACGAGGGCGGAGCTCGCCCGCGTCGCCCGCGAACTGGCGGATGGCGGATCACCTGCCGTAGAGCTGCTTGCCGGGCGGGTGGTGGATCGGGTGGAGGAGGCGAACGGCGGTATCCGGGCGGTCCTCCGCGGCGCTGGTGGGTCGACGGAGTCCGTCACGGTCGACCAAGTCCTTTCACTGACCGGGTCCGTGGGGGATGACCGACTCTACCGCCAGCTCCAGGTCCACGAATGCTACGCCACCTCGGGGCCGATGAAGCTGGCTGCCGCCCTTCTGGGCAGCGGAGGCGCCGACTGCCTGGATTCGGTGCGCCAGGGCCCGGAGATGCTCCAGAATCCGGAGCCGGGCTTCTTCGTGCTCGGGGTGAAGTCCTACGGGCGAAACAACACCTTTCTCCTGCGCGTGGGTTGGGAGCAGGTCACGGAGGTGTTCGGGATGCTGGAGGCCTGACCCCTCAGGGCACTTCGAAACGCTCGCTTCGGACCTCGAACCGCTGAACCGGAAGACCGAGGATGCCAACGAGGAGACGTCGCAGCCCTCGTCCCACCGCTCCGGCGATCCCTCCCCCCTCGACGGCCGGGCCGAGGTCCCCCCGGAGCCAGCGGCTAAGGTCGTCGAGGTCGGAAGGTGCGAGAGTTTCCAGCTCGAGCCGGGCGAGGTAGTAGTACGTTCCGCTCCTCCCGGGCCGGATCGGGATCCGCAGCGTCCGTTCCAGGATGCGGTCGATCGCGGCGAGGTCCGTCGTCACTTCTTGTGTTGTGGATCCTTCCCCGGGATCGGCCGGTCCCGCCTCGACGCGGTAACGGTTGCCCAGCGGGTCGAGAATGACGGTCGCCCTCCACTCGCTCCGCCGTTCGAGGGCGTCCACAACGCCGTCCCGCCAGAGCTCCGTCACGATGTGGATCCGCACCGGGAGGCCGGAGGAGAGGGCTTCCGGAAGTCCTCCACCGGAGAAGAGGTCCTGGAAGACGACCCGGACACTCCGCTCCGTGGGGTGCACTTGCAGATGGACCGGCGCGTCCTGCGCTCCGACCGGCGCAGCAGCGACCAAGGCGATGACCAGAGCGAAAAGAAGGGCGAGCCCCGCGGGCCGATGCACGGAAGCTTCAGAACCGGTGGTGGAGGCGGACGAAGAAGTTCACACCTCTGTCGCGTTGCGTCAGCGGCACCGCCCAGTAGAGCCCGATCGAGCCGAGGAACACTCCGAAGCCCGCATCCGTGAGCGTGGGACTGCTCACCCGGGGCAGATCGTGCGGTAGGGGTCCGTCGAGGGCCCAGCCCCGGCCCGCGTTGAAGAAGACGGACCAGCGCGGACGGAAGTCGAAGAAGGGGGCCCAGTCCCATTCCTCCGCAGGATCGTGCCACTCGTCCGGGAGCGGAAGCCAGCCGAAGCCGAACGTCCGCTGGTACTCCATCTGGAGAAGGGCCACCCGGTCGCAACCGTAGGCGGCATACGCCGGGCTTCCGTCCGTGGGGTGGAGCCTCGTCTCGGCCCGGGCCCCGCAGTCGCCGCTGAAGCGCGGGTGCCCCGGCAGAGATCCTTCGCCTCCTACCGAGTGTTGAAGTTGCGAGGGAAGGGGACGCTCCGTCAGCGCACCTGCGGCGAGGCCTCGAACGGACATGCGGGTGGCTGGCCCCAGGCGGAAGTACCTCCGGGCATCGATCAGCGCCGTCGTGAAGTCCGAATCCGGGCGCTCGGGGGTGGCGTCCGGCAACGGGGGGGTGTGCAGGGGGTGGCGCAGATTGCCTCCGACCCCCCTGCGCACGCGAAAGTCGGCGAGCCAGCCATGCGACGGGGCGGTGACATCGTTTCGGGAGTCGAAGCGGAGCGACGCTCCGACCGAGCGTATCTCACCCTCGGAGACGATGGGCTGAGGCCGCCAGCCGGCGTCCTCATCCCCCAGCGTCCACGGGTTCCGGATTGGAGCGAATGCGTGGTCCTCCTCCCGAAACTCCGCCCGCAGCGTGAGCGGTGAGCCCATGGGCGCGTACCGAAAAAAGGCGGACCAACCCGAGCGTTCGTAGTAATCCCGAAAGTCCCGGCGAAGCAAGAAGGTGGCCATCGAGGCTTCGACGTTGGAGAGCCCCCAATCCTCGATTGGAACGTGCTCCGAACGGAGGCTCGCGCCGAGGGCGAGCTCCCGGCTTCCCCCCAGGCTCTGTTCGACCTGGACGCGGTAGCCCATCTCGTTCCGGTTCAGGGCCAGGCCGGAGGTGGAGCGCCAGATCCCGAAGACTTCGATCGCAAAGGGGTTGCTGCCGGAGGACTCGAAGAGTGGCCCGAAGAGGACGGGAAGGCCCTCCACCCGGGAGTAGTTCGAGGCTGCCCGCAGGGTGAAGCGGGCGGTGCCGAACGGAAGCTGCGACCTGAAGAAATCTTCCGCTGTGGGGGCAGCGGGCCGATAAACGAGCTTCTCTCCGCTTCGGGTATAGGGGAGCGCAGGGGAATGGACGGTCAGCGTGCCGGAGATCGTGGCGTCCTCCTCTCCCTGGAGCGTGCCCCCCGCGACCGTCACGTCCCCGGTCACTTCGGCTCCGGGCTCGAACGAGAGGTCCCCGTTCACGACCACCAGGCTCCCTTCAACCCGCCCTCCGAGCACATAGGGCCCTCCCAGGGATGCCACGTTCCCCCGGATCACCGCGCCCGCCGGAAGCCGGGCACGCCCTGAGCTCACGATCGTGGAGGCGTCGTTGACGAAGGCAAGCAGCTCCTCCGCGCGCTCCCGCGGCAGTTCCTGCACCTCGGTAACACGCTCCTGCGCGACGCCCGGCCGTGCCGCAAGAAGCAGGAGGAGGATCAGTCCCAGAACCTTCATCGTCGTGACTCCCGCGGGGGTGTGTTCACTGTCCATCGTCGGGGCTGAGTCCGAGTCGCTTCATCCTGCGGTAGAGGTTCGGGCGATCGGTGCTCAGCGTCCTTGCCGCCGCTGCGACATTGCCCTCCGTTCGCTCGAGTGCAGAGCGGATCAGGTGGGCCTCGTAGCGGTCGAGAAGCTCCCGAAGGGAAGCATCGTTCCGCGACGAGGGAAGGCCCATTTCGAGATAGCTTCCGCCGCGGACGAGAACGTCCGCGACCTCGTCCACTCCGATCTCACGACCGGGATGAAGGATGGCGAGACGCTCGACGATGTTGAAGAGCTCCCTCACATTTCCCGGCCACGCATACCCTTCCAGCACCGCGATTCCCGCGGGGCTGAACGTCGGGGAGACGACTCCCTGTTTGGTTCGGAGTCGCTCCCGCACGTGCTCTACGAGCGGCGGTACGTCTTCCGGCCGCTCCCGCAGAGGTGGTAGGCGGATCGGGATCACCTCGAGGCGAAAGAGGAGGTCTTCCCTGAAGCGCCCCTGCGTCGTTTCGAAACGGAGGTCCTGGTTCGTGGCCGCGATCACCCGCACGTCCACGTGGATGGCGTCGTCCCCTCCGACCCGCTGGACCTCGCCCGTCTCGAGGGTGCGGAGGAGCTTCGCCTGGGCCTCGAGTCCGAGATCTGCCACTTCGTCCAGGAACAGGGTGCCCCGGTCGGCCAGCTCGAACCGGCCGCGCCGCCGCTCCGTCGCACCCGTGAACGAGCCCTTCTCGTGCCCGAACATCTCGCTTTCCACGAGGTCCCTCGGGATCGCTGCCGAGTTGACCCTGAGGAAGGGTTCGTTCCGGCGGCGGGAGAGGCCGTGCACGGCCGTTGCGACGAGCTCCTTCCCCGTGCCGCTCTCTCCGGTGATCAGGACCCGTGCCTCCGTCGGCCCTACCTTCTCGATCTCTTCCCGAACGCGTTGCATCGCCGGGCTCCGTCCCACGAGCTCGGCACCGGGGCCGAGCTCGGCTCTCAGGGCTCGCGAGAGGTCCCGGGCGCGGGTCACCTCCATCGCGCCTCGGACGGTGAGAAGCACCGCCTCGGGCGTGAGGGGCTTCTCGATGAAGTGGAAGGCGCCGCGCCGCGTTGCCTCGACGGCATCCGAGAGGCGGGCCTCCCCGCTCATCATCACGATCGGAGTCCCGGGCGCGCGCTCCTGGAGGGGCTCGAGGGCCTCGAGCCCGCTCATTCCTGGAAGCACCAGGTCCAGGAGGATGACCTCGGGAGGGGAATCCGCCACCCGTGTGAGCGCCGCCTCGGCGCTCTCGGCTTCGTCCACCGCGAACCCTTCCTCCTCGAGGAGCGCCCGCAGCATCCGGCGAAGATTCCCCTCGTCGTCGATGATCAGAACGCGCATCAGGCGTCGTGCCCTTCAGAAGACACGAGAGGACTCGGGCCCGCCGGGAGGAATACTGAGAACTCGGCGCCTCCCTCTGGCCGGTTTCGCGCTTCTACGCGCCCTCCATGGGCCTCAATCGTCCGGCGAACCAAAGCGAGTCCCAGGCCCGTGCCCCGGCGCTTCGTGGTGAAGTCGGGCTCCCAGATCCTCCCGATCTGTGCGGGGGGGATCCCGGGCCCCCGGTCCAGGAAGCGGACCGCGACCTCCACGCCCCTTTCCTCCACTTCGATCCGGACGGCAGGGTGCTCGGGGGTGCTCCCGCCATCCATCCCGCCCACGGCATCCAGAGCGTTGGCGGTCAGGTTCAGGAACGCTCGTTCGAGGGCCTGCGGGTGGCCCCACGCGGTCGGAAGCGAGCCCGGCGTGGAAACCTCCACGTCGCCCTCCTGGCTGCCGTGCCGGCGGGCGAGGGAGGCAAGAATCTCCCCGATGTCGACTTCCGTCGGGGGACCGTCGGGGATGCGGCCGAAGGTGCTGAACGAGCGGGCCAGCTCGTCGAGCCGGTCCATCTCCTCTTCGAGGACCCGGGCCGCGTCGACATTCTCCTCCCCCGTCGTGCGAACGAGCCGCGCCGTCGCCATCCTCATCGGCGTGAGCGGGTTCTTGAGCTCGTGCGCAACGCGGCGCGCCATCTCGGTCCAGCTTCGCATGCGCACCTGGTCGGCTTCGAGCTCACGGGCCTTTCGAAGGTCGGCTTCCATCTGCCTGAGGGCGGCGCGGAGCCGAGTGAACTCCTGGACCTCGCTTCCGTCGTCCTCCTCGGGGAGAGGCTCCGACCTCGCGATGCGGCCGGTCCAGTCCACCAGCTCCCCCACCGGGGAGGCAAGCTGCCGAGCCAGGAAATGCGCGGCAAGAAAAGCAAGCGCCGCGCCGAAGAGTACGAGCGTGATTGCCGCGGCGGGCAGGAGCTCCAGAAAACGGGTCGCCAGAAAGCCATACAGCCGGGAGAGACGCAGTGACTCCGAAAGCTGATCCCGGTGCCGCTCGGCTCGGCTCGCCAGGTGCGGGTCTCCCGTCTCCTCCACCCGCTCGAGCAGCTCCCCGCCGGATTCCGCCAGCGCATCCCACGGTCCTGCGGTTCCCGCGGCCTGGACGAACTCCCTCATCAGCACGGTCCCCGACAGCACGGCTGCAGCCGTCGGCACGAGTGCCACGAGGAGGAGGGCTACGAAGAGCCGCCCTCGAAAGGTGCGGATGAAGGACATCGGATCGGCACAGCCCCTTCGAGCGAGCGCAGGTGTAGAAGGAGGAAGCAGATGGAGGCGACCGGGAAAGCGCGAACTGGACCGGCTCTCCTCGTGTAGGAAGGGTAGATCCCTCTTCCCCCCGGAGCCCGGAATGCCCCGGGAACTCCCTCTCCCGCTGCAAGATAGACGAGCCTGAGAGGACGGAGCAAGAACAGGGGGTGACTCATGCCAGGGAGGCGGTGAACGATGATCCTTCCCCAGATCAGGCATACATTTGACCGGACCCATGGACAGATGCTGGCCGATCTCCTCGGTCGGGGAGATCCGGAGTTGCGCGAAGCCGCGCGTGCGCGTCTCGAATCCGAAGGGCTCGACGCTCTGTTGGACGACCCACGGGTCTTGAACGCCCTGCTTGCGGAGGAGAACATCTCGCTTCCGCCCTCGCTCATCTTCTATGTCCTCGTGCGGCAGGCTCTGCTCGAGCGCGGTGTGGGGGATCGGGCGACCGCCGATTACGTGGCATCGCTTCTTCTGGCGTTCGGACAGGGCAACCGCGCCTACCGGATCTCGGAGGAAGCCAAGGAGGAGTATCACTACCTCGTGGACCTCGTCGTCGGGATGGGCGAAGCGCAGGGACGGCAGGCATTCCTGCTGCGCTCCCATCTCGGGAACTTCTCGCTCTGGCTGACCGGGATCTTTCCGGATTACCTGGAATCAAGGACACTGCGCCGCGGCGCTCCCGGCATCCGCTATTACGAGCAGATGGGCTCCAGCGGGTTTCGGTTGGCCTCGAAGACCCGCGAGGCCGAAGCTCTCGGGATGGATCAGGTCTTCCGGGAGGTCTCGGATGCGTTCAGCGAGGTGCGGGTAGCCTTGAATCGGGTTTCGGATCGTCATCTCTGGCGCAGCGGTGCGGATCCCGTCGGTCGGCTTCTGCGCGAGGTGGCGGCAGAGCGGGAGGAGCGGTCGTGACCGGTACCTTCCCGGGGGCAGACGCCATGCGCCCGTCGTCCGCCCCTGCGGGTGACCTCGCGATCTGCCCACACTGCTGGATGGTGAATCCCGGTGCCTTCGTCCTCTGCGCGCGCTGCGGTGCGGACATGAACACCTTTCTCCAGGAATCCGGCGGGCTCCGGCGAACGGCGCCGATTCAGAGCCCCGTCCCGGTCGGCGTGGGGCGGCTCTCCCGCTTTCAGCGCGCCACAGTCGGCGTCTTCCTCGTCGTTCTCACGGCGGGCTACCTCGCCCTCTTCTTCCTGCCCGTCACCGGAGGCAGTGACGGGCAGGAAGCCTCTGCAGATGGCAGCAGGGGGGGAGTGCCATCCGACCTGCCAGGAGTTGGACCGCCGATCATTCCACGATGATCACGCCCACCATCCCGACCGCCTGGTGGGGCTCGCAGAAATAGGGAAACTCCCCCTCTTCCTCGAAGAGGACTTCGAACTCCTCTCCCTGCTCGCTCATTGCGCGCCGGCTCCACGCCTCGTGGTCGTCCGGGGTGATCGTGTGATCCATGCTCGAGTCGTTGACCCATTTGATCGTGGATCCCGGCGTGACCACGACCTCGTCGGGGTCGAAGGTGTTGCTCGCCGTGAGTCGGATCTCGATCGGCTCGTCCCTTCCGTCCAACGCGAGTCGGAACTCCGCTTCCCCTGTGGCGCCCGCCGCCATGTCGAAGGTCAGCGTCTCTTCCTGTTGCCCGGAAAGCACGTATCCTTCCGGCGGCGCCACGTCGAGCTCGTATTCGCCAGGCTCGAGGTCATCGAAGGAGAAGAAGCCCTCAGCGTCGGAGCTCGCCTCGACCTCTCCCGCTTCGGAGCGGAGGGTGAGTGCGGCGTTCGCGACTCCACGCGACCCGTTCACGACCTGTCCCTCGATCGATGCGGTGGTCACGTCGATTTCCCGGACCGCCAGGTTGACCTCCGTTGTTTCATCCGCCGTGACGGTCACGGAGGAAGGGGGAGGGTTCGCGTCATCGAGGTCGAACCCTGCCGGTGCCTCGAGGTCCAGGTTCCAGCTCCCGGTGACGAGGTTCGTGAAGCTGAAGGAGCCGTCCGTCCCGGAGGTGGCGGTCTGCGTCGACTCGTCCGCTCGGGTGAGGGTCACCACGGCGCCCTGGACTCCGGAGCCCTCCTGGTCCTGAACCTGGCCCGCCACGGAGCCCACTGGGTCGCCGGGGGGCGTGATGTCGTTGTCGCCATTGCAGGCGATGAGCAACGGAAGGAGGGCGAGCCCCGCACCGGCGAGCAGGGGCCGGAGACGATGGAAGGGTCGCGGCGCCCCTCCGGCAGCCTCGGCGGCCGCTCCCATCAGGTGCGGAATGCGATGGATTCCGACGCTCATGAAGTGCATGTGAACCTCCTGGAGAGGTGCGAGTTTAGTTCCGGCTAATTTCTCTGTCAGCTTAAAGCTTCGCTTGACCACAGGCAAGAACTTTCCACTTCAACGAGGGTTCTCGGCGGGGTCGGCCATCTGGGCAGGAGACTACCTCATCCGGGCCGGCCATATCCGGGAGGTGAGGGTAGGGAAGGAATTCAACGGTTGAGGGCCGCTTTCCGCAGGCAGGCGGGACAGTAGCGCCAGCCGGACCTCAGCTCCTGGCCGCATGGGCAGAAGGGCGCTCTCGGTCTGCCGCACGCCGGGCATCCGCGCCCCGAGGCTGGAATTCTCTCTCCGCATCCCCGGCAGGAGAAGGGAGTGCCGGGGTCCACGTGCAGAACGCGCGAGATTTCGTGGGCGTCCGTCAGCCCCTCCGCGACCTTCCTCTTCGCGTCGTCCTCGAGCGCTGCCATTCCCTCGTCCTCCGCGCACCGCCTGAGGGTCGTCGAGGGTGCTCCGCTCATGACCTGGTCCCGGAGGGCGTCGGACATCGCGAGCACCTGGAAGATCCCCGTCCGCCCCCGGTATCCTTCCACGCACGCCGCGCAGTCTGCTCCCCGGCCACCGCATCTTCCGCAGATCCTGCGCACGAGCCTCTGGGCCACGACACCGCTCAGCCCTCCAGCGATCAAAAAGGGTGGCACGCCCATGTTGAGGAGCCGGGTGACCGCACTCGGCGCGTCCGTGGTGTGAATCGAGGAGAGGACCAGGTGCCCGGTGACGGCGGCGGCCATTGCGATCTCTGCCGTCTCCCGATCCCGGATCTCACCGATCATCACCACATCGGGGTCCTGCCTCAAGACGGAGCGGAGCGCCGATGGAAAGGTCAAGCCGGCCTGAGGCCGCACCTGAACCTGGGAGACGCCTTCCATCCGGTATTCGACCGGGTCTTCGAGAGTGACCACGTTCAACGCCTCCCGGTCCACTTCCCCCAGCGCGCCGAAGAGGGTGCTGCTCTTCCCACTCCCGGTCGGACCCGCCGCGAGAATCACCCCCTGCCCGGACCGGATGAGTCTGCGAAGGCGATCGAGCACCGCTTCCGGAAATCCCAGTTCCTCCAGGTTCTCGGGTGCATCCCGTGGATCCAGGATCCGGATTACACCCTTCTCACCGCCCTCGACCGGAAGCGTCGAGACCCGGAGGTTGAGGCTTGTTCCCGGAAGGTGGAGCGGGAAGCCCCCGTCCTGTGGTCTGCGCCTCACGGCGATGTCCATCCCGGCGAGCACCTTCAGCCGGGAGAGCACGGCCTCGTGGGCGGAGACGGGAAGGCTGCTCACCCGACGAAGCACGCCGTCGATCCTCTCCCGGACCACGAGCTCTTTCTCCTCCCTTTCCAGGTGGATGTCGCTGGCACCATCCTCCACTGCTCCCCGGAAGATCCGGTCCAGTAGCTGCGAGGCCGGGGCCGACCCCGATCCGCCGACGGGCCGGCCCTCAGGCTCGGTGGAGCCTCCCCCTCCGCCTGCCCCTGGGACGGCGCTCGCGAGATCGACAAGCTCGGCTCCGTACGCGCGGCGGATCCCCGCGGCGATCGCTCCATGGCTGGCGACAGCCACCTCGATCCGCCGACCCGACCGAAAGCCGGCTTCGTCGATCGCTGCCAGGTCGAGGGGATCCGACATGGCGAGCCGGAGTGTTCGCGGCGTCACCGCAAGCGGAAGCATCACCCGCTCGCTCGCGATCCCGGAAGGGATGTGGGTGGTGGCCTTCTCGTCCGGCTGAAGCGGAGGAGCCTCGTATGGAAGCGCGAGCTGGCGGGCGAGGGCACGCGCCAGGGCTTCCCCATCCACCTTCCCTGCCTCGAGCAGCAGCTCGCCGAGGCGGCCGCCGGAGACGCGCTGGGCTTCGAGGACCTCCTCGAGGTCCCGTTCCCGAACGCCGCCGTCGTCCACGAGAAGGCGGCCGAGGATCTTCGTTCGCGGGGACATGGAGAGAAGCTCCCTTTCAGGAGTGGGCGTCTCCATGGCGCACCGGGTGCTGCGTTCAGATGGGGACTGAATGGCGCACGAGGTACTGCATTCGGCTCAAAGTGCTTCCTTCAGCTTGCGGGCTTCGGGGCAGGGTCTGGAAGAAAGCGGAGGATTGCCGGCGCCACGTCGGTGATCGAGCGGAGCTCCGTGCACAGCTCGTCCGCTCCGGGTCCCACAGCCAATCCGAGAGCCGGATTGCGGGTGTGGCCGGATTCGACATCCTCGATATTGCCGTGGTCGCTTGCGACGAGGAGGGTCACGTCCGGAGGAAGCGCATCGAGTATCCCTCCGAGGAACCGGTCCACCTGCTCGAGCGCCGCGACTGCCCCGTCCCAGCCGCCGCGGTGTCCGGCATGGTCGGTGCCATAATGGGCGAAGAAGGTGAGGTGGCCGCCGCCGGCGAGGCGCGCCAGGTTTCTGCCGGCCTCCTCGGGGCTGACCTCGGGGACCTCCGAGAACCCGAGCTCCTTCCGCCACCCTCGGTTCACGATACCGGTGGCGACGGCCTCGCCCCGCTCCAGCTCCCGGTGGTGCCGTACGAGAAGCCCGGCGGCATCGGCGGCCAGTGTGGGTCCGGCGACGCGACGCGACGGCACACGCTCCAGGTATCGCTCGGGATACGCATTGGCGAAGCGTACGGAGAGGCCTCGCCGGCGAGCCTGGACGAAGAGGTTCTCCTGTGCCAGGAGCGGCCGGAGGCGCACCGGCGTCCATGGCCCGAAATGCCCGCCGAAGAGGAGGGCTGCGTTCCGCCCCGTGAGAACCGAAACCTGTCCGGTGCCGCTCCGCGGCGTGCCCTCCGTCTCGAGACGGGCGTCGAGAGGGATGGGAGCGCTGCTCACTCGTGCGTCGGAACGGGTCCGAAACACCGGAAGCCGGCCGCCGAGGATGCTTCGCAGGCAGGGCAGCCGCGCACCGAGGAACGGGTTCCTGGCAGGATCACCGGGCCCGATACCCACACCGTCGAGGAAGAGAAAGAGCACCCGGGACATGGGTCAGAGGCCGAGGCCGTCTTTGACCTGCTGCGGGGTGAGTCCGGGAAGGAGGAGGCGCTTCGAGCGTGACTGTTCTCCGCGGAGGACCTCGATCGAGGAAGGGGGCAGGCCCAGGCGCTTTCCGAGAAGGCGACGAAGCTCCTGGTTGGCCTCGCCCTCGACGGGCGGTGCCGCAATCCGCACCCGGAGTGCGTCCCCATGCACGCCCGCGACCTCCGAGCGTCCGGCGCGGGGCTGCACGTGGACGAGGAGCTCCACGCCCGCCTTGGTTCCGACCAGCTTCATGAAGGGGGGAACGGTGGGGGCGCCCTTCGACGATCGGGGCGACGACGCTTCGGCATGTCTCTACCTACCTCGGCGGGTCGGGGAGGAGGGCCTCCGGTCGATGGATTTCCCCGCCGAGAAGCAGAAAGGAGAGGTCCTCGAAGGCATTGAGGTCGACGGTCGGATCCGAACCGACCACGAGGAGGTCCGCCAGTTTTCCCGCCTCGATGGAGCCAAAATCCTCCGCGCGACCCATCGCCCGAGCCCCATTCAAAGTGGCGGACACGAGCACCTCCATCGGGGTGAGGCCGGCCTGCCGCATCATTGAGAGCTCCCTGTGGATCGAGGGGCCGTGGAGGGTGAGGGGGTTTCCCGCGTCCGTGCCGGCTGCGATCGGGATCTCGGCCTGGTGCACCCTTCGGAGGTTTTCCGCCAGGAGTCGGTTGCGTTGCTCCAGTTCGCGAGCAGAGAGGGCGACCTCCTCCGGGTCGACGGTGTCCCGCCATTCCTCGGTGGCCCGCGCTCGCTGGAGGGTCCCGGGGTCCACACAGTCGAGGGGGTAGCGCCCCTCGCGGAAGAAGCCGGCTTGGATGTCGTGATAACCCTCGTACACGGTCAGCGTCGGGTTGTACATGGTGCCTGCGTCCCGAGCCATCTCCAGGAACTCGTCATCCACGATTTGGTCGGTCACGGAGTGGACGAGAAGGTGGGCTCCTGATCGGATTGCCTGCTTGGCGGCCTCGAGCGCCGTGGCGTGTACGATGAGCGGCACCCCTGCCTCCTGCGCGAGCGCGCCGGCGAGTTCGAGGAGGGGGCGGTACGTCGCTTCTTCGGCGGTGCCCGGCTGGACGAGGTACCAGACCTTGATCGCATCCGTGTCGCGGCTGACCAGGTACTCGATGCCGGCCCGCACTCCTTCTTCGTCGGGGATGTGAACGAACTGGAGTTCTGCGGGGAGGTTCACCCAGTGGTCCCGGGTCGAGAGCAGGGGACCAGCCGCCGCAATTCTCGGAACGGGCTGCCCGGGCTCGGCGTGTCCGCGGAGCCCCCAGGTCCACGGGTATCCTCCGACGTCGAAGACGGCGGTGACGCCGGAGCAGAGATACGCGCGAAAGAAGCGCTCCGGATTCTGCCGCAGCTCGAGGACCGTCTCGGGGTAGGGATGTTCGTGGCGCAAGTCCCGGGCATCGGGGCGTCCGTCCACCCACCCGCTCTGGGAAAAGTGCACGTGCGCGTCCACGAGGCCTGGCGTGATCCAGTGCCCGTCGAGCTCCAGTTCACGCGCCCCGCTCGGGGGCGGGCATTCCTCGGCGGATCCGACGCACGAGATACGGTCCCCCTCCACCACGACGTTCGCATCCGGAAGCGGCTCGCTGCCGGTGCCGTCGACGACCGTGGCGCCGCTCAGGACGAGGACCCTTCCGTCTCTGATTTCACCGGCGGACAATTGCCCGGTAAGGGCGGAAGGCAGAAGGCCCATGGTGACGCAGACGGCGGCGGTGGTACCGAGTGCGGTGGCTGCACGCCGGAATCGGCGCGACAGGCGTCTCGAGTACGGAGCGACGCGCATCGGCACCTCGATGTTGGGAGGATCCGTTCTCGCCCCGTCAGCTACCGGGGCGGAGGTCGATTGTCACCTGTGCACCGACATGCCCCATGTCCGCCCGTTCGCGGACGCCGTCGCGTAGGCGGGGTTCCATCTTCTTGTATGCGGCCATCACTCCATCTCTGAGTTCCTGGCGGAGCACCTTCATCGCATTCGCGTCGGCACGGCTGGTTCGTGTCGCCTTCCGGGCCTCCACGAGGTCGTCGGGAACGACTTCGAAAGGGGAGACCCCCACGTCATCTGGACGCTCGTGGTCGAGGTACTGCACCGAGACGGAGACGTCGCCCCGGGCGTGATGCGTCGAGATGTCGCCGATCGCCTGGAAGCGGGCGGCCAGCTTCCTCATCTCCGTACTCTGGGCCGCGGTCATATACGCGCGTTCCACGATCTTGAAGAGGCGGCGAAGCCGCTCCGCCGAGGTCGCCTCGAGGGACGGAACCTCCGTATCGAGCTCCCGGGCCGAGGCGTCCCGCGAGAAGTGTGATCCGCCAGCCTCGTCTCGATTTCGTTCCCTGTCGATGTGATCGAGTATCCGATCCGGATTCGTTCGAAAGCTCATTCTCGCGCTCCCCCAGTGTTGGTTTGGGACCCACATGAGGATAACGCGGCTCCGCCGAAGTGGCCAAGGCCCGGCCGTTGCGCTCCCGTGGGGAGAATGGCACGATGGCCGATCCGGCCGGCGCCGTCCGGGTCGGCTGCCCCCTGCACACTTCGGAGGTGTCGTGCTCTCCCCGCATGAAGACGCGTTCCAACTCCCGCCCGATGTCCACTACCTGAACTGCGCCTACATGAGTCCGCTTCCGCGGGCAGTGGAGGAAGCGGGGATCCGAGGGATCCGCCGAAAGCGGGTCCCTTCCGGGATCCGCCCGGAGGACTTCTTCCAGGAAAGCGACGAGGTCCGCTCCGCCTTTGCACGCCTCGTGGGCGTCAGCGATCCGGCCCGGATCGCGATCCTGCCCTCCGTGTCCTACGGGGTGGCGGTGGCGGCAGGGAACGTGGGGCCCGTCCGGGGACGAAACCTGGTCGTCGTACGGGACCAGTTTCCCGGCAATGTCTACGCCTGGCTGGCGCTCGAGCATCGAGAGGGGGCCAGGGTTCGGTTCGTCGACCCTCCCGCGCCCCGCACGGGCACTCCGGGGCGGGGAGAGGGCTGGAGCCGCCGGGTGGTGGAGGCGATCGACGACCGGACCGCGGCCGTCTCTCTTGCCCCCTTCCACTGGACGGACGGCACCCGCTTCGACCTCGAAGCGATCGGGGAACGGACCAGGGAGGTCGGTGCGCTCCTCGTCGTGGACGGCACCCAGAGCGTTGGAGCGGCGCCGTTTCCGATGGACCGTGTCCGGCCCGACGCGCTGATCTGTGCCTCCTACAAGTGGCTGCTTGGCCCCTACTCGGTCGCCCTCGGGTACTTCGGGGAGCGGTTCGACGGCGGGATTCCCCTCGAGGAAGGGTGGATCACGCGGGCGGGCAGCGACGATTTTCGCGGGCTCGTCGACTACCGGGCCGAGTACGCGCCGGGCGCGCTTCGCTACGACGTGGGCGAGCGGAGCAACTTCATCCTCCTTCCGATGCTCCTCGAAGGGCTCCGCCTCGTCCACGAGTGGGGACCGAAGGAGGTGCGGGCCCACTGCGGCCGCCTCACCGCCGAACTCGCTGGAGAGCTAAAGGCCGAAGGGTTTGGTGTCGAGGAGGAAGGGTGGCGGGCGGCCCACATCCTCGGAGTGGACGTGCCGGACGACATCGACCGCGAGGAACTCCGAGAGGCGCTGGAGGCGCGGAGTGTGCAGGTCTCGCTCCGCGGAAGGGCGCTCCGGATCTCCCCCCACCTCTACAACGACCGAGCGGACGTGCACGCCCTTCTCGACGGCGTCTGCTCGGTACGCGGGTGACGCGGTGTCAGCGTGGCCCGAAGATGATTCGGGCTTGCTGCCCTACTTCGATGCCCCGTTCCTGGAACCAGTTCTGGGGCACTTCCAGTGCGAACATCGCCGGCTGCCCCGACTCGTAGAACTCCTCGGATTCGGGCTCCATCTGCTGGATGTCCACCACGCGCAGGTCGGAATCGATGAACGCGATGGAGAGGGGGATGAACGTGTCCCGCATCCAGAAGGATCGGACCCGGCTCTCATCGAAAACGAAGAGCATACCGGCTCCAGGCTCGAGGGACTCCCGGAACATGAGGCCGCGCTCACGAGCATCCGGGGTGTCGGCGACCTCGGCGCGGACGGTGTCGGCTTCGAAGATCACCCACGACATTCCGCGGGCGGGGGCGCCGGGTCCGTCCGCCTCCTCCCCGACTCCGGGCTGAGCGCGGGCATCGGCGGGTCGTGCGTCCTCGTCGGTCCCACAGCCGACGCCGGCCGCGACGAGCAGGAGGGCCGGAAGGACCAGGGCGATGCGCCGCCGGAGCGGACTGGAGTGGGGCGTATTCTCGAAGCTGGAATCCATGGTCACCATGTACCGATTGAGAGGATCTTCGGCCGGCCCGTCTCCGGACCGATCCGGCCGCTCTCGCGGCTCAGCGCTCCGCGCGACCACCGATCTCGAAGGGTCGCATCCGGAGACGCCTCTTGCTAATTTATCCCACCTTTTAGAAAAATGGACCCCCGGCGCGACCGAGGGGTGCATGGGAGGGCGTGTGTAGAGATGGAACGTACAAAATCCACCCTGTGGGGGTCGTGATGGTCGATCCGGAGCTTTTGAGCATATTGGTCTGTCCGGAGACCAAGGAACCTGTACGAGTCGCTGACGAGGAGCTGGTCGGGCGGGTGAATCGCGCGATCGAGAGCCGGAAGTTGCTCACCAAGGGGGGCGATACCGTGACTGAACCGCTGGACGAGGGGGGGCTGGTGAGGGAAGACGGGAGGGTCCTGTATCCGGTGCGGCACGACATCCCCATCATGCTCGTCGACGAAGCATTCCTCCTCGACGGCCTCGAATAGCCTTATCGGGCTCGAGGCCCGCCTTCCCCACCAGCGCGTCTCGCCCACGAGGGCCGGTGCCGCGCGCTGTCAAATCAACGGACGTAGGCCGGGACTGGACTCGCTGATGCAGAACCTTTCATACGAAACCGAGCGCGACTCGGAGGGGGGGCGGGGAGTGTTTAGCCGCCTCGTAGGCGCCCTCCTCCTTCTCGCCACGGCCCTCTTCCTCACCGCGTGCGAGGAGAGCTACCCGCAGTCCACCATCAGCCCGCACACCGACTTTGCGGAGATCATCCACGGCCTCTACGTGAACATCTTCTGGTGGACGATGTTCGTGCTTGGCGTGGTGTGGATCCTTCTCGCCTGGGTGGTCGTCCGCTACCGGGAGCGCGAGGGCGACGAGCACCCTCGACAGATTCGCGGACACATGGGACTCGAGATCGGGTGGACGACCGGCCCCGCACTCATCGTCCTGGCGATCGCGATCCCGAGCATCCAAGCGGTCTTCGCGACCCAGAGACCGATCTCGGATGATGCCCTGCTGGTCGAGGTGACGGGACACCAGTTCTGGTGGGAGTTCCACTACCCCGAAGAGGGTGTCACGACCGCGAACGAGCTCTACTTGCCTGCGGACCGTTCCGTGAGCCTCCGCCTCGGCTCGGCCGATGTCATCCACTCCTTCTGGGTGCCCAAGCTCGGAGGGAAGAGGGATGTGAACCCGGTCGTCGCCGTGAGGGAGCCTGACGGCGAACCCGAGTACAACTGGCTCTACTTCACTCCTTTCGAAACCGGGGTGTTCTTGGGCCAGTGTGCGGAGTTCTGCGGGGACTCCCATGCGCTGATGAGGATGCGCGTGGTGGTCCAGGAGGAGGACGAGTTCGAGGATTGGATCGAGCGCTGGCACGTACCCTCTCCGACCGCCGCTCCTCCGGAAGCGGAAGGTGAGGCGGAAGAGGAGGACGAGGTGCCGGAGACGGGCCCTGCGGCGGACCTGGACCAGGAGGTGGATGCGGGTGCGGCAGAGGCACCTGCGCCCGATCCCGAACAGGTGTCCCTCGGGCGGGATATCTTCCTGCACCAGTCGACATGCGTGGCCTGCCACGCGATTCAGGGAACCACGGCCCAGGGGCGGATCGGGCCGGACCTGACGCGGTTCGGCGAGCGAATGACGGTCGGAGCGGGACTCCTCGACAAT
Organism: Gemmatimonadota bacterium; assembly: GCA_007121455.1. Lineage (GTDB taxonomy): Bacteria > Gemmatimonadota > Gemmatimonadetes > Longimicrobiales > Gaopeijiaceae > SKKN01. The sequence continues at coordinate 169,113 of SKKN01000035.1, read as the reverse complement.
GACCGGGAGAACCTGGTTCGTTGGATCTCCGATCCGGAGTCCATCAAGCCCGGTGTTCTGATGCCCGGAGTGGACCGGCCCGGGGGGAACTGGCCGCCCACGAACCTCACGGAAGAGCAGGTGGAGGCCGTTGCGGCCTATCTCCTGAGCTTGAGGTGATCCATGGCCATGCCCTCAGCCACGAGAGATTGAGCTCATGTCGGTGCAGATAGAGAACGACCCGGACACTCACGCCGAGGAGACCGGGATCTGGAGTTGGATCACCACGGTCGATCACAAGCGGATCGCCCTGATGTACTTCGCCACCTCGCTGATCTTTTTCCTGATCGCGGGGGCCCAAGCTATCCTCATAAGGATCCAGCTCTTCCGGCCCGCGAACGACTTCCTGTCGGCCGAGGTCTACAACGAATTCTTCACCATGCATGGCACGAGCATGATTTTCCTCGTTGCCATGCCGATGGCCGTGGCGTTCTTCAACTTCGTGGTGCCGCTCCAGATCGGCGCGCGGGACGTCGCCTTTCCTCGGCTGAACGCGCTCTCCTACTGGATCTACCTCCTCGGGGGGCTCTACCTGACCTCGAGCTTCTTCTTCGGGGCCGCACCGGACCGGGCCTGGACAGGGTACGCGAACCTCACCCTGCCACAGTTCTCCCCCGGGCTGAACATGGACTTCTGGCTGATCGGCCTGTCGATCGTCGGGATCAGCTCGATCATGGGGGGGGTGAACTTCATCACCACGATCATCAACATGCGAGCGCCCGGCATGAAGCTGATGCGGATGCCGCTTTTCACCTGGATGACGCTCGTCACGAGCTTCCTCCTGGTCACGGCGGTGCCCATCATCTCCGTGGCGCTGATCTTCCTCGGCTTCGACCGGATCTTCGGGGCGGCGTTCTTCGATCCGGCCCGAGGGGGAGACCCCGTCTTCTGGCAGCATCTGTTCTGGCTCTTCGGGCATCCGGAGGTCTACATCCTGATTCTTCCGGCCTTCGGTGCGATCTCCGACATCATCCCCACTTTTTCGAAGAAGCCGCTCTTCGGCTACCCGATCGTCGTATATGCCGGGATCCTGATCGGGTTCATCGGATGGGGCGTGTGGAGTCATCACATGTTCACGGTGGGGCTGGGGCCGTTCGCGGATTCCTTCTTCATCGCCGCCACGATGATCATCGCCATCCCGACGGGAGTGAAGATCTTCAACTGGCTCGGGACGATGTGGGGGGGGTCGATCCGGTTCACGACCGCGATGCTCTTCTCGGTGGGTCTGCTCGCTGTCTTCACGATCGGCGGCCTGTCCGGAATCATGCACGCTTCGGCCCCGGTGAACCTGCAGCAGCACGATACCTATTTCGTGGTCGCTCACTTCCACTACGTGATCGTCGGCGGCACGATGATGGGGCTGTGGGCGGCTCTCTACTACTGGTTCCCGAAGGCGATCGGACGTTACCTGGACGAGACGCTCGGAAAGTGGCACTTCTGGACCACGCTCATCGGGCTGAACCTGACCTTCTTTCCCATGCACTTCGCGGGCCTGTACGGAATGCCCCGGCGGATCTTCACCTATCCGGAGGGATTGGGGCTCGAAATCTGGAATCAGCTCTCCACCGTCGGAGCGGTGATCTTCGGGCTGAGCGGCCTGATCATGACGTGGAATGTGATCCAAAGCTACCGGAAGGGGGAGCGGGCCCCGGCGGACCCGTGGGGAGCAAGCAGCCTCGAGTGGGCCCTGCCCTCTCCTCCACATCACTACAACTTCCCGAACATCCCCACCGTGCGAAGTCGGGAGCCGCTCTGGGACGAGGAGGAGAGGAGGGAGGTCGAGGGTGTGACGATGGCACCTCCGAAGGCAGAGCCACATATGCCGAACCCCTCCTACTGGCCATTCCTCCTGGCCGCGTCGATCACGCTTTCCTGGGCCCTGGTGATGACGGGGATCTGGTGGGTGATTGCACTGGGCATGATTCCCACGGCGACCTGCGTCTTCATGTGGGCGTTCGAGCCCGCATTTCCAGAAGGAGCGGAGCACTGATGGCGACTCCCGGATTCGAGACGGGCGAAAGCGACCACGTTACGGCGGAATGGACTCGACGATATGGCTGAGGGAGCGGCGGACCACCCCCCAACCTCGACGGGGGTAGATAATTGGAAGCTCGGATTCTGGACGTTCATCGGGTCGGAGTGCCTCTTCTTCGGCACCCTCATCTCCGCCTACATGGTGTACCGCGGAACGGCAGTCGTGGGGCCCTTCCCGGAAGACATCTGGAACATCCCGCTCACGACCCTGAGCACGAGCACCCTGCTCTTCAGCTCTCTGGCGATGGTTCTCGCCCTGGACGGCGTGCAGCGGGGTGCGAAGAAGTTCGCCCTTTCGTGGCTCGCGGTCGTGATCGCAATGGGGGGAACGTTCCTGGCGATCGAGGCCTACGAGTACAGCCACTTCATCAGTGAGGGTCTCACCCTCACCTCCAGCACGTTCGGCTCTTCGTACTACGTGCTGACGGGGACCCACAAGGTCCACGTGTTCGTGGGGATGATCTGGATGGCGGCCCTGTGGTGGATGATCTACCGGGACAAGATCCCGCCCAAGGGCGCGCTGAAGGTCGAGATTGCCGGGATCTACTGGCACTTCGTCGACATCATCTGGATCGTCATCTTCAGCCTGGTCTACCTGATCTCCTGATGGGGGAACGATGAGCAGCAACGCCGCGGCACAGGAGGAAGGAAGAGGCTCCGACGCAGAACACGGAGCGCATGGGGAAGGAGGACACATCCCCCTGCGCACGTATGTGCTGATCGGTGTGGTTCTCGCCGTGCTCATGGGGATCAAGGTCGCGATCTACTATATCCCGGCCCTCGATGACGTGCGGACGCCGATCCTCATCGCGCTCTCGACGGTCAAGATTGCCCTTGTCGTTCTCTTCTACATGCACCTCAAGGTGGATCACATCGTATTCACCTGGGTGTTCGCGATCGGTGCCGCATTGGCGGCGTTCATGGTCGGGGCGCTTTCCGTGATCTATCACGTCCTCCCTCGCTTCCACGTCTGACTCCTCCGGGTGTCATGAGTCCCGGAGGGTTTTCGGTCTTTCCCAGCATCGTCGTCGGGTGCCTCTACCTGGCGGGGATGTACCTCCTGGCGGTCGGACCGGCTCGACGGCGTTACGGCTGGTCCGGGTCTCCGGCGTCTCGCTGGCGCGTGGCGTCGTTCATGGGCGCAGTGGGGGTCATCTTCTTCTCCCTGAACGGGCCTCTCCACGAGTGGAGCGATCACTACCTCTTCTCGGCGCACATGGTGCAGCACATCCTCCTGATGCTGATCATGCCGCCGTTCCTGATTCTGGGTCTTCCGCCCTGGTTGATCAACAAGGCATTGGAGGTCCCGGCAATCCACCGTGCAGCGCGCCTCCTCACGCACCCGGTGATGGCATTCACCGCCTACAATGTGACGTTCGTCGGGTGGCACTTCCCGGAGATGTACAACTGGGCCCTGATGGACCACAACGTGCACATCATCCAGCATTTGATGTTCATGGCTGTGGCCGTGATGATGTGGTGGCCGGTCGTGGATCCGGTGCCGGAGCTTCGACGAATTCCGGACGGCCCACTCCTGATGGTCTACATCTTTGCCTTCGGAATTCCGTCGACGATCGTTTCCGCGTTCATCACGCTCTCCGACAGCGTGCTCTACACCTGGTATGAGGCGGCGCCGAGGATCATCGCACTGTCGGTGCTCGACGATCAGCGGCTGGGAGGACTCATCATGTGGATCCCCGGGATGCTGATCTTCTGGGTGGCGATCACCGCCGTGTTCTTCCGCTGGACGAAGGACGAATATCGTCAGTGGCGGGAGGATCCAGAGGGCAAACCCATCATCGAATCCTCCCCATGAGGTGACCCCATGTCCATCGTCCCCTTCCACCGCGGGCTCATCGCCGCCGCCATCGTCTTCTGCTTCGGATACGGGATCTGGGAGATCGTCGGGTACGGGCGGACGGGAGCCACGGGCTCGCTCGTCCTGGGGATGGTATTCATTCTGCTCGGAGCGATTCTGATCGGCTACCTGACCCGGCTCAACCGGTTCCTCGGGTACACGAGCCCCGACGACCGGACGAGGTAGAAGTCGCCGGGGCTCATCTACGCCCGAAAGCGTCTCGCCCTCACATCGTCCGGTCGAACGGATCTTGAGCGAGCGCCTGCCGCAGCTTCGGGTGTTTGATCCAGAGGTAGGTGCCCATCGCCACGACGGCGAGGAGGTTTCCGAGGGCGATCGACCACCAGGCGAGGGGGCCGAGCAGGAATTCGGCCACCACGGCGAGGAGCCCGAGGAAGAAGGCCTCGAAGGCCACGAAGAGGAGGACGGCCGCGAGGATGAGGGGCGGCGTGTCCTCTGCCTGCCAGGCGAAGGCGGAGGCGATGAGGCCCACGGCGAAAAACGCCGCGAAGTGGAAGAGGCTGTAGCCGAGGACCGTCCAGACGTTCACCTCGATCGAGGCGATGTCCGTGGCGCCGAGGAAGAGTGCGGACCCGAGCGCTCCCGGGGTGAAGAAGAGCCGCCCCTGCGCGGCATCGATCACGAAGAACCACATTGCGACGGCGACTCCGGCGACCAGCCCTGCGACGAGGCCCTCGCGGACGATCTGGTGATCGGCTAGCGCTTCCCACCACGAAACGGCACGGGCCACTCCGGTGAGGTGGAGGAAGCCCATCACCGAGACGCCGGCGATGAGGTTCCCCGCAAGCACCTCTACCCATCCGAGCTCCTCGACGACGTCCACCCCCGTGATCGTCATGCTCGCGAAGAAGACGATGTCGAAGAGGAGGAATCCGAGAACGAGCCCGAGGAGAATACCGGGTGCGGTCTGGAGCTTCAGAAGAATCCACGTCGCACCGACCCCGACCAGGATGAAGGCGGCGTAGTGGACCAGAGTGTAGAGCGCGATCAGCCCCGGGCTCGTCTCCAGGCCCTCGACCGTCAGGAGGGACCTGGCTAGGAGTGCCGGTGTCCGGAATGGAGCGCCGTACGCCGCATCCACGAGCAGAAACCAGAATGCCAGTACCGTTGCTCCGATGATTCCGGCCGCCACACCGCGAAGCCACCACTTCCTGTCGTCCATTTGCCCCTTCCCCTGTGGTTCAGCTGGTTTTTCGCCCCTCTGGAGGCTCTTGTCTACGGCCCGCACGATACCGCTTCAGGACGTAGATACCAATCCCGAACGCAAGAAGCATCGGGACGGATGCGACGAGCACGCCTCCCCAGAACATGCCCACCATGAGTGGATCATGCGCAGCCATTGCACACGGCCCTCATCTGAACTCCTGGATGACGGTGAGGATCAGGATCGCGATGAGCGGCAGTGGGAGTGCCGCGAGGATCCACAGCTTCTTCGGCTCGAACCGGAGATGCATGTAGTAGAGGGCGACGAGCACTGCGCTCACCAGCGAGATCAGGACGAGGAGCGCGATCGACATCCCTCGTCCCATATCGACGAGCGAAACGCCCACCTTCGCGAACATGAGGACGGCCAGCACGACCCAGATCATCATGTACGGCGGATGTGCACTTTCCCCGTGCTGCATGACGACGCTCCTTGTCTTCGTTTCGTTCAACGTGCGTGGCTCGGTGGCCCGGCGAAAGGGGGCGTCGAGCCGAAACCGAACTCAGATCAGGTAGACGATCGTGAAGAGCACGATCCAGACCAGGTCCACGAAGTGCCAGTACAGGCCCACCCCCTCGACCCCTCCGAGGCGCTGGGAAGAGTAGGCTCCTCTCATCGCCTTGATCAGGATGAAGATGAGGGCGCCCACGCCGAGCGCCACGTGTACCCCGTGGAACCCGGTCATCAGGTAGAAGGTGGAGCTGTAGAGCGGGCCGCCGGCCAGACCGGACTCGACATATGCCTGCGCATCAGGGACGAACCCGTCGTTGACCAGATGGATGTACTCGTAGACCTGCACCCCCACGAACGTGCTTCCGAGCACGATTGTGGCGAGGAGCCACTGCTTCAGCCCCTTCTGGTCGTCCTTTTCGATCGCTGCGTACGCCTTCACCATCGTCACCGAGGAGCAGATCAGGATGAAGGTGTTGACGGCGGTGAGCGGGACGTTCAGGACCTCTCCGGGCGCGGCGAAGTGGTCGGGGTGAGCGAACCGGAGAATGACGTAACTTCCGATCAGGGCGGTGAAGAACATCACCTCCGACAGGAGGAAGATCCAGATTCCCAGCTTGAGGTTGTAGATCCCCAGCCCGGGCTCCGGTGCTCGCTCCTCGATCGGCATCGTGGCTGCCTGACTCATCTTGTGCTTCCTCTCAGTCGGCGGTGGGCTGGGGCTCGGGCCGCGGAGCAGTCTTCTGCCGGGGAGGGACGAACTGCGGGTAGAAGTCCTCGTCCGACTCCGGAGAGCTGTACTCGTAGGGGCCCCGGTACACGATCGGGATCCGCTCGAAGTTTCCGTGAGGCGGTGGCGAAGGAACGGACCACTCGAGGCTGTTCGCCCTCCACGGATTCGCAGTGGCCTTCTCCCCCTTCCACAGGGAGAGGGTGAAATTCGCGAAGTAGATCACCTGGGTGGCCGCGAGCAGGAAGACCGAGATCGAGATGAACTGATTCCAGGGCTGCAGCTCCGCCAGGTATGCGTACTGGGTCGGGTCGTACAGGCGTCGCATCATCCCCTCGAGTCCCAGCCCGTGCATCGGAAAGAAGGCCATGCTGTAGAAGATGAACGTCAGCACGAAATGGATCTTGTTCCAGAAGGAGCTCATCATCCGCCCGAACATCTTCGGATACCAGAAGGTGATCCCCGCGAAGATGGCGAAGAGGCTTCCACCGAACAGCACGTAGTGGATGTGGGCGACGATGAAGTACGTATCGTGGATGTAGATGTCGACCGGGGTCGACGCCATGAAGATCCCGGAAAGCCCTCCGACGATGAAGAGGGAGACGAAGCCGACGCTGTAGAGCAGCGGGGCGTGAAACTCGATGTTCCCCCTCCAGAGCGTCCCGAGCCAGTTGAACACCTTGATCGCCGAAGGGACCGCGATCACCATCGTCGTGATCATGAAGGTGGTACCGAGCATCGGGTTCATGCCGCTCATGAACATGTGATGGCCCCACACGATCCACCCGAGGAACGCGATGGCGATGATCGCGAGAACCATGGCGTGGTATCCGAAGACCGGCTTCCTGGCGCCGTTCGACAGGATGTCCGAGACGATCCCCATCGCCGGAAGGATGAGGATGTAGACCTCGGGGTGCCCGAAGAACCAGAAGAGGTGCTGCCAGAGAAGAGGCTCGCCGCCCCCCGCCGGGAGGAAGAACGTGGTTCCGAGCGTCTGGTCCGTGAGGAGCATGATGAGTGCGCCGGCCAGAATCGGAATGGCGAGGAGCACGAGGAAGGAGGTGATGAAGAGCGACCAGATCGTGAGCGGCAGTCGGAACCAGGTGAGCCCCGGGGCCCGCATGTTGATGATCGTCGTGACGTAGTTCACCGCGCCGGCGATGGAGGAGAAGCCGAGGATGAAGAGGGAGACGAGCCAGAGCTGCTGGCCGAGGTAGACCCCGGTGTACTCACCATCGGCGGAGAGGGGGGCGTACGCGGTCCACCCCGCGCCGGCCGCGCCTCCCTCCACGAAGAAGCTGGCCAACATGATGAAACCCGCGGGCACGGCGAGCCAGAAGGAGAGCATGTTGAGCTTCGGGAAAGCCATGTCTCCCGCGCCGATCTGGAGCGGGATGAGGAGGTTCCCGAAGACGCCCACCATCAGCGGCATGATCGCGAAGAAGATCATGAACGTCCCGTGCATCGTCACCATCGCGTTGTAGAACTCGGGGAGGATGATTCCCCCGGGCGCCATGGTGTCGGGAAGCAGGTCGCCGCCTGGAAGGGGCGCTCCGGGGAAGCCCAGCTGCCACCGGATCATCACCGCGAGAAGCCCCCCTACGATGAGGAAGAAGAGGCTCGTCACCAGGAACTGGATCGCGATGATCTTGTGATCCGTGGAGAAGATGTACTTCCGGATGAAGGAGGGCTCGTGATGCTCGCCTCCCGCGAATCCTGGCTGATCCCAATCCGTTTTCGCTGCAGCGGTTGCGCTCATGGCCATGTCCGTTCGATGGGGCTCGCGTCTAGATCACCGGGATCGGGCATCATGGACCGCCCGTGTCCTGCGTCTCGTCCGAATCCTCTTCGTCTCCGCGCGAGGCGACCACGTCTCCCTCGTCCGGGCTCCTCTCACCGGAGTGGAATGCGATCTGGCCCGCTTCCCACTCCCGGTACTCCTCGGCCGTCAGGACGACGATCATCCCGTCCATCCGGTAGTGTCCGATGCCGCAAAGCTCCGCGCAGCCGAGAATGTACTCGCCGGGCTCGGTGACTTCGAACCAGACGGGGATCGTCATGCCCGGGACGGCATCCTGCTTCAGGCGGAAATCGGGAACGAAGAAGGAGTGGATCACGTCCTCCGCTTCGAGGTGGACCAGGATGGGTTCGTTCACCGGCACATGGATTCGGTTGAGTACCGTGAAATCGTCCTCCGTTCCGAGCTCTCCGTCAGCTCCCGGATAAATCGCGTCCCACTCGAACTGGCGGGCCGACACGATGATTTCATAGTCCGGGTTCGGGAACTCGACCGGGTTCTTGATCTGATCCCAGACGGAGACGCTCATGAGCCCGATGGCGACGACGATCACGAACGGGATGAGTGTCCAGATCACCTCGGCTTTCGTGCTCCCATGGCTGTATTCCGCCTTCCGGCCCTCTTTCTTGCGGTACTTGAAGAGGAAGTAGAAGAGGAGGAATTCGGTGAGGACGAAGACCAGCCCCGTGATGACCAGGATGATGTAGTAAAGCCGATCGATATCGGGTCCGAAGGTCGAAAACGAGGGGTCGAGCAGCCAGTTCATTCGCTTCGTCTCCTGATCCTGTCCCCGGCCGGACGCCCGGTTTCCGGACGCCCGGCTCGGGGCGGGTCATGTGCGTCGAACCTTATCGTGGTCAGCGAGGCCCCATCGGCCCCGCGACATGGCCTCCGTGCTCGTGCGTCCCGTGACCATCCTGGGCGAGCCGCCGGGCCCGGACGTCGAGGGGATGGTGGTGGTCGTGCGGATCGATCGGGTCGGCCATCGGCACGTCGGCATGGGCGAGCATCCCCTCATCGAAGGTGAAGGCGATCTCGGCAACCTCACCCGTCTCGACCGTGACCGTCTGCTCCTGGGTGCCGAGCTGGGAGTGCCACGCCGTCACAACGTACTCCCCCGGGGGGAGCGTGCTGAGGTCGAACGACCCATCGTCCCCGGAAACCGAGTGATAGGGATGCGCCACCACTCCCACATAGCTGATCATCCACCCGTGGACGTCGCAGCGAAGGGGGATCATCACCTCCGGCTGAGCGAAGGTCCGCTCCGTATCCATGTTCACCGGCTGGCTGATGTTGAACGGACGATTCACCTCCGGTCTCGCATTGATGTTGTGGAGGAGGCCGTCGGAGTTGCGCAGCACGAACGTCTGGTTCGCCATGACGCCGGTTATGTGTGGGATGTAACGGCAGCCCTGCTGATCGATCACGGTTCCTTCCTCGGGGATCGGAAACTGCATGTCCTCGAGGCCTTCGCTCACGTACACGAAGACGTCCCCGAGCTGCCCGTCCCCGCTCACCTTGATGAGGTCCCGCGTCGGCGTCTCGTCGTACATCGCGGCGCAGTCCGGCTCCGAAGCCATGTCGAGCGGCTCCGGCGAAGGGGGCGTGCCCTCGAAGACGACGCTCCCTTGCACATCGCCGGCGGTGCCTTCGTCGAAGGGCATCTCGGCCGGTGTGCCCGGTGGGGGGCCGTCCGGCGCGTCGTCTCCACAGGCGACGGCTACGGCGAGGAGCAGTGCGGGCGCTCCAATTCGGATCAGACTTCTCGTGCCTTGCATGGTCGATCTCCTCCTATTCGAGTTGCTATGCGGTGGTCGTCGTACTCACTTCCTCATGCCCGTTCGCCTCGGAGGACAGGCGCTCCCGTCTCTGGGCCCGAGCGATCACGAAAAGACCGAGTCCCACGGTGAAGAGCCCGGCTACGAGGGGTGCCACGTAGACGGCCGCGGGGGTCTCCTCCTCCAGATGGATGAAGTACCACGAGCCGATCGAGCCCCGGGTCCCTTCTTCCCCGTGGTCACCGTCCCACGCGTAGAACGCGATCGGAATCGGTCGTCCTACTTCGAACTCGACTTCGTTTCTAGGGTCCTCCGCGGTAAAAGGAGCCCGGAGAACGACCTGCCAAAGGCCATCCTCCCAGTGGGCATCGACGTCGATGGTTCGGCCGGAGAGGGGCTGGATCTCGCGCATCCCCTGGGCCGTCGCAGCCTCCACTCCCTCCTGGTCGCTTCGCCACTGCCAGAGATAGACTGGATTGCGGGAGTCGCCCATCAGGAAGTAGGGGCGCTCCGTGCCGTCGGGGATGTTCGTCGGGAACTGGAGCGTGATCCCATCCGGCAACGGCCCCGGCTCCACAGGATCGCCTTCCTTCGGTTCCATGACATCGATGACCCTCGCCTGGAAGTCGCTCCACTCCGGGTCGGGGCTTCGGGTCCGGTCGCTCCAACTGAGGCGCAGGGCGAGCTCCTCTCCATCATGGATTCCCTGGACCCAGACGGTGTTGACGGAGGGATCGAACCAGCGAGGCTCTATGATGATCTGCGCGACCAGCGGGATGTAGAACGAATCCACATCCTCCCACCGCTCATCGTGCACGGTGCTCGGCACCTCGCCCGGCTCGCGCCGCTCCACGCGGACCACTTCCCGGACGCGGGGAACGCGTTCCGGGGAAAGGCTTCGCACGTAGTGGGCGACGCTCCAGAGTTGTTCCTCGTCCATGAAGCCGGCATCGATCAGGTCGGCGTGGGCCGGCATCGGTGTTCCGTCCATGCCCGTGAGGATTCGGCGGTAGATGTCCTCGACGCTCCCCCCTCCACTGAACCTCCAGTTCTGCGTGAGGTCGGCGGCGCGGATCGGGTAGCCCCAATCATCCTCCAGAGTCGGACCCGAAGATCCGTCCCCCCTTCCGAGCCCTCCGTGGCACTGCCAGCATTCGATCGAGTCGTAAAACATCCGCCCCTCCGCGAGGCGATCTTCGGACGCGCGTCCGGCACGCCCGATCGAGACCGGTTCGGGGGCGCCGAAGGTCTCGAAGCCGGGGTAGAAGCTCTTCAGGTACGCTACGAGAGCGCGCCGGTCTGCTCGGGAGAGTTGATCCTGCCATCCGGGCATGGTCGTGCCGGGCATCCCCTCGTCGATGACGTGAAGGATGTCATCGTCGGTCGGCAACTCGCCCCCCGTCGTGGTGCGGATCTGGTAGAGCCCACCCGTGAAGTCCCGGGGACGGGGGAGCATGTACGCCGCGGCGGGTCCCTCCCCGGCGCCGTCGAACCCGTGGCAGGAGGCGCACCACCGATCATAGACCTCCTGCCCCCTGGCCAGGTCCCCGTCCTGGGCCCCGGCGGGCCAGGCGACGAAGACGGCCGCCAACGCGAGGGTCGTCATGGCCGTGTGCACGCGCATCAATGCTCCTCCCACGTTCGGGGCGAGATGCCCGCCTGCTCGTAGAGGAAGAGGGTCACGGCCCAGATGTCCTCCTCGGTGAGAAAGTCCTCCCATGCGGGCATGGCCGAGTTCCAGGGATTGCCTTCCCGTGGCAGGCCCGGGCCCCCCTTCGCGATTCTCCAGAAGACGTAGCTCTCGGTGAGCTGCGCGATCGTGCTCCCTCCCCGCAGGGTCAGCGGAGCCGGGCTGTAGCCATGTGCGAAGTGGCCCTGTCCGTCCAGGTAGTCACCGTGGCACGGCATGCAACTCTGGTAGTAGATGTCGAAGCCCCTCTCTCGCGCTTCCTCGATCCGCCCCTCTTCGCGCAGCGGGTTCTCCGCACCTTCGATGCGCACCGGCTCGCCCCGGAAATCGATCTGTGTGGGCGGCGCCGGATGGACGGCGCGGATGCCTGCCGGCGCATCGACGCGCGGACGAACCGTGTCGTACGTGACGAAGCCCACGAGGAGAGGAAGGAGCACGAGTAGGGCGACGCGGACCCGCTTCCGCTCGGGAAGCACCAGCGCCTCCCGGATCGGCTGCTTGAACCTCCGCCACCGCTCCTCGTTGTCGCTCACCCAGACGAGAACGCCGACGGCGACCGTGAGCATGAACTGCACGAGGACGCTCTGGGGGACGGGAGCGCTGGAGACCCCGATGAGCGGGGGGATGTACGGGATTCCCCACTTGAGCAGGACGTAGCTGATCGCGAGAACGATCAGGGCCTGCCAGAACGGTTCCTGGAGATTTTTTCGCATTCTTCCCACTCCCCGTCAGCGAAGCGCGCTCAGGTACTGCACGATCGATTCGAGCTGCGTTGCAGTGAGTTGGCTCCCGAAGTTGGAGGGCATCACGCCGGCAAGGGGCTCGTAGCCCTCGGAGATCAGCTGGTCCGGATGCAGGATCTTCGTGCGGATCTCCGAGGCGGTGAGTCGTGCTCCGACCTCGTCGAACGAGGGGCCCATCTCGGTCCCCCGATCACCCATCTGGTGGCACATGAGGCAGAGGTCCTGGAGAATCGCTTCGGCGTCGTCGGTGGCTACGGCCGGTGCTGCGGCTTGCTCCCCGTTGGGAGCAGCGGCGGGTTGTGCGGTCTCCTCTTCGGCCTGTGCCAGGTCATCTCCCGTCACGGTCACCTCCCCACCCAGGGACTCCAGGTACGCCACGATGGCCCAGACCTGAGGTGTCGTCAGCGTCCGGTCCGTCGGAGGCATGATGGGAGGATATCCCTCCACCACGTATGCGCCCGGATCGACCAGTGCCCTGAAGAGATAGTCCTTGCAGTCCAGGTCCGCGATGCGATCTTCGCACCGCTCTCCGATCGCACCCTCACCGTCATGGCCCGTGAGCAGGTTCGGTCCCCGGGCGCCGCCGGCTTCCGTATGGCACGCAAGGCACCCTCCCGCCCCTTCATACAAGCTTCGGCCTGCGTCGACCAGCTCCTCGGACGTCACGTCCGCGCCGAAGGCGATGTCCTCCGGAACGTCGGACTGCACCTGCGGGATGATGTTCGCCACCAGGGTATATGCGGCGATCGTAATCACGGTCACCAGTACGATCTTCAGGTCGACGCTCGACATCTCCCTCTCCTCAATCCCCGGTTGCGGGTTGCAGGCTCGGTTCGTAGCCCGGTCCGAGCTCCGCGGCGTCCGTGTCCTCCGTCTCCTGCGGAACGAGCTGAGGCTTCTCGATCAGGCCTCCGATCCAGAAGACGAACGCGATCATCAGGAGGAAGAGGATGACGCAGACGCTGATGACCTGAGCCGCGTATCCCAGCGCGGGCGTAGCGGCATGAGGCGACGTGTCCCGCATGACTTCCCAGATGTGCCAGTGCTGGCGGATCCCACTCCGGGCGAACCCCATGAGGCCCATGAGCCACGTGAAGGTCACGACGATGACGAAGAGGGCGTATTGCGAGCGTTCGGGCATCTGCCCCCAGCGGATCGGGCCGCGGGTATCCGCTCCCCGCGCGATGAGGACATCGATCACGAGGACCGCGACGATCGTGAAGAGGACGATCAGGACCTGGTAGACCGAGAAGCCGATCCGGACGATCGTGGGGACGAAGTAGCCATAGACTCCGTAGAAGAGAACCACGATCGACGCGACGGCGAGGATCGTCCCCTGGGAGATCGTGCCCGTGCGTGCCCACGACACCGTCGGAATCTTGTTCGCTCTCCGGTACATGAGGAAGGAGAGGAACGTGGTCAGGATCATGAGGTTGACCGCCGTATTCTTGGCGCTCATCAGCCCGAGGACACCGAGGAAGGGATGGTGCGTACCCCCCATCGCGGCGAGCTCGTCCCGAGTGGCGATCATCGAGTGCGGCGTCGCCCAGACGATGAACCCGAGCACGAGCACGACGAGCATGTACTTCGTGTAGGGGGCAAAACGCTCGCCTCCGGGAATCCGGCCCAGGCCGATCCACAGGTAGTAGTTCGCGGCGAGGAAGAGGACCCCGATGAGGAACGCCTGGACGATCCAGAGCCAGCTCATGAAGCCGCCCATCATCGTGATGCCCATCTGCTGGTTGTACTCGTAGATCTCCCGGCCCAACCAGTAGCCGGCGAAGGGAAGGACGAGGAAGACCCCGATCGCGATGAGGTTTCCGACGTATCCCATCCAGTCGTAATGCGCCCGCTCTTCGGGCGTTTTCGCCTTGAGGAATCGGTACGCGGCGTAGGCCGCCACGATCGCGCCCCCGAAGACGGCGTTCGCGATCAATCGATGAATGTTGATCGGCATCCACGTCGCATTGGCGAACGCGCTCCAGAACTGCACCATCCCGGGGGCCGTATCCGGAGTGACGTCGGCCGGGGGACTCGTCATGTACGTGAGCCACGAGTTCGCGATGAACATCACGGTCGTGCCCCAGACGTTGAGGAGGATCCCGAGCCCCCAGTGGAAGAGCTTGGCCCGGCCCCTCTTCCATCGTTCCCACGTGTAGTAGTAGGTGTAGAGGGTCGCGGACTCGATGAAAAAGAGCCCGGCGTAGACCCACATCGAAGCGCCGAAGATCTCGGCAAGGTAGCTCCAGAGGGTCGGGTAGAGCGTGGTGAGGAGGAAGAGGAGGAGGCCGCCCCAGAGCGCCGTCGCGCTGTAGGCCACCAGGAGGAGTCGGGTGAACTCCTTCGCGAGACGGTCGTAGCGGTCCTGTTTGCCGAAAATGGAGACGGCTTCGGCGATCACCGCGAACATCGGGACTCCGAGAACGAACGCGGCGAACATCAGGTGAACCTGCGCCGCGATCCATACGGCGGCCCGACTCCCGATCAGGGGGAAGTCGTCGCCGTATTCAGGTACCGAGTATTGAGCGACGAGCGGAAAGGCCAGGAGGAGCATCCCGCCGACCGCGAGCAGAGCGACGATCCAGCCTTTTCGTTCCAACAAGAGGTCTTTGACGTTCACCCGCCCATCCCCTCCGCTCTGACCGTTCACGCGTCCCCACCCTTTCGGAGGAAGAAGGGAAGCTTCTGAGAGAAGTCCACCGGGAGGCTCCGCCGTACCTCCGCCATCACCTCCACGTCGACCTGTCGGTATCCTCTGTCCCTTGCGAACCCCTCGACCCTGGCGGTGACCACCCCCCGGACGAAGCTGGGTACTCGAGCGATCCGGTCGCGGGCCTCGTCCGTCCAGGGCAGGGTCTCCTCGTGGATGGACCCGTAGGTGATCTCGCGCTCGGTGCGAACCAGGGGCCGGTCCCCCGACGGTTCGTAGGCGCACGATTCATCGGGGCCGAGAATGTCGCCGCTCTCGGAGTGCGCTCTCGCCCTGCACCCTCCGCAGACCTCGCGGTACTCGCAGCGTCCGCACTTCCCTCCGAGCTCGCCGTGCCGGATCGTGTGGAAGAGGGTGGAGTCCCGCCAGATGTCGGAGAAAGCCTGCTCTCGCAGGTCACCGGCGACGATCGGGGTGTAAGGGCAGGGAGTGACCTTTCCCTCGGGGGTGATCCTGCAGTAGTGGATTCCGCAGGGACATCGCGTCCGGTAGTTGAGAAGGGGGGAGTCTCCGTGCCCGTCCACGACGTGGCGCATGATTTGGGGCTGGCACTTCGAGCGAACCATCATTCGCCCACGGTACTCCGCCTCGAGCTCCGCCAGCTCCGCGAGAACCTCCTCATTCTCCTCCGGAGACAAACCGGTCATTCCTTCGCCCCGGCCGGTGGCCACGAGGAAGTAGAGGTTGAAGGAGAGGGCGCCCTTCCCCTCCGCCCATCCCACCAGTTCCCGAAGCTCGTGACGGTTTCCACGCGTGAGGGACGTCTGGACCACGAAGTCCAGCCCATGCGCACCCAGGCGGTCCACGGCGGCGAGCGTATCGTGGAGGGCTCCCCCCCCGTGCCGGAAGCGGTCGTGATAGCTCGCTCGGAGGGAGTCGACGCTCACCGCCACCCCCTGGACACCGGCTTCCATGAGTGAGTCGATCCGCTCGCTCGTGAGCCGGGTTCCGTTCGTTCCCACCACGACCGTCGCGCCGGCGGACGAAGCGTGGCTCGCCAGCTCTTCGAGATCCTCCCGCAGGAGAGGCTCGCCTCCGGAGAGGATGAGCATGGGGCTCGCGTTCAGCTCCAGGATCTCGTCCAGGATCCGGCGGCATTCGCTCGTGGAGAGCTCGTCTTTCGCGGCATGCCACGATCCTGCGGAGATGTAGCAGTGCGCGCACGCCAGGTTGCACCGCTTCGTGAGGTTCCATGCCACCACGTGAGGGACGAACGTGTCGGCCTCTCCGTCTTCCAATCGGGGGGCGGCAGAACGGAAGAAGGGCTCGAATGCAACGGATCCGGCCTCGCCGATTCGCGATTCGTTCCCCACCGGGAGGGTGGGAAGCCTTCGTTCCGGAAGGCCGTCGGTCACTTGCCGTCCTTCTCTTGGTTCATGAACTGCTCGACGGCTGCCTTCGCCTCCTCCGGCGTAGCGGTCTTGAAGTCCATCGGACAGGCGTCGGCCTGCTGTTCCATGTCACGGATGGGGCAGCGCGTGACCCCCTGGGCCTTCGCCTCGTCGATGAATTTCCGCATCTCGGGGCTCAGGGCGTCCCCTCCTTCGGCAGCGGCCTTGACCTGCTTGGTCTGGAGTTCCTTGAACATCACGAGCATCGTGTCCATGTCGAACTCGTCCGCCTCGATCATCGCCTGCTTGTTCTCGTCCATTACGCGTGTCGTGACACGCCAGAAGCCGTGCTCCTTGGCGAACCGCTCCACGGTGTTTCGGGCCAGCGGACGGGCGATCAGGGGGACGGTCTTCAGCCGCTGGAACGCTTCCTGGGTCCATACGACCGGGTCCGCCGCCGTCCGCTCACGGGTCTGGACGTGATGCGTGTAGGGGCATTTCGTGGAGATCATGGGCGTCTCCGGCTCCGGGTCGGAGTCGTGCCCCTCCACGACGGTGCGCTTCATCGCTTCGTCCGCCTTCACCTCGGCCATCGCCATCTCTTCCGCCGTGCCGATCCCCATCACGATCTGCATGTGCGTGGGGAGGAGCTTGCGGATCGCCTCGTCGAGCCGCTCGTTCGTGACGGTCGGAAGGACCGCTGCGCCGTTGGGGCCGCTGCCGTTTCCGTTCCCGTTTCCATTCGAGGCGTAGTGCTCCACCACGAACTCTTCGACTGCCTTGCGGGCGATGCCGAGCGCGAACGGGGGCACTCTCAGGATTCGCACTTCCGCGTCGGGGGCCCATTCGAGCCCCTGTTCCCCGTCCTCTTCGATCCAGGGAATCTCGTCCGCGCGCACGTCCTGGGTGCCTACGAGCAGGACGTTCGTGGGGGTGAGGCGGCTGAGGTTGTCCGCCTGTGAACCCATCTCCGTGCCGTCGATCCGGTGGCCGCCATGGCGAGCGACGATGAGGAGGCTGGGCTCCACCTCCTCGACCCACTGGAGGATGCACTGGAAGGGCTTTCCGATGAGGATCTGCGTCTGCATCTCGACATCGGGAAACTCCTGTGCCATGACCTCGGCCCGCTTGAGGTTCGCCTGGCAGAGCTTCAGGAGCCCTTTGTCGATGATGTTGTTGTGGAGCTCTTCCTGCTCTTCGAACTTGAAGACCTTGGCGGCCTGAGCGGAGAGGACGTCTTTGATGTTCCCGAAGACCACGTGGTGGTACTCGACGTCGAAGGCCGAGCATACGTAGAGCTTGGCGCCATACTCCCGCGCCATCTCCAGCGCCTTTCTCATCGCCTTGTACGAGTAGGAGGAGCCATCCACGCAGACCATCCAGCGGCCGCCCTCGAGCGGTTGGTCGTCCCGGATGACGAGTGTGTCCTTCTCGACCTTCCGGATGACCCGGGACGCGACCCCGCCGAGCTGTGAGTAAGGCTGCTTCCCGATCCCATGGGCTCCGATGCAGACGAGGTCGTACTCACGTCCGCTCTGTCCGGCGAGCTTCTCGTCCTGCTCCTCGTCCTCCGCCACGATGCGGCCGTCCTCTCCCAGCTGGACGTCGCTTCGTACGTGCTCGCCGCCGTCGTACTTGTCCGCGATGTTGGCGTCGAAGCCGATCAGGCTCGGGAGCCGGCCGGCCCCCTTGCTCGCCTCGAGGATGATCTCTTCGAAGTTGATGCCTTCGAGGAGCTGACGAGTCAGCGGCACGTTTGCCTCACGACACCGCTTCTCCGTCTGGTCGAGGAAGGAGTCCGAGATGAGCTGGAGCCCCTTCTCGATCAACTTGTCGTGGATTTTCCGCTGCCGCTTGATCTCCTCGTCCGTCTGGAACTGGGCGGGGAGGCCCGTTTCCAACTGGCGAAAGCGGACATCGTGCAGGCGTGCGGCGTAGACGTGATTGCCGGTGATGCGCCCTTCGGATCTCTTGCAGATCTCGATGGCGCGGTCCACTGCCCAGTGGGAGTGGGAGGAGTTGTCGACGGGGACGAAGACCTCTCGGTACATGCGCATCTCGGTCGTCGGGTCCGAATCTGCCCCCTGCACACCGAATGGCCGCACCGAGCCCACGATCCCAAGCCTGGGACCGAGCGGGGCCCTATACCGACGATCGTCCGTCGGGAATACTCCTCCCTGAGGAGGCTTGGCGCAGATCCGGGTGCGAAAGGGGGGACGAGTAGGTCTCGCCCTCTCGCGTTCTTATCTGGATCCTCCTCCCCCTGGGGAGGCGAATCCGAGGACCCCTGGCCGTTCGGCTTCGGGGTCGCATGAGCAGATTGTTTTGTACGGACCCGACCTCTCCGCCTGCGAGAGACCGAGCTTCATGTATGGGGTACCCGAAGGCACCGAATCCCACGATCGACCACTGAAGGTCGACTCCACCGAATGGCCAGTATATCCGGCGATTCACGGGCTGTCAACTTGGGTTTCCCGCGACCTGAACGTGGATGTCAGGGGCGTATGGCGGGGGCGATCCGCTCGATCAGGAATCGCGCGAAAAGGCCGGTCACGAGGAGAAGGACGGCTCCCGAGCTCAGCGGGAGCATGATCGCCACGAGGGGCTCGGCGGGGGGTGGGCCGCCACCCGTGGCGGCGAGGAGCGTGCGGTGCAGGGGTCCGAAGGGAAGCCACGTCTCGAGCAGCGCCCCGGCCGTTCCGGGCGTCGCGGTCCGAAACACTCCCGATCCGTGGAGGAGGAATAGCCCCGTCACGGCCGCAAAAAGCGCGCCTTCGGCCAAGGAGCGTGCGCCTGCCGCGACCCAGGCGCCGATCAGGTTCGCCGCGAGGAGGCTGGGGAAGAGGATCGCTGCCGCCAGGGGCCAGATGGAGCCTTCGCCCGCCAGGAGCACGACCGCGAGGGAGGGGAGGAGCTGGAGGAAGTCGAGGCAGGCAGAGGCGAGAAGGCGCTGGGTGAGGATCCCCCCTTCCGAACCACCCGTCAGCACGAAGCGGCGTAGAATTCCCCCTTCGCCGTCCCGGAGGAGGGGGATCGCGGAGCCGAAGATTCCGAAGAGCACGAAGAGGACGGTGATCGCGGCCGCCGAGTGAAATGCCGGCGCCCCCGCCGCGATGAGCGGGACGACGAGGAGAAGCGGGATCGTCACGTTCAGGACGAAGAGCCTCCGCCTTCGGAGCCCCAGGCGCCACTCGAGTCCCCAGATCGGAAAGCGCGTCACTCGGCCCCCCTCTCAGCTCGATCCGTGTCGAGCTCGACGCCGGAGAGTCGGCGAAAGACGTCGGAGAGATTCGGCTCTCTCACCTGGATCTCGCGGATCGACGTTCCCGTTTCGATCAGCGCCTCGAGGAGCCGTGGGAGGGCTCGGGTCCCCCTCGAGCTCTCCGCCACCACGCGGCCGGGTTGCACGTGCAGCGACTCGATGTCGGGCATCGCCGGGAGGGTTTCGAGCTCCCCGGTCACATCGATCGTGATCCTGGTGCGCCCTCGCACCTCGTTCAGGAGCTTCGCAGGGGCCCCGTCCGCCAGGGGGCGCCCCTCGTGAAGAAAAACGATTCGGTCGGCCATCAGAGGCGTCTCGACGATTTCGTTGGTGGCGATGAAGACGCTCGCCCCGCGCGCGGCGGCCCTTCTCACCTCCTTCCGGAGCGCGGCGATGCCGGGTGGGTCGAGGCCCACGGTGGGTTCGTCGAGGAGGAGGAGTTCCGGCTCGGCGGCCAGAACCTCGGTGAGCAGAAGCTTTCTGCCCATGCCGAAGGAGTACTCGCTCACCGGGACGTTGCGGTCCGCGGAGAGGTTGAAGGCGTCGAGGAGTTCCTCCGCATACCGGGCCCGGAAGCCGCCCCGTCGTGAGAGCTGGAGGAAGAGCCGAAGGTTCTCAGCGCCGGAGAGAGCCTCGAGGTGCACGGGTTCGTCGGCCGCCCATGCGATGCGCCGGCGAAGGGACGGCCGAGGGCGCCGCGCGTCAGTCCCGAGGAGGCTCAGGCGCCCTCCCGTCGGCTGGAGGTCCGTGGCGAGGAGGCGGAGGAAGGTGGATTTTCCCGAACCGTTCGGCCCGACGAGCGCAACGATCTCCCCCGGCCGGGCCGCCAGTGTGGTGGGTTCGATGCCCCGGCGTCCCGAGGGATACCGGAAGGCCATCTCCTCGGCGCGGACCACCGCCGAGCTTTCGACGGGGCTCACGGGCTGTCCGGTTTCGTCAGAGGTCCCACGCGGCCCGCGCGAGCATCCAGAGGTTGATCACCACGACGACGATCGCCGTCAGATAGAAGGACGGTGCGAGCGCCGCGCCCTCGGCCGGAAAGAATGCCCCTTCGATCAGCGCAGGCAGTCGCAGGGCGTGGAGCGCCCAGATCACGCGCGCGAACCATGCGTTCTGCCAGCTCCAGAGGCCCCAGAAGACGACAGCGAGAATAGCCACCCCCACCAGGATCCAGAACCAGACCGGTCCCCTCTCCTCCGGGAGAGCGCCTGTGGCGGCCATCGCCCACACGGCCGCCAGGTAGAGGATTCCAACGTGGAGGTATACGAATGCGGCCTGCCGGAACTTCCGACCGCGGAGGTCCTCCACCTTACATTCCTTCGAGGCCGAGGTCGCTCCGGGCCGTATCCATGGTCTCCGGAGTGAGCGTGCGGATGCCCCGCTCCCGGGCATAATCGGTGTAGATCCTCTTGACCATGCCCCGGACGAAGCTGGGCACTCGCTGGAGTCGCTCGATCGCCTCGGGGGTCCAGACGACGGACGGGGCTCCCGGAGGTGCCGGAACGGAAGGGTCATTCCCGGCCGCCTCACCCACCGGCTCGGTGAAGGCCTTCTCACCGCCCTCATCGAGCGAAGTCCGGATCCCTTCCATCGGTTGGGCCGGAACCTCCCTCCCTCCGATCTTCACTCCCATGGAGCTCACGAACTGGGTTTCCATGGGATTCGTGAGGAGTGCCATCTCCCGGTCGCACTCCGGGCAGACGAAGACCGCCGCGAGCGTGCCGTCTCCCGGGATCTGCCGCTCGGCGAACTCCATCACCTGGTCGCATTCGAGGCAGAGAAACTTCATGACGAAGTCTCCGGGTCGGCACTGCCGGAGGGAGAGCCGGGCGCCTCATGATCGGGTCCGGGGGGTTCCTCGAGGCGAGCCACGATCCGTGCGAATGCTTCCGCCACCGGGTTGGCCGCCTGCTCGGCAGCGGGAGGGACTCCCCGGTCGGTCGCTTCGCCGAGGCGGGGGTCGAATGGAACCTCTGCCCATATGGGAAGGCCCGACTCCTCCGCGAGCCGCCGCACGCCGTCTCCCCGGAAGAGGCTTCCGCGATGGCCGCAATCGGGACAGAGGTACTCCGTCATGTTCGCGACCAGGGCGACGGAAGGGACGCCCGCTTCGCGAACGAGCCGGATCGAGCGAAGCACGACGGCGCGGGACATTTCCGCGGGAGTGGAGACGAGAAGCGCGACGGGGAGCGTCGGAACCAGCTCGAGGAGACGCCGGATCTTGTCGGTTCCGGGGGGCACGTCCACCAGGAGGTAATCCAGCTTCCCCCAGGCGACGTCCGCGAGGAACTCCCGCAGGGCCATGGCTTCCATGCTGCTCTGCCACAGGAAGGTGTCCGAATTCGGTTCCTTCCAGCGCAGCGGCGCATCTTCCCGGTCCTGGAGAAGCTCCATGGAAATCACGCGGACCCCTCGCGGGCCCTCGGCCGGCACCACTCCGTCGGCCCGGTCCTCCAGCCCGGCGTCGACGACCCCCAGCATGCGGCCGAGAGAGGGTCCGTTGAGGTCCGCGTCCAGCACACCGACTCGGTGCCCTCGCGCGGCGAGGGAGACGGCGAGATTCGCGGTCACCGCGCTCTTTCCGACACCGCCCTTACCGCTCGCGACGGCCACGATCGTGCCCACCTCGGCAAGGCGCCGAGCCAGGCGGTCCCGCTGATCGAGCACCTGCTCCAGAAGCTCCGAACCCGTCGAGTGCTCCACTTCACCGTACGTACGGAATTTTCGCATCGCCGATTCTCCGGAGCCCGCGTCGCGCGGGGCGAGAGGAGGTGCGTCAGGGGACGATTCGGCTGCCGTCGGGGGCGAGCACCTCGAGAGCATCGACAGGGCACGACCGGCACGCTTCGATCACGATTCCGGGCTCCGTAGCCGCGGCGTTCTCCCGGAAAACCGCGATCCCCTCATCGTCGAACTCGAAGGCGGTCGGAGCTTCCTCGATGCAGTCTCCGAATCCGACGCACAGCAGGCGATCGATGCGGATTGTAAGCTCCCCGAGCTTTCGTTCCTCTACATCAATCAATCCGCCTCCCGGGCGACGAGGTCGGGACGTTCGCACCTTCGCATCGTGAGGAACCTTTCGCGAGCCGGCCCCCGGGGCAAGGGGGTCCTTTCCGCTGCTTGGAAGCTTCCGAATCACGCGCTACCTTCTCCGTGTCCGGTTCACCGCCGGGTGGCACACCGCACTTCCCATGCTCCGGATTTCGCGGCGGCGCGCCCTGTACCGGCCGCCGCCGGGCGGAGGATCAAGCGAAGAGGCTCGAGATGACGCGATGCAGACTTTTCCTCCTGATGGTCGTCCTCATGCCCCTGCACCTTACGGCCCAGGAAGCGGAATGGGAGGTCGAGGGGGAGGTGGGGGGGAGCGTCTTCTTCGGCAACCAGAGCCAGACGGTTCTCGCGACCAGTGGGCTCGTGGAACGGACCGATCCTCTCTTCGAGAGCACCTCCGAGGCCCACTTCAGCTATGGGCGGTCGATGGATGACGAAGGGGAGAGCTTCGTGAACCGGAGGTCGTGGGACGCGACGACCGATCTCACCTTCCGACCAGAGCTGCGGTGGAGCCCATTCGTCTCGGGCCGGATCCAGTCGAGCCTGGAGCGCAGGATCGCCCTCCGGTACAACACCGGAGCGGGGATGAAGCTCGTCCTTCGCCGCGACGACCGGACGCGGGTCGAGCTCTCCGCCGCCGTGC
This sequence comes from Gemmatimonadota bacterium, assembly GCA_007121455.1. GTDB lineage: Bacteria > Gemmatimonadota > Gemmatimonadetes > Longimicrobiales > Gaopeijiaceae > SKKN01. Next base: position 145,771 of record SKKN01000035.1, on the reverse strand, counting down.
TCGCCGAGAGGACCTTTCCCCGGGATGATGCGGACGCCGGCGACGAGGACACGCTCGCCCGCTGGTCGAACCGCCTACGCATCCGAAGGGAGGCTGCGAACGGGCGGATCGAGTTCAGCAGCGAAACCTCGTACCGTCCGGCTTTCGCGGAGTTGGGCGACTTCACCCTCACCTCTCGCAACATCCTCTCCTTCGAGCTGACGGACCAGGTTCGCCTTCGGCTCACTTTCGTCGACGAGTACGACGCGGGAGCGGTGGAGCGGGGAGCCCAAACGAACAATGACGGTCGGATTCAGGTCACGATCGTGGCGCAGCTGTAGCTCCCTCAGCCCGACCGTCCCCCGGTGATCAGGAGGACAGCGGTCTCGCCTTCGCTTCCGACCTCTTCGAGGTGCCGCCGGAGGCCGGCGAGCGTCGCAGCGCTGGTGAACTCGGCCACCATCCCGGCATCACGAGCCAGCTCCACCTCGGCTTCTCCGATCTCGTCGTCGGGAACGGCGTTCATGCTCCCTCCGGACTCCTGCAGCTCGTGGAGTAGGCGGAGGGCATTCCGAGGACGTTTCACATCGATCGACGCGGCCCGCGTGGAACCCACTTCACTGGGTCGTGCCCCGCTGTCGGACGCCGCCCTCCGGACGAGGGGCTGAACGCCCTCGGCCTGGACTCCGAGGAGGCGGGGAATGCGTTCGGTCAGGCCGAGCTCGCGGAGCTCCCGAAATCCCTTGCCCTGAGCTGAGAGCGTGCATCCGTCTCCGACCGGAGCGACGACGAGGTCGGGGACGGCCCAGTCGAGGCTCTCGGCGATCTCGAAGGCGGCCGTCTTCTTCCCCTCCACGAGGAAGGGGTTGAAGGCGCAGTTCCGGCTGTACCAGCCTTCGTTCCGGCCCTGCTCTTCCGACTCGGCGAACGCCTGATCGTAGTCGCCCGTCGAGACGTGGACGTCCGCGCCGTAGCCGCTCAACCAGCGGAGGCGCTCCGGGGAGGCGCGACGTGGGACGAAGACGTGGCAGGGCATCTCGAGGTGGGCGGCAAAGCCCGCGAGGGAGATCGCCGCGTTTCCCGCCGAGGCACAGTACACGTCCCGCCTCCCCTGGGCGAGAGCGAGGGTCACGGCGATGGCGGTCGCGCGATCCTTCAGGCACCGCGTCGGGTTTCGGGTCTCGTCCTTGAGGTAGAGCGCACGGAGGCCGAGGCGTCGGGCGAGCCGAGGCGCCGGGACGAGGGGAGTGCCGCCGGCGGGGAGCCCCGGTCCGGGGGCATCCACCGGGAGCAGCGGAAGGTACCGGAAGAGCGTCGGGGACCCACGGAGCCAACCCGAACCTTCCCTCACGGCCTCCCTCACCCCGTCATAATCGTACTCCGCATCCAGGATGCCGGGATCTCCGTCTCCACCGTCGCCGCAGCGAGGGCAGAGGTACGCGTCGAGATCGGGAGCGACGCGGGTGTTGCATCGAAGGCAGCGTAAGCCGGTCAGGAACAACGCTTCCGCTCCGGGGAGGAGGAGCAGGGATCGAAGACGAGGAGCTCGACGCTACGTCGCCGGTGCATCTACCGCACCCGTTCGGTACGGCGGCGAAGAAAGTCCATCATCACGTATTGGCCCAGCGTCATCGTCGTGGTGAAGTAGGCCTTGCCGCGCGCGATCTCCGAAACCTTCCGGACGAACTGAACCAGGTAGGGGTCCTGCGCCAGCATGAAGGTGTTGATCAGGATCCCGGACTTCCGGCACGCGGCGACCTCCCGGAACGTCTCGCGCAGGATTCTCGGATCGAGGCCGCCCGAGTTCGTATAGACCCGTCCGTCGGGAAGGGTGATCGCACTCGGCTTGCCGTCCGTAATCATGATGATCTGACGCATGTCCTGCTTCTGGGAGCGGAGGATGCGCCGCGCCACCTCGAACCCCTCGGCCGTGTTCGTGTGGAAGGGGCCCACCTGTGCCCGGCCCAGTCCGGAGAGGGGGATCTCCTGCGCCCGGTCCCCGAAGGTTACCACGCGCAGGCTGTCTCCCGGGTACTGCGTCCGGATCAGGTGGGAGAGGGCGAGGGCGACCCTCTTCGCCGGCGAGAACCGGTCCTCGCCGTAGAGGATCATGGAATGGGAGATGTCCAGCATCAGGACGGTCGCACACGAGGAGCGGTACTCCGTCTGGTGGACCCTCAGGTCCTCCTCCTCCAGCTCCAACGGGAAGACGAGGCCTTCCCGCGCGATGGCACTGCGGAGCGTCGCCGGAATGTCCAGGTTGAGCGTGTCGCCGAAGTGGTACGGCCTGGAGGCGGCCGTCGCCTCCACGCCGGTGGCCAGGTGCGGTGTGTCATGCGATCCAGCGGCGGACTTGCCCAGTGCGCCGAGGAGGTTCCGAAGGGCGCGGTAACCGAGGAAGTCCATACCCTTTCGGGTGAGCTCGAAGTCCACGGTTCGAGAGGCTGCCTTCGCCTCGTCCACCGTCCCCTTCTCGTCCATTTCGACGGGCCCACCGCCGAGTCCCTCCTCCTCCCCGTCCAGCCGGAGGTAGCCCTCCTCCACGAGCCGCTCGACGAGGTCGTCGAGGAGCTTCGCGATGCGGGCGCGGATCTCCTCGTCCCCTCCCCCCTCTCCCCGGAGCTCCTCGAGCATCTCGGGGGTGAGCTGGCCGCTCTCCACGAGCGCCTCGAGGAGCGCTCCCTTCAGCGACTCCGTCGAGTTCGTCTCCTCATCCCCGGACCACCCCCAGTACGGGTGGAAATGCGGGCCGCCCGCGAATCCGCCGTCGAGCAGGAAGTCGGACAGGTGTTCGAGGAGAGCCTCGAGGTTCAGGGCATCGAACCAGCTTCCCTTGTACTTGGCGTACGTGGTGAAACGCATCCGTGGCCCCTTCGGGGATCGAGCGAGGGTCGAGTCGCGCGGATCGAGTCGGGCGGGTCGACCCGCCAGGCGGGTGCACCCCTTTCCCAGCATATCCGGGGCCTTACCTTCCCGCCATGTCCGGTCTGGCTCCCCCTACGTCATCCGAGGCAATCCGCCTCTTCCGCCGCAGGCTCCTCGACTTCTTCCGTGAGAGGAAGAGGGACCTGCCGTGGCGGGAGGAGGATGATCCGTACAGGATCCTCGTGTCGGAGGTGATGCTTCAGCAGACCCGGGTCGACACCGTCATCCCCTACTACAGACGCTGGATGGAGCGGTTCCCGGATCTGGAGAGCCTCGCCGGCGCGGATCTCGACGAGGTCCTCAAGATGTGGACCGGCCTCGGCTACTACCGGCGCGCTCGGAACCTCCACGCTGCCGTACGGCTGGTGCGGGAACAGCACGAGGGATCGGTGCCGGACGACCTCGAGAAGCTAAGCGCGCTCCCCGGGGTCGGCGATTACACCGCCGGGGCCGTCGCGAGCATCGCGCACGGGGTTCCAGCCCCAGCGGTGGATGGCAATGCCAGGCGGGTGCTGGCCCGGCTGTTCGACGATGCGGCTCCGACCGAGCCACGACTCGGGAAATGGGCGAGCGCTCTGGTCGATCCGGCCGCTCCTGGAGCGTTCAACCAGGCGGTCATGGAGCTCGGCTCGACGATCTGCACCCCGCGAGCTCCGGCGTGCTCGTCCTGCCCCGTTCAGGTCCATTGCGCCTCCCGGATCCGGGGGACCGAGCGGGAACGCCCCGCGCCCCGGAGGCGGGCGCCCCCGAAGGAGATGAGGGTGGGCGTGGCGGTCCTCGTCGAGGCGCGGGCCGGCCGCCGATCTGCCGTGCTCCTCCGCCGGCGCTCCGAAGACGGCCTGCTCGCGGGGATGTGGGAGTTTCCGGGAGAGGAGCTGGAGGACGGGGAGGAGGAGCGGGAAGCCGCGCTTCGCGCCGCCGCAGCCGAGGGGTATTCCGGTCTTGCGACCGGGGAGCGGCTGGACGAGGTGGAGCACCGGTTTTCGCACCGCCTGGGTCGCTACCGTCCCTTCCTCTTCAGCGTGAGCGCGCCATCCGGATCGGACGAGTTGGGCCTGGACGAGCTGCAGACCGGAATCCTTGGAGCTCGAGGCGAGGAGCGTAGCGAGGATCGGCCGGCCGGCGCGGGAGCTGAACGAGCCGTGTGGATCGAAGCAGACGAACTCGGTGGGTTTCCGCTCTCCGTGGCGCAGGCCAGGATCGCACGGCTGGTCGTCGAGGCCGTCGCGCGGGACGGGAGGAGCTAAGAGCCCGGTGAGCCGAAGGCGTCGAAGCCCTTGCCACCCTTCCCCTTGGGTCGTTCATGGCGCGCCCGCCCATAGCCTCCCTCGTCGGTCCGGCTGATGCGGCGCTCGGCGACCAGCGCTTCGAGGACGAGCTCGCACCCCGCCACCCGCCAGCCCGCCGGCGCGCTCGAGGGGGCGAGTCCCACCGATCCCACGAGGTCGAGGAGGCCCGGCACCTGCTCGAACCCGGCGACACACGCCTCCGCCGCTGCGTCGCCGGAGACCTGGAGCGCACCTCCCTCCTCGAAGTACTCGACCACCGACTCGACGTCGGCCCCGCCCGCCCGCTCCCGAAAGGACTCCCGGGCGGCCCGTGCGATCAGCTCCCGCGCGATGGGCTCGGCGCCCTGGAGCTCTCCTTCGTATTCGAGCTCCAGCTTTCCCGTGATCGACGGGAGCGCCGCATAGAGGTCGCCGATCCGGGGGACGACCGCATCCTCGTTCCGCGAAAGCGCACGTTGCTCCGCGTTCGAGATCGAGGCTTCGAGGACGGCGATGGGCATCCGCTGGCTGACCCCCGAGCGGTGGTCGATCCTCTTGTCGCCGCGCGCGATGAAGGCGACGCGCTCTACCACCTCCGCTACGAAATCAGGCAACTTCACCGGAATCCCCCCACGATCCACCCACGCCTCCTGCCTCGTGATCTCCATCCCCAGATCGATGGCGTGCGGGTAGTGCGTCCGCACCTCGGCCCCGATCCGGTCCTTGAGCGGAGTGATGATTTTTCCGCGGGCCGTGTAATCCTCCGGATTCGCAGTGAAGACCATCTGGAGGTCGAGGGAGAGGCGAACCGGGTACCCTTTGATCTGGACGTCCCCTTCCTGGAGGATGTTGAAGAGACCGACCTGAATCTTTCCCGCGAGATCCGGGAGCTCGTTTACGGCGAAGATCCCCCGGTTCGCTCGAGGCAGCAGCCCGAAATGCATCGTGAGCTCGTCCCCGAGCACGTGCCCGCCCCGTGCGGCCTTGATGGGATCCACGTCACCGATGATGTCCGCGATCGTGACATCGGGTGTGGCCAGCTTCTCCACGAAGCGCGCCTCTCGCGGCAGCCAGGCGACCGGGGCCTCATCCCCGTGCTCCTCCACCAGAAGTCGCCCGTAGCGGGAAACGGGGCGCAGCGGGTCGTCGTTGACCTCGCTGCCGGCGAGGATCGGGATCTCCTCGTCCAGAAGGTCCACGAGCTGCCGCAGGATCCGGCTCTTCGCCTGCCCCCTGAGCCCCAGGAGGATGAAGTCCTGTCGAGCGAGGATCGCGTTGACGATTCCGGGTAGCACCGTATCGTCGTAGCCGATGACACCGGGGAAGAGCGGGTCGCGCCCTCGAAGCTTTCGCACCAGATTCTCGCGGAGCTCGTCTTTGACGATTCTGGTGCGGTAGCCGGACTCCCGAAGCTCCGCGAGGGTGGAGGGACGGTCTTTGGCCATTCGGCTCCGGCTCCGGCTCACGCGTGACGTGAGTGGGGGTATGATGTAAGCTAGCGGGGTCGATTCCCGTCGAAGTGCCGTAAACAGCGGAGGGGCAGAGGTTCCCCATCTGCGCGCTTCCGACGGGTGCGCTCGAGGACCGGCGGCCGGTCGCGCCACCACGCGCGGGTTCGACGACGGACGAACAGCTACATCCACAAGGAGAGGGAATGGCGGAACGAATCGGCACCGGGGCCAAGGTTACACCCCTGAACCATCAGCCCGAGCTACCGATGGATCGCCTGATCCGAGCGGAGGCGCCCGATCAGGAAGCGGTACCCATGGATGTCCTCTTCGTGGGCGGCGGACCCGCGGGTCTCGCGGGGGCGATCGAACTTGCGCGCCTCGTGCAGCGGGATGCCGAGGAAGGGGGAGAGCTCGGCACCCTCGAGATCGGCGTCCTCGAAAAGTCGGCCGAGCTCGGGGAGCACGCCCTTTCCGGTGCGGTGGTGAACCCGGGACCTTTCCGAGAGCTCTTCCCCGATTTGTCGGATGACGATCTCCCGTTCCGGAGGCCGGTGGGGAATGAAGCCGTCTACCTGCTCAGGGAGAAGGGCGCCGTTCGACTTCCCACACCTCCGACGATGAAGAACCACGGAAACTTCGTCGCCTCCATCTGCGAGGTAGTGCGGTGGATGGGGGAGCGTGCGGAAGAGCTCGGGGTGAACGTCTTTCCCGGATTTCCGGTGGACTCCCTCCTCGTGGAGGAAGAAAGGGTGATCGGGGTGAGGACCGCTCCCGCCGGCCTGGACCGGTCGGGGAATCCGGGCTCCGGCTACACGCCGGCCATGGACCTCACCGGTCGCGTCACCGTCCTCGCAGAGGGGACCCGCGGGCCTCTCACGATGGCCTATCGCGAATGGCAGAAGATCGGTGCCGCGAGCCCGCAGATCTACGCCCTGGGAGTGAAGGAGCTCTGGGAGGTGAAAACCCCTCTCGACCGGGTGATCCATACGATGGGCTGGCCTCTCCCGAACGACGCCTTCGGTGGGAGCTTCATGTACCCGATGGGGGACGATCTGGTGGCGCTGGGGCTGGTGGTCGGTCTCGATTACCGGGACGCCCGCCTGGACGTGCACGAGCTGCTGCAGCGGATGAAGCTCCATCCTCTCTTCCGGATCCACCTCGAGGGAGGGGAGCTCGTGGAGTGGGGAGCCAAGACGATTCCGGAGGGGGGGTACCATGCGGTACCCGAGCGACGCCACGGGGACGGGGTCGTGATGGTCGGCGATGCAGCCGGGTTCGTCGACGTACCCTCTCTGAAGGGGATCCACTACGCCGTCCAATCGGGGATTCTCGCGGCACGCGCAATCTTCAAGGCGATCAAGAACGGCGATACCAGTGAGGCCGGTCTCCGGTCCTACACCGAGGCGATCGACGACTCGTTCATCATGAAGGACCTCTACAAGACCCGGAATATGCGGCCCGCGTTCAAAGACGGCTTCTATCGGGGGGGAATGAAGGCGGGTCTCATGACCGTGACCGGAGGAGCTTTTCCGGGCGGTCGGATCGACCTGGAGGAGGACGCCGCAGAGCCCCGTGTCCTGGATGGGAGCCACGTGCCTCTCGTCCCGGATGGCAAGCTCACCTTTTCCAAGGTCGACGCCGTCTTCAAGTCCGGGAACAAGACGCGGGACGACATACCCTCCCACCTCGTGGTCGGGGATGGCGTGCCACCCGAGCTCGCGGAGTTCTACGTCCACGTCTGCCCTGCGGGAGTCTACGAGAAGGAGGGCGACGAGCTCGTCGTGAACGCCCCGAACTGCATCGACTGCAAGGCGACGGACATCCTCGGGCCGCGGTGGACGCCTCGGGAAGGCGGAAGCGGCCCGGCCTACCGGAGAATGTAGAGGTTCGAGGGGGAATGGCCGGCTGGGTGGGGCCCCGTCAGGAGCCGCTGACCACCACTCCCTTCGGGGTCGCCGCCCGCTCCGTGATGGCCAGCCCGGCATCGACGAGCACCGCCAGCACGGCGGCGGGCAACGCACCGGACAGGATCATCCATGGATCGGAGAGGGCGAGTCCGGAGACGATCGGGTCGCCCAGCCCGCCGGCGCCGATGAACGCGGCGAGGGTCGCCGTCCCGACGTTGATCACCGCCGCCGTCCTCACCCCCGCCATGATCACCGGGGCGGCCAGAGGAAGGCGCACGTGGCGGAGGATCTGGAGTGGTGTCATCCCGAGAGCCCGAGCCGCGTCAACGGCTGCCGGATCCGCGTCTCGCACGCCGGTGAACGTGTTTCGAAGGATGGGAAAGAGCGAGTAGAGGAAGAGCGCGACCACGGCTGGCAGGACACCGATCCCGAAGAGGGGGATCATGAATGCGAGGAGTGCGATGCTGGGGAGGGTCTGGACGACGCCGACGCTCCGGATCACGCCTTCGGCTCCGGCCCGCGACCGCTCCAGGGCAAGGCCGCCGGGCACTGCGACCAGGATCGCGCCGAACATGGAGAGGCCCACCAGGAGGAGGTGGCGGAGCGTCTGCTGCACTGTCTCGTGCCGTCGCTCCCACAGGTAGGAAGGAAGGCCCTCCGACCGGGGGCGAAGCCCCTCCTGATCGGGAATCGATCCCGCGTCGGCCAATAGCCCCACGCTCAGCAGCGCGTCGCGGGCCACCCGTGTGAGCGGCTCCCCGTCCACCTCCAGGCGGCGGTTGAGCTCCCGCATCGCCTCCTCCTCCAGGAGGCCCGACACCTCCGTGAGGGCCGCCACCGCTCCGGGAAGCTCCTCCTGCAGGCGTCGGCTCACCAGGGCCGCCGCCTCGTACGGTGGAAAGAACCCGCGGTCGTCCTCGAGCACCATCACTTCGGCCCGCGCCAGAAACCCGTCGGTCGAGTACGCATCGATCACATCCACGCTGCTCCTTTCGAGCGCCTCGTACTTCACGGCCTGCAGGAGGGAGCGGGTCTCCCCCATTCGAAGCCCGTAGGCCTCCTCCAGCCCCGGGAGACCGTCGCCGCGCCCGAGGAAATCGGGAGAGAAGCCCCCCACCAGGTCGGGCCCGGCGCCGGCCAGGTCCGAAAGGGTCTCCAGGCCCAACGCCTCAGCCGTCGCACGGCGGACGGAGATGGCGTAGGTGTTCTGAAAACCGAGGGGCGGCAGCCAGCGAATGCCCCACCGCTCCCGGAACTCGGCGGAGACCCGCCGGAAGATCTCGTGCGGAGTCCCCCGGGGCTCTTCCCCCAGGATGGCGAGGAGACCGGTGCCCGTGTATTCCGGGTACACATCGACCGCCCCGGTTCTGAGGGCACCGAACGCCACTTCGGTCGAGCCCAGGCCGAGCCGTCGCTCGACCGGGAACCCGCGCGCCTCGAGGAGCTGCGCGAACATCTCGCCGAGGAGGTAGGACTCGCCGAAGGGTTTCGAGGCGACGATCACCGCGCGGACCGTCTCGCCCTCCCCGGGGTCCTGCGCGGCACCCACGCCCGGGCCGAGGAGAAGGGCCGCGAAAATCGGAATCGAAACGAAGCGTCTCATTCCTCTGCCCTTCCGGCGCCCAGCCGGGCGCGCGCCAGGAGAGCCGCCACGTAGGGGCTCGCCGGTGCACTCAGAAGCCGGCCGGGCTCGGCCACCTGCTCGAGCCTCCCCTCACGGAGCACGGCCACCCGGTCCGCGAGCTCCACGGCCTCGTGCAGGTCGTGTGTCACGAGGACGGTCGTCATCCGGAGCTCCCGACGGAGCGATCCGAAGCCGTCCCTCACCTCGGCCCGGGTGATCGCGTCCAGCGCCCCGAACGGCTCGTCCAGAAGGATCACCTCGGGCCGGGCCGCAACGGCCCGCGCGATCGCCACTCGCTGACGTTGTCCCCCGGAAAGCTCCCGCGGCCACCGGGCCGCGAAGTGGTCCTGTGGAAGGCCGACACGGTCCAGCGCTTCTCCGCCCCACGCCTCCGCATCCTCCATACCGAGGAGCCACGGGACCATTGCAGCGTTTCGAAGGACCGTCCAGTGCGGGAGGAGCCCGCCCTCCTGCTGGACGTAGCCGGTCTCGCGGCGGACTCGAACCGGGTCCAGGCCCGAGGCATCCCGGCCTCCCAACAGGATCGCACCTGCGTCGGGGACCACCATCCGATTGAACGCTCGAAGCAGGGTGGTTTTTCCCGATCCGCTCTCCCCCACGAGCGCGACGCACTCCCCCGGGGCCACGCGGAGCGAGACACCCGCCAGCGCGACGACCTCTCCAAAGCGCTTCTGGACGTCCCGGGCTTCGAGGGCGAAGGAAGGGAGGGGAGGACGGGCGACGCGGCCGTCCGACTCGGGGGGTGTACCCACGTTCGTTCTCCTGCCTCCCGCCTGGGCTGAATGCCCAGGACATGGTCACGATCGCGGGTGCCTACCCCGCACGCCCCCGATCGATCACCCTCCAGACCCTCACGTCGGCCGTGGGCGTTCATTCTACGGTCCCTCGGTTAGCTCCGGATCGCGGCGAGGTGGTTGCCGGAAGGAACTCGCACTCGCGACGCGCAATTTGCATTTCCAGCTTCTGTCATCCATTTACATGCAGGTGCGTGATGCCGGGTCGAAACCGGAGGGAAAAGGGTCTGTGAAATCCCGCGGAGAAGCGCTGCGCGACTATGTGTTCCGTCGGGTGCTGCTGATGGTCCCCACCTTCCTCGGCATCACGTTCATCACGTTCATGCTGTGCCAGTTCGTACCCGGCGGACAGATCGACCAGCTTCGAATGTCGCTGGCCGGCGCGGGCGCGGCGGGAGAGGTGGCGGTAGGCGGAGACGCACGGGTCCAACTCGATCTTCCGGAGGAACAGCTCGCTCAGCTCCGCGAGTACTACGGCTTCGACCAGCCGCTCCCGGTTGCCTACTTGAGTTGGCTCTGGGACACGATCCGCCTCGACCTGGGTCAATCCTTCCGCTACAACGAGCCGGTGATCCGGGTCATCGCAGAGCGGCTCCCCATCTCGATCTACTACGGCCTGATCACCGCGCTCTTCACCTACGGCATCTGTATTCCCCTCGGGATCCTGAAGGCGATCCGCCACCGGACGAGCGTGGATCACGTGACCTCGGTCCTGATCTTCATCGGGTATGCCGTTCCAGGGTTCGCGCTCGGGGCTGTGCTGAGCAATCTCTTCGCGGTGCAGTTCGAGATCTTCCCACTGGGCGGCTTCCGCTCCCCGGGCGCGGAGGAGTTGCCCCTGGCCGCGCAGGCGGTGGACATCGTGTGGCATTCGATCCTACCGCTGATCGCGTACCTCGTGGGGTCGTTCGCCGTCGCCACCATGCTGATGAAGAACAGCCTGATCGAGAACATGAGCGCCGACTACGTCAGGACGGCGCTGGCGAAGGGGCTGAGTTGGCGTCGTGCGGTCTTCGTACACGCGCTTCGGAACTCCCTCATCCCGATGGCCACGAGCGTCGGCAGCCTGCTGGGAATCTTCCTCACGGGCAGCTTCCTGATCGAGCGGGTATTCAACATCCAGGGAGTCGGGCTGCTGGCTTTCGAAGCGATCCAGGCCCGAGACTTCCCGGTGGTCATGGGCTTCCTCGTGATCTCCAGCGTGCTGCTCATGGTCGGAAATCTGGTCTCGGATCTGGCGGTGGCGTTCGTCGATCCCCGCGTCCGGTTCGAGTAGGCGACGATGGCCTGGATCCGACTCGACCCGATCATGAAGAAGCGACTCGATCGCTTTCGCAGCATCAAGCGCGGGTACTACTCGCTCATCATCCTGTGCGTTGCCGTCGTGCTCTCGATCTTCGCTCCGTACCTGGCCGAGAGCCGGGCGCTCCTCGTCTGGTACGATGGCCGGCTCTACCTGCCGACCTCCGAGTTCTACGAGATGGCGACGTTCGGCCAGGAGCCACCTCCCGCCTGGGGCATGGGGGACCTCGAGACGGAGTACCTGCGGCTTCAGCGCGAATGGCGGCTCGAGCGGTATCTGTACGAGCGGGAGCGCACCGAGGTCGGGGACGACCCCCGGGCGCTCGCCGAGCTGGACGCGAGGTATCCGAACCGGGGCAACTACGTCGTGATGCCGCCGATCCCCTGGGATCCCTATGAGAGCGACTTCTGGTACAACGAGATCCTGAACGACGTCCAGCTCGCGATCGACGAGGAGGATCTCGCGGCTGCCGAGTGGCTGGCGCGCCGTGACGGCCTGGACGAGCTCGCCGGCGTGATCCACCGGGGGGAGATCGAGGAGATCCTGGCCGATCCCGCGCGCTCTCCCACGGGAGACCTCGCGGGCCTGGCGAGGAGTGGTGCCATGCCGTCGCTCGCGGGGCTCGGAGCCGTGCCACCCACTGCGCCCGACTTCCGCCGCAGGCATTACCTCGGCACGGACTCGCAGGGACGGGACGTGGCCTCGCGCCTCTTCTACGGGTTCCGCATCTCGATCTTCTTCGCGGTCTTCCTCGTGGTCTTCGGACAGTTGATCGGGACGTTCGTCGGAAGCCTCCAGGGCTATCTGGGCGGACGGTTCGACATCTTGAGCCAGCGCGTGCTCGAGGTCCTGCTCGCGATCCCGTTCCTCTACGTGGTGATCATCATGGCGGCCCTGTTCGCCCCCACGTTCTGGATGCTCCTTGGGATCATGGCGATCTTCCAGTGGATCAGCATCACCTTCTACATGCGCACCGAGATGTACCGCGAAAAGACGCGCGAGTACTGTCTGGCGGCTCGTTCGTACGGCGCGTCCCACTTGCGGGTGATCTTCCGGCACCTCCTGCCCAACTGTCTCACCCCTCTGGTGACGTTCACCCCCTTCGCGGTAGTCGCCGCGGTGTTCGCGCTCACCGGCCTCGACTATCTCGGATACGGGCTGCCTCCACCGACCCCGAGTTGGGGCGAAATGATCGATCAGGCCCTCCAGAGCGAAAATCGGGACAAGTTGTGGTTGACGCTTGCGCCATTCGGGGCGATCACGGTGACGCTGGTCCTGGTGGTATTCATCGGGGAGTCGGTGCGCGAAGCATTCGACCCGAAGCAGTACGCGCGATATGAATAGGAGGTGCGGGGGAGAGGAGGGGGTGGGCAGGCGAGAGCTCGTGGAAAGGGGCAACTCCGTCGGGAGGTCGACATGAGGCAGTGGGTTGCAACCGGGATCGTGGGTTCGGGTCTGCTCCTCTTCGTGCTCGCCCTCCCCTTTCTCACAGGCGGGCCCGAGCCGGCCCTCGGCGGAGACCGGGAGGTCGCGGGCGAGGGACTCCCGGCCGATCCGGCTTCTGCGATGCCGGATGGGTCGGAAGTGGCAGCGTCGGACACCGACACGACTCCCGCGACGCTGCCGGAGGACGTCGAATGGGAGACGAACCTGGACGATCCACCGATCGGCTCTCCGGATGCGATCAGGGGAGGAACGTTCACCTTCCCGGTCGCTCAGTACCCGATGACCTTTCGGCTGATGGGCCCGAACTCGAACGACGCCTTTGCGGCGTGGAATCGAGCGTTCACGATGAGCTTCGGGCTCGTGTCCCGGCACCCGATCACCGACAACTTCATCCCGAAGCTGGCGACCCACTGGTCCGTCCAGGAGGACCAGAGGACGATCTACTTCCGCCTCGACCCCGACGCTCGATTCAGTGACGGGACGCCGCTCACAGCGGACGACTTCGTCTTCACCTGGGAGATGATGCGGTCGGAGCACATCGTCGATCCGTTCTACAACAACTACGCAGAACAGTACTACGAGTCCGTCGAGAAGATCGACGATCACACGCTGGTGATCGTAGGGACGCGCCCGAGCTGGAGGCCGCTTGCGGACTATGGCGGCCTGTGGGCCACACCCGCGCACGCCACGGTGCTCGACGAGGATTGGGTGACCCGTACGAACAACCAGTTCCAGGTCGCCGTGGGCCCGTATGTGGTTTCGGAGGTGTCACGTGGGGAGTCGGTGACCCTCGAGCGGGTCGACGACTGGTGGGGGGACGACAAGCCCTACATGGAGGGCTTGTACAACTTCGACCGGATCCACCTTCGGGTGATCCCGCAGGACAGGCATCTGGATTACCTGCGTCGTGGTGAGCTGGACATGATCGGGGAGTATACGGCACGAGCCTGGAACGAGGAGTATACGTTCGGAGCGGTCCAGAACGGATGGATCCGTCGAGCCCGGGTCCTCACCGACATGCCGTCCGGAATCTACGGCCTCCACATGAACCTCGAGGCGCCGATCTTCCAGAACCGCGACTTCCGGGTCGCGATGCACTACCTGTTCAACTTCGAGCGGCTGAACCGGAACCTGATGTTCGACGAATACTTCCGGCAGGTGTCGTTTTTCGAGGGAACGGAGTATGCGAACCCGAATGTCCAGCCACGGGAGTTCAACCCCGCCCGCGCCCGCGAGTACCTGGAGCGCGCGGGGTATCGTCGCCCGGACGAGATCCGGGGCCGCAACTTCTTCCAGCGGATCCGGAATGCGCTTCGGGGGCTGATCTTCACCCGCTCGGACACCGATGACATCCTCGTCAACGAACGGGGGGAGAAGGCGAGCTTCACGGTCATCTACGGGAGCCCCGGGTTGAGCCGCCACCTGACCGTGATGCAGCAGGAGTATCGTCGCGCCGGCGTGGACATGCGGCTCCGGTTGCTGGAGGCCGGCACGGCGTTCGAGCGTGGTCTCGAGCGCAAGTACGAGATGACGATCACAGCCCGAACGGCAGGGTTCTATCCTGCGGTCCGTCAGTATCTCCACACCGACTTCAAGAATGCGGTCAACAACAACAACATCTGGGGCTTCGGGAGCGAGGAGGTCGACGAGCTGATCCGGATCTACGAGGAGGATCTGGACTTCGAGGCCCGGCGGGATGCTCTGTACCGGATCGACGAGATCGTCCACCAGGAGGCATTCTACATCCCCTTCTGGCGCGCCCCCTTCATTTGGGTCGCCCACTGGGACCACGTCCAATTTCCCGAGTACTACCTTCCGCCGAGGACCGGGCAGGTCATGGACTACCTGGTCTACTGGATCGATCCCGACCGGAGGGAAGCCGTCCAGGCCGCGATGCGCACCGGTGAAGCCTTCCCGGTCGACGACGACCTGGATGTGGATTACTTCGGAATTCTCGACGCCATCCACTGAGCCCGAGACCGTGAAGACGCGATTCGAGGAGAGCGCTCAGCCAGCGCTGGAAACCGCATCGTCCCCGTTGCTCGAGATCGATGACCTGCGCATCGGATTCGACACGGAGGCGGGGCTCGTCAGGGCCGTCGACGGAGTCTCGCTCGAGCTCGAGGCAGGGCGGACGCTCGGCCTGGTCGGAGAGTCGGGCTGCGGAAAGAGCGTGACCGCTTCGTCGATCCTGCGGCTCGTGCCGAGCCCGCCGGGGAGGATACTCGGGGGGCGGGTCGGCTTCGCGGGGGCCGACATCCTCGGCATGAGCCGCAGCGAGCTCGCAAAGATCCGCGGGCGGGAGATCGCGATGATCTTCCAGGATCCCATGACCTCGCTGAACCCGGTCTTCACGGTTGAGAAGCAGATGCTCGAGGTCCTCCGGCTCCGCTTCGGGATGGGACGCCTCGAAGCGCGTGAGCGCTCGATCGAGATGCTTCGGACCGTCGGGATCGCGGATCCCGGGTCGCGTCTGGGTTCGTATCCGCACGAGCTTTCGGGCGGCATGAAGCAGCGGGTGATGATCGCGATGGCCCTCTTGTGCGAGCCCCGGCTCCTGATCGCCGACGAACCGACGACGGCGCTCGACGTGACGATTCAGGCTCAGATCCTGCACCTGATCCGAGAACTCCAGGCGCGGACTGGCGTGGCGGTCCTCTTCATCACCCACGACATGGGTGTGGTGGCCGAGATGTGTGACGAGGTCGCGGTGATGTACGCCGGGCGCGTGGTCGAACAGGGGAACGTCTTCGATCTCTTCGAAAGGAGTCGGCATCCCTACACGAAGGGGCTGCTCGGCAGCATTCCGAAGAGGGGCGTGAAGAGGAAGCAGGATCTAACGACGATCGAAGGAGTCGTGCCGTCGCCTCTGCACCTTCCCGAGGGATGCCGGTTCGCGGAGCGATGCTGGAGGCGGAAGGGATTGGGGGACGCGGACCAGCGGCGGTGCAGCGAGGAGGACCCGCACGGGGTCGGCCGCAAGCACACGCAGGTGGCCTGTCACTTCCCACTCATCCCGGAGGAGTCGTGAGCTGGAACGGAGGGGGGCCGCTTCTCTCCGTGGAGGGTCTACGGAAATACTACCCGGTGCGAGGGGGCGTCTTCGGCGGCAGGATCGGGGATGTTCGCGCGGTCGACGGGGTCACCTTCTCCGTGCTGGAGGGGGAGACGCTGGGGCTCGTGGGGGAGTCGGGCTGCGGGAAGTCGACGCTCGGCCGCACGTTGATGCGCCTCGAGGATCCTACGGAAGGACGCGTCCTCTTCGACGGGCACGACCTGGCGCACGCCTCCTCGGCGGAACTCTTCCGGCAGAGACGGGACATCCAGATCATCTTCCAGGATCCGTACTCGTCGCTGAATCCCCGGATGACGGTCGGAGAGATCGTCCGGGAGCCGCTCGTCGTTCATAGGATCGGGACGAAAGCGGAGCAGGTGGAAAAGGTCCGGGAGCTTCTGGAGGTGGTGGGGCTCACCGGTGAGATGCTCGGCCGCTACCCGCACGAGTTCTCCGGCGGCCAGCGGCAGCGGATCGGGATCGCCCGTGCGCTGGCGTTGGATCCCAGGCTCGTGATTGCGGACGAGCCCGTGTCGGCGCTCGACGTGTCCGTGCAGAGCCAGGTCTTGAACCTGATGGTGCGGCTCCAGCGGGAGCGAAACCTGACCTACATCTTCATCAGCCACGACCTCTCGGTCGTGGAGCATGTGAGCGACACGATCGCGATCATGTATCTCGGAAAGCTCGTCGAGAAGGGTCCGGTCGAGCGCATCTTCGAGGCTCCGGTGCACCCCTATACGCGCGCCCTGATCGAAGCGATTCCGGACCCCGACCCTCGGAAGCGGAAGAAAGTGACGCCCCTCGAAGGGGAGGCGCCCAGTCCGGTCTCACCACCTTCCGGGTGCCCATTCCACCCGAGGTGCTCCTTCGCGGTAGAGGATTGCCGCACCGTGGTTCCGCTCCTCGAAGAGGTCGGAAGCGTCCCCGGCCCGGGCCGTGAGCACCTGGCCGCCTGCATCCGCAAGGGCGACATCTGACGTTCGAGGAGCCCGTGCGATCTCCGGCGTCGGACCGATGCTCGGATCGGTGCTGCGGGGCCGGAGTCGACGATCACAGGCTCATCGAGCGGGTCCAGCCCAGGGACTCCTCGATGGCCGCCCGACAGGGAGTTTGGGTCGGTGGCGGGGTTCGGCGCACGGACTCCTCCGCCACGGCCCGAGTCCGCCCGCTCAGGGCCTTCAGGTGACCGATGCCGGAGGCCCTTCTCCCATGGGCGCTTCGCGGAAGGTGGCCCTTCGCCGTGCGGCCGTCTCCACGACTCCTCGTGCCTGCAACGCCTCCCTGAGGCTTTCCACCCGCCTCATGTTGACTCCCATGTCCGAGCGGCCGACCCGTGCCTCCGATCGCACGACGAGCTCCGGGGAGTCCGGGACGCGATAGACCTCGAGGTCGTCCGTGAACCCGAAGACCCGGCTCCTCGATTCCGCATGGAGGTAGTCGTCGGTTCGGAGCACGATCTCCGTTCTGGGGAGGGAGGCTACGGCGGACTCGATCGCGGCCCACACCTCGTCCGAGGGGCGGCCTTGCCAGTCGTCCGTCAAGATCAAGGGAGACACACCCTCGGGGTGCCCGTCGCCGGTGTGGATGCAGTTCGGAGCATGGGGGCATGGGGCCAGACCGTCGGAGGTCGGGCCCAAAGTGTCGGGCGGAGGAGCGGTACATGCCCCGAGGAATGCGAGGCCTGCGAAGAGGGCGCCCCGCAGAACCGGATCACAGGCGCGTGCAGCGGGTCTGTTCATCCTTCGTCCTCCCTTCCCTGGTTTCGCATGTGCTCCGCAACCGACCGGAACCGGTCCCGGAGGTAATCCCGGAGCATGTCCGGCATCTCCTGCTCCACCAGCGCCCGTTCCATGCACCAGAGCCACTCGTCTCGCTCCTTCTCGCCGATCGAGAACGGGAGGTGGCGCGCCCGAAGCATGGGATGGCCGTAGCGCTCCACGTAGAGGGGCGGCCCACCCATCCAACCGGACAGAAAGAGGTAGAGCTTCTCGCGGGAGACCTTCAGACTTCCGGCGTGGAGCGCCCGGATGCCCGCCGCCTCCGGGGCGGTGTCCATCAAATCGTAGAAGCGGTCCACCAGGCGCCGGACGCCCGCCTCGCCGCCGATCATGTCGTAGGCGGTCGGACGTTCGGGACCCAGCATGGGACGAGTGTCGACCATGGGACGAGTGTAACGGAAGGAGTAGCCCGCCGGTACCTGGCCCGGAACTGGGGCGACTTCGTGATGCGCAAGAGTCGAACGGACGGGGTCTTCGGGCACTGGCAGCCTCTTCCCCGTCTCGTGTATTATCCCCCCGATCGATGGACAAAGTGCACGGTTCGAACCCGGAGCAGCGCCATGCTCGCGAAGGTCTTTCTCACCCGCGTTCTCTTTTTCGCCGCGGCGTTCCTCCTCCCGGCGGGCCTCTGGGCCCAGCCGGTTCCCGCTCCGGACCGGGGCCCGGACGAGGGTGAGGGACCGTTCGAGCGACTCATCATACGAGGGGCGACCGTGATCGACGGGACGGGAGCGCCTCCTTACGGGCCCACGGATATCGTGATCGAGGACGGGCGCATCGTCGAGGTACGGACCGTGGGATACCCCGGAGTTCCGATCGACGAAGAGGGACGCCCCGACGGCGCGACGCGGGAGATCGATGCCGACGGGATGTACGTCCTTCCCGGATTCATCGACATGCATGCCCATGCAGGTGGTCCTCCGAAGAACCCCGAGTGGGAGTACGCGTACAAGCTCTGGCTCGCCCATGGAATCACGACCGTGCGTGGCGTGAACCTGGGGCCGTTCGAGCTCACTCGCGATGAGCAGGAGCGAAGCGCGCGGAACGAGATCGTGGCGCCGCGCGTGGTGAATTACCAGCGGCCAGGGAGCGGTTGGGATCGGGGTTCGGTCGACGCGCCGGAGTCCGCACGCGACTGGGTGCGGTGGGCTCACGAGGCAGGGGTGGAAGGGATCAAGCTCAACGCCCTCGAGCCCCGGATTATGGAGGCGTTGATCGACGAGGCGAACGAGCAGGGGATGGGCACCACCGCGCATCTTCAACAGACCGGCGTGGCGAGAATGAACGCCCGGGATGCGGCGCAGCTCGGGATGACCGGAATGACGCACTTCTACGGTCTTTTCGAGGCGCTGCTCCGCGACCACCGGGTGCAGCCCTACCGTCTCGACTACAACTACCAGAACGAACAGCATCGCTTCGCGGGGGTGGCCGAACTCTGGAATATGATCTACGAGCCGGGAAGCGAGGAATGGAACGCACTCGTTCACGAGTTCGTGGAGCGGGATTTCTTCATCAACCCGACGATGACGATCTACGACGCGAATCGTGATTTCATGCGTGCTCGGGAGTCGGAGTGGCACGATACATATACGTTGCCCTCGATGTGGGACTTCTACTATCCGGATCGAGAAGCACACGGCTCCTACTGGTTCTATTGGGGCACCGAGGAGGAGGCCGAGTGGAGAGCGTTCTACCGACGGTGGATGGAGTTCCTGAACGACTTCCACCGCGCGGGCGGCCGCCTCACGGCGGGATCTGATGCGGGCTTCATCTACAAGAACTACGGTTTCGGCTACATCGAGGAGCTGGAACTGCTCCGGGAGGTGGGGCTTCACCCGATCGAGGTCATCCAGGCCGCGACGCTGAACGCCGCGCAGGAGATCTGGGAGCCTCGCGGCGAGGTGCCGCCGATCGGCACGATCGAGCCGGGGAAGTATGCCGACATGATCCTCATCGAGGAGAACCCGCTCGAGAACCTGAAGGTTCTCTACGGGACCGGAGCCGTGAAGCTGGATGACGAGACCCGGGAGGCCGTGCGGGTGGGTGGCATCCGCTACACGATCAAGGATGGGATCATCTACGACGCTGGACAGCTTCTGGAGGACGTGGCGGAGATGGTGCGCCAGCAGAAGATCGAACGGGGGATGGATCCGGGCGCGCCTCTGCCTCGGTACTGATCACGCCCCTCAGTGCGACCGAACGGAGCGCGCGCTTCGGTGTCGCGAGCTCCTCGATCAGGTGATGCGCCTCTATTCCGAGCCTGGCCCCACCGTGCCGGCTGCTCCCCCGGCCCGCTCCCGAACGTAGGTCGCATAGGACATGCCGGTGCAGGGAGCGAAGTCCCCGCATCCATAGAGCCCCGCGTAGATTCGGGCGTTCTGCTGGACCACCTTCACGTAGTTGCGGGTCTCGCGGAAGGGGATATGCTCCACGAAGACATCCGGATCGCGGTACGTGGGAAGTCCCCTCCAGTTCCGCGCGCGGGTGGGTCCGGCATTGTAGCCGGCCAGAGCGTCGACGACGTTCCCGTCGAAGCGCCGGATGAGCGAGGCGAGGAAGTGGGTGCCCATCCGGACGTTCACCTCTGGATCCTGGAGCCAATCGGTGGTGAAGCCGCTGATGCCGAGCTCCCTCGCGAGATCCCCGCCGGTTGCCGGCATGATCTGCATGAGCCCCACGGCTCCGGCGCCGCTTCGGATTCTCGTCTCGAACATCGATTCCTGGCGGATGAGCCCGGCGACGAAGAAGGGATCGAGGCCTCGGGCACGGGCGTCGCGGACCACGGCCTCCTTGTGAGGGAAGGGATAGACGATCCTGAGCAGGCGGAGGTTCAACCCCTCTTCACGTCGCTGGATATGTCGGCCGATCAGGATGCCGCGCATCGGCTGGCCGTGACCGATCAGGTGCTCCGCGTACCCGTAAAGAGCTTCATCACCGAGTGACTCGAAGTACGACTGCAGACGCTCCGACTCGTAGGCGAGGGACCCGGCCGTCGGGACGAATCGGTGCGCTTCAATCCGCACCAGCGCGTTCCGGTACGCGTTCTCGAGGGCTGGATCGGACGTCTCCGGCGGGCCGGCCGGCAGGTCGCTCGGCAGGATCGGCTTTCCGAGGCGTTCACCCGCCAGCACTCCGTAGAAGGAGAGAGGTTCGGCATCGTAGGTGGTCCGAAGCCGCTCCTCCGCTTCTTCGCTCCGGTCCTGTCGCTCGAGGGTCAGGGCCGCCCAGTAGGCGCCCTGCTGGCGGCCTGCCGTTCGCATGCTGCTGCGGGAGTACTCGTCGAAGGTGCGGGCGGCGGTCTCGTACGCGCCCTGCAGGTAATCCATGCTCGCGAAGCGTACAGCCGCCAACTCGGCAGCGGGAGAGTCGACCCCAGCGATGAAGAGTCGCTCGAAGTGCCCGCGGGCGCGTTCGGTGCGATCCGCCCCTACGTCCCGCTCGGCGAGCAGCAAGAGGCCACTTCGCGTCTCGGGAGCCTCGGGATGGAGGTCTGCGAGTCGGCCCAGGGAGGCTCGAGCCGCCTCGTCATTCCCCCGCCCGAGCTGCGAGCGGCCTTTCAGATAGAGCGCCCGTTTGAGCGTCTCGGTTGGACCATCCGCTCGAGTGAGTGGTCGCAGGAGCGCCTCCGCGTCCCCGTACCTTCGCATCCGGTAGAGGGCATCACCCAGAGCGAGCCGCAGCTCCGACTTTTCGGCGAAGGAGAGGGCATCCCCGTCGAGGTGGCTGGAGAGACGGGCGAGTCCCTTCTCCCATTCCCCGTGATGAAGCAGCGCCCTTCCGACCTCTCGTTCCTCATCGGATCGGAGTCCACCCATCTCATCCAGGGCGCGCGCGGCGCGAAATCCGCCCGGGGACGGGGGCGCTGTCGCGAGGGCACGGAGGAAGAGTTCTCGCGCCTCCTCTTCGTCCCCCTCCTCCTCGAGCAAGTTCCCGGTGCGGGCCCAGATCCGAGCCTCCGTGGCGCTCCCGTCGGTTGACTCGACCCACGCTTCCGCTACGAGCAGCACGCGGTCCAGGTCGCCGGCCTCCTCGGCCGCCGTCATCCTGAAGTCCCAGCCCCACCGTGCCATCAGCTCCGGCCCCTCGACGAGCAGGGCGAGCTGTTCCTCGACACCGGCCGTATCGCCTCGGGCCGCCAGGACCTCGGCACGAAAAACGGGCCCCCAATCATCGAGCGCGGGGATGAGGAGCAGGGCTTCGTCGAGGGCGTCCAGTGCCTCGCGGTGTCGATCGGCCCGGAGGTGATCGTTCGCGTCCTGAAGACGCTCGAGCGCCTTCTCCTCGTCTTCCGGCTCCGGGGCAGGGACGGCGAGGAGCCGGTGGAGTACCTCCGTGTCTGCGGAGAGATGCGCGACTCCGGATGCCTCCACGGCGTCACGCTCCGGTACGCTGTCTCCGCCTTCGGCAGGGGCCACGCAGCCCATCGATGTGGCGATCGCCGCGACGGCGGTGGTGACGACGGGGAGGAGCAGCCTTTTCATGCCTGGCCCCCGGAAGGCCCTTCCTCCGGGTGCGGGGGAATCCTGAGGCCCACGCCTCCTCCGGTCTGGACGAACTCCGGAAGGATCGAGGGAATCGAGCGGCTCCGGTAGTGCTCGAGCAGCTCGTCCGGTGTCGAAAATGCGAGAAACGCGTCGAGCGTCTTCAGGGTCGGGAAGACCATCGGAAGCTCCCCGGACCGGTTCCGTGCCAGGGCGTCCGCGGGGCTGATCCAGATCGCTTTCGTGATTTCCGCCGGCGCCACCACCTCCTCCCGGTTTCCCGGCACATGGGCCGCGAAGAAGCGGGTATCGTAGCGTCGTGGCTCCGCCTCGGGCGTGATCCAGTGGGCTACGTACTCCAACGAGCGGGCGTCGATGCGGAGGTCGAGCGTCTCCAGCACCTCCGCGAAGGTGGAGTCCCCAGTGAGGAGTCGCCTCCGGAGTTCCAGGATCCGGTCGTCGTCTCGAGGAGCCGGGGCGGGCTCCCCGTCCTTCCCGCGAGCGATGAGCAGGCCGGTTTCCTCGAAGGTCTCTCGTACCGAAGCCAGGAAATAAGCAGTTGCCGGAGGGTCGCCGTCTTCGAGACGGAGACGACGAACGGCTCTCGAGAGGGAGAGGCCATCCGTCCTGCGAAGGAGCCGAGGGTCCGCGTCCTCCCGGTCCACTCGACCTCCCGGAAAGACGAATGCTCCCGGGACGAAGCCGGCTGTTCGGCTCCTGCGGAGCAGAAGAACCTCGATTCCTGCCTGCCCCTCGCGTACGAGAACGACGGTCGCGGCGGGCCGTGCCGCCGGAACGGCCCGGTCCGGATCATCCAGCCGTCGCGCGAAACCTTCGGGAAGCTGCTCCAGGGGAACCACCTGTTCAAAATCACTCATGGGCTACTCGCAAACCGGATCATGGGAGGCTTCGGGCGCTGCGCTCCTCCATCGACCCCTCCATCAGGGCCGCGCGGTCCAGCCACCGAGCCACATCCGTCGCGGAGATGATGCCGACGAGCTCCCACTCCTCCGCGACCAGCACCCGTCGCTGGCCTCCTTCGCCGAACCGCTCGAGCACCTCGATCATCGGTGTGTCCGGGTCGACGACGACTGCTTGGGTGAGTGGAGTCATGATATCCGCCGCCAGCCTGCGTGGCCATTCTTCCGCAGGTGTCTCCTTGACCTGGGAAAGGGTCACGACGCCGACGACGACGCCACCCTCCGTGACGGGGAAGGAGTTGTAGGGTCGCTTGAGGAAGTAGTCGCGCACGAGCACCTCCACGGTGATGTCCGGGGTTACGGTCTCCGGATCGGGGGTCATCGCCTGACGCGCCGAGAGGTGCGAGAGCACTTCGCGAAGGAGGAGCTGCTGGTAGCTTGCGCCTGCTGCGTGGCTGAGGAACCACCCGATGAAGACGAACCAGAGCCCCCCCACCAGGGCCCCCCCGGCGAGGATGGCGAAGATCCCGAGGCCGATGATGCTGTAGCCGAGCACGCGCCCAGCCGTGGTGGCAACCTTCGTCGCGTGCCGGATGCTTCCCGACGCCTTCCATACTGCGGCTCGAAGCACGCGGCCGCCGTCGAGCGGAAAGCCGGGCAGCAAATTGAAGGCGGCGAGGAGGAAATTGAGGAATGCGAGATACTCCGCGAGGACGAGCACGCCCGGCGCGAGCCCCTGCGCCCGCCCGACCACGGCGATCGCATAGAAGATCGCTGCGAAGGCGAAGCTTGCCACCGGGCCCACCCCGGCGATCTGGAACTCGTCGCCGGGAGTCACGGCCTCACTTCGCGTCCGCGCCATCCCGCCAAAGATGAAGAGGGTGATTCCCTCCACCTCGACCCCCTTCCACCGGGCTACGAAGCTGTGGGCGAGTTCGTGGCCGAGCAGGGAGGCGAAGAAGAGCGTCGTGCCGATGAATCCGAGAAGGAGGTAGGTGCTGTACTCGAGGTCCGGGGCGTGCGCGGGGAGGATCGCTCCGGCGAATGTGCCGAAGATCAGGAAGAAGATGATGAACCAGGAGTAGTCGAGCGTGATCTCGAACCCGGCGATGCTTCCTGCCCGGATGCCCGCAAAGGGCGCCGCTGACTCAGAGCGCGGGTTGCCCTCCCGTTCGCGGGTGGCCTCTGGGGAAGCCGGAGGGTTCTCGGGGGGGATTCGGGGCTTCGTGGGCATGGGCTGATCTCATCCGAGCCGGTTACGATGCGCAAGGGCCTCTCTACCTTTCACCCCGAAGTGGCCCGAGGGATCGTCGGGGCAAGCCATCGAGGAAAGCGCACCCCCTGGAAAGGCTCCTGGCGAGCGGATTACTCGAAGAATTCGAGAGTTTGAACGCGTGCGGCCGCGCCCCGGTGGCGTCGAGCCGATGGATGGGTCAACGTAGAGTGGGGGTGGACGCTTTCACGGAGGGAGATTCGAAGTCACCGGAGTTTTCGAGCCATTTTGGCAGAAAGGAGGGGCTGCGGCCCTGTATTTCCTGCAAGATGGGCACCTTCCGCGGCCATTTCTCCTGGCAGGCTTTGTGCATGTTGGTACGAACGGCCTCCGCAATCCGGAGGCGATGCGAATTCCGAATGAACTGCAGAAAAGCGGGGCGTCGCACGCTCCGGTTTCCTTTTGAAAGGTAGAGGTTTCGATGAGCCAGCGCTTCTCGCTTCCCGTGCTTCCTCTGCGGGATACAGTGGTCTATCCCGGCGTCGCTGTCCCCATCTCCGCTGGGCGTCCGGGAACGGTAGCGGCGGTCCAGGAGGCCCTGGAGCGGGACCGGAAGCTGTTCGCGGTCGCGCAGCGTGAGAACGCGGATGAGCCCACCGCGGAGATCCTCTATCGTGTGGGCACCGTAGTCCGCGTCATCCAGACCCATCGGGTCCGGGGCGGGGTCCAACTCCTGGTGCAGGGCGAAGGCCGTGCGGAGGCGGTGGAGTACGAGACGGAGGACGAGGGCATGCTCATGGCCTCGCTCGCCGAGCTCGAGACGGTGCCTCCCCGTGATCCCGATGCGCCCGCTTTCCAGGCCCTCGATAAGGAGCTTCGGGATCGAGCAGCGGAGCTTGGAACCCGGCGCGGAGTTCCGGCCGAGGCCCTGAATCAGCTCATCCAGGGCGTGGATGAGCCCGGCTCCTTCGCCGACCTCGTCTCGTTCTATCTCGAGCTGCCGACCCCCGACAAGCAAAAGCTCCTCGAGGTGTTGGACGACGAGGACCGGATGCGACGCAGCCTCGTCGCCGTCGAACGGGAACTGGCCAGGATCGATGCCCAGGAAGACATCCAGGCGAAGGTCCAGGAGGAGCTCGGGGAGCGGCAGCGAGAGATGCTCCTCAGGGAGCAACTCAAACAGATCCAGCGAGAGCTCGGCGACGAGGACGAGCGCAGCGAGGTCGACGAGTTGAGGACGCGAATCGAAGAGCTGGACCTGCCCGAGAGTGGACGTCAGGAGGTGGAGCGCGAGCTGAAGCGCCTCGAGCGCACCAGCCCTCAATCAGCCGAATATCAGGTGATTCGCACGTTTCTCGAGTGGGTGACGGAGCTTCCGTGGAGTGATCGCACGGATGACAAGATCGATCTTCATCTCGCTGCAAAGATCCTGGACGAGGACCACTACGGTCTCGAGGACGTCAAGGATCGCGTCCTCGAGTTCCTGGCTGTACGGAAGCTTCAGATGGAGCGGGATGTCGGCTTCGAGGAAGAGGAGGAGGTGGTAGAGGCAGAGCCGGTCCCCGCCGAAGTCCGGCCGCAGGAGGAGAACGGCGAGCAGGACGGATCGGGGAACGGGATAGCGACCGAGGAAGCGCCCGTGGTCGGAGAGTCCGCCGGATCCGAGAGCCAGGGGAAGGACCCGGAACCCGACCCTGGTGACGATCAGCCGGCTCCCTTCATGAAGACGACCGGGCGGGGACCCATCCTGCTCTTCACCGGCCCGCCGGGTGTGGGAAAGACGAGCATCGCGCAGTCGATCGCCCGGGCTCTCGGCCGGAAGTACGTCCGGATCTCCCTGGGTGGAGCGCGCGACGAGGCGGACATCCGGGGACACAGGCGGACATACGTAGGGGCGATGCCCGGCCGTATCCTCCAGGGGATGCGTCAGGTGAAAGCCAAGAACCCGGTCTTCCTGCTCGATGAGGTGGACAAGCTGGGGGTCTCCTTCCAGGGGGATCCGAGCGCGGCTCTCCTGGAGGTCCTGGACCCTGCACAAAACCAGAACTTCACCGATCACTACCTCGGAATTCCGTTCGATCTCTCGGAGGTCCTCTTCATCGCGACCGCCAACTACGCCGATCGGATCCCGGCGCCCCTCCTGGACCGGATGGAGCGAGTGGAGTTTTCCGGCTATACGGAGCAGGAAAAGCTGGAGATCGCGAAGAGGTACCTCCTCGGGCGTCAGTGGAAGGAAGCCGGCCTGGACAAGGAAGAGCTGAACCTCTCGGAGGACGCGATCAAGGAGGTGGTCGCGAAGTACACACGCGAGGCCGGGGTCCGTCAGCTCGAACGGGAGCTGGGCAAGGTCGCCCGCAAGGTGGCAAGGAAGATCGCCGCGGCCGAGGTGGACAAAATGACCGTGGAGTCGGACGACCTGAGGGAGCTGCTCGGGCGTCCGCGGGTTCAGCCCGAGCGGATGCGGACCGAGCACGCAGTCGGCGTGGCGACAGGGATGTTCTACACCCCGATGGGGGGGGACATCATGTTCGTGGAAGCGAGTGTCATGCCGGGTGAAGGTGGGTTGGTTCTCACGGGGCAGCTCGGCGACGTGATGAAGGAATCCGGCCGGGCAGCGTGGAGCTACGCGAAGAGCAACCACCGGATGCTCGGCATCCCGGAGAAGCGGCTCGAAGGCACCGAAGTGCACATCCACGTGCCCGCGGGCGCGATCCCGAAGGATGGTCCCTCCGCCGGCATCACGATGGCCGTTGCGCTCGTCTCCGCCCTTGCCGGGAAGAAGGTCCGGCGGGACGTGGCAATGACCGGGGAGCTCACGCTCACCGGACGGGTGCTACCGATCGGGGGAGTCAAAGAGAAGGTGCTGGGTGCCGTGCGTGCCGGGATCTATGAGATCGTCCTGCCGGCCGAGAACGAGCCCGACCTCGAGGAGATCCCCGACGAAGTGAAGGAGCGCCTCACCGTGCACCCCGTCGCCACCCTGGACGAGGTGATGGAGATCGCGATCAGCGTTGCGGGAGAGAAGGACGGGAGGCCGGAAAAGGGATCGGGCCGCACCGGCTCCGAGTCGGTGGCGAGGGTCTGAAGGGAGGCCCCCGCCACCGTTTGCGGGGTCAGCCGGAGGGCGGCTGGAAGGCGCTGCCGGGTATCTCCCGCTCGACACGGATGTTCTCGAATGTGATTCTGGGCACCCCGTCCGCGAGACGCTCCGTCGGCAGCCGAATGGGCCCGAAGGTCTGCCAGTTCGCCCAATCCGTCGGTGCCGGTTCGCTCTCCGCATCGCGGATGAAGTGCCAGCGCTCCATGAGGTCCGTCTCCGGGTTCACGAACGCGCGGTACCTGTTTTGCGGGGTGAGGCCGACTTCGTCGAAATGGAGCTCCACGACCTCCCAGTCACGACCTTCGTCATCGGTCTGCTCACCGAGATACTCGAGCGTCACTCCCGGGTCCGTCCACTTGTACGGCATCAGGAACCAGTACGAATCGTTGATGAAGGAACGATGGGTGCCCGCGAGCAGCTCCCCGGCCGCCTCGCCTTCCTGTCGCTCCCCGTCGACCCAGACCTCGCCATTCTCCGGTGCGTCCAGTGAAAAGAGCGCGGTCACCTGACCGTCATCGGAGGGTTGGCTCACGCGCACCTTCCCGTCCCAGCGATCCCACTCGTGGGAACGGCGGAGCTGATCGCCTCCTTCCCGGCGGACGATCCAATCGAAGGTGATGTAGCGGGCCTCTTCCCATCCTCCACCGGGAGCCATCGCCTCCATCATCCGCTCGTGGACCTGGCGGACGTCGGGGTCCTGGATCCCTGCTGAGGGGTCGGTCACGCTCTGAGCCGGCTCGCGAGCCTCCCCTTCGGGAGGCGGAGCGCCTTCTCCGCAGCCGAACATGAAAACGGAAACCGTGACGAGGGCGAGGGTACGCATCATTCTCCCTCCTTGGGGTGTGCGTCTGGCGAAACCTCCGGCGGGCACTGCCACGGTCGCAATGTAGGGTTTGGATGGGGAGGGGGGAAAGCGAGAGCTTCACGGTGGGTTCAGGAGGCCGCCCCGGCGGCGATGCAACGGGAGAGTGGAATTCAGGTGAGTGGGCTCATTCCAACGCCGCGGGAGCTGTTCGCCCGCACCATCGAGGGGCCGGACGAAAGTGTGGAGCTCGCCCGAGCTGCCCTGCTCGTCGCCAAGGAGGAGCATGTCCAGCTTCCGGTGGAGCGGTACCTGCTGCGCCTCGACCAGCTCGCCGAAGAGGTAAAGGACCGTCTCGACGACGAAACGGCACCTCTCGTCGTGCTACAGGAGGTGTCGCGCATTCTCTACGAGCGCCATGGCTTCCGGGGCAATCGGGAAGCGTACTACGACCCCCGGAACTCCTTTCTGAACGAGGTCCTGGACCGCCGCTCCGGGATCCCGCTCACTCTCGGGATCGTCTTGCTCGAGGTCGGATGGCGCCTCGATCTCCCCCTCGAGGGGGTGAACTTTCCGGGGCACTTCCTCGTTCGGTTCCGGGGGACCGGCGTCCGGTTGCTCATCGATCCCTTCGACCGCGGCCGGATCCGGTTCGAGGACGAAGCGCAGGAGCTGCTGGACCGCGTCTATGGAGGAGCGGCTCGTCTCCGTCCGGGGTTTCTGCGAAGCGCGGGCCGGAGGGAGATGCTCGTCCGCCTTCTCACGAACCTCAAGGGCATCTACATGAAGCTCCAGGATGACTCCAGGGCTCTCGACGCGGTGGAGCGCCTCTTGCTCCTCCGTCCCGATGCGATGGGGGAGACGCGAGACCGTGGGGCGCTGCTTGCCCGGATGGGTCGACACGAGGAGGCGATCGAAGAATTGGAGACCTATCTGGAGCGTGCCCCGGATGCCGGGGACGCTCCCCGGGTGCGGGATCTCGTGGTGCGATTGGAGCGGGGAGAGGACGTGGGTCCTGAAGGGGAGGACGAGTGAGTGAGAAGAGTGCAGTGCCTCAGGGATATCGGGAGGCGGTCGAGCGGGCCGCGCTCGTGGACCGGAACGACCGCGGCCGGCTTCTGCTCCACGGGCGGGCTCCGGCTCAGATGTTGGCCGGGATCGTCACGAACCGCCTCCCCGATGCGCCGGAGCCTGAAGACGAAGGTTCCCGGGTGCGCGGTCGAGCGCGCTACGCCGCAATCCTGACACCGAAGGGAAAGATGGTCACGGAGCTGAGGCTCATCCGCCTCGAAGGGGAGGTGGAGGCCTTTCTCCTCGACCTCCCGGCTGCCGGGCTCGAGGGTACGATGGCGTACTTCGGAAAGTACCTGCCTCCGCGCTTCGCCACCGTCGATGACCTTGCCGGGGAGACCGGGATGCTCACGGTGGTGGGGCCCGCTGCCGCGGAAACGCTCGTGGGGGAGGGCCTGGCGTCCGACAGCGCGACGCTCGAGCAGATGGAGGAGGACGCTTTCGTGGCCTATCCCGACCGGGACCGGCCGCACACGGACTCCATCCGGGTCCTTCGGGCGTGGGCCGGCGCGGTACCCGCGTTCGACGTTCTGGGCCGACGGAGCGCAATCGTGGAACTTCGCGGCCGTCTCGAGGGCGCAGGGCTTCCCGTGCTGGGAGAGGAAGTCGAGAGGGTGCTTCGAATCGAATCCGGGCGGCCCGTTTTCGGGGAGGAGCTGGACGAGAGCACGATTCCCCTGGAGGCGGGGCTGGAAGAGCGGGCGATCGATCACGGGAAGGGCTGCTACACCGGACAGGAGGTGATCATCCGGATCCGCGACCGCGGGAAGGTGAATCGGCATCTCCGGGGCCTGCTGCTGGGCGACGTCGCTCCTCCGGAGCCCGGCACGGAGCTCTATATCGACGGGCGTTCCCGCGGGGCAGGAGAGGTGAGGAGCGCGGTTCGCTCCCCCCGGTTCGGCCAGACCGTGGGTCTCGGATACGTGAGAAGGGAGCTGGAGATTCCGGGACGGGCTCGGTTGGGATTCCCCGATGGACCGGAGGTCGACGTTCGAGAGGTGACGGATGGGGGGTGGGTGTTGGCGGAGGGAGATCCGGGAGCCTGAAGCGGTCGAGGCGAGTCATTCACGGGTGAGGTGGCGAACGATCCGTCCACCATGCTCCCTTCCGTTCTCGATGAAGATCCGGTTCGCGTCGTACCCGGCGGCGAGCACGCCTGCGACATAGATGCCCGGTACGTTCGTCGCCATCGAATCGGGGTCGTGGTCGGGAATGCCGGTCTCCGGGTCGATCTCCACCCCAATCGAGTGGAGGAGCGCGGGGTTCGCCCGCCAGCCGGTCATGGCGAAGACCCAGTCGTTGGCGAGCTCCTCTCGACGTCCGGAGCCTTCGTCTTCGAGGATGACCGAGCGGGGGCGGACCTCTACGAGCCGGTGGCGCCACCGCATCGGGATCTCGCCCTTCTCGATCCGGTTTCGGATGTCGGGAAGCACCCAGGGCTTCACTCCCCGGTCGAGCTCGGTGCCGAAGTGCACCAGCGTCACCCGAGCGCGGGCGCGGAAGAGCTCCAGCGCAGCCTCGACCGCTGAGTTCCCACCCCCGACCACGAGCACGTCCTGGTCGAAGTAGGGATGTGGTTCCGTGTAGTGGTGGAGGACCTTGGCCAGATCTTCGCCCGGAATTCCGAGAAGGTTCGGCTCGTCGAAGCCGCCCGTCGCGACGACGACGGCTCGGGCCCGAACCTCGTCGTCCTCGCCTTGCCGGGTGCGGAGGCGCACGCGAAACCTCCCGGGTTTCCCGCTCACCCCCGTCACCTCGGTGTGCTGGCGCACCGGGAGTCCGAAGTAGTCCACCACCCGCCGGTAGTACACGAGGGCGTCGAGCCGCGTCGGCTTGTCCCGGGGCACCACGAACGGAACCCCACCCACCTCCAGCTTCTCGGCGGTGCTGAAGAACGTCATGTACGGCGGATACTGGATGAGGGCGTTCGTGACGAAGCCCCGTTCCAGGAGCAGAACGCTCCGGTCGGCCTCCCGCGCCGCCGCCCCCACGGCGATTCCGCACGGGCCCGCACCCACTACCGCCAGATCGAACGTCTCGTCGCCCATGGGTTGTGGCTCACCCCCCACCGTGGGGCCGGTTCCGGGAGGGGTTGGACGGAGCCGAAGGGCGCTGGTACTCTGGTCCCCGATGCTCCGTCGGATCATGCCGGTGAGGAGGAGGCGATGGACCTCGAGGAGGAAGGAGTCCGCGACCGTTACCGGGGTGGACCCGGTTGGATGGTGGCTGCCGCCTTCATCGGTCCGGGGACCGTCACGACGGCCACGCTCGCCGGGGCCAACTTCGGCCTCACCCTTCTCTGGGCGCTGGCCTTCTCGATCTTCGCCACCATTGTCCTGCAGGAGATGTCGGCGCGGTTGGGTGTGGTCACCCGGCTCGGTCTCGGCGAGGCGGTCCGCCGTCGATTCGCTCGGCCTCTCCTCCGGGCGGTGGCCGTCCTTCTGATCGTCGGCGCGATCGCGGTGGGTAATGCTGCGTTCGAGATGGGTAACCTCCTGGGCGCCGCGCTCGGGATCGAGGCCGTGGCCTCGGGCCCCCCGAACCTCTGGGCTCTGCTGATCGCGGCGCTTGCGATCGCGCTGCTCTGGAGCGGGAGTTACCGGCTGCTGGAACGGTCGCTGATGGTTCTCGTGGCCCTCATGGCCATCGTGTTCGTCGTCACTGCCATCGTGGTGGCCCCGCCGCCGGGCGATCTTCTGCGTGCACTTTTCGTCCCGAGCCTACCGGACGGGGCGGTCCTGTTCACCGTCGCGCTCATCGGCACCACGGTGGTGCCCTACAACCTCTTCCTCCATGCATCGACGGTTCGGGAGCGTTTTCGGGGGGCGGAGGACCTGAGGGCTTGCCGTAAGGACCTGGTTCTTTCGATCGGGGTGGGCGGGGCGGTAAGCATGGCGATCCTCGTGACGTCGGCCGGTACGATCCACCAGACCGGGGTCGCGGTGGAGGGAGCGGGGGAGATGGCGCAGCAGCTCGAACCCCTCCTCGGGCAGTGGGCACGGATTTTCTTCGCTGTCGGGTTCTTCGCTGCCGGAATGACGTCGTCGATCACGGCTCCTCTCGCCGCCGCATACGCGACGGCGGGCGCGCTCGGCTGGGAGCCGGACCTCAAGTCATGGAGGTTCCGGGCGGTATGGGCGGGTGTGGTGCTGGCAGGGACCTTCTTCGCAGTCGTGGGAGTTCAACCCGTGGAGGCGATCATCTTCGCGCAGGCCGCGAACGGGATCCTTCTGCCCTCGATTGCGCTCTTCCTCCTCCTGGCCGTGAACGATGGCCGCTGGATGGGGCGGCACCGGAACGGCCCCGGAGGGAACGTGGTGGGGGGGATCGTGTTTCTGGTGACCGTGCTGCTCGGAGGAAGGGCGCTCCTCACGGTCCTTGGCATCCTCTGAGCCGAGCGCCGAGCACGGAGCCTCCTCTCCCCGTCACCGCTTCGGTTCGCTTCTACCGTTGCTGCCCGCCGGCAGGTGCGGCATCGTACGAAGACGACCCGAGCACAGTGGGAGAGGGCGATCATCCGATCATGGGAGAAGCACCATGGTGACCAGTGTGGAGTCCGAGGCACGAAAGGCTCTCGGAAGGCTGAAGAGGGCTCTCGAGAAGGGACGCCGTGAGTTGCGAGCGCTCGAAGGGGCGATACGGACGGCCGAGGGCGAGGACTTCCCCGCGGCCGCATACGAGGAAGCCGAGCGGGCCCTCGGTGAGCTCCTGGGGTTTTCCGAGGAGGAAGGCCATCGCCTTCAGGCGAAGGTTCTCGAGCGAGGAGGGCTGGAGCCTGGCCGGGTCCGGCGATCTTCATCGGGGCCCTGAGGGGCCAGACCATGGACCCGACGGTTCGGGACGAACTGCTGCAGCTCTTTGCCGCAGGGGTGGAATCGCCGCTTCCTGATGCGGCATTCGATGCGCTCGCCCTTCGCGCCTTCCGGTCCCAGTTCGAGTCGAATGCCATCTACCGGGGGTTTTGCGAGAGCCGGGGAGCCGCGCCGGGTGGCGTACGAGGATGGGAGGAGGTGCCTCCCGTCCCCACGAGGGCGTTCAAGGAGCTTCGCCTCGTCTCGGGAAACCCGGACCGGGTAGAGCGGGTCTTCCGGACCAGCGGCACCACCCGCGGCAGCGCCCGCCGGGGAGAGCACCATGTGCTCGATCTGGCCCTCTACGACGCCTCCTCGCTCCCGAACCTCCGAACTCATCTCCTCCCGGACGAGGAGCGGATCCGGATCCTCGCTCTTGTTCCGGATCCGAAGCGGCTCCCCGACTCCTCCCTCAGCTACATGGTGGGGCGAGCCGTGCAGGCGTACGGGGCCGAGGGGAGCGGGTTCTTCGCCGATCCCGTCGAGGGGGTCGAGGTCGGTGCGTTCCGGGCGGCTCTGGACCGGGCGGAGGACGACGGGGCGCCGGTCCTGGTCATCGGCACGGCGTTCGCCTTCGTGCACTGGCTGGAGCGGGCCTCGGTGGAGAGGGTGCGACATCGTCTGCCCGGTGGTTCGAGGATCATGGAGACCGGAGGATTCAAGGGACGTTCCCGAGCCCTCTCGCGCGATTCCCTCTACGGTGAGCTGGAGTCGGCATTGGGCATACCCTCGTCCAGAATCGTCAACGAGTACGGGATGACCGAGCTCCTCTCCCAGTTCTACGAGCCGGTCCTCATCGATGGAGCGGAGGACCGCCGGCATCGATCTCCTCCATGGGTTCGGACGAGAGTGCTCGACCCCGTGAGCCTGGAACCCGTGGCCCATGGAAGCGAAGGGATCCTCTGCCACTTCGATCTTGCGAACCTCGGCTCCATCTGTCATGTGCTGACCGAGGATCGAGGGGTCGAGCACCGCGATGGCTTCCGTGTCATCGGAAGGAGTCCGGGTGCCGAGCCTCGCGGCTGCTCTCTCGCGATGGAAGGTCTTCTCGCCGGGGACGGCGGCCGGGAGGGGGGCGGGTAACGTGACGCGCGAGTCGTGGCGGATTCCGGGGGGACTCCCCGAAGGCACGAGGGTCGTTTCCCTTCCGGAGCGTGAAGGATTTCCGGCGCTCCACTACCCGGTCCTCGGTCGGCGAGGTGTCCGAGAGGTTCTGGCACGCCTCGCTCGCGCTCGCAACGAGGAGCTTCTTCACCGCCCCGTCGAGAGCCTCCCCGGGCTCCTCGGACGAGTGGGGCGACGATTTCTCGACACGGCGGACCCGCTTCGACGTGAAGCGCTCGAGCTGTTGCCGGACGCGGCCGGGCTGTCGTCGGAGATGTCCCGCGAAGTCCTCGACGGGATGGCGCGGGATTGGACCCCCGAACGCCTCGCTGCTCTTCTCCGACGGGAGTTCGCGGACCCGCAGGTGCTGGACCGCTTTCGTTCAGCGGACGGGAGCGGGAGCGCGTTGGCGAGGAGTCCCCCTGTCACCCTTCACGTCGGCTCCGGCAACGTCCCTGGAGTCACCGTCACGTCCCTTCTGCGGAGCCTGCTCGTCAAGTCGGCCGCTCTGGTGAAGCCCGGGAGAGGCGACATCCTCCTCCCCCTCCTCTTTCACCGGGGGCTCGAGGAGGAGGACGAGCACCTTGCACGTACGCTCGCCGTGGCGTACTGGCCAGGAGGCGACGAAGAGATGGTGGAGACCGAGGGGGTGCTCTTCGCCTCGGTCACCCAGGTCGTCGCCTACGGGAGCGACGTGACCCTGCGGGAGATCCGGGAGAGGCTCTCGGAAGGCGCACGGCTGATCGCCTATCCCCATCGATGGAGTGTCGGCGTGGTGGCGCGGGAGATGCTGGATGAAGCGTCCGCAGAGGCATCTGCGCGGGCCGCAGCACGCTCCGTGGCGCTTTTCGAGCAGCGCGGCTGCGTTTCGCCTCAGGCGTTCTACGTGGAGCGGGGAGGGGGCGTCGAGCCACGGAGCTGGGCACGGCGGCTGGCTGCCGAGCTCGAGCGTCTGACGCGCTCGCTTCCGCCGCCACCTCTTCTCCTCGACGAGGCGGCGAGGATCCAGCAGACGCGGGGGGCTGCGGCGCTACGGGCCGCTGCAGGGCGAGGCGTGGAGGTCCATGAAGGAGGTGCGCTCTCCTGGACGGTGATCTTCGATCCGGAGAATTCCGGAGAGGCGAGTTGTCTCGGCCGGATGGCTCGAGTGCACCCGATCGGAGATCTGAGAGAGCTTCCCCGACTCCTTTCGTGCCACACCCCGTCCCTCCAGACCGTAGCACTCGAGGCGAAGGGCGTGCGCCGGGAGCAGTTCGCCAAGGAGTTGGCGGACATCGGGGCCCTGCGGATCACGACTCTCGCAGGTATGCCCTGGCCTCCCGCCTGGTGGCACCACGACGGCATGGCGCCCCTGGGGAGCCTCATCCGTTGGGTCGACCTGGAAGGATAGCTGTGTGGTCTCGCCGGATTTGCCCGGCGCATACGGTTACTCGCCCGGCTGTTGCTCGGACCGCCAGATGACCATCTGCCGGGTTCCGCTCGGGTTTTCCTCTACCCGAACCGTCAGCACATCCCCCTCTTCGATGCCGAGGTCGTCTCGCATCTCCTGGGGAATCGTGATCCTTCCACCCACGCCGACGGTTACATCGCTGTAATAGCGAGTCCGGTAGATGGCCATCCCCTCTCCTCTCTTTCAAATCCAGTCACGAGCACATACCGTGGTGTCGCCGCGGGGACTCTTTTTCACCGGGTGACGCCGCGTCGGGTGCGGATCCCGCATCCCGCAGAGCAAGTAAGAACCCCGATGGGGTCACGGGGATCCCTCCATATTCTCGAATGAATGTCAACCCCCGTCCAGTGGATGCCGGGTACGAAAGGGTGCCTCGAGCGGGGAGAGGAACGGAGTTGGCAGAAGCTGAAAACGTCGTGCGTTTGCGTGGGGTCACGAAGGCATTCGGCCGCCAGGAGGCCGTCTCCGATCTGGAGTTCGACCTCCCGGCCGGCACAATCACGGGCCTTCTCGGCCCCAACGGATCGGGGAAGACGACGACGATCCGGATGATCCTGGGTATTCTGATGCCGGACCGGGGAACCGTCGCCGTTTTCGGCCAACGCCCTGGACGGCAGAGCCGGACGCGCGCGGGGTACCTGCCCGAAGAACGGGGCCTCTACCGCAAGATGAAGGTTCTCGACCAGCTCGTCTTTTTTGGGCGGATCCGGGGGATGGCACGGCAGCAGGCGGCCGAGCGCGCAAGGGAGTGGCTTCGTCGCCTGGGGCTCGGGGACCGGGAGGAGGCGCGTGCGGACGAGCTGTCACGCGGGATGCAGCAGAAGGTGCAGTTCATCGCCACGGTGCTCCACGATCCGGACCTGCTCGTTCTGGACGAGCCCTTCAGCGGTCTCGATCCGATCAACCAGGACGTTCTCGAGCGAATCGTCCTCGAGTACCATCAGCGCGGTGCGACGATCCTCCTCTCCACCCACCTTATGGATCAGGCGGAGCGGATTTGCCAGCGAGTCTGTCTGATCTCCGGTTCTCGCAAGGTTCTGGATGGTGATCTCGCCGAGATCAAACGGCGGGAGCGGAGCGGTGTCGTCGCCATTGCTTTCGAGGGCCCCGATTCGTGGCTCTCCGGACCTGGCGTGCACGAGGTCATGCGAACGAACGGCGGCGCGCGGGTCGTACTCGAGGAAGGTGCAGATCCTGGGGCGCTGCTGACGAGGGGGCTTGCCGCCGGAGCCCGGTTTCGCCGCTTCGAGGTGCTCGAGCCGCGCCTCCATGAGCTCTTTCTCCGACACGCCGGGTCCGGGGAGCGCCGGAGGACGGGAGGAAAAGGATGACGTCACCGGGAGGAGCCATTCGAGCCGTCATCCGCCGGGAGTACCTGCAGCGGGTGCGGACCCGGTCGTTTTTCGCCTCGACCGTCGGGTTCCCCCTTCTCCTTCTGGCTCTGGTCGCCGTCCCCGCCTTCCTCACCGCACGCTCCGCGGAGGCGGGTCCGGACCTGGTGCTGGTCGATCGCACGGGAGTTCTCGAGGAGGCGGTGGGGCTCCGCCTCCTCGATCTCGGCCTCCAGGTCTCCCACGGGGATCCCGCGGCTTCGGTCGAGGCGCTGATGGAGGAAGTGGTGGAGGCCGGAGGGGGGACGGCTCTGGTCCTGGACGCCGAGACGTTGGCCAGGGGCCGCGCCGTGTACCTCTCGAGGGAGCCGCCCAACGCCTTGCGGCGCTTCGGCTTGAGGCATGCCGTGGCGCAGGCGGCGCTCGAAGTGTGGGTAGCGGAGGACGACAGACGGGACGAGCTCCAGGCGCTGGTGGCGGGAGGGGAGCTCGAGGTGCGTTCGCTCGAGGCGGACGAGGAAGGCGAGCTTCGCCGAGCCACGGGCCTCGCCCTGGGTGCGGCGGGCGCCTTTTTCCTGTATTTCATCCTTTTGATCTACGGGGCGATCGTCCTGCGCTCGGTGATGGAGGAAAAGATGGGCCGCATCGTCGAGATCATCGTCTCGTCGATGCGACCATCCGAACTGATGCTCGGGAAGATCCTCGGGGTGGGAGCGGTCGGGCTCACCCAGTTGATGATCTGGCTCGTTCTCGCAGGATCCCTGCTTGCCTGGGGCCTTCCCTTCGTGATGGCGCACCTGCCCGAGACGCAGCTCCTCGTGGATCCGGGCGCGATCCTTCCGGGGCCCGGGGTCTTCGTCTACTTCGTGGTGTCGTTCGTTCTGGGCTACTTCCTCTACTCGGGCCTCTTCGCCGCGGTCGGCGCCATGTGCACCACCGAAGAGGAGGCCCAGCAGCTCCAGATCCCCGTCGTTCTGCTCGTCGTCGTCCCGGTCCTCTTCCTGATGCCGGTCATCGAGGACCCGGGATCCGGCATGGCGCGAACGCTCTCTCTCGTCCCTTTTTTCGCGCCGATCTTGATGTTTGCGAGGGTCGTCGTCGGAGGTGCGGCGTCCTGGGAGGTCGCGCTCTCGGTGGCGTTGATGGTGGGCGCACTCGGTGCGGTCGCCTGGGTGGCGGGCCGGATCTATCGGGTGGGGATCCTCATGCAGGGGAAACGCCCCTCGCTCGGTGAGCTCTGGCGGTGGATCCGAGCCTGACCCCTTCCGCCTTCAGGGTGCCCGACCGCGCCCGCTCATCGGCGGTGTCTTACGGGAGGAGTGACCGGAGGAACGCGATGAGCTGGTGCTCATCCATGCCGCGCGCCTTGTGGACCGCTTCCTCCCAGGAGGGCTCGATGATCACGGGGACGGTCCGGAGAGGGGAATCCCCCTCCGACCGATCCGCCGGCGAAAAGGCGAGGCGCGCCCGGCAGGTGTCCGTACGGCGGGGATCATCCTCGAATTCAAGGTAGACGTCCCAGAAGCGGCCCTTGTGGCTGACCGTCCCGACGTGCTCGCCCGAAGATGGTCTTCCGGGAGTGGAGGAGCTGCTGTCTCGACTCATGGCGGTAAGCTAACGCCGGTCCCGACCGGGGTCCAAGGCGGACCGGTTCCTGGTCCTGGGACCCGGGGTCCGCTCTCCGTTCTGGAGGCGATTCTCGAGTCCATCTACGAGTCCTCGTCGTCCTCCGCGCCTGGACCACCACCGTCTCCTGGCTCCTCGATGGGCGGGTCCGGGAGTTCATCGGGGGAGGCCACGATCCGGATCGGGAGCGGCTGCGTCTCGAGACCCGTGTAGAAGGTGCGGTGCGGAAAGGGAATCTCGATGCCTTCCGCGTCGAATCGCGCCTTCACTTCTTCCTGGAGGGAGTTCCCAAGCTTCAGGAAGTTCTCCTTCGCGGTCCAGACAGCGAATCTGAGATCGATCGAGGAGTCTCCGAACCCGTGAAACATCACCACCGGCCCTGGCTCCATGAGGGCGACCGGGTTCTGCCTCGCGACGTCGAGCAGGACCTCGCGCACCCGCTTGACGTTCTCTTTATGTGCTACGCCGACCATGAGGTCGAATCGACGGATCGGAAAGCGGGTGATGTTCGTCACCTGGCTCTTCACGATCGACTCGTTCGGAATCCGTACGAAGCGATTGTCGAACGTTCGGAGCTTCACCGAGAGGAAGTCGACGGAGAGCACCCGTCCCACCGTATCCCCCACCTGGATCACATCGTCCACCTGGAAGGGCTGCTCCGCAAGCAGGAAGATGCCACTGATCACGTTGGAAACACTGGTCTGGGAGGCGAATCCGAGGGCGATTCCCAGGATCCCCGCCGCGCCGAGCAATGGGGCCAGGGAGAACCCGAGCTGGCCCAGGACGGAGACGACGATCAGGGCCACTCCCGGGTAGAAGACGAGCTTTCCCGCGATGACGCCGTGGTGCGTCGTGTAGCGCTCCGAGACCCACCGGCGCGTCCAATGGGAGGCGAGAAGGATGAGGGCCAGCCCTACCGACAGGAGGAAGGCCGCCCGTACGAGATCTGCGAGGTCCTCGAAGCGGAGCCAGGTGGAGAGGTCTACCCCGGTGGCCGCGGTCTCGTCGACCTGGGAGAGGAGCGATGCCATCGCTCAGGGTGCTCGTGACATCATGGCAAGGGCCTCCAGTGCGGATGTCGTCTTCAAGGAGCCATTCCGAAGCCGGCGCGGATCCGGTCGAAGCTCCACGCGCGGAGGCCCTTCGGCGCCGAGAGGCGAGGGGGGCAGATCGGTCGAGCCGCCGGCGCCTCCTCCGGCGGCGTCCCCGACTTTTCGACGACGCTCTCCTCCATTTCCCCCTCGTAACGGAGCGTAGAGACGTCCGTCCAGAGCCGCCCCGGGGCTTCCTCGAAGAGCGACAGGTACTCCACCTTCAGCAGCACCCTCTCCACCCGGAGGTCCCCCGCGGATCGGTTCCACATTTGAAGGGGGCACACCGCCACGTGGGGAAGGAAGAGCTCCGGTCGCATCTCACGTCGAGCTGTCGTCGGGAGCCAGTATGCAAGCTCACCCCTCATGGGGTCGCCCCACCAGGTGTCGGACATCGTCATGGAAGGGAGTTCGTCCAGCACGACCGGCGGGTCTCCGGGAAGTTGAACGCGAATCCAGACGGGGAGTCGGACGTAGACGCGGGCCCCGGCCCCACGTGTGAGGCGAAAGGTCCGTTCCGGTTGGAGAACGACGGGCCGGGAGGAGAGGACCGGCTTGAGCTCGACTCGCGAGACCCTTCCCGCGGTGGCCCAGCGTTCCCAGGACGGATCGTCCGGAGGGGGGACGGGGGATCGCTCACCCCGCTGCGTGGCCGAGGGGTCCCTCGGAGCGTGGGCCAGCCAGACCTCCCCGTCACGAAGCCGAAGCCAGATGACCTGTGGTCCGAGGACGACCGTCACCGGCGATTCTTCGGACAGGTTGTAGACACCCCATGGCCGCCCTGCGCGTCCGCTGGTATCTTCGTTCCGTTCTTTCGTCACCAGTGCGCTCCGGTTCGGTGGCTGAAGCCGTGGCAAGATGGAGCATTTCTAGGCGCTGCGGCAACCAGGGATGTTGCGGTGGCATGCGCGCCGTCGGGGTGCGGCTTCGAGGGTCGAGAACAAACGTTGACAGGGTTCGGGGGGCCTCCTAACTTGGCGGCCGTTTCGACGACAGACGGATCCGGGAACGGGCGGCCCAAGGCCCCGGAAACAGGCTTCTATGACCAAACAGTGGCTTTTCGTGGCTCTCTTCGGGGTCGCTCTTCTCAGCTCTCTGGCCTTCGTACAGGCCCGTGAGAACGGGGAGGCCGATCCTTCTCAGGAGACGGCTCAGGCACAGGATGCGCCTGCCATCGATGCGACCGAGCAGCCCATCCAGTTCCCCCATGACAAGCATGCCGGGGACTTCCAGATCGACTGCCAATACTGCCACTTCTCGGCTGAGCGCTCCTCCTCCGCCGGGATCCCACCGGTGGCCACCTGCATGGGATGCCATGCGGTGATCTCCGGCTCGGACGCTCCGGAGGAGATCACCAAGGTTCGTGACTACTGGGAACGCCGTGAGGCCATCCCCTGGGTGCGGATCTACCGCGTCTCCGACCACGTGCAGTTCCCGCACATGCGCCATGTCGCCGCAGGGGTCGATTGTGCTTCCTGCCATGGGAATGTGGAGGAGATG
This sequence comes from Gemmatimonadota bacterium, assembly GCA_007121455.1. Lineage (GTDB taxonomy): Bacteria > Gemmatimonadota > Gemmatimonadetes > Longimicrobiales > Gaopeijiaceae > SKKN01. The sequence goes on along the minus strand of SKKN01000035.1, from coordinate 104,680 downwards.
GGTGTGATCCAGGCGGTGGAACAGGAGCTCACGATGGGCTGGTGCGTGAACTGCCACATCGAAGAGCGGGCCTCCATCGATTGTGCGGTGTGCCACTACTGAGTTGCTCTCGTGCCCCGGGGTGGTGGTACGGGAGTGGTCCTGATGCCGAAGGACCGATCAAGGATCGGATAGAGGGTACTCGATGAGCGACGGGATAAAGAGGCGGGACTTTTTGAAGGTGGCGGGAACGACCGGCGTGGGTGCCGGGATGTTCGGCTGCTCTACCGAAAACGTGGAGCGGTTGATCCCCTATGTCGTACCCCCGGACGACATCACTCCGGGCGTCGCCACCTGGTATGCCACCGTCTGCGGTGAGTGCCCCAGCCAGTGCGGAATGTGGGTGCGCACTCGCGAGGGGCGCGCCGTCAAGGTGGAGGGAAATCCAAGCCATCCCGTCTCCCAGGGCGCACTCTGCTCCAGGGGGCACTCCACCCTCCAGGGCCTCTACGATCCGGACCGCGTCTCCGCTCCGATGCAGCGCCAAAACGGCGAGCTCGTCGAGATCGGCTGGGAGGAGGCAGAGAACCTCCTCGCCGAGCGGCTCGGTGCGAGCGGTCCGGCGAATCTCCTTCTCCACGGCCGATCGGGTGCCTCCCTGTCACGCCTCATGGAGGAGCTTCAGGAGGCGACCGGCGGCCGGCGCGTCGAGTACGACGCCCTCGCTCAGGCTCCGCTCCGAGAGGCTACGCGCGTCGCGTTCGGTCGGGACGTGGTCCCGACCTTCGACTTCGAGGCCTCGCGCCTGACCCTCTCCTTCGGTGCCGACTTCCTGGAGACGTGGCTCTCCCCGGTCGAGCATGCACGGGGATTCGCCCGCTCTACGGGGGCGACGGAGGAGGGAGAGAAAGGGCGCTTCGTGTTCCTCGGCTCCCGCCTCTCGCTGACGGGCCAGAACGCCGACGAATGGGTCCCGATCCGTCCCGGCTCGGAGGCCGTGGTCGCCCTCGCGATCGCCAGGGAGATCAGCGATGCGGGTGGAGACGCCGGCCCGTACCAGGAGCTCCTCCAGGGCTACGACGCCGCGAGCGCGGCGGAACTGGCCGGGATTCCGGCGGAGACGCTCCAGGCGCTGGCCGCGGATTTCGCGCAGCAGCCGAGCCTCGCCGTAGGCCCCGGGGTCGCCGGCCAGCACCGACATGCCACGGCCGCCAACCTCGCCGTGCTGGTACTGAACGCCGTGGCCGGCAACGTCGGTCAGACCGTGCATGTGGGACGACCGGACCGCACGGCTTCCGCCGCAGCCTTCGCGGATACGGAGGATGCGATCGCTGCGATGCAGGCGGGGGAGATCGAGGTGGCGGTCGTACATGGGGCGAACCCGGTCTACTCCCTGCCCGGCACCTCCGCCTTCGCGGAAGCCTTCGCGAACGTGCCGTTCAAGGTGGCGGTCACCACGCAGATGGACGAGACGGCGCGGGCTGCAGACCTGGTGCTGCCCGATCGGCATCCGCTCGAGGCATGGGGGGATTCGAGCCCGCGGCCCGGCGTGTACGCGGTGCAGCAGCCGGTGATGCAGCCGGTACCTCATTTCGATTCCCGCCCCTGGGGCGACGTAGTCCTCTCCGTGGCCCGACGGCTCGGGCACGACCTGGGAGAGGACACCTTCCACGACTATCTCCGCGCGTCGTGGCAGGAGATCCACGGACGTTCGGACGAGGCGGCCGCGGGATTCGATGCCTTCTGGAGAGGCGTTCTTCGCCGCGGGTTGGTGGAGATCGCCGGAGAGGAGGAGGCCGAGCCGTCCCTGCAGGCGCCGGACCGGGCGCTCACCTTCGAGCCGCCTGCGTTCGACGGCGACGAGGGGGATCCGGTCCTCCTCGTCCATCCATCCTCGCGGTTCGGGGACGGCAGCCTCGCGAACCGTCCATGGCTCCAGGAGCTCCCGGATCCTGTGAGCAAGATCGCTTGGCACTCCTGGCTCGAAGTGAACTCCGAGCGAGCGACGGCGATGGGGATCCGGAACGGAGATATCGTCCGCGTCCGTTCGTCCCACGGGGAAGTGGAGCTTCCCGTGTGGACGTATCCCGGCATCCGCGAGGACACCGTGGCGCTCGCGATGGGCGGCGGGCACGAAGCTCTCGGGCGGTGGGCGGAGGGCCGGGGCGTCAACCCCATGCGCCTCCTGCCCTCCGAAGCGGAGCAGCCCTCCGGAGGGCTCGTCCACCTCTCCACCCGCGTGACGGTGGAGTCGACCGGACGTCGCCGTCCGCTCGCGACGATCGAGGGATCGAGCGAGCAGTTCGATCGCCCGATCGCTCCTGCAGTTCAGGTAGATGCTCTGACCGGAGAGCCTCAACCGGAGGGCGACGGGGAGCGGCTGCACGAGTTGCAAGCACTCGGAGGGTTCGCGCCGGTTCCCACGGACGGGTTGCCGGAAGACTACCCCCTCCCGGGCGCACAGTACGGCGAGTACGACCCGGAAACGACAGCCCGGTGGTCGATGGCGATCGATCTGGACAAGTGCACCGGGTGCAGTGCCTGCGTGACGGCATGTCAGGCAGAGAACAACATTCCCTGGGTCGGTGAGGATCAGGTCCTCATGGGGCGGGACCTCCACTGGATCCGGCTCGAGCGCTACTACGAGGGCGTCGACGCCTCGGAGCCCGGCCCGGTGGACATCCGGTTCCTGCCGATGCTCTGCCAGCACTGCGGCAACGCCCCATGCGAGCCGGTCTGCCCCGTATACGCGGCGTACCACACCCCCGACGGGATGAACGCCCAGGTCTACAACCGTTGCGTCGGGACCCGCTACTGCGCGAACAACTGCCCGTACAAGGTGCGGGTCTTCAACTGGTATCGCTTCTCCGAGATCCCCGAGCCGATGAACTGGCAGTACAACCCGGACGTCACCGTGCGGGCCGAGGGGGTCATGGAAAAGTGTTCCTTCTGCGTGCAGCGAATCCGTGAGCGGGAGAACCAGGCGACCCTGGAGGGCCGAGGGCTTCAAACGGACGAGGTCGTGCCGGCCTGTCAGCAGAGCTGCCCGGCGGAGGCGATCGTCTTCGGGAACATCCGCGACCCCGATTCCCGGGTTGCGCATTTGGCACGCAACGAGAGGACATACCGGGTCCTCGATGTCTTGATCAACACGCAGCCCGCGGTGAACTACCTGCGAAAGGTGACGTTTCACCCGGTGACCGAGTTCCATGTGTGAGCCCCGGCGCGCGCACTTCAGCCGGAGGCGGAGGTAGGGGATGGCGACCGTAACTGAAACCGAAAGGGGGGCGCTGACCCACCCGGACGTCACCTCGCACGCAGAGGTGAACGAGGACGTCCTCAGCATTCTCTCCCGTCCGGGGAAGTGGTGGTGGATCCTCTTCGGGCTGGCCTCCGCGGGCGTCGGCGTGCTCGCCTTCTCCTGGGGCTATCAGCTCATCTTCGGGATCGGGGCTACGGGCCTCAACAGTCCCGTGGGCTGGGGCGTGTACATCACGACCTTCGTCTTCTGGGTCGGTATCGCGCACTCGGGAACGCTCATTTCCGCGATCCTCTTCCTTTTCCGGGCGAGGTGGAGACAGTCGATCTACCGAGCCGCGGAGGCCATGACGGTCTTCGCGGTGATGACCGCGGGGCTCTTCCCGCTGATCCACCTCGGGCGGGCCTGGCACGCGTACTGGCTCTTCCCGTACCCCAACGAGCGCTTACTCTGGCCCAACTTCCGGAGTCCGCTCGTCTGGGATGTCTTCGCGGTCACGACCTACTTCACGGTCTCGTCCATCTTCTTCTACCTGGGATCGATCCCGGACCTTGCGGCCGCACGGGACAAGGCTCGAGGGCTTCGGAGAAAGCTGTACGAGTTCGCGGCCCTCGGATGGCGGGGGACGGACCGCGAGTGGCACCACTTCGGGAAGGCGTATCTCTTCCTGGCCGCGCTCGCCACGCCCCTCGTGCTCTCCGTGCACTCGGTGGTGTCCTGGGACTTCGCGATGGCGATCGTGCCGGGGTGGCACGCTACGATCTTCGCGCCGTACTTCGTTGCGGGCGCGATCTTCTCCGGCGTCGCGATGGTGATCACATTGTCGGTGCCGATCCGCAAAATCTTCGGGCTCGAGAAGTACCTGACCGTTCGCCATTTCGACGCCATGGCGAAGCTCTGCCTCGTGACGGGGCTGATCGTCTTCTACGCCTACCTCATCGAATTCTTCATGGCGTGGTACAGCGGGGAGGATCCAGAGCGACGTGTGTTCTGGAATCGACTCTGGGGCCATTACTGGTGGTCCACGTGGATCATGTTGATCTGTAACGGCTTCATTCCGATCATGCTCTGGTTCCGGAGGGTGCGCCATTCCATCGCCGCCCTCTTCGTGATCTCGATCTTCATCAACATCGGGATGTGGTTCGAGCGGTATACGATCATCGTGACCTCCCTCTCCCACGAGTTCATGCCGTTCGCATGGAACGTGTACCGCCCGTCGCTGACGGAAATGGGGATCATTCTGGGGAGCTTCGCCTGGTTCGCATTCTGGTTCCTTCTCTTCATCCGGATCCTGCCGCCGGTGGCGATCTCGGAGCTGAAGGAGGTCCTGCCCGCTCCCTACCGGGCCCGGAAGAAGCAGGAGGGCGAACGATGAGCGCGCAGGGCACAAAAGGCTTTCTGGCCTCGTTCGACTATCTGGACTCGATCGTGGAGGCGATCGAGGAACTTCGCCAGGCGGGGTTCCGGGGACTCACCGCGTATGCGCCGTATCCCGAGCACCACATCGAGGAGGCGCTGGGATACGGAAAGAGCCCCGTCCGGACCTTCACGCTGGTAGGCGCACTCGTGGGCGCGGCAGCCGGCTTCGCCTTCCCCGTCTTCGCATCGCTGGACTGGCCATTGGTCACGGGAGGCAAGCCGATCCTTTCGATGCCGGCATACGTCGTCATCGCCTTCGAGATGACGATTCTGTTCGGCGTCCTGGCGACGGTGATCGGGCTCTTCATCAACATGCGCTTTCCCAACTTGAAGCCCATCGTGATCTACGATCCCGAATTCACCGCCGGTCGGTTCGGCCTCTACGTCTCCGCGGACGAAGAGCGGCTCGAGGAGGCGCGGCGCATCATCGACCGCCATGAGCCGAGTGCGCTACGAGAGGACAGAGAGGGGGTTCACTATGCGTGAGGTCATCCGCCGAAGCATGCGCCGGCCGCTCGGCTACGCCCTCGCGCTGCTCACCATCGCGGCTGCCGGCTGCCACCCCATGGATGATGCGCTGGCGACCCTCTTCGGGCGAAGCATGCGGGATCAGCCGTATGTCGCGCCGTATGAGGATCCAAGGCCGCCGGCAGAGGGGTCCGTTCCTTTCGCGGCGGGGAATTACCCGGCTCAGATGGGCGAGGTAAACGTGGGACAGGCACGCGGCACGGAGGATATGCCTCCGCACTTCACGCAGATGGACGTGGCCCAGCAGGCTGCGGTCGTGACGGAGATCGCGAACCCGGTCTCCCCCACGGCCGAGTCGCTGGGCCGGGGCGAGGAGCTCTTCAACCGGAGCTGCGCTCCGTGCCACGGTGAGGACGGCGCCGGCGCCGGTCCGGTGACCGGAGCGGGATACCCGCCCTTCCCGGTCACCGGGCCGAGAGCGGAGGCATTCACGGACGGCTTCATCTACGGGATCATCCGGGTGGGCCGCGGCTTGATGCCGGCGTACGGGCACCAACTCACGCATTTCGACCGATGGCATGTGGTGAATTACCTGAGGCAGCTTCAGGGTGTTCTCCCTGAGGGCGAGGCGGCTCAGGCATCCGACGACGGCCAAGGCTTAGGGCGATAGACTGATGCACGATCACGTGATCCCGAACGAGATCCCTCACCGGTACCTGCCGCGGTCCCGGAGAGGCACCCTCCTCTGCGCGGCACTCGTCGCAGTGGGTCTGATCGCCTTCATCCTGCGTCTGGTGACAGACCCGGACCGCGCGTGGCAGGCATACGTCTCCAATTGGCTGTTCTTCGCGGGCATCGCGCAGGGGGCGATCATCCTCGCCGCGGCCACGACGATCACGAAGGCGAAGTGGGACTGGCCGCTGCGCCGCGTGACCCTCGCATTCGGGGCGTTCCTCCCGATCGCCTTCATCCTTTTTCTGCCCATGTTGACACTGGGGGAGAACTACTTCTCCTGGATGCACTACATGGAGCACGACGAGATCGTGCAGAAGAAGGCGGGCTACCTGAACCTGCCCTTCCTGATCACGCGGAATGTCGTTGGACTGCTCGCACTGTTCGGCCTCAGCCTCTACTTCGTGTATCTCGGCCTCCGGCCGGACCTCGGTCAGGTGCCGGCCTCGGAATATGACGACGGCGGAAGGCGGGCCTGGCGTGAACGGCTCACCGCGAACTGGGCCGGCCGGGAGCGCGAGGAAGTGTGGAGCTGGCGGCGGATGCAGGCACTCGCTCCGGCACTGGTTCTCGTCTTCGCCGTGGTGATGAGCGTCGTCTCCATCGACTATGCGATGAGCCTCGAACCCCACTGGTTTTCCACGCTCTTCCCCGGCTGGTTCTTCATGGGGGCCTTCTGGGGTGGGATTGGCGCCGTTGCTGTCGGAACGGTCTACCTGAAGGCGAAGGACCCGATCTTCGACGAGCACATGAGCGCCCTGCAGCTCCACGATCTCGGGAAGCTCGTCTTCGCGTTCTCGATCTTCTGGATGTACCTCTTCTGGTCCCAGTACATCGTGATCTGGTACGGTAAGCTGCCGTGGGAGCAGGAGTGGATGATCCACCGGGCGGGTGCGCCCTGGGGCACGCTTTCGCTCCTGGCGATTCTCCTCTGCTTCGTCTTCCCCTTCGCGGGGCTCATCGGGCAGCGGCCCAAGACCAACCCGCGATGGCTGGGAGCGTTCACGCTGCTCGCGCTCATCGGCCTGTGGCTGGAGCGGTATCTTCTGATCGCGCCTTCGCTCTATGACGGCGGACCGACGATCACGCTCTGGGAGCCCCTCATCGGACTGCTCTTCCTGGGGGCGTTTCTCTGGAGTGTCCTCTGGTTCCTCTCCACCTTCCCGGTGCTTCAGATCTGGCAGCCGATGACCGCTCCGGAGATGGTGGAGGCTGAGCTCGCTCCGTCACGGGACGACACCCGGGTGACGGAGCGAGCTTCCGAGGGCGCCCACTCCACGTAGCCGGCCCAGTCCTCCTCCCGGCATTCGTCGGTCACCCCTGCCGCCATCGAACGAGGGGTGACCGACGACTTATTCAGCCGTTCAACTCGTTCAGCACACGCTCATGCAGGACCCCGTTCGTCGAGATCCCGGAGCCGCCGTGAATGGTCGCCTCCCCCTCGAGCGAGGTGAACCGACCTCCCGCCTCGTTCAGGATCGTGAGGAAGGGACCCGCATCCCAGGAAGAGAAGATCGGATCGACCATGATATCGGCCCGGCCGGTTGCAACGAGCACATGTCCGTAGCAATCGCCCCAGGTTCTCGAGAAGTCGGCCCGGCGGCTGAGCCGCACCCATCCTTCGCTCGGAGGAAGCCCGCGGACTCTTTCCTCGTCGGTCGTCAGGACCAGGGCCTCCTCCACTTCGGATACGGACGAGACCCGGCAGGGCTCGCCGTTCCATCGACAGCCTTCACCGAGGCCGGCCGCGACGGTTTCCCCAAGTGCCGGGAAGTGCGCGATCCCCACGACGGGTGCGCCATCCACCTCGACCCCGATCAGGACGCCGTAGAGGGGCACCCCCCTCATGAACGAGCGGGTGCCATCGATGGGATCGAGGATCCACCGGACGCGCGCGCCAGGATTCGTTTCCTCGTACTCCTCCCCGAGGACGCCATGCTCCGGAAAGCGCTCGGCGACCCGAGACCTGATGAGTGCCTCCGCCTCGCGGTCGGCGATCGTCACCGGCGTGCCGTCGCCCTTTGCCGTCGCGTCCACGGTGCCGCCGAAATAGCGCAGGGTCACCTCCCCAGCCAATTTCGCAAATTCCTCCGCGCTGCCGAGCAGTGCGCGTATCTCTTCACCGGAAACCGGCGTTTTCAGCTCAGATGTCATGATGTCCCTGGTCGATGATGATGGTGGTAGAGCGGGCCGGGGTAAGGGTGCGGGAGATGGAGGCGCGGACGTAGGCCGGCTCCGGAGCCCCCCCTGGCCACCGGCACCCCGAAAGTGTCACGGGTTCGGCCGGCTTGTCCAGTCGGAGAGGACCGCTGGTTTCTCCGACCGGGTGGGATGCCGGTGTCTCCCTTCACTCGGCATCGTCGGAGGTTCGGTCCAGGTAGTGGCCGATCTCGTAGCCGATGGCTCGAACCAGTCCTGCCTCCTGACTGTCCGGTTCAGCCCGCCCGATCAAGGTCCTGACCGTGCGGAGAACAGTCTCCGGGGAGCGGCCCTTGAAGAACTGGATCCGTCCGAGTCCCCACTCCAGAGCGCGGTACGCCTCTTCGAGTTCCTCCGAAGTGGCAGCCCGAACCGAACGCTTTCCGCGAGGCAGCGGCAGCTCGGCCCCGGACGCGGCGAGCGAGAGCTCGTACGACACGAGAAGCACGGCGTGGGCGAGGTTCAGGCTGGGATAGTCGGGGTCCGTCGGGATCATCACCACCCCGTGGCATCGATCGAGGGCCTCGTTGGAGAGGCCACGATCCTCACGTCCGAAGACGATCGCCACCTCGTCCGCGGAGGCGGCCTCCACGGCACGGGATGCCCACTCCCGGACCCAACCGTAGTTTCGCTGTGCCGTGCGGCTACGTGCGGACGTACCGAGGACGAGCCCCGCCGGAGCGACCGCATCCTCCAGCGTGTCGAAAAGCTCGATTCGCTCCACCAGCTCCTCGCTCCTATGTGCGATGCCGCCTATCCGATGCGGATCGAACTCTGCCGGCTGGACCAGCCGGAGCCGCGAGAGTCCCATGTTCAACATGGCCCGCGTCGCGGTCGCGATGTTCACGAGGTTTCTGGGCTCGTTCAGGACGATCACGATCCGTCGGAGGGGATCGTCAGGTCGGCGGGCAGATACTGGAGGCTCTTCGGACATGCTCATGGTTGCCGGATGCGGAGGCCGACCAGCGCCGCGAGTGCGGCGATCAGCGCACCCACGACGTAGGGCCAGGCGATTCCCAGGTGATCGAAAGCGATGCCGGCCAGAAGCGGTCCGAGCATCCGGCCAAGTGCTCCAACGCTCTGGCCGACCCCGAGCGATCCCCCCTGGAGCTCGGGTGGCGTAAGACGGCTGATCAGGCTCACGAGGCTCGGCAGCGTGCCCCCGAAGCCGATGGCGAGGAGGGACAGTCCGCCGAGAAGGTAGGGGATCGTGGGGGCCCAGGCGATCGTGAGGAGCCCGGCGACGAAGAAGAGGGAACAGCCCCGGATCAGAGCCGCTTCACCGAAGCGGGGAGCCAGGACCCTGACCAGCCCTCCCTGCATGATTGCGGAGACCACACCGAGAAATGCGAAGACGTACCCCACTCCTCGTTCGTCCAGACCGAACCGCTCCGCGGCGAAGAGTGGGAAGGTGGGGTGCATGGCCGAAAAAGCCACCGTAAAGAGAAAGGAGAGCAGGAGAAGCTGAAGGAGCGCAGGATGAAGGAGGGCCACGCTCAGCTTTCGGCCCCCACCGGGGCTCTCGGCACGACGGCGGGCATGAAGCGCTCTCTCCTCGGAGGGGAGGGACTCGGGAAGATGGAAGAGCGCCAGAACTGCATTCCCCGCACAGAGACCGGCGGCTGCGAGGCCGGGAGCCGCCGTGGAGACCGGGGCCAGCACACCCCCGATTGCGGGCCCGAAGATGAAGCCCAGCCCGAAGGCGGCACCGATCAACCCCATATTCGCCGCCCGCCGCTCCGGGGGCGTGATATCCGCGATGTATGCCTGGGCGACCGGGATGTTTGCTCCTCCCACTCCGGCCATGATCCGGGAGAGCAGCAGGACCGCGAGTGAGTCGGCGTACGCGAAGACGACGTACGACGCAGCGGACCCCAGGAGGCCCACGATGAGGATCGGACGGCGACCGAACCGATCGGAGAGTCGCCCCCACACCGGCGCGAGGAGGAGCTGCGCCGCCGAGTAGGAGAGGACCAGAACCCCGATCTCCACTCCTGATGCGCCGAAGCGGTCCGCGTAGAACGGGAGGAGCGGGAGAACGATCCCGAATCCCACCAGGTCGACGAAGACGGCGAGAAAGAGGATCCCGAGGCGAAGCCTCGGTCGGCTGGAGGGTGGCCTAACCGCGGTTGGCCGGCTCGTCACCCTCAGGGTCCCGGTCGCCTTCGATCTCGTCGGGTTCCTTGACCGTGTGCTTGAAGTTGCGGATCCCGGAGCCGACGCCCCGAGCGATATCCGGAATCCTGCGTGCTCCGAAGAAGAGGATCACGAGGATCAGGATGAGCACGAGTTCCATGACTCCGAGTCCCAACATCAGTTTTTACTCCCTGTGCCTATAGCAGAGACTTCGCTATGGTCTGGAGTTGCATGTTCGTAGTGCCTTCGTAGATCGTGCCGATTTTCGCGTCGCGGTAGAGCTTCTCCACAGGATACTCCTTCGTGAATCCGTACCCACCGTAGAGGTCGATGCACTCGGACGCGATCCGCTGAGCCGCCTCGGAGGAGTGGAGCTTGGCCATCGCCGCCGGAATCAGGAACGGTTTGTCGGCGTCCTTCAGACGGGCTGCGTTGTAGACGAGCAGCCGGGCCGCTTCCAGGTCCGTCGCCATCCGGGCGATCTGGAACTGAACCCCCTGGAAGGATCCGATCGGCCGTCCGAACTGCTCCCGCTCCTGCACGTACTGGATTGTGTGATCGAGAGCTCCCTGTGCCAGTCCGACCATCTGCGCCCCGATTCCGATCCGGCCTTCGTTCAGCGTCTCGATCGCCGCCTTGTACCCCTTCCCGACCTCTCCGAGGACGTTCTCCGCCGGAACCCGGCAATCCTCCAGAACCAGCTCGGTGGTGGACGAGGCGCGGATTCCGAGCTTGTCCTCCTTCTTCCCGACGGAAAATCCGTCGAAATCACGTTCCACGAGAAAGGCCGTGATCCCTTTGTACCCCGCTTCCGGGTCCACGGTGGCGAAGACGATGAACAGCCCCGCTTCGGCTCCGTTCGTGATCCACAGCTTCTGCCCGTTCAGGACCCAGTCGTCCCCCTGCTTCTCCGCGCGGCACTGGAGGCCGAAGGCGTCCGAGCCGCTCCCCGCTTCGGAGAGCGCGTAGGCACCGACCACGTCCTTGGCGAGGCCGGGGAAGAACTGTTCCTTCTGCTCTTCCGTGCCCCAACGCAGAAGGGCGTTGATCACGAGCGTATTCTGGACGTCGACCAGGACCCCGACCGATGGGTCGACACGGGAGAGCTCCTCGACGACGAGAACCGAGGTGAAAAAGGTGCTCTCGGTACCCCCGAAACGGCCGGGGATCTCGATCCCCATCAGCCCGAGCTCGAAGAGCTGCGGGATCAGGTCGGCATCCAGCGCTGCCGCCTCGTCCATGCTGGGCACCCGAGGGGCCACTTCGGACCTGGCGAAGTCCCGTACCGCTTCCTGGAACATCGTCTCTTCTTCCGTCAGCGTGGTGAGCCCGGGATGGGCCACCTCCGTGAGCGCTGGCGTCATCTTCTCTCCTCTCAGCGGGTCGGAGGCGCGTTTGAGGCCGAATCCGGCCGAACCGCCTCGTCGTTGTATGGGTCGTTGGAACGGATGGTATGAAAAATGTATGGAATGAACGAGGTTCTGGACAGGACCCGAGGGAGACGAAGGACCTTGACGGCTCCTCTCGAAGCTCTCTATTCTCGTGGCGCTAACACGACCTTTCGTCTTTCTGGAGGAAGAATGGCCGACATCCCGCAAGGCCTCTATTACACCGAGGAGCACGAGTATCTCAAGCCCACCGAAGAGGAGGCCGTGTTCCTGGTGGGGGTCACCGACTACGCGCAGGGAGAGCTCGGGGACGTGGTCTACGTCGAGCTTCCCGGAGTGGGCGAGTCCTTCAACCGGATGGACACGTTCGGGACGATCGAGGCCGTGAAGGCGGTAAGCGACCTCTACTGCCCCGTGACCGGGGAGATCCTGGAAGTCAATCCAGCCCTGGAAGACGACCCTGCGCTCGTCAACTCCGATCCATATCAGGCGGGTTGGATGGTCCGGATGCGCGTCGAAGATGAAGGGGAGCTCGAGTCTCTCCTCGATGCGGACGCCTACCGCGCGCTCGTCGAGGAGTGAGGTTGCCTCCTGGGAGGAAAGCCGCCGAAGAGGCTCGAGCTCGGAGGCTCGAACCCGCCGCGCGGGTAACGTGCCGGGTTCGGGCGGGACGGGAGTTCCCGGAACGTGAGGTCGAGTGACGGGTTTCCATCCCACGCCGGACCCGGGTGGGGTCCGACATCCTCACGCGCAGGTTACAACGAGCCGATCATGGCCCTCGATATAGATTCCGCTGAAAGCTTTCTCGACAGGCACCTTGGACCCCGTGAACCCGAGATCCAGGAGATGCTCGATTTCACCGGGCACTCCTCGCTGGACGATCTGGTCGCGGCTGCCGTACCGGATTGCATACGTTCGGAGCGACCCCTCGACATCGAAGAGGCCCTTTCGGAGCCGGAGTTGCTCGCGGAGCTGAGGCGGGTCGCAGCGAAGAACCGCACGATGCGCTCTCTCCTGGGCCTCGGTTACCACGACACGATCGTACCTGGCGTCATCCGGCGAAACATCCTCGAAAACCCTGGTTGGTATACGCAGTATACCCCGTACCAGGCCGAGATCTCGCAGGGGCGGCTGGAAGCTCTCGTGAACTTCCAGACCATGGTCATGGACCTGACCGGGCTGGAGATTGCGAACGCCTCGCTGCTCGACGAGGGTACCGCGGCCGCGGAGGCGATGGGGCTCTTCCTGGATGCTGCGCGCCATCCCGACGACGGCCGCTTTCTCGTCTCGAGCGGGTGCCACCCCCAGACGATCGCGGTCGTTCGGACCCGGGCCGAGGCTCTCGGGGTCGAGGTCGTCGTCGAGTCTCCCGAGGAATTCCGGTTTGAAGATGGCGTCTTCGGCATCCTTCTGCAGTATCCGGACTCCGACGGTGCGGTTGCGGATTACGAAAGCCTCTGCGCTCGAGCACACGAGGCGGGGGCCCTGGTGGCGGTCGCGGCGGATCTTCTCGCGCTGACCCTCCTCGTCCCTCCGGGGGAGTTCGGGGCGGACGTCGCGGTGGGCAGCACGCAGCGCTTCGGCGTCCCCCTCGGGTACGGCGGGCCCCACGCGGCGTACATTGCCGCACGGCAGCGTTTCCAGAGGCGGATGCCGGGCCGGATCATCGGGGTCTCCGTGGACGCGGACGGAAAGTCGGCGTTCCGGATGGCGCTCCAGACCCGCGAGCAGCATATCCGGAGGGAGCGGGCCACCTCGAACATCTGCACGGCGCAGGTTCTACTCGCCGTGATGGCAGGGATGTATGCCGTCTATCATGGGCCCGATCGTCTGCGGAAGATCGCCCGCCGGGTCCACCATCTCACAGTCTGCCTGTCGCGCGGTCTCGAGGAGTCGGGTCACGAGCTCGTGCACTCCCACTTCTTCGACACCCTTCGGGTTCGTCTATCGGGGCACACCGCGGATGAGGTGCTGTCCCGGGCGCGGGAGGCCGGATACAACCTGAGGTCCTTCCCGGATGGGACCGTCGGTGTGGCGCTCGACGAGAAGTCGACACCCGACGAGGTCGACCGCCTCCTCGGGGTCTTTGGGACCGGTGCCCCTTCCCTGGGCGCCCTGGAGATCGCGGCCCGGGAAACGACCGATCGGCTTCCCTCCGCCCTGAGGAGGGAGAGTGGCTTCCTCGAGCACCCGGTCTTCAATCGGTACCACTCCGAAACGGAGATGCTCCGGTATCTTCGTCGGCTCGAGGCCCGGGACCTCTCCCTCACCGCCAGCATGATCCCGCTCGGGTCGTGCACGATGAAGCTGAACGCCACCACACAGATGACCCCGCTCACATGGCCCGAGCTATCGGACCTCCATCCCTTCGCTCCCCCGGATCAGGCGGGCGGGTACGCTCGCATCATCACGGACCTGGAGCGGTGGCTCGGGGAAATCACGGGGCTTCGGGCGGTCTCTCTCCAGCCGAACTCGGGCGCGCAGGGAGAGTATTCCGGGCTTCTCGTCATCCGGGCGTACCACGAGGATCGTGGGGAGCAGCACCGGGACGTCTGCCTGATTCCTTCGTCCGCTCACGGGACGAATCCCGCTTCGGCGGTGATGGCCGGGATGAAGGTCGTGGTGATCGGGTGCGACGAGGATGGAAACATCGACCTCGACGACCTGCGGACGAAGGCCGCGGAGCATTCGGACCGCCTCGCCGCGATCATGGTCACCTATCCCTCCACGCACGGCGTCTTCGAGCATCAAATCCGAGACGTGTGCCAGGTCGTCCACGATCACGGAGGTCAGGTCTACCTGGACGGCGCGAATCTGAACGCCCAGGTGGGGCTCTGCCGGCCGGGCGAGTACGGCGCGGACGTCTGCCATATCAATCTTCACAAGACGTTCGCCATTCCACATGGTGGTGGAGGTCCGGGCATGGGGCCGATCTGTGCGGCAGCCCATCTTGCCCCGTACATGCCGACTCACCCGCTCGTCCCCGTCGGCGGCGAGAAGGGAATCGGACCGGTCTCCGCGGCGCCCTGGGGAAGCGCGAGCATCCTCGTCATCTCCTGGGCGTACATGGCCCTTCTCGGGAGGGACGGCCTACGACGATCCACCGAGATCGCGATCCTCAATGCGAACTACATGGCAAAGCGTCTGGAGGAGCACTTCGATGTGCTTTTCCGGGGCGAAACGGGCAGGGTGGCGCATGAATTCATCCTCGACCTGCGACCCTTCCGGAAAGTGGCGGGGATCACGGAGGAGGATGTGGCCAAACGCCTGGTGGACTACGGATACCATGCTCCCACGATGTCATGGCCGGTCCCCGGAACGATCATGATCGAGCCGACCGAGAGCGAATCGAAGGCGGAGCTGGATCGGTTCTGCGACGCTCTCATCTCCATTCGGGCCGAGGTGCAACAGGTGGAAATGGGGATCCAGGACGCCGAGGACAATGTGCTGAAGAACGCACCGCATACCGTCGCCTTCGTCACGGCGGAGGATTGGGATCGTTCCTACACCCGGGAGCAGGCGGCATTTCCGGCTTCCTGGACCCGGGAAAACAAGTTCTGGCCCTCGGTCCGCCGTGTCGACAACGCCCATGGCGACCGGAATCTCGTCTGCGCCTGCCCTCCGCTCGAAGCGTACGCGGAAGGCTGAGGCGGCCCCACCACGGCTGACCGACTGCGATCCCCTCACCCTCGAAGAGAGGAATGCGACCGATGGCGAGGCTCACGCTCGACCTGGATGAACTCTTCTGAAGCACCGGAGAGTGGTCGTCGATCCCCCCCTTCCGGGCGGGCTCAACATGGCGCTGGATCACGCTCTTGCGCGTGAGCTTCAGCCGGAAGGCGCGGTCCTCCGATTGTACGAATGGAGTCGGCCGACCCTTTCCTTCGGAAGGAATCAGAGAGCCCGCGACGCTTATGACGAAGCCCACATCCGCGCGGGCGGGTTCGATCTGGTCCGGCGCCCGACGGGAGGGCGCGCCGTGCTTCATGACCAGGAGCTCACCTATTCGGTGGTTCTCCCCCTTCGGGCCCACGGAGGGCTGCGAGAGGCGTACCGACGGATCAACGAAGGCCTGGTTGCCGGCCTCCGATCGCTCGGCGTTCCTGCGGAGATGAGCGGCGCTGTGGGTCCGAACCTGCCTCCAGAAGCGGGAGCTTGCTTTGCAGCGCCCGCGGAAGGAGAGGTGGTCGTCGCAGGACGGAAGCTCGTGGGGAGCGCTCAGGCTCGGGTCGAAGGCTCCCTGCTCCAGCACGGCTCCCTCCTGCTGAGGGGGGATCAGGATCGGGTTCTCCGGCTCGAGAGGGAGAGTGGCGGTGGCGTAGGGTCGCCGGAGGGGCCGTCCGGCCTCCCGGTGGCCGAACTTCCCGCGGCGACACCCTTCATCACGCTTAGCGAGGTCCTGGGAAAGGTGCCGGCCAGAGACCGCCTCGTGGAGGCGTTGGTGAGCGGGGTGACGGAGGTCCTCGGCGGCTCGTGGGCTGAGACCGGGCCCTCGGAACAGGAGTCGGAGGTAGCGGAGGAACTCCGGAAGCTGTATGAATCCTCGGAGTGGACCTGGCGGAGGTAGCGACTCCTCCTTCCGTGCTGCACCTCGGACGAAGCGAGCCCGCGTATGAGCAACGACTCCCGCCCGAAGACCTTCCTGATCGTCCTGATTCCCCTCCTGTCGCTCATCGGATGCGGTGACGGCGGGGAGAGGACGTTCGCGGCACTTCCCGCCTTCTGCCAGGAGGTGATGCGGGACATGGACCGGTTCCTCGGCTCCTTCGAGGATCCTGCGGATGGCCGGTACGGTGGTACCGCTGTGGTGGGCGGTATCGGAGAGATCCCAGGAGGGATGAACTCCCTCGTCTCGGCGGATCACGGCGCCGCACAGCATCAGATCTTCGTGAACCAGATGACGTTGATCCGGTTTGACGAAGCGTACGATCCGGAGCCGTACCTGGCTCGGGCGTGGGATGTGAACGAGGAGGAAACGGAGGTCACGTTCCACCTTCGCGACGATGTATTCTGGCACGACGGCCACAAGACCACCGCGTACGACGTCGAGTTCACCTACCGCCGCGCCACCGACCCCGAGACCGGGTTCCCGAACGCCGCGTTCTGGGCCCATTACGTTCCCGGTCCCGACGGGATCGAGGTAGTGGATTCCTTCACGGTCAAGCTGGAGATGCGGCCCCATGCGGAGGCGCTCGATCCCTGGCGGGCCCTCGCAATCATGCCGCGCCACCTGCTCGAGGACGTCCCTCCGGGAGAGCTCCGCCAACATCCGTTCGGCGAGCGGTGTTCGGTGGGCAACGGTCCGTTCCGTTTCGTCGAGCATCGGTCCGATGAGAGCTGGGCATTCGAGAGGAACCCCGCTTTTCCCGAGGAACTGGGAGGCCCCCCTTTCCTCGGCCGCTATGTCTACCGCGTCGTGCCCGAGCCATCGACGCTGCTGACCGACCTTCTGACGGAATCGGTGGACCTCTACCTGCAGCCCACGGCGGATCAGTTCCCGCGGATCGAGGACGCGGAGCATCTCCGCCTGCTCACCTTCCCCTTCCGCGATTACGTGTTCGCCGCCTGGAATTCCCGCCGACGACAGCTCGAAGACCCCCGCGTGCGGAGAGCGATCGCACACGGCGTGAACCGGGCGCAGATCGTGGAGGCGATCCTCGGGGGCAGTGGAAGCGTCGCGAACACGGGCGTGCCGCCATTCCATTGGGCGTACGATGAAGAAGCCGTCGACGCTCTACCGTACGACCCGGAGCGGGCGCGCGAGCTGCTCGAGGAGGCCGGATGGGTCGACCGCGACGGAGATGGGATCCGGGAGGACGCCGACGGAGTGCGCATGGAGCTCTCGGTCCGCTATAACACAGGGAACCAGGAGCGGCAGGAGATCGCGGAAATCATGCAGTCCCAGCTCCGACGGGTGGGGATCGAGGTGCGCCCGCGCGCGATGGAGTGGGCGACTCTCGTGAGCGAGATCACGGATGCGGAACGGCGGGACTTCGACGGCTTCATCCTCGCGTGGGTGACGGAGTTCAAGGTCGATGACACCGACCTGTTCCACTCCTCCAACTCCAGCGCCCCGTATGGTTGGGCGGGACTCGAGGACGAGGAGGTCGACCGGCTTCTGGAGCAGCTCCAGGTCACCGTGGACCGTGAAGATGCGCTGCCGCTCTGGGAAGCGTACCAGCAGCGGATCCTCGAGCTCCAGCCCTTTACCTATATCTACTTCCGCGAGCGGGGCGCAGGGCTGAACGAGCGCCTGCGCGACGTGCACATGGATGCCCGCGGAGAGTGGGTAACGATCTCCCAGTGGTGGATTCCGGAGGAGGAGAGGACAGGGAGGCCGCTGGTCGCCCGCTCCCCGTGAAGCTCCGGTGAGCGTGCGGACGTGGCGATGATCGGATACGTCCTGCGCCGCGTGGGGGGTGCCGTGCCCCTCGTGCTCGGCGTCGCCACCATCGTCTTCTTCGTGATGAATCTGGCGCCGGGCGATCCCTCCTCCCTGTACGCGGGGCCGGGAGTGTCTCCCCAGGCGCTCGAGGAGGTGCGCCAGAACATGGGCCTCGATGCCCCTGTCCACGTCCGGTACATCCGCTGGATGGGAGCGATGGCGCAGGGAGATTTCGGACACTCCCTCGCGCGAGGACAGCCGGTCCGCGACGTGATCCGGGACCTCCTTCCGAATACGCTCCTCCTCTCCGGCACGGCCCTCGCTCTCGCATTTCTGGCCGGAATCCTCATCGGCGTGCTACAGGCCGTGCGGCACAATACCTGGATCGACTCGTCCCTGAGCGGGGCGTCGCTTTTTTTCTACTCCATCCCCTCCTTCTGGCTCGCGCTCATGCTGATCCTCGTGTTCAGCCTGTACGCTCGAAACGTCTGGGGATGGCCGGTCCACTTTCCCGCGTCCGGAATGACGAGCGTGGACCATGCGTGGATGACACCATGGGAGCAGGTAAAGGATCGCGCGATGCACCTGGTGCTGCCGGCGACCTCACTCGCGCTCGTCCTCGCCGGGGGGATTGCTCGGTATACGAGGACGAGCATGCTCGAAGTGATCCATCAGGATTACATACGGACCGCACGGGCGAAGGGCCTCCCCGAGTGGCGGGTGATCGCCGGTCACGCCCTGCGGAATGCGCTGATCCCCGTGGTGACGGTCTTCGGCCTCTACCTGCCGCTTCTCTTCTCGGGCACCGTCTTCGTGGAGACGGTGTTCGCGTGGCCGGGGATGGGGAAGCTGGTCGTGGACGCGATCGGGCAGCGCGACTATCCGGTGGTGATGGCCGGGGCGCTGGTTTTCGCGGTGATGGTCGTCGTGGGAAACCTCATCGCGGATGTCCTCTACTCGGTCGTGGATCCACGAATTCGCCATGGTTGAGCGCCCGCCTCCCTCCGGAGCCGAAACCATGCTCCGCCCGTTGGGGCGGGAGGTGGGAGCGCCGACCTCGGCCCCGAGACGACCGAAGCGAGGCGGGGTCCTCCTCGCTATCCTCCTCCCCGGGTTCCCCCAGTTCCTTGGGGGGCGGATCCTCGTGGGAGGGTTTGCCCTCCTCCTCTGGGCATCATTCGTGGGAATCGGCTCGATCCGGTGGGAGAGGGTCGTGGCCGCGCCGGGTGGAGGGTGGGACGAACGGGCCGCGCTCCTGACACTCCTGTGCGGGCTCATGGCGATCTGGACCTGGTCGATCCGGGACGCGACTCTGGGTTCCGGAGTGGCGCGAACGGATGGGTCCTGGGCGCGCTTTGCCCGGGAGTTCGGGAGGAACCGTGTCGCTTCCATCGGCCTCGGGGCCGTGGGGATCTCTTACCTCGCCGCGCTTCTGGCTCCTTTTCTGGCGCCGTTCGACCCCGCGTTCCAGGGAGACCTCGTCGTCGGACGATTGTCAGCGCCTTCGGGAGCGCACCTCCTCGGCACGGACCAATTCGCTCGGGACGTGTTCTCCCGACTTCTCTACGGAGCGAGGGTCTCCCTGTCGATCGGCTTCATCGCGGTGGCGATCAGCATGACGATCGGCACGCTCGTGGGCGCGGTCGCCGGCTTCCTGGGCGGGTGGTGGGATGCTGCGATCATGCGGTTCGTGGATATGGTGATCTCCTTCCCGAGGTTGGTCCTCCTGATCACCGTGATCGCCCTGTTCGAGCCGTCACTCTTCGTCCTGGTCGTTCTGCTGGGGCTCACCCAGTGGCCGCTCCCGGCGAGGATCGTGCGAGGCGAAGTGTTGAGCTTACGGGAACGGGAGTTCATGGTGGCCGGCAGGGCCCTCGGATTCCGCGCGCCGCGGCTGATCTTCCGCCATCTGATTCCGAACACGCTCGCCCCGGTGACCGTGGCCGCCACACTCGGTATTGGCGATACGATCATTCTGGAAGCCGGGCTCTCATTCCTCGGGCTCGGAATTCAGCCGCCGACCCCATCGTGGGGAACGATGGTGGCGGACGGGCGGAACCATCTTCTCGGTGCGTGGTGGGTCACGACCTTCCCCGGCCTGGCGATCGTGCTCGTCGTCCTCTCGTTCAACCTTGCGGGTGATGGGCTCCGGGATGCCCTCGATCCGCGGCTCAGGAGATGACGGGGATGACTCTCCTCGAAGTTCAGGATCTCAGGACATGGTTCGCGAAGGAGGAGGGGGAAGTGCGGGCGGTCGATGGGGTGTCCTTTCACGTCGGTGAGGGGGAGGCGGTCGGCCTGGTGGGCGAATCCGGGTGCGGGAAGACGGTCACGGCGTTGTCGATCGCGGGCTTGGTGCCCGATCCTCCCGGCCACATCCACGGGAGCAGCTCCATCCGACTCCGGGGCACGGAGCTCGTCGGTCTTCCGGAGCGGCGGCTGCGCAGGTTTCGGGGGAAGGAGGTCGCGATGGTCTTCCAGGATCCGATGAGCTCCCTGAACCCGGTGCGCACCGTGGGGAGCCAGATCTCGGAGGTCGTCCGGCTCCACGGGCGGCTCGGTGCTCGCGAGGCGAAGAGGCGAACCGTTCAGCTCCTGCGTGAAGTGGAGATTCCGGACCCGGATACCCGCTACCGGGAGTATCCCCATCAGCTCTCCGGCGGAATGCGCCAGCGCGTGATGATCGCCATGGCCCTCTCGTGTGAGCCGAGCCTGCTCGTGGCGGATGAGCCCACCACCGCGCTCGACGTCACGATCCAGGCTCAACTCCTGGAACTCCTTTCGGGGCTCCGAAGAGAACGGAAGATGGGTCTCCTCCTGATCACGCATGACCTGGCGGTCGTGGCGGAGCTGTGTGACCGCGTGGTCGTCATGTACGCCGGAAAGGTCGTGGAGACGGGTCGCGTGAAGGACGTCTTTTCCCAGCCGGCTCATCCCTACACGCGTGGCCTTCTTGGATCCCTGCCACGGATCGGATCCGGGCGGCGGCGCCTCGCCCCGATCGTGGGTGGAGTGCCCGATCCCGCCGGGTGGCCCTCCGGATGCCGCTTCCATCCCCGCTGCCCACACGCCTGGGGTCGGTGCTCGGCCGAGCTCCCCTCCCTTCGCCGCCGGGGAGGTCGAGCGCATGGTGAGGAATGGACGGTCCGCTGTTGGCTCGAGGAGGAGCCCCTGGAGCCGACCCCCGACGTCGGGAAAGGACCGTGAGGCCTGTGCCGGAACGACCGGTGGACCTTGGTCACGACGCGGAGGAGCCGGCCCGGGAGGAGCTTCTCGCGGTGCGCGACCTGAGGAAGCACTTCAGCTCGAGGCGGCGCTTTCTCGAAAGACGCCCCGACCCGGTTCGGGCCGTGGATGGCGTCAGCTTCACCCTCCGTCGAGGTGAGACCTTGGGCCTGGTCGGCGAATCGGGGTGCGGGAAGTCGACGACCGCTCGGGCGATTCTCAGGCTCGTCGAGCCGACCGGTGGACAAATCCGCTACGACGGCGAGGACGTCACAGACATGTCGGCCTCGGCCCTCCGCCGCTTCCGCCGGCGTGCCCAGATGGTGTTTCAGGACCCCGAAGGATCTCTCAATCCCAGAATGAGGGTCGGCGACGCCCTCCTTGAAGTGCTGCAGGTTCACCGGCTCCACCCCGGACGCAGCGCCCGTCGCCGACGGGTCGGAGAGCTCTTGGAGCTCGTGGGCCTGCTCCCGGAACACGGGCGGCGTTATCCGCATCAACTCAGCGGCGGGCAGCGGCAGCGGGTCGGGATCGCCCGGGCGCTGTCCGTGGAGCCGGAGCTCCTCGTTCTCGACGAGCCGGTATCCGCCCTCGACGTCTCCGTCCAGGCGCAGATCCTGAACCTCCTCCACGACCTTCAACAGGAACTCCAACTCACGTACCTGCTCATTTCCCATGACCTCGCGGTGGTGGAGCAGGCGAGTCATCGCGTGGCCGTGATGTACCTCGGGCGGATCGTCGAAGTCGCTGAGGCGTATCAGGTGTACCAAGCGGCGAAGCACCCGTACACTCGCGCCCTTTTGTCCGCGATCCCCAGGATCGAAACCGCTGGTGCGAGGGGGAGGAAGGTCCTTCTCGTGGGGGATACGCCGAGCCCGATCCGGCCGCCTCGAGGGTGCCCCTTCCACCCGCGGTGCACGGATTCCCGGAAGGATGGGGAGTGTGGGTGGAGGGTCCCGGCCCTGGAGCCGCAGCTTGATGGCGGCCGGGTGGCGTGCTTGAAGGTTGGTGGAGATTCCAGGTCGAGAACTTGACACCCTTGCGGTCAGGTTTCATGTTGCCAACCTTCGTAATCCGACTCTCATTTCTCGGCCGGTTCTCGAGAGGCGAGGGTCCTTGACGCGTAGCATGAACTCTTTGGCGGGAGGTCCCATTGTCGGGAATGATGCAGTTGTACGGAACGCTCCTTCAGATTCCGGGCGTCGACGCTCCGGATATGACGATTACGGAGCAGATGTACTTTGTCTGGGACGAGATGGGGTTCATGCGGTGGCCATTGGCCGCCTGCGTCGTGGTCGCCATCATCGTCATCATCTGGAAGTTCTTCGATCTGCTCGCGAAGAGCGGTAAGACGAAGAAGATCCTCCGCGACGTGAACGAGCTCCTGTCGGAGCATCGGGTCGACGACGCGATGGAGGTCTGCCGCGAATCCGATTCGCCGGCGGCAAACATTCTGGTGGCGGGACTCGAGCGGCGGGACGAAGGGACGGACCGCGTCCTGAAGGCCATCGAGAACCAGGGGTTGCTCGAGCTCAGCCGACTGGAGAAGGGTTTGGTGGTGCTCGCGACCCTCACGAACATCGCGCCGCTCCTCGGATTCCTTGGAACCGTGATCGGAATGATCATCGCGTTCCAGGCCATCGAGGTAGCCGGTGAGGTGGAGGCGACCCTGGTGGCGGGAGGAATCAAGGTGGCCCTGCTCACCACCGCAGCGGGACTGACGATCGCGATTCCGGTGAGTATCGCGCACAACTACTTCGTCTCCCGGATCGACTCGCTCGTGATCGACATGGAGGAGTCGGCTCAGAAGATGATCGATACCCTGCATGCGATCGAGGGCGGACACGCTGCCACGCCTGCGGGAGACTGAGGCGCAGCTACGCGGATCGACCGAAGCACGACAAGGGGAGCCACCTGCGGGTGGCTCCCCTTTTGTCGTGACCCCCCACGCTCCAGGACGAGAGGCCCCTCGTGGATGTGCCTGAAAAGACCGCACCGCGACTCTTCTTGATCGATGCGTACGCCCTCATCTACCGTGCGTTTTTCGCGTTCGTGAATCGACCTCTCACGAATTCACGGGGCGAGAACACTTCAGCCGCCTGGGGCTTCGCGAACTTCTTGCTGGACATCCGGGACACGCACGCCCCCGACTACATCGCCGTGGTTTTCGACGCGGGCACGAGTTACCGCGAGCAGGAATTCCCGGAGTACAAGGCGACCCGCGAAAAGATGCCGGAGGAGCTCAAGGCGTCGCTTCCGAGGATCCGGGAGCTCGTCGCGGCATTCCACGACGAGGTGGTGGAGCTCGATGGGTATGAGGCGGATGACGTCATCGGAACACTCGCACGACAGGCCCAGGCCCAGGGGCTCGAGGCTGTCATCGTCTCGGGAGACAAGGACTTCCATCAGCTTGTCGGCCCCGGGGTCCATCTTCTGAATCCGGGTCGAGGCGGTCCGACCGGCGTAGCTGCGGCGTGGGTGGACGAGTCCAATGCGGAGGAACGACTGGGCATCCCTCCGGAGCAGGTCGTGGACTACCTTGCCCTGGTGGGAGACGCTTCGGACAACATTCCGGGCGCGCCGGGGGTCGGAGAGGGGTGGGCATGCCGACTCCTGAAGGAGATTGGTTCACTCGACGAGCTCCTGGAGGCACCCGACCGGATCCCCTGGAAGGGAAAGCGGCGATCCATCGAGGAGAACCAGGAACAGATCCGCCTTTCCCGAAAGTTGGTGACGATCCAGACGGATCTCCCGGTGGAGCTCGACCTGGACCGACTGAGGGTGAGGGAACCCGACGTCCCCGCACTCCGCAAGCTCTTCGTGGAGCTCGATTTTCGTACCTTGATCGAGCGGTTCGCGGGGGATGAGGGTGGAGCCGGCGTGGGGGGTGAAGGAGAGGGCGAGTATCACGCCATCACCGATCCAGGAGAGCTCGACTCCCTGGTCGCGGAGATCCGCGCGGCCGGCGTTGTCGCGGTGGATACCGAGACGACGGCACGGGAGCCGATGAGATCGAAGCTCGTCGGGATCTCGCTTTCCTGGCAGCCCGGCAAGGCGGTGTACCTCCCCTTTGGGCACGAGCCTCCGGAGGCGTCGTTGCTCGAGAGGTACGATGAGGAGGACCCGCCGAAGAATCTCCCGGCGCTCGATTCGGCGGCACTCCGGCCCCTCGTGGAGTTGCTGGAGGATCCCCGGGTGTCGAAGGTGGGTCAGAATCTGAAGTACGATCTTCTCGTGCTGCGCCGTTGTGGAGTGGAGCTGCGTGGGGTGGACTTCGACACGATGGTCGCATCGTACGTGCTGGATCCGAGCCGCCGGCAGCACTCGCTCGACATCCTCGCCACGGACTTTCTCGGGTATACGCCGATCTCGTACGCTGACGTAGCGGGGAAGGGGAAGAAGCAGGTGCTCTTCTCCCACGTGCCGCTGGCCGAGGCGGTGGGGTATGCCTGCGAGGACGCGGACCTTGCGCTGCGATTGAAGGAGCGATTCGCACCTGCACTCGCGGAGCATCGGCTCCGCACCCTCTTCGACGAGCTCGAGATGCCTCTGGTGCCGGTGCTGGCTGCGATGGAGTGGACCGGCATCCGGATCGACGCGCCCTTCTTCCGCGAGGTGAGTGCCCGTCTGGGGCGTGAGCTCGAGCTCCTCCAGGAGCAGGTCTGGAAGGAGGCAGGGGCGGAGTTCAACCTCAACTCCAACATCCAATTGAGGGAAATCCTCTTCGAGAAGCTGAAGCTTCCTGTCGTCAAGCGAACGAAGACGGGGCCGTCGACCGATGCTTCGGTCCTCGAGGAGCTCGCTGCGGAAGGGCACTCGATCCCCAACCACCTCCTGGAGTACCGCCAGCTCGAGAAGCTGCGCTCGACCTACGTGGATGCTCTTCCGAGGCTCGTCCATCCCGAAACGGGGCGCATCCACGCCTCGTTCAACCAGACGGTGGCGGCTACCGGACGGCTCTCCTCCTCCGATCCCAACCTCCAGAACATTCCCATCCGCACCGAGGTGGGACGGGAGATCCGGAAAGGCTTCGTTCCGGAACAGGGTCATCTCTTCCTGGCGGCGGACTACTCGCAGATCGAGCTTCGTATCCTCGCCCACTTTTCGGGGGATGAGGCATTCGTACGGGCGTTCCGCGAGGGGATCGATGTACACCGCCAGACGGCCGCCGTCATCTTCGACGTCCCGATCGACGACGTGTCGGGGGAGATGAGAGCGCGGGCGAAGACGATCAACTTCGCCACGCTCTACGGTCAGGGAGAGTTCTCTCTCGGAAGGCAGCTCGGCGTGTCACGCGATGAAGCGGGCGCCTTCATTCAGGAGTACTTCGAACGGTTTTCCGGGGTGAGAGCGTTCCTGGACGAGCAGATCCGCCTCGCGCGTGAGCGGGGGTATGTGGAGACGCTCAGTGGGCGTCGGCGCTATGTCCCGGAGATCGAAGCGAAGAACTGGAACGTGCGGCAATTCGGTGAGCGCATAGCTCAGAACACGCCGATCCAGGGGACGGCCGCGGACCTCATCAAGAAGGCGATGATCGAAATCGACGACGCACTCCGGTCGTCGGCATGGGGAGCCCGCCTCGTCGTGCAGGTCCACGACGAGCTCGTCTTCGAGGTGCCGGAGGAAGAGGTGTCCGCACTCGAGGCGCTCGTCGTCGAGCGGATGGAAGGAGCGATGGAGCTCAAGGTCCCGCTTCAGGTCGATGTCGGCGTGGGGAGATCCTGGTACGACTGCAAGGGCTGAGGGTAAGGAGCGGTCCGCCCTCTCCGTACGTCCGTTTCTCCCATGGGATGGCCCCCTCCGGATGGCTACCGTTCCGGTTCGGTGATACCGGTTCTCGCGAACTCGCCGGGGAGCCGGGCCGGAACACTGCGAGCCCAAGGAGGAGGACGATGAGCCGTTCGGTCAACAAGGTCATTCTCGTCGGTCACGTCGGACGCGACCCGGAGGTCCGAGAGACCCGAAGCGGCACGAAGGTGGCGAACTTTTCGCTGGCCACGAACCATAGGTATCCCGATGAGGGAGAGGGCTTTCGCGAACGGACCGACTGGCATCGGGTCACCGTGTGGAATCGGACGGCGCAGTTCGCGGAAGACTATGTGCGGAAGGGCGATCGTGTATACCTCGAGGGAAGGCTGGAGTACGATTCATACGAGCGGGATGGGGTCACGATTCCGACCGCGGAAGTCCAGGTGCGGGAGCTTCTGCTCCTAACTCCGCCCGCAGCGGGTGAGACGGTCGAAGTCGAGGAGATCGAGGAGCCGGCGGGGGTTTGAGCCGAAGGGGAACGTGCGGAGTGGAAACGAATGCGGGTCCCTTCCGGCTGGAAGGGACCCGCATTCGAGCCCGGTCGGTATCACGGCCGGGTTCAGTTCGGCGTCCAGAAACCCGAGAGAGATTCCCCATGAGGGCTTTCACGGAGCTTTTCGAAGGCCCGGTTTCTGATCTGGCGGATGCGTTCACGGGTGACCCCCAGGAGGGAACCGATCTCCTCCAGGGTCCGCTCCTCTCCATCATCCAAGCCGTAATAGAGGTAGAGGATCTTCCTTTCCCGCTCGGTGAGGTAGCTTTCGAACATCGTCTCGAGAAAGTCGCGGCGAGCCACCGCTTCGACATCTTCCTCGATGTCACCCGAATCAGCCCCGGCAAACCGTTCACCGAAGCTCGAGCTGTCCCGGTCACTCCGATCGATGGGGGCATCGAGGCTGAGCTCGCTTGCCGCCACCCGCCGCAGTGCTCGGATCGTCTCGATCGGCTCCTCCATCTCCTCGGCGATCTCCTGGTCCGTGGGGGGACGACCGAGCTGTTGGGTGAGGGCTGTATCCGTTCGGGAGAGGCGCGCGAGGTTCGAGTTCTGGTTCAGGGGGATTCGAACGGAACGAGTCTGCTCTGCGAGGGCCTGGAG
This sequence comes from Gemmatimonadota bacterium, assembly GCA_007121455.1. GTDB lineage: Bacteria > Gemmatimonadota > Gemmatimonadetes > Longimicrobiales > Gaopeijiaceae > SKKN01. The sequence continues at coordinate 77,585 of SKKN01000035.1, read as the reverse complement.
CACGGTCTGGCGAATCCACCAGACGGCATAGGAGATGAACTTCACACCCTTGTCGGGATCGAACTTCTTCACGGCCTTCAGCAGGCCTTCATTCCCGATGCAGACCAGCTCGGCGAGCCCCAACCCGCGGCCTTGGTATTTCTTCACATAGGAAATCACAAAGCGGAGGTTCGCCGTTACGAGCCGCTCGGCGGCTTCCTTGTCTCCCGCGCGCGCCCGTCTGGCAAGAGCTCTCTCCTCATCAGGGTCCTGAATCAGCGGGTACTTCTCGACATCCTGCAGATACTGGTCGAACGAGTCCAACCCACGAGAAGGGGAAAACATCCGTTTTTCTCGACCTCGTTCTTTAGTGTAGGAGAGCCGGAAACGCCACTGGCGCTTTTACAAGGGGCAGGTTGCGCACATGGGCCTCGCGACCCGGGTACCGGGAAGACGAACCGGACCACCGCAAGTAAATCCAATGAAACGTACACGCGGGAAGGGAGTCAGTCAAAGGGTAACCTTCCTCGCGGGTCCCTTCCGGGGAGGGGGTCCGACCTCTTGAAGCGGTCAGACCGCCTACACGATCTGCGGGAAGGAGTTCCCAAAAAGGAAGAGTGCCACGGGCGATGCTGAGCCCGGCTGCGAAGGATGTTTATGCATTACGTCGCAGCGTTGGATTCGGTGCGGGCTCTTCTTCATTTCCGTGGCATGCCAACACGAGGCTCGCGTTCACGCCGCCAAATCCGAAGGAGTTGGTGAGCACCTTTTGAAGTGGGCGTGGCCGGCCTCGGTGCGGGACGTAATCGAGCGCCAGCCCTTCTTCCGGCTCGTCGAGGTTCAATGTCGGTGGCACCCAGCCATGGCGGAGCGCGAGCGCACAGACTGCGACTTCGATCGCGCCGGAAGCCCCCAGTACATGTCCGTAGAACGGCTTGGTCCCGGACACGGGAATCTGGAGCGCTCGTGGACCGAGGGCGAGTTGGATGGCCCGGGTCTCCGTCGCGTCGTTCAGGGGGGTGGAGGAGGCGTGCGCGTTCACGTAATCGATCTGGCCCGGCTCGACCCGGGCGCTCTGCAATGCTTCGCGGATGGCACGGGTAGCCTGAAGGGCATCCGGGCGGGGAGCGGTCATGTGGTATGCGTCGCTCGACCGTCCATAACCCTCGACGGTCGCATACACCCGTGCACCTCGTGCGGACGCATGCTCGATGGACTCGAGCACGAGGATTCCCGCGCCCTCACCCATCACGAAGCCGTCGCGGTCACGATCGAACGGCCGGCATGCCGCTTCCGGGTCGTCGTTTCGAGTACTCATCGCGCGGATGTTCGCGAAGGCACCGTAGGTCAACGGTGCGAGCGGGACTTCGACCCCCCCTGCGATCGCCACATCGACGACGCCTTCCCGGATGAGTCGCCACGCCTCTCCGACACCGATCGCTCCCGATGCGCAGCTCATGGCATTCGTACAGTTCGGTCCTGTGAAGCCAAACTCGATCGCCACATTGCACGATGCGGCGCCGCCGAATACCGCGAGGGCGAGCCGTGGGTCGACCGCACGGAGTCCGCGCTCGTGGAACCGGTACACCTGCTCCTCCGCATGCGCGATCCCTCCGAGCGCCGATCCCAATTGAACGGCGACCCTGTTCGGCTCCACGAAATCCGGTTGGAGGTCCGCATCCGCGAGTGCCAGCCGCGCGGCGCCGATGCTGAACTGTCCGAATCGATCGAGCCGTCGGGCTCTGGACGCATCCATCAGCCTTTCGGCCTGGAAATCGTCGACCTCGACCGCAATCCGGCTCCGAAACGGGGAGGAATCGAATCGGGTGATGATGCGTGTTGGGGAGCGATCGCCCTGCAACGCCGTCCAGAACGGACCCACGCCCACCCCTGACCCGGTGATGACTCCGATGCCGGTAATCGCCGCGGAAGCCCCCGGTTGGGTTCGCTTGGCTGTGGAAGCTTCGCCTGCCCCGCTCACTCGGCGGCCTTTCGTTCCGCCTCTCGAACGACTCCCGCCAGCGTCCGTCCCGCGATATGCGACACGAAGTGAGGCCCGATCACCAGGTTCGCTGCGATGGCTCCGATCAGGGGCCAGGGAGGTCCGGTCCATTCGTGGACGATGCGGAGGCGGGTGCCCGCCGGATCGGGGTGAATCTCCCATCGGACGTCCATCCCGGTGGTGATCCCCCCGATATGACGGTAGGAGATCACGGCTCGGTCGGGATCCGAATGCATCTCCGAGACCCACCACGTCGGGTAACGGATCGGTCCCGCGAATGGCCGCCAGGCCGCCATTTCGACGACGTCGCGGGCGAGCTCCTCCGTTCCGTGAAAACGCACCCACCGGTAGTGGGGAAGGATTTCGGGCCACCGCTCCACGTCCGCCGCGACGTCGAAGCAGAGGTCGGGGGGAGCGGTCGCCACGGCCTCGTCAATCGTGATCATGAGTGGCTCCCATCATCCTCGAGTGGTCCCACCACGGACGAGCGGCATCCATGCCGCCGGGCGGAGGAGAGTGCGCGGGCGGGCAAGGTCCCCGGTGACTCGGAGTAGCCCGGTCAGGCTCCCTTCCGAGCGGCCGGCACGCTTGAGGAGCGGGCGGAGGAGGCGCTGTCGGCGCACGATGTACTCGATTCCGTGCTGGACCCGGCGGCTCGGGGTCGTTTCCCGCGCCCACGCTCTCCCGTAGCGCTCGAGGTGTCGTTCCCAGTCGAATTCGGATCGAAGAGCTCTGTCCACCGCCTCCTCCGCCATGACAGCCGATCTGAGGGCACGGTAAATGCCCTGACCGGTCAACGGATCGTAATACCCCGCCGCATCTCCAACCAGCACGATGCGTCCTCGGTTCGCCTGCCTGACGGGCCAATCGAAGGGTCCGCTCGCCCAGGGACCGGCTACCGTCTTCGGAGGCGAAACCCACGGTACTCCGACAGATCCGCCGAATTCGCGGTGGAAGGCCGCAGGGTTGGCGGCGATCCTGCGGCCTTCCTTTCGCGCGTCGACCACCACCGACAGGTTCCAACATCCACCATCGGACGACAGGGGCGCCATTCCCAGCACACCGCGGGGGGTCAGGTAGAGATGTCCGCGCGAGGGGTCCGGGCCCTCCCCGATGACGTGGCAGGTCAGGGAAAGCTTGCGAGTCCCTGGCCGCCGACGCACGAGTCCGCTCGAACGGGCCACGACGGAGCGGAGCCCATCCGCTCCGATGACGTAGGCCGGCCGGCAGTCTCCTTTGCGTCCTTCTGCGTCACGGAACGAGACGCGGGGCCGGTTTTCCTCGCCTTCCGTGTCGACTCGGGTAACCTGGAAATCCTCGATCACCTGGGTCCCTCCCACGCGGGCCCACTGGAGGAGCGTCGCGTCGAGATCGCTCCGCCGAAGGGCCAGCCCGTATCGCGACCCATCGCCGAATCCTCCTCCCGCCTCCACCTCCGGTCCGGTGCGGATCCACCACCCTTCGAGGCGTGCCGGGCTCAACGCCTCGACTGCATCCAGGAGACCGAGCTCTCGGAGTAGCTGCACGGCTCCGGGGTTGAGGCATTCTCCGCACGGCTTCGGCCGGGGAAAAGTGGAACGGTCCACGAGGAGTACGTCATGTCCCCTCCGGGAGAGGAGGCCTGCGGTCACGCTTCCTGCCGGCCCCCCTCCGACGACGAGCACTGCCGGATTGCGCATCACCGTGGCGGCTCTCCCGAGAGAATGAGGCGGTAGGGGAAGTATCTCGTGACCCGGACCGCACGTAGTCCGGCGCTGCGACCGATCGCCTCGAGCTCCTTCGGAGCGAACGAGCGAAGAACGGAAAGGGGGCCGTCGTGGCGCACGACGGGGTCCTGCCGCCACACGGTGGCGGCGAGAAGCTTTGCGCCGAGCAGATTGGGAAGACAGCGCTCCAGGTCGTTGACCAGGACCATCCGTCGAGAAACACGCGCCATCTCGGACAACAGGGCCGCTGCACCGCGCTCATCGAGGTGGTGGAGGGTGAGCGTGCAGGTGGTCACATCGAATGCCCGGTCCGGAAAAGGGAGATCCCGTCCATCGGCCCGAACGATGCGTACGGCTTCGTGGGAGCGAGCTCTCGTCCCGGCGATCTCTGTGATTTGAGGGTGGGAATCCACCCCCACCACGGAGGCCGGCGTCCGAGCCGCTGCACCCCACTCGACCATTTTCACGCACATCGACGCGTCACCTGTTCCCACATCGAGCACCTGGAGAGCTGACGCGCCGCGGCACCCGGAGAGAAGGGCTTTTCGCAGTGCGCGGGTACCGCCGAGGCGGGCATTCACCTGAGCCACGCGGCCGAGAGTTCGACGCAGAGCGGAGAGGTCCGTCCACTCGCCATCCATCCGCTCCGGGTCCAGGCGCCGCGCCCCGAGCACGGTCACCAGCGGTACGGCTCCGTCGCGACCCCCCGGAAATCGGTGCCCACTCCGGCTCGACGGCTCCGGTCCAGTTGCCTGCTCCCAAAGGGGGCGAGCAGCCCCAGGATCTCCCTCGAGGAAATCCGGAATGTGGGACTTCCGAACCGTTGGTCGCCCGTCACCGGAGCCACCAGGTCGAATCGGATCACGCTCGAGGTGCCTGACGGAAAGCCCAGGCGGAGCCCCACTCCCACAGCGGCCTGCAGACCGGAGTCGCCCCCGAAAGGAACGTTCTGCCCCCGGATGAACCCGCCGTCGGCGAGCAGCGTGAGGCCGAGGTCGGCGAAATCGGGAAAAGGAGAGTTCACCCGGATTCGGTCCTCGAGAGAGACGACGACGCTCCGGGCTCCGGGAAAGTGGTGGTCCCGGAACCCGCGCACTCCATCCTCCCCTCCAAGCGTGACCTGGAACGGACCCATCGCGTTCCAGCCTCCAGAAGCCTCGACTTTCCCCACCAGGAGGTGACGCCCCCCCGGCTGCGGCCGCCAGTATGCGAGGCCAACGCCCTCCATCAGCACATCACGCCATCCCCCGGGCTGCGACGGCTCTGCTCGCGCATGCCGACCCTCACCCGAAAAGAGGCCATGGATGAGCATCGTCCCTCTCGTCCCGCCCCAGAACACCTCACCTCGCAGGAAGAGGTCCCGGTCCGTGGGAATCGCCGAGCCGGACAGGAACCCAAGGGGATAGCCACCGGTGAGCGTGGCTTCCAGCCCGAAGGGCACGTCCTGGACGCCGCGGATGGCGTCGAGTCCACTCCACTCCTGGAACTGAAGTCGTCGGATGCCGAGGAAGAGGTTCAGGCGTCCGGCCTGCCGTTCATTGAGTTGCGATGACAGCTCCTCTCGCACCTCGGGGGAGGCCGGCTCCCTCGCCTCGAACTGGCCCTCGGGCACCAACTGCGGCTCCCACGCTCCCCGGTTCAGCCGGAGAGCTTCCCAGGATATTCCACCGCCGAAAAGGAAGAGGTCGCCGGGTCGGCCGATCCGGGCCGCCGCGGAGAGGTCGACCAGATCCTCCATGACGGGAACGATCACCTGGGCCCGGTTTCCTGCCTCTCCGGTTTGGTATCTGAAGAAGTCGTTGTTCCTCCGGATGTGCTGTCGGAACGCCACGTCCGCCTCCTCCGCCACGAAGGGCTGGATGAGGAGCTGGTCGACGGACATCCCCACCCGTGTTCGTACGACCTCGAAACGGGCGTCCACGGGGCGCGCCCACAGACGAGGGGCTTCTACGAGCCCTCCGATGTCGCGGATCGCCTGCCGCTCCCTGTAGAAGAGCGATACGAGGACTCCTCGCCCGAGAAAATTCTCTTCCGTGATGGAGGCTCCCTCGAGCCGAAGTCCCTCGTCGTATGCTGGGGCTACCGTCGGCTTCGTCGTCCACTCGTCCCGGGTGTCGACGATGAGGTGCAGGCTGCCGTCCGGTTGCGGCACACTGAAGACGTCTGCGTTCGCGATGAACCTGAACTCCCGCAGGATCCGGGCCGACTCCCGCCCCAGCTCCGGCTCGTAGCAGTCTCCTTCGCTGAGCAGGATCTCGCCACGGATGAAATCCTCACGCGTCCGGACGTGCGCGCGATTGGCCAACTCATACGCCCACCGTACGCGTCCGTCGTCCGGCAGAGTCTCCGCATCGAAGATGGAGTGGTTGTCGACGAACACATGGGAGATCTCCCCCTCGGGGCACTCCCGCCCCTGAAGGGGCGAGGCTGTGAGGAGGGAGAGGAGCAGGAGGAAGGCGGCCGTGCGCGAACACCTTCCGGCCGTGTCGAGGACCGGGGGCGGGCCGAACTCTCGGATGAGTCGGGGAGAGGCGGATGCTTCTCGGGTGAGTTTTCCCACAGCTTGAACCTACGTTCCTCCGCGGGAGAGGGGAATTCCACAGGGGGTGCCCGTGACGGGAGCGGGGAGCTGTGGGACGTTGACACCGGTGCGCCTGGCCGGATACGATGGTTGCCTTTCTTTCGTCTCTCAAACTTCGGACACGACCATGGACAGCCGACGGCAGGCGGCACTCGACTATCACTCGGAGGGCCGTCCTGGAAAGATCGAAGTGGTCGCGACCAAGCCGGTGGCGACGCAGGAAGAACTCTCGCTCGCTTACAGCCCCGGCGTGGCGGATCCGTGCCGAGAGATCGCTCGCGATCCAGAGGAGGTTTTCCGGTATACGGCGCGGGGGAACCTGGTGGCGGTCGTGTCGAACGGCACCGCCGTCCTCGGATTGGGGAATATCGGTCCCCTTGCCTCCAAGCCGGTCATGGAGGGGAAGGGCGTTCTCTTCAAACGTTTTGCCGGGATCGATGTCTTCGACATCGAGGTGGCGACCGAGGATCCGGACGAGCTGATTCGATTCTGTGAGCTCCTGGAGCCTACGGTCGGAGGGATCAATCTCGAGGACATCGGTGCGCCTGCCTGCTTCCATGTGGAGGAGACGCTCAAGGAGCGGCTTGAAATCCCCGTGTTCCACGATGACCAGCACGGCACCGCGATCATCGCGGGAGCAGGCCTCCTCAACGCCCTCGAACTTGTCGGAAAGGATCCGGCAGAGGTGCGCGTCGTCTTCATCGGTGCCGGGGCTTCGGCGATCGCGACCGGTGAGCACCTGGTCCGTCTCGGTATCCCCCGGGAACAAATCTTCCAGGTGGACCGGGCCGGAGTGATCCATGAAGGTCGCGAAGAGGGGATGAACGAGTACAAGGCCCGCTTCGCGCAGAAGACTCCCTTCCGGACCTTGGACGATGTGATGGATGGGGCGGATGTCTGCATCGGGCTTTCCGGTAAGGGGACGATCCATCCGGAACACGTGGCCAAGATGGCAAAGGATCCGATCCTCTTCGCGCTCGCGAACCCGGATCCGGAGATCCTCCCCGATGACGTTCGCGCCATCCGGTCCGATGTCATCATGGCCACCGGAAGGACGGATTATCCGAACCAGGTGAACAACGTGCTCGGTTTTCCCTTCATCTTCCGTGGAGCCCTGGACGTGCGCGCCAAGGCGATCAACCCGGAGATGATGCTCGCAGCGACACGAGCGCTGGCAGAGCTCGCCCGGGCCGAGGTTCCCGAATCGGTCCAGGTGGCGTATGCCGGGGAGACGTTCCAGTTCGGTCCAGAGTACATCATTCCCAAGCCCTTCGATCCCAGGGTGCTTTTTCACGTGGCTCCGGCCGTCGCCCAGGCTGCGATGGAAACCGGTGTCGCCCGTGTGGAACTGGATCTGGACGAGTACCGCGATCGGCTCATCGCGAGTCTGGGGCCGGCCCGCGAGGTCATGCGCTGGATCGTCAACCGCGCCCGGACCGATCCGAGGAAGGTCGTTCTGGTGGACGGGTACGACGACCGGGTGATCCGGGCGGCGAGCCAGATCGTGGCCGAAGGAGTGGCCCGCCCCATCCTCCTGGGCAAGGCACCGCGGATCGAGGCACGGGCCGAGGCGTTGGGGGTCGATTTGACGGGGGTCGAGACGATCCACCCCGCGGACGTGGATGAGACACGCTATCAGTACGCCAAGGACCTCTTCGATCGCCGAAAGCGAAAGGGGCTGACTCTGGCCGAAGCCCGGTCGAACATGTACAAACCCATCTACTTCGCAGGGATGATGCTGCGGGAGGGAGACGCGGAGGCCCTCGTGGCCGGAATCGACTCGAACTACCCGGAGGTCCTGCGGCCGTCGCTGGAGGTGGTGGGACGGGCGCCGGGCGCGGAGCGGGTCGCCGGCCTCTACATGGTGGCTCTCCCCAACCGCGAGCTCCTCTTCTTCGCCGACACCACGGTGAACATCGACCCGGACGCCACGACGCTTGCGGAGGTGGCCCTCCTCTCCGCCGAGTTCGTGCAAGGGCTGGGGATCGAGCCACGCATCGCCATGCTGTCCTTCTCCAACTTCGGCTCGGCGCGGCACCCGGCATCGAAGAAGGTGCAGGACGCGGTGGCCAAGGTGAAGGAACGCGCCCCGGATCTCGAGGTGGACGGGGAGATGCAGGCAGACACGGCGGTCAGTGAAGCCGTTCGGGCCGAAGCGTATCCGTTCAGTGATCTCAAGTCGCCGGCAAACGTGCTCATCTTTCCGAACCTCGCGTCCGCAAATGCCTCGTACAAGCTCCTCTCCCAGCTCGGCGGTGCAGAGGTGATCGGCCCCATCCTGCTGGGAATGGATCACCCGGTGCACATCCTTCAGCGAGGGGGCACAACGCTCGATGTAGTTCATCTCGTGACCCTGGCCTCAGTGGACGCGCAGGGTCGTTCTCTGCACACTTAGGGGGGGAGTCCTCAGCGCATGAGCTCGTGAAGAACGGGCTCCGCACGATGAAGCACGGTAGTCTCGAACGGGAGCAAGAGGTATGGAGACAGTCGACGGTAAACTGACGACCTTCGGTGTCGCGAGCCGAGCAGGTCTCGAGGCCCATGGGATCAATCCCGGCGGGCGGGTGCATTGGAATCTGTCACCACCGGAGCTCTACGAGGCGGCCCTCGCTCGAGGAGAGGGGAAGATCGCCCATCTCGGCGGGTTCACCGCGATCACGGCTCCCCATACCGGGCGCTCCCCGAACGACAAGTTCACGGTCAGAGAGCCGAGCACGGAGGGCTCGATCGACTGGGGCGCCGTGAACCGGGAAATCGACGAGGAGCACTTCAAGCGGCTGCGCGCGCACGTGGTCCAACATCTCAATGGACGGGACCTCTTCGTTCGAGATGTGAGGGCCGGTGCGGACCCCAACGCGGGGATCAACGTCCGTGTCGTGACCTCGACTGCGTGGCACTCGCTCTTTGCGTACAACATGTTCCTTCGGCCGGGACCGGAGGAGTTGAAAGACATGGAGCCGGACTTCACCGTGCTCCACGCGCCGGAGCTCTCGGCGGATCCGGAGCGGCACGGGACCCGGTCCGGCGCGTTCGTCGTCGTAAGCTTCAGCGAGCGCACCGTGCTGATCGGCGGCACGCGGTACGCGGGGGAGATCAAGAAGTCGATCTTTTCCGTCCTGAACCACCTCCTTCCCGAGCAGGGGGTGCTTCCCATGCACTGTTCGGCGAACATCGGGGACGAGGGCGATGTGGCGCTCTTCTTCGGCCTCTCCGGAACGGGCAAGACCACGCTTTCCGCCGATCCGGAGAGGGGCCTCATCGGGGATGACGAGCATGGCTGGTCCGAAGACGGGATCTTCAACTTCGAAGGGGGCTGTTACGCCAAGGCGATCCGCCTCTCGGAAGGCGGCGAGCCGGAGATCTACAGGGCCACCCGGATGTTCGGAACGATTCTCGAGAACGTGGTGCTCGACCCGAGAACGCGGGAGGTGGACTACGACGCCGACGACATCACGGAAAACACCAGGGCCTCGTATCCCATCGAGTACATTCCGAATGCGGTGATCCCCGGACGGGCAGGGCACCCGCAGAACGTCGTCTTCCTGACCGCGGACGCGTTCGGGGTTCTCCCTCCGATCTCCCGCCTGACGCCCGAGCAGGCGATGTACCATTTCCTCTCCGGTTACACCGCCAAGGTCGCCGGTACGGAACGGGGGGTGACGGAACCGAAAGCGGCGTTCAGCGCGTGCTTCGGTGCTCCGTTCCTTCCCCGCCATCCATCCGTGTATGCCGAAATGCTCGGAAAGCGGCTCCGGGAAGGTGGAGCGGGCGTGTGGCTCGTGAACACCGGGTGGACGGGAGGTGGCTACGGAGTCGGAAAGAGGATGGACCTCGCGCATACCCGGACGATGGTGCGCACGGCGTTGAGCGGGGCGTTGGACGGTGTCGAAACGGAGACGGATTCGGTGTTCGGCCTGCACGTCCCCGTCGCGGTGCCAGGGGTGCCGGACCGAGTGCTGCGACCCCGTGACACGTGGGGTGACCCGTCGGAGTACGACGCGCAGGCGTCGAAGCTCGCAGGGATGTTCACGGAGAACTTCGAGAAGTACGCAGCGGAGGTGTCCGAGGAGGTGCGAAAGGCCGGCCCCCGACCCACCGGGTGAGGAGGAGCCGGATTCGGAAGGCTCGAGGCTTCCGATTTGGATGAGTTGCGCCGACGCGGGGTCGAGCATCCTGCTCGTGCGCGAACGATCGTGGGGACGGGTGCGGAAGGAGTGAGGAATGGCGAAGGGGCACTGGTTGATGAAGAGCGAGCCGAAGGTGTACTCGATCGAGGACCTGGAGCGAGACGGCGAGGCACCGTGGACCGGAGTGCGGAACTACGAGGCCCGGAACACCATGCGGGATGAGATGCGGAAGGGGGATCTCGTACTCTTCTACCATAGCAGCACCACGCCCCCCGGCGTCGCCGGTATCGCTCGCGTAAGCAGGGAAGCCTATCCGGACTTCACGGCCTTCGACCGGGACCACCCCTACTTCGACCCGAAGTCGAATCCGGACGCCCCCCGGTGGCACATGGTGGACGTGGAGTTCGTGGAGCGGTTTCCCGCCGTGGTAACCCTTCAGGCACTGCGTGAGCTGGAGGAGCTCGAGGACATGGTGCTCCTCAATCGGATGCGCCTTTCCGTCCAGCCGGTCCGACCGGAGGAGTTCGAGCGCATCGTCGAGTTGGGCAGGGGAACGTCGTAGATTCTACCCCGGATCCGCGGAATGGCCCTTCGATGCCCTCAGCCAGGCTTCGGGATCGATCGTCCGTGCCCGCTCCTCCGGGCGGTTCCTGAACCAACTCGCGACGAGCAGAACCTCGACTGCCCCGTCGGTCCCGAGGTCCGCGGGCGTCGGAGCCGGCTCCGACAGGCACCGGGCGATTTGGGTTCGTGCCGCTTGCACCTCCCGCTCGTCGGATGGGGCGGGGATGCTCGCCATGAGGCGTCCCTTTCGTAGGAAGTAGAGGCGACGATCGCCACCCGATCCTTCGGGGCGGTACAGGACGGAGAGGGCGTCGACCTCGCCGCGGAAGGCCACGAGCTCCTCCTGCAGTCGCTTCAGCCGCTCCAGGCGGTTCCGCAGGAAGGCTGCGAGCTCGAACTTACGGCAGCCGGCAGCCGCATCCATCTTCCGCCGCACCTCCTCGAGGGGCTGCCGCCCGTCCGCAGTGAGGAAGGCCCGAACCGTCTCCACTCGGGTGTCGTATTCCGAGGCGGTGCAGAGGGCCGCGCAAGGAGCGGGGCACGTGCCTGTCTCTCCCCGGATGCAGAGCGGGCTCCTCAGCGCGGCGACCAACTCGAGTTGGTCCGCGAAGTGGATCGGGGTGCGGGCTGGACAGTCGCGCAGGCCGGCTGAGTGCGCCAGATCCCGGACCGAGCGTGCGATGGACGATCGCATGGGGAAGGGGCCGAAGTACTGGGCGGCATCGCGACGGGGTTCGCGCACGAGAAGGAGGCGCGGCGCGGGCTCACGTGTGAGCTTCAGGAAGAAGGGGCGCCGCTGGTGCTTGTGTTGGACGTTGAAGCGCGGCCGGTATGCACGGATGAGATGGACCTCTCGCAGCACGGTGCCGAACTCATCGGGGAGATGCTCCCATCCAATGCTCCGGGTCGAACGCAGCAACTCCGCAGACTTCCCCTCCCTGCTCCGGAGGTGGGAGAGCAGTCGCCTCCGGATCCGCTTCGATCTTCCCACGTAGAGCGTCTCTCCGTGGTGCCCCATCATGCGGTAGATGCCCGGCCGGTCCTCCGCTTCCCTGCGGATCCGTTCGCGGAGCTGTCGGATCCGAGGGCGCTCCCGGAGCGGCTCGGACGCGGAACGTGTCGGTGGAGCCTCGTTCACAGCCATGAGGGAAAGCTTTGGAGGTAAACGGCGAGGTGTTCGGTGTTCATTCGGGGTCGTGCCCAAGGTAGGGCGGTCCGGCTGCTCCGCGCCAGGGCGTCTCATCGCTCCATTGCTCGTGCCTGATTCTCCCGCTAGTCTCCCGCCATGTCTTCTGCCGAGCGTCCGCCCCAGCGTTTCCGCATCGTGCGGGATCCGCTCTGGAACACGATCCGGATCGATCCCACCGCGGCCCGGATCATCGACACGGCCGCCTTTCAACGGCTCCGCTACATCCGGCAGCTCGGGCATGCGCACCTGGTCTATCCGGGGGCCACCCACACGCGGTTCGATCATGCGCTCGGGGTCTACCATCTCACGGTGACGGCGCTCCGGCTTCTGAGGGAACGGGGGGGCGTCGACGACGTGGCGTGGCATGCCGAGGAGCTGGTCCCCTACGCGGCGCTACTTCACGACATCGGCCACTACGCGTTCTCCCATGCCCTCGAGGAGCTGGAGGAGAGCCGCATACCCGGCGACCACGAGAAGATGAGCGTCCGGTTCTTCGAGTCCCCTGAGCTTCGAGAGGCCCTCCGGCCCCTCGGAGACGGAGCCGCCGAACGGATCTACGACATGATTCGGGGACACAGCGATGTCCCGCTGCGGGGCATGGTGAGCGGCAGTCTCGATCTGGACAAGATGGAGTATCTTCGCCGCGACGCCCGCTTCTGCGGCGTGCCGTACGGGGAAGTGGACGTGGACCGACTTTTGCAAGGGTTCATTCTCCTTCGGGACCCGGAGAGCGGCAGGTACGAGGTCGGCATCCAGGAGAAGGCCGTGAGCAGCCTGGAGTCGCTCCTCTTCGCGAAGTACCAGATGTTCCGGAACGTCTACTGGCACCATGCGGTCCGCGCCGCGACGGCGCTGTACAAGCGGATCGTCGAGGAAACGGTCCGCTGCGGCCTCCTTGCGACCGATGAGCTCGTGGGTCCGACGGATGAGGAATTGGTCTATGAGATTCGGAAGCGGGCGGAAAGATCGAAGGAGGAGGTCGGACGGCGACTCGTTCGGCGGTGGCTTCCGGCGCTGCGGAACCGCCGGCTTCCGAAGCGGGCAGCCGAACTCACCGCAGCCGAGCTCGACGATCGGGTCGTTGCATCATGGGTCATCGAGGACCCTGTCCGAAAACGCGCTGAAGAGGACGAGATCGCTCGGGAGCTGGGTCTCGAACCGGGAGAGGTGGTCGTGGATTATCCGGCGAAGCGGGCGATGCTGGACCTCGATCTTCTGGTGGAGCGTCGTGGGGGGGGCGTCGAGCGTCTGGGCCCGTCGGGGCTTCCCGGTTTGATCGATCTTCCCAGGGTAGCGAGGGAACTCTACCGTACCACTCGAGTGCTGCGCGTATTCACATTCGAGCGGAGGAGCATTCCGGTGGAGATCGTGCGGGAGCGATTTACCGAAGAGCGCTCCTGAGGGGGCATCCCGTACAACGAAAGGCTCCCGCCGAGAGGGTCTGTCGCACTCGCCGATGGCATGCGCCGAATTCGGGGAACTCCTCCTTGGAGAAGGTTTACGATCCGTGACTCCAGAGGTTTGGGGGCGGTATTCGCCACCACCTGGGAGCCGTGCGCCGGTCCCGACATCCTGCTTCACGACCCGCGCTCGATCTCGCCGACGGCGCTGCGATCACTGGACAGAATCTCCCCGAAAGCCTAAATTAAAGGGCTGTGGATCTCATGTGGACCTTCCACGGAAGAGCGGAGTAGGAAGGGGAGAACGAGCCTGAAAAAGGGTTTCGCATAGACGCCGACAGCGGCCGGAGCAGCAGGCTTCGAGTCCCGCTCGAGGGGACGGTCCTGGTAGATTCGAAGGAGAGTTAAAGAAGATGGCTACGGCGACGAAGACGCGTCGGACGCGGAAAGGAGCGACCGGGAAGAAGGGTCCCATGGCCGGCTTCGACGGCACCGTCGAGGAGCAGTCGGCCCTGGACCAGTACCTCCGGGACGTGAGCCGGCACGAGTTGATCAGTCCGGATCGCGAAAAGGAACTGGGAGCCCGTGCGCAGCTCGGCGACGAGGATGCCGTGCAGGAGTTGGCACGTGCGAACCTCCGCTTCGTGATCAGCGTGGCGAAGAAGTATCAGAATCGCGGCGTCTCCCTGACGGACCTGATCCAGGAGGGGAACGTCGGGCTCGTGACGGCTGCACGGAAGTTCGATCCGGAGCAAGGCGTCAAGTTCATCTCCTACGCGGTCTGGTGGATTCGCCAGGCGATTCTCGCCTCCCTCGCGAATCACGGCCGGTCGGTTCGAGTGCCGCTGAACCGGGCCTCCGACCTCGCGCGTATCTTCCGCGAGAAGGAGCGTTTGAAGCAGGATCTCGGCAGGGAGCCGAGCCCCGAGGAGCTGAGTCAGGCGACGGATCTGACGCCTGAGTTGATCGAGTCACTCCAGACGCTGAACGCAGCGGAGATCCGCCTCGATGCTCCGATCGGGGACAGTGAGGATTCGCAGCTCGTGGAGCGGTTCATCAACGAGGAGGCCGCCGAGCCGGAGCAGGACGTGGAGGCCAACCTCCTGAGCGAGTCGGTCCGCAGCGCGCTCGAGACCCTCGAGCCGCGGGACGCCAAGGTGCTCACGCTGTATTTCGGGTTGGAGGGTGAAAGGGAGCACACGCTCGAGGAGATCGGGAACATGCTCGGCGTCACCCGGGAACGGATTCGCCAGCTCCGGGATCGGGCCCTCCGTCGACTCCGTGAGGGGAACAAGGGCAGTGCCCTGGAGTCGTTTGCAGCCTGACGGCTTCTTGAGCGCGCCCGGGTCAGGTCACCTTTGGGGCCCCGTTCCTCCGCGATGGAGGAACGGGGCCCCAGTGCGTTCACCATGAATGCAACCGGACGGGTGGTGGGGGCGGTAGGAGGGGTGTACCGCGTTCAGCTGGAGGATGGCCAAGTCGTGGCTGCCTCTCTGCGGGGCCGCCTCAAGAGGGAAACGAAGCGCCCGGGCACCCGGCTGGTGGTTGGTGATCGGGTGCGGGTGGACATCGAAGCCGAGACGGCAACCGTGGAGGAGGTCCTGCCGCGGAGGAGTGAACTGAAACGGCGGGGCCCCGTCGGACGGCAGCCGAAGGTCGTCGCCGCGAACGTGGATCAAATCCTGGTGGTGGCGTCGATTCGGGAGCCTCGGATCGGTCTGGATGTCGTGGACCGGTTTCTGGTCGTGGGGGAGTCGACGGGGCTCGAAGTCGCACTCATCGTGAACAAGTCGGAGCTCGTGGGCCCCGCCGAGCTCGAGGCCCTGCGCGAGCGGTATCGCGGCACGGGCTACCCTCTGCTTCTGGTCTCCGCGAAGGAAGGCCACGGTCTCCCGGCGCTCGAGGAGCTCCTACGGGACCGAACGTCCGTCCTCATCGGCCCGTCCGGCGTGGGGAAGACGAGCCTGTTGAATGCGCTCGATCCCGGTCTGGACCTTCGGGTGGGAGAATTGAGTCGGAAGGTTCAGCGAGGACGCCACACGACGGTTCGCTCGCGCATCATCTCCCTGTCCTTCGGGGCCGATGTGGTGGATACGCCGGGGTTCAGCGACGCCGGCCTCTGGGGCGTGGCTCCGGAGGATCTCGATCAGTATTTCCCCGAGCTTCGCGGACGAACCGGCGAATGCCGGTTCCGCGGATGCCTCCACCGAGCGGAGCCGGACTGCGCCGTGAAGGCGGCCGTGAACGAAGAGGCGCTCCCTCGGGACCGGTATTCGAGCTACCTGAGGCTTCTGGAGGAAACCGAGGCCGGAACGGAGTGGTGAGGCTGGTCGACCTCTCCCAGCGCATCGCCCCAGCTCATCGATTTCCTGGACCGGGTTCCGGGCGGGAGAGCGGAGTGACCTGGAGCGCCCCGGTCAGGTCGTCGTGCCTCACCTTCACGGGCCAGCCGTAGACGTCCTCCACGATCTCTTTCCGAAGCACCTCCCCGGGCACGCCTTCCATTGCCACTCGGCCCTGGTCGAGCAGAAGGATCCGGTCCGCGAACCGTGCTGCGAAATTGAGGTTGTGCGTTACCAGGAGTACGGTCCGGCCCCGGTCCGCGGAGTGGTGAAGCAGCTGGAAGATCGCCATCTCGTGACGGATGTCGAGGCTCGCTGTCGGCTCGTCCAGAACGAGGGCGTCCGGCTCCTGCGCGAGAGCCCTGGCGATCCTGACCCGCTGGAGCTCTCCGCCCGAAAGCTCATTCGCTGGACGGTTGGAGAGGGCCGTGACGTCACACTCCTCCAGCGCGCGTGAAATGGCGGCCCTGTCCGCCGGACCTTCGGATCTCATGGGACCGAGGTGCGGATATCGTCCCATCGCCACGAGCTCTCGGACGGTGAGGGGGAAGGGCATCTCCTCGAACTGGGTTACTGCGCCGACCCGTCTGGCCAGCCCTCTTCGCGTCCAGGATTGGACAGGGAGCCCACCGATGCGTACCTCGCCCGCTCGCAGCTGCAGGAAGCCGAGGAGCGCTCGCATGAGCGTCGATTTCCCCGAGCCATTGGGCCCGAGGACGGCGTAGAGGAGGCCGGCCGGGACGTCCATGGTCACATCGTCGAGTGCTGGACGCGCAGCGTCTCGGTACGCCACGGTGAGCCCCTGGGTCGCAAATCTCATCCCTGAAGGCTCCGCCGAAGGAGCACCAGAAAGATGGGAACGCCGACGAACGCAGTCACGACCCCGATGGGGATTTCCGAAGGGGACAGAACAGTGCGTGCCAGCAGGTCGGCCGACGTCAGAAAGGCGGCGCCCCCCAGAAAGGAAAGAGGGAGGAGCGCCCTGTGATCCGACCCCACGAGGAGTCGGATGCCGTGGGGCACGATGAGTCCGACGAACCCGATCACCCCCGCTACCGCTACCCCGGATGCGGCCACGAGAGAGGCGACGCCGAAAGCGGTCCGCTTCACCTTTTCGACATCCGTTCCCAGGTAACTCGCGGTCTCTTCTCCGATGGCCATGAGGTTGAGGGCGCGAGCGAGTCCGAGCAGCACGAGTGCGGCGGGAAGGGTATAGAGAGCCGCGACCATGACCGCGTTCCAGTCCGCTCCGGAAAGGCTCCCCATCATCCAGAGGATCGCGGTCCGGACCGTCGGTGCGTCGGAGACCGCCAGGATCAGGGCGATGCACGCCGAGAAGAACGCCCCCACTACGACCCCCGCCAGGAGGAGAACGCGAACGTCCATCCTCCGGTCGGCAGAGGCTGCGACGCCGAATACCAGTGCGATCGCCGCAAGCGCTCCTGCGAAGGCGGCGACGGGAAGCGCCCAGGAGCTCGCCACCACCACTCCGGTGGCGATGGCGAGCACGGCCCCCACCGCCGCTCCTCCCGAGATCCCGAGGATGTACGGCTCCGCGAGCGGGTTGCGGAGGAGAGCCTGGAACACGGCGCCTGCGAGGGCCAGACCCCCACCCACCAGCACGGCGAGGATCGCTCGCGGGAGGCGGAGCTCCATGATGATGTAGCGTGTCGTCGAGTCGCCTCGGCCGAACAGCGCGTCGGCCACCTCCCTGGGTGGAATCGATACGGTACCGAAGCCGACGGCGAGAAGCACGGCGAGGACGACGAGCACTGCAAGAAGAGTCCCGAAACCGGTGCGACTCACGGCAACGCGGTCGGGTGCAGCAGCCGGGCCAACTCGCGCGCTGCCTCCGCTAATCGGAGCCCCGGCGACCGGGTGAGGGTGGAGACCCTCTCCACCCGGTCCAGCGCGATGCCCGACGGAAGGGGCTCGCCTTCTACGACCAGGATAATTTCGATGTCCCGACTCACCAGGGTCTCCAGGCTCACCTCGGCATAGCGGGCGGGAAGATCATCGAATACGTTTTCCCCTCCCGCCGCGGTGAGGATCTCGTCCACGAACGTCCCGCTCCCGGCCACCCAAGGTGGGCTTCCTCCGAGAAGGTAGGCGACCCGGCGAGGGGGTCGTCCCGCGACCGCGGCACGAACGTCCGAAAGTTCGCGGTCCATGTTCCGGATCTGTTCCTCGGAAAGCTCCTTGCGGCCCACCAGGGTACCGAGGTTGCGAACGGTCCGACGGATGTCCTCGATCCGTTCGGGGCCGACCGCGAAATGAGGAATTCCCGCCCGGTCGAGACGTTCCGGCGTCGTGGGGTCCGATCGCGCATCGAAGCGGATCACGAGAGCGGGAGCGAGGGAGAGGAGGCGCTCTATGTTGGGTTCGAGCCCCCCGCCCACGGAGGGAAGCGCGTGCAGGACCGAGGTCGTGTCGAAGTCCGTACGAGCGACAAGCCGGTCTTCCTCTCCGAGCGCGATGATGATCTCCGTTGCTGCCGGCACGAGAGAGACGATTCGTGCGGGAGGTTGCGGGAGCTCATGGAGGGCTCCGGCATCGTCGGTGAGGCGGATCGCTTGCCCGGATGGCTCGTCCACCGGGTCCCGGGGCTGTTCGGGCTCGTGCTCGGTGCAGGAGAGGAGAACGATCGAAAGGAGGGCTGCGAAGATGGGGGCCCAGGCGGAGTGCCGGGCCATCAAGGTCCGGTGCCCGTCCGCCCGATCGACGTGTACGCAGCGCATGGATCCTGGAAGAGGAGGTCCCAGGTGCCATCCCTCGTCCCCACGACCGCAAACCAGGAAGTGTCCTCTCCGAAGACCTCGAGGACCGCGTCCTCGGCTTCGCCTTCCGGACTCCACGCAATGGATCCGACGAGGCTCGGCCAGGCCTTTCCCCCGTCGGCCTGCCGCTGGTACCAGTACCAGAGGGTCTCGTATCCTACCTCCTCCGCGCCCTCCGCCGCGAGGAAGAAAAGGGAGTAGGCGAGACTCGGTGCCGCGCCCACCTCGAGAACGTCATCGTAGATGAAGGAGCCCGCGATCGCGTTCCGCTCCGGCTGCCCGAGCGGAAGCACCTGCACGTTGCGCCGGATCTCGGGAACGGACGGAGGCCACGGGGCTTCCACCCGGGTGAGCAGACGTGTCGCCAGTGCGTCGGCGAGCGAATCGTCCTCCTCCGACACGGTCATTGGGCCGTACGGGGCATGGTGGAAGGGGGGATGGTCGCCCTTTGCCAAAGCGAGGAAGAGCTGGGCGCTCGCCGCGCCCTCGCGGAGCTCGAGGTCTCCCTGGACCCGAGGCCGAGCCCGGCAGTAGGAACCGTCGGGCTCCCGGGCTGTATCGGTCAGAAAGGTCCCGGCGCGACGCCCCTGATGAAAGAGGACCAACTCATCCCCTGGGGCAAGGGTTTGGTGGATGAAACGCTCCTCGAAGTCCCGAACCTCCCCTTCGCTGGGAAGCGGACGGTATTCGCCGTTCGAGAGCTCCGCGATGGGAAGCGCGACGGCTTCCTCGCTTCGCCGGTCGACCATGTAGAGAACCGGGCCCAGCTCCAGGGGCTCCATGAACTCCTCGGTCGTTTCCGAGTCCCCCGCCACGTTCCAGCGGGAAGGGTCGCTGGATGCCTCCATCGCGAGGTCGACGCCTCCCCATTCCACGTTGTCGCATGCGGAGAGGGCCGTTAGAATCAGCACGGTATGGACGAGGGCAAAGACCTTGTGACGCATGGGCTTTTCCGGGACGTGGATGGGCGGGTTCATCTTCTCCAGAGGACCCCCGGCTACCCCTGGCAGGAACGTTCAAAGCTACGGCCGAGATGCTCCCAAAGTAAAGTGACGCTCCGGCCAGGAGGGGACGTGACGTTGAACGAAAGGAGCTTCCGGGACGCCATGGCCCGATTCGCTACCGGGGTGACCGTCGTCGCGGCCGTCGATCCGGCAGGAAACCCTTGCGGGATGACCGCAAATTCCGTCGCATCGGTCTCGCTGGTGCCGCCCATGGTACTCGTCTGTGTCGATCAGGAATCGTCTTCGCACGACCTCATCATGGATGCCGGGGCGTTCGCTGTGAGCGTCCTTGGCACGGAACATGAGGGCATGGCACGGCGCTTCGCTGGGAAAAGCCAGGAGGAGCGATTCCCCGGGCTCCGGTATGAAACGGGGACCACGGGGAGTCCCATCCTGGAGGGCGCCCTGGCGTGGTTGGATTGCCGGGTATGGAAGTGCATGACTGCAGGAGACCATACGATCGTAATCGGAGAGGTTCAGGACTGTGGGGCTCGGGAAGGGGCGCCGCTCGTGTTCTTCAAGGGCTCGTTCCAGCGTCCGGTATGGTGACCGAGCGTTGGCGCCGCATCTTCCTCGTCCCGCCGTTCATCCTGGGCGCGTGTCTGGCTGTGGCGAGCAAGGTGGCGGTGGGGCTGCTCCTCTACGGCGGAGTCGGGTTCATCGAAGCGCTCTCCGTCATTCTCGCAACACTGGCGGGTGCCCTCGCCTTCGGGATGTGGACCGGACGCGGAATCCATCCGGATGCATCCGTCGAGGGGGTGCGTCGGCGCTGGCTCCTCACGCTCGTCTCCTTCACCGCCGCGGTCGTCTTCTCCGGAGCCTGGGAATACTTCGGAGCATTCGGGGTGCGGCCCTGGTCTCAGGCAATGGGCTTGGCGCTCCTGGCCGGCCTTCCACTCTTCTTCGGCGGCTCGCTGCTCGGCGCCATGACCCGTGCCGGCTCCGTCCTTCACCCTCCTCCTGGAGTGTCCCGGCTCTCCCCCGGGGTGGCTGCGATCCTCGGCACGGCGGCCGGATTCATGCTCGCCGGCTTCGTGCTCTTCCCCCGGTTTTCCGCGCCCCACCTCCTCCTCGTCTGCGTGGTTCTCCTCTCGGCCGGGGCCCTCGTGCATGGATGGATCCTCGATCAGGTGATCTTGGTGCGGAATGTCGAGCGCAGAGCCTCGGATCGCGGAGAGCTCAGGGTCGACCACTGGGTGCGCGGCAGGCCGCGGAGTGTGCTCAGGGCCCTTCAGGAGAATGATCGGCTCCGGGGGCTCGAGACCGAGCAGGGAGATCCGCGCATACCCGCGGAGGTTGCCCTCCAGCACCTCCTTCCGGGGCTTCGCGATCCACGAACGGTGCTTTTCGTGGGCGGCGGCGCCATGACGGTGCCGTGCCTGCTTCGAAGGTACCACCCGGACGCCCGGATCGTCGTCCTGGAAGAGAACCAGACCCTCACCGACCTGGCATATTCGCACTTCGCCGTCTCCGAATCCGATCGGATCGAGATCCATCATGGACCGCCGGATTGGCGGCTGGTGGAGCTCCTCGGAGAGGTGGACGCCATCGTGGTATCGGGATCGTTTCTCGCAGGAGGTAATCCCATTCCCGTTGCGCTTCGCGATTTGCTGCCGTGGTTCGACACCTTGCTCGGTGCGGATGGAGTGGTGGTTGCGTACGGGTTCCCGATCAGGGGCCGCCAGGCCCGAGAAGGCCTCCTCTCACCCGAAGTCCCGGATGACCCGCCCCTGAAGGCGCTTCTCGACGAGTCGGCGGCGCGCTTTGCCCCACAGTACCTCTACAGTGCCGGGGAGGATGCCCTGCTGGTGCTCGGCCCGATCGATCCGGATCCACCCGTCCGGCTCGACGGGTTCGAGCTCCTGTGGCGTTCCGACCGGGCCTCCGAGGGCACCCTGGAAGCGACGCCCGGAGGCGTCTGAGTACGTGATTCTGGCCCACCTCTCCGACATTCACCTGGGTCATCGCATTTTTCCGCGGGAGGAACGGGGCCTCAACCTGCGGGAACGGGACGTTGCGCGTGTCTTTCACGCCGCGATCGAAGCCCTGGTGCGACTCCGGCCCGATCTGATCGTCCTGGCTGGGGACATCTTCGATACACCCCACCCGCCCGCCGGCGCGCTCACCCAGTTGAGCCGCGGCCTCGAATTCCTGCACGGCGCCCTCCCCGACGCTCCCATCCTGCTCGTGGCAGGAGCCCGTGATACTCCCCTACGCCCGGCGGACCCGGGAGTGCTGACCGCATTCGACGCGCTTCCCGGCGTGGAGGCGGCCTCGGGCGCTCCCCGCTCGATCCACCTTCAGGCGCAAGGAGCCCACGCGCTCCTGTTGCCGCACCGGGCGATCATGCAGTCGCCGTTTCCCGCAATTCGACCCGATCCGACCCAACGTTGGAATGTGTTGGTCGCCCGCGGCGCCGTCGCATGCGGCACGGGACGAGGGCCGGTGGTGGAGACATCGGATTGGGATTATATTGCCGCCGGCTGCGGGCATGAGTACCGGCGCTTCGGGTCGAATGCGCATCAAGCCGGATCGCTCGAGCGGATCGGCCCCGCCCCCTGGCTGGAGGCCGGCGCGGAAAAGGGGTTCATCACCTGTGACCTGTCGGCAGGCACGCACCGGTTTCATCCGGTGCCGGGCCGGCCCGTGGTCCGTCTTCCGCCCCTGACCGTCGACGCCGGGGCCCCGGAGAAAATCGGTTCCCGGCTGCGAGAGGTGGTCGAGGCGGTTCCCGGAGGAATCCGGGGGAAGCTTGTGCACCTTGCAATCGACGGCCTTCCGCCGGAACGAATCGGGGAGCTGGAACCGTCGCTCCTCGCCCATGTCCGTGGTGAGGTGGCCCACTTGCGGCTCACGTTCGAGAATGGTCCACACCTCTTTCCGTTGGGGCTGTGCGGGCCGGGCGTGGGTATCCGGTGGGATTCTCTCCGGGTCCGTCGACTCTCCCGAGGGGACGTTTCGCGCCGGGCCGGGTCGAGCCCGGAGGTCGGGGACGGCCTCGTATCTTTCATCGTCCGCGATGCTCCCGTGCGAAGCGAGCTTCTCGGAGGGCTCCACGAAGCGCTCATCGGCGAACCACCGGATCAGGCGGTTTACGGTCAGAGCCCCTTCCAGATTCATGTGGGGGGGGACCGCGGATCCGTTCCCGGACTGACTCGCTGCTGCTGGATCGACGTCGGGATCTCCCCCATCCACGCAGTACGGGAGGGGGTGCGTGAGCTTACGGCATTCCTCGCAGGCCGGGACGAGCACGTGCCGTGGAGCGAGGATGCCCCCCTGGACGGCCGGGATCCGGTGCACGATCCGGAAGACGGAGCGGAGGGAGGACCGAACGTCCAGGGTCCTTCGCGGGGGGAGAGCGATGATGATCCGGAGCGCCTCGCCCGGGAGCTCCAGGCCGCCCGTGCGGACGCCGCTGAGGAGGCAGGCGAGCTCGACGTTCGCATCATGGAGTGGCTCCGAGAGCGACAGGATGCCGAGACCCATCTCCTTACGTACCGGGACCGCGCGCGAGTCCTGCAAGCGCGGCTCCAGCAGGTCCGAGAGCAGGGGCCGGACCTCCCCTGCCCCATGTGCGGCGTCGTGCTGGAGGATCGTTTCGAAGAAGTGCTGAAGGGGCTCGAGGAGGAGTGGGAGGAGGTCGTTCAGGACGGAACGTGGTGGCGGCGGCGGAGGGAGCAGCTCGAGTTGAAGCCGGACGATCTGAGGGAGCGGGAACGTTCATCGCTCGAGCTCCAGGCGAAGATTCGGGTATTGACGGAGCGACTGGAGAGGGCGCGGGTGCGGAGCGGTTCCCCGGGTGCGGACCTTCCGGCGACCGGGCGCGGGGCGGCGGTCGAAGTGGCGATCGTGCGACGCGGCTCGGCGATCCTGTCGGCGTTGACGGGCGGCTCGCTTGGTGGCATCCAACTGGAGGACGGGAGGCTGGAGTTGGTCCGCGATGGTAGGGCGTGGCTGCCTCGTGACGAGGAGGATTGCCGCCCGACGGTGCTCGCGCTCCGGCTGGCCACCCTCGAGTTGGCGGGCGAGGCGGGGGTGGGGCCCGGTGTGGTGGTGCTCACCGGTGCTCTGGAGGGCCTCTCCGAGGAAGGGAAGATGCAGACACTGCATCTCCTCCGAACCCGATTCGGAGGGATTCCTCAGCGACTCGTCGTCACGAAGGGGGAACTGGCGGAACGCTTCCCCGAATACTTCGACTCGGTACTCGAAGTCCTCCCGGATCCCGGGCCAGGAAGGCCATCGGTGCGAAGGTTGGCCTCCGGACCCGCGAGCCTCGTCCTCAGAGAGGGGTGAGGAGAAGCGATCCGGAGGGATGTACCTCGGCGTTCCAGCCCGAGGGGATCCAGGCCGTGGAGCTGTATTCGAGAACTAGGGCCGGTCCCATGAGCCGGTGGCCGGATCGAAGCGTCTCCCTCCATACACTCCGGCCTTCGGTCCACTGCCCGTCCGCGAAGACCGGCACCGGCTTGGTTGGAGGAGGTCCCGAGGCGTCGAAGAGGCGGGAGTGCGGCGGCGCATCGCCGGAAGCAATGACCCGCACACGCAGCGTCACTGCGACAACGGGATCTGCGGGGCGGTCATACCCGTACCGTTCCCGGTGTTGGCGGTGGAACGCGCTGGCCCACTTCTCTGCCGGGACCGTGAGCTCGAAGCTCTGTCCCCCGTACCGAGCGTCCACCTGTCGTTCCACGGACAGGCCTTCCGGCGCGTGCCCTTCATCCAGCATCTCGCCATGAGCTTCCGCGGCGAGCTCATCGAGCACGGCGTCTACCGCCTCCGTCTCCTCGGACGAGATCAGCACCGTCCGGGCCCGTTCGCGGGTCACCGGGGCGGCCAGCATCCCAAACGCCGAGAGGAGGCCGGGGTCCGGGGGAATCAGCACCCGGCGCACCCCGAGCCGGCGAGCGAGCTCTGCGGCATGAAGCGCACCAGCCCCACCGAAGGAAACGAGCGTGAAGTCGCGCGGATCATGCCCTTTCTCCACCGAGATGACACGAAGAGCGCGCTCCATTGCGGTGTTCGCCACAGCCAGGATCCCGGCCGCCGTGTGCTCGGGCTCCTGCTCGAGCCTCCCCGCGAGCTCTCCGAACCTGTTGGAGAGCTCCGTGGTCCGAAGTTGGTGCCGCCCGCCGAGGAAGGCATCGGGGGGGAGACGGCCGAGAAGGACGTGTGCATCGGTCACGGTGAGCTCCGTGCCCCCTCGACCGTAGACGATCGGGCCGGGATCCGCACCGGCGCTACGGGGCCCCACCCGCAGGGCTCCACCCGGATCGAGTTGGGCAATCGAGCCTCCACCCGCTCCCACGGTGTGAATGTCGAGGACCGGGATCGCCACGGGGAGGCCCGCGATCTGGAATTCACGAGTGCGAACGAGCCGGCCCGGTGCGAGGGCGACGTCCGTGGACGTGCCGCCCATGTCGAAGGCCATGATTTGGTCCGTTCCGATTCTCCGCCCCCATTCGCGTGCTCCGACGACCCCCCCCGCAGGGCCGGAGAGAACGGTGTGAACGGGTTCTGCGGCGGCGCGGCCGAGCGAGAGCGCGCCTCCGTCGGAGCCCATGATGCGGATGCTCTCAGCCCCTGCGGATGCCTCGATCCGCTCCAGGTAACGCGAGATGATCGGCCGCACGTAAGCATTGACCACGGTCGTGGCGGTCCTTTCGTACTCCCGGTATTCCGGCAGGATCTGGGACGAGAGCGAGACGGGCGCGGGGCTGCCGGAGAGCGCCGCCTCGATCGCGCGCTCATGATCCGGGCGGGCGTAAGCGTGCAGGAGGGAGACGGCGATGGACTCTGCTCGGCCCACACGGGCGCCGAGCATGGAGAGCTCTTCGGCATCCAGGGGCTCGATCTCCTCACCATCCGGTACGATGCGTCCGGAAATCCCGATTCGGGCTTCCCGGGCGACGAGGGGGGTCGGACGACTGGGAGACAGTGCATACAGCTCGTCGCGGTTCTGGCGCCCGATCTCGATCAGGTCCTCGAACCCCTCGTTCGTGACCAGAACGACCCGGGCGCCCGTCCGCTCCAGGAGAGCGTTCGTGGCGACCGTGGATCCATGAACCAGTCGGAATGCTTCCCCCTCGTCGAGGAGCTCGCGAAGACCTTCGAGCACCGCGACCGATGGATCCTCGGGGGTGGAGGGTACCTTCAGGGTGCGGATCTCCGACCCTCGACGCAGGATCAGATCGGTGAACGTGCCACCGGTATCGACGGCAACCATGGGAGTTGACTTTCCCCCTTCGTCGGAGGAGATTCGCCCCTCCTTACCCGACTTCGGCATTTCCCCATCCGGTTTCATGGACCTGCTTCCTCGCTTCGAAGACTTCGTCGAACTCTCCCGGACGGCCGGCATCGTCCCGGTGCGACGGGAGATCCTGTTCGATCTCGATACCGCGGTGACCGCCTACGGGAAGCTCTTCCGGCCCCCGTTTGGATTCCTCCTGGAATCGGTGGTCGGAGGCGAGCAGTGGGCGCGGTACACCTTTCTCGGAACCGAGCCGCGCTCGGCATGGCGCCTCAAGGGCGGAAGAGCCGAGGAGTGGACGCCCGGGGGGGACTGGCGTCCCATCGACGACACGAATCCCCTGGAGGCGCTGGACCGCAAGCTTCGGGAGGCGGTGCCGGCCTCCGTCCCGGGGCTCCCCCGCTTCTGGGGCGGGGCGGTGGGCTATTTCAGCTACGATATCGTCCGGGAGGTCGAGGAGCTCCCGGATCCTCCCCCGGATGACCTGGGCCTGCCAGAGGCCCTCCTCGTGTTTACGGATGTCGTGCTCGCGATCGATAACCTGCGCGGACGGGCGATGGTCATCGCCCCGGTCCCGGTGGAGGGGGATCTGTCTGAGGACGAGCTTCGGCGGCGGTATGAAGAAGCGGAGGAGAAGTTGGAGGGGATGGTCGCCCGACTGCATGCGGGAACCTCCCCTCCCGCGCTCGAGCTTCGGGACGAGCCGGAGGAGGACCCTGCGGTAGAGAGCACCTTTACCCCGAAGGAGTTTGAAGCGGCGGTGGAGCGCGTTCGCGAATACATCTTCGCGGGAGACGCCTTCCAGGTGGTTCTCAGCCAGCGGCTCTCGATGCCCCTCGCTCATCCACCCTTCCTGCTGTACCGGGCGCTGCGCACGCTGAATCCCTCCCCCTATCTCTTCCTTCTCGAGATGGACGATTTCTCCCTGGTCGGATCGTCTCCGGAGGTTCTGGCGCGCCTCGAGGGGGGAACGGTGACGGTGCGGCCGATCGCCGGAACGCGACCGAGGGGGGGGACGGCGGCGGAGGACCGGGCGCTTGCGCGCGATCTCCAGGAGGACGAGAAGGAGCTCGCTGAACACCGGATGCTGGTCGATCTCGGGAGGAACGATGTCGGGCGCGTCTCGCAGTACGGCTCGGTCCGCGTGCCCGAGCTGATGGAAGTGGAGCGGTACTCGCATGTGATGCATCTGTGTAGCCAGGTCGAAGGCACGGTGCGGGAAGAGCTCTCGGCGCTCGACGTCCTCCAGGCGTGCTTTCCCGCCGGCACCGTCTCCGGTGCACCGAAAATCCGAGCGATGGAGATCATCGACGAGCTCGAACCGGTGCGCCGAGGGCCCTATGCCGGGTCGGTCGGTCACATCTCCTACGGGGGAAAGGGAATGGATACGGCGATTGCCATCCGAACGGTGCTCGTGAAGGACGGCCGTGCGCACGTTCAGGCCGGAGCCGGTGTGGTGGCGGACTCGGATCCGCGAAAGGAGTACGAGGAGACCCGCAACAAGGCGCGCGCACTTCTCCGGGCAGTGGCCATGCTGCCCGCAGCCGAGGACGAGCGACCGTGAGCCTCCGGAATCGTCCACCGGCGGCTCACGCGGCGTGCCGATGGACGCACACGCGTCATGAGCGTGGGGCCGGATCCTTCCCTCGCGGCCCACGAAGCGGAGCCTTTCCAGCTTCTCGATAGAAGTGGATCAGGGTGCGAATCCCCTTTTCGACGTGAGCCTCGGGGAACCATTCGTTCGGCGCGTGCATGTTCGAGCCGGGGAGCCCAAATCCGAGGAGCACCACCTGGGCGCCGAGTACCTCTTCGAACGCGGGTACGATCGGGATGGACCCACCCTCTCCAGTCAGGACGGGGAGTTCGCCGAACCCCTGTCGAAGCGCGCTGCGGGCGGCTTCGAAGAAGGCACCCTCGGGGCGGGCTCTCCATGGGTGCCCCCCGTGGAGCTCCACGACCTCCACACGAACACCGGGCGGAGCCACGTTCGCCACGTGCCGGCGGAAGAGCTGGCCCACTCTCTCCGGATCCTGGTCTGGAACCAACCGGAAGCTGACCTTCGCCATTGCCGTCGCGGGAAGGACGGTCTTCGCTCCCTCTCCGGTGTAGCCGGATGCGATTCCGTTGACGTCGCATGCCGGCCGGATCCAGCTCCGTTCGAGCGTCGAGAACCCCTCTTCGCCTCCCAGCGCCTCGGCCCCGCACTCGCGTCGGTACGCCGCTTCGTCGAAAGGGAGCGTGCGAATGGCGTCTCTCGTCTCTTCGTCCCATTCGACGACATCGTCGTATAGCCCCGGCACCGCGATCTGACCTCGGTCGTCGTGGAGGGAGGAAAGGATCCGAGCCAACGCTCCTGCAGGGTTGACCACCGCCCCACCGTAGGTGCCGGAGTGGAGATCCCGCGCGGGGCCGCGAACCCGGAGCTCGAAGTACGCAAGGCCTCGGAGGGACAGGAGGAGAGAGGGAATGCCCGGGGCGTACATGTTCGAATCCGAGATGACCACAGCGTCGCAAGCCAGCCGGTCCCGGAGCCTCTCGACAACCGGCAGGAGGTGGACGGAACCGACCTCCTCCTCCCCCTCGAAGAGGGTGACCACGTTGACCGGAAGGGACCCACCGTCTCGCAGCATGGCCTCGAGCGCCTTCAGGTGAAGGAACACCTGACCCTTGTCGTCCGTCGCGCCGCGCGCGTGTATGCGACCGTTGCGGAGGGAAGGCTCGAAGGGAGGCGAGTCCCATTCGGGGAGAGGCTCGGGGGGCTGGACGTCGTAGTGTCCGTAGATGAGGAGGGTCGGCGCTTCGGGGCCGGCCCCCCTCCATTCCCCGAGGACGACGGGATGCCCTTCGGTTTCGACGAGTTCCGCGGCGAACCCCGTCCTCTCCAGGTCCTCGCGGATCCATGCGGCCGCGCGCCTGACGTCATCCTGGTGCGAAGGCTGAGCGCTGATCGAGGGAATACGGAGGAAATCGAAGAGCTCCTCCCTGTACCTGGGGAGCTCACGGCCGAGCTTCTCTTCCGGTCTCACTGCGGTACCCTGGCCAACGGGTGATGCCGATCCGGTGCAACGGCTCCGACCGGGACCTCCCTGTGAAGCTCGCCGAGCTGCCTCAGCGAAAAGCCCCGATCCCCCAGCGGTAGAGCCATGTGAGGAAGCCGGCAAGGAAGACCGCGCTCAGCATTCCGCCGAGGCTCAATGCGGTAGGGTCGGCGAAGTGGAACAGACCCACCCCCAACATGCCGCCGATCACGGCGCCGAACGCTCCGAAGAAAAAGAGGATGACGCTGTGTCCCGGCTGCTCGTCGGGACGCTGCACCAGCGATTTCATCGCGAGGCCGATGACGCCCCCGACGACGATCCAGATCCCGACCCCGATCCAGTTCTCCATCGATCCACTGCGTTTGAGGGGTGTGGCCGACCCATTCGGATCGGTTCGAAAACGTGCCGCCGAATCTACGGCCGGCGGTGAGTTCCGGCCAGCCCCAAGCGTCCCTCATTCGGACTGCATCCGGCGCTTGAGCTCTTCGAGGCGGCGCTCGACGCCCTCGGGGGAGGGGCCGTGCGGGGGCATCTGTCCCGAGGATGCGTCCGTTGGAAACTCCTCCGACATGATCTCTGATGCGTCGGCCCTCGCCTGCATCTCATCGACCCGTTCGCCCATGCGACGAAACTCCTCGAAGAGGGTGTCCGCCTCCTGGATCGAGCGTCTTCCCTGAGCCCGGCCTGCCCGGGTGGCAAGATCGGCACGCCGTTCGCCGGCTTTCTGCACCGTCTCCGTCATCTCCTCCACCTCGGCCTTCCGAAGATCGAGCTCGTCTTGAAGCGCCAGTGCCTTCCGCTCCAGAACCGAAGCGCGCCGCTCGTGTTTCTCCGCGAACCCACGAGCGACCTCCGCCGTCTCCTCGTCGCCGATCTCCTGCGCCATCGTCTCCCGGCGTCGGCACGTCTTCACCTCTCTCTTCTCGTCCTCCAACGCCTGCAGGGTGGCTTTGATCTCATCTTCCAGCTTCGAGAGGTCGGCCTTGGCTTGTACGAGTTCGCGGCGCATCGCCCCCACGAGCCGGTCGACCGCCTCGGGGACCTGGTCGCGATTCAACTCCTTCTTGAAGTTTTCCAGCGCTTCGCGAAACGCCTGCCGGAGCTCTTCGAACATGGGCTCTACCTCTCGGTCGTGGGAGCATCCGGTAGAAGGAAGGGGTGATCGAACATGCTGTACAAAGCCCCTCCGCCGCCGGCGGGCGGACGAAGGGGCCGGAAATGCACTCGATCGGCGGTGGTCAGTTCAGCAGATGCTCGATCCTCTGCGCGAACGAGTTCCTGGCCCGATGGAGCCGACTCTTCACGGTTCCCAGGTTCACACCGGTGATCTCGGCGATCTCCTCATAGCTCTTCCCCTCGAGCTCCCGGAGCCGGAACACGAGGCGGTGGTGCTCGGGAAGCTCCTTGACGGTATCCTCGACGATCCTCTCCAGGTACCGCTTCCGGTAGAGGTCGTCCGGCTTCATGGTCGAGTCCTCGAATTGGAGCGGACGGTGATCGTCCTCCCAGTTGTTCGTGAGCTTCTGGAAGAGCACCAGGGGGCTGCGCGACCGGTTCCGAAGTTCGTTCTTCGAAAGGTTGCTGGCGATCGTATACACCCAGGTCGAGAACTTCTTGCTCGTGTCGAATCGGTGAAGGTGACGGGTAACCCGGATGAACGCTTCCTGAACCAGGTCCTGTGCCCGATCCGGGTCACCCGTCTTGCGGGCGATGAAGTGGATCAGACGCTCACGGTATCGGTTGAATAGTTCGTTGAAGGCGCCGGGCCGTCCCTCCAGGTGCGCGGTGACCAGCTGCTCGTCGGACAGTTCCGGCACCGGGAGGTCGGGAACGCGCTCGGGCAATTCTATTCCGTTGGAGCCGAGTTGGGGCATCTCCCTTCCTGAGTCTGACGTCGAGAGAGCGAACACGGGCAGGTTTCGCCCGCTCACGCAAGGCTGCGGGAACCCCTCGACGAGGTCATGGTATCTATTGGGTTTATGAGTGCGCGACTTTAATATGGGTCGGATCACGCCCAGCTTCAAGATCCACGTCTCCTCTACGCCTTCTCTCGAATGCTTCCGGTGGGCTCTCAGGAGGGTCGGAGATCGAGGGAGAGAAGCGTCCCTCCCTCCGTGAATCCCTCGTAGCGGGCCTCCTCCGGGGCGGGCATGTGGGCGCGGGAGGAGAGTGCCTCTTCCGCTGCCGCGTCGATCTCCATCCCGGTGGCTTCCTCCAACCTCTCCAGCTCTTCTGCGGGAACGCCCTCTTCGACCAGATACCGCTCGAACATCCCCACGGGATCCCGCCGTCCCCAGTGCTGGAAGAGCTCCGCCGGGAAGGTCTCCCGAGCCTCGCGCTCGTCGTGGGTCGCGTGACCACCCATCCGAAAGGTGTCGGCCACGATCATCACCGGACCCTCGCCCGCTCGGCACCGCCGCACGGCGAGTGCGGAAGCGGCGTAGACGTCCAGGATATTGTTTCCGTCGCACTCCTCTGCATGGATCCCGTACATCTGCGGTACCTGGGACATCCGTCCACGACTGTGCTGTGCGAGGCGGGTGCCGAGCGCGACCTGGTTGTTCTGGAGGACGTAGACCACCGGAAGCTCCTGGACACCCGCGAGGTTCACTCCCTCATGGCAGATCCCGGTTCTCGTAGCACCGTCCCCGAGCCAGGTCAGGGCAACCCGGGGCTCCTGCTTGCGTTTGAATCCAAGAGCCACGCCCGCCATCACCGCGGCGTTCGTACCCATCTGGCTCACCGGTTGGATCACGCCGACGGATGGATCGCCAACATGCAGGTCGCGGCCACGGCTGGGAGAGTCCGCAGTGGCCAGGTAGCCGCGGAACACGTCCGCGAGCGGCATGCCCATCATATGACAGGCTCCGGCGTTCCGGATCATGGGACAGACGACATCCCGGTCGCTCTGCAGGGCGAAGACGCTTCCCACCGTGACGGCCTCCTCGCCGGTTCCCAGCCACGCCTTCGAGATGACGCCCTGCCGAACCCATCGTTTCAGGCCGATATCCAGAAGACGGGTTCGAAGGAGTTCCCGATACAACCCAAGGAGTTCGTTCCGGTCGAGGCTGGCCACGACCTCATTCCGCTCCGGCTCCGCGGCGATTCGGGAGCGGTATTCGGCCTGGAGCCCGGGATCGGGGCTCCAATCGACGTACTCCGGAGGATCGTAGGCAGGAAAGCGTTTCATGGCCGTGGAAGCTGGCGGAAGCAGAATCTGGACAATCGTGAAGGTATCTCGGTCGGGGATCCGGGGGCAATGCGCAATCGTTGCCCCGCGAGGCGGCGTCCCCGACATTGAAAACCGAAGACCGATTGTCGAACTCTCTGTCGAGAAGCGCATTGGCCGCGACATCCATTCCCTCGGAGGGGGCAAAGCCCAAGCGCCGCGTGCACTCACGTGTCGCCCTGGCGCTGCTCGAGGCGATCCGTAGCCATGACCTCCCTCCCGAGGTCTTCGAAGACGAGAACGTCACGATTACGATGCCGCGGCGGTTGGGCTTGAGCGGTGTGATCGAGACCCAGATCAGGAGGTATCGGGAGGACGCTCGTCGCGGACACCGCGTTCCTGATGCCGAGGTTCACGACCTCTTCCGGCTCGTGATCCGGAGGCCCGACTCGGAGGACCTCTTCGATGTGGTGGGTCGTGAGCTGTATGCGGCTACCGGCCGTCCATCTCGTCTTCGACGAATCGTCCCGGCCTCGGTGAAGGTCCGGTTGGCCCGCCGCGCGGTGGTGCAGGGTCTCCGACGGCTCTTCGGGCAAGAGGTTCTGACCGTGGGAGAAGGCGAGCTTGCGCTCGAAGCCTCCGAGTCGATCTTCATGACGGGGGATCCAGGTGGGGACGCATGTCATCTCGTGACCGGGTTCGCCTCAGCCTCCCTGAGCCACGCGATGGGACATCCGGTCGAAGTGGCGCACACGTCTTGCCGATCGAGGCGGGATCCGCTCTGCCGTTGGGAGGTGGTGGGCGAGCCCGATGCAGGGGAGGGAGTGGAAAACCAGACGACCCACGCGGCGGCTCCGATCGTCGCCACCGAGGAACAGGACGAATCGAAGGTAGAGGGAAGGGGGAGCGATGGTTCAGGAGGGTGAGACTGCACCGGAGTTCACATTGACTGCAGACGACGGCAACGAAGTGAGGTTGTCGGGACTTCGCGGCAACAGGGTCGTGCTCTACTTCTATCCGAAAGACGACACTCCGGGGTGCACGACGGAGGCATGCGAGTTCCGCGATCACCTCGGGCGGTTCGACAGCGAGGATGTCCTCGTCTTCGGCATTTCCCCCGACGCGGTCGAATCCCACCGGAAGTTCAAAGAGAAGTACGGCTTGACCTTTCCCCTGCTTGCGGACGACGACCACGCCGTCGCGGAGCGGTACGGCGTGTGGAAGGAAAAGAACATGTACGGCCGGAAGTACTGGGGGGTCGAGAGGACGACGTTTCTGATCGGCGAGGACGGGGTGGTGGAGCGGGTGTGGAAGCGCGTGCGGCCGAAGGGGCACGCTCAAAGTGTGGCCGATGCCCTCGGCGCAGGAGAATAGCCTTCCCCCCGGCCCGGCTCAGACGCCCTGCCGGTTCCGGTAGGTCGGGAGCGGAAGGCTCTCCTGGAGGGCCCGGTGCGCCTTGAAGAGGCAGAGATCCTGAACGACGATCACCCCCGCTGCACGTGCGCACTTCGCCGCCTCGTCCGCTCGGATCCCTTCCTGTAGCCAGACCGCCGGCCGGTCCGGACGCCCGGCCACTTCCTCGATGATTGCGCCGGCCTCCTCGGAGGGCCGAAAGACGAGAACGAGGTCGATCGGCGGGTCCACCTCCGCCAATCGATCCAGCGCCATCCGTCCCAGGATGCGCTCCGCATACGGGTTGACCGGGATCACCTCGAGGCCCTTCGCCGCGAGGTAGGAAGGAACCCGCCGCGCCGCTTTGATCGGATCCCGTGACAGCCCGACGACCGCGACGGTCCCGAGAGACTCGATGAGCTCTCGGAGCGCCTCGGGTGGTGGATTTCCGGAATCGCGGCTTTCCCGGATGACGCGGGCCAGGCGTTCGAGCTGTCTCATCGGGCTCCTGTTGGAATGTGCGGGCAACAGGATATTCCCCGCCCCCGCCCGGGGCAACCGCTCGATTGGTTGCCCCGGAGGCTCCGGGCGCCCATCATCCGGACGCTCGTTGCACCTTCGGTGGGCGGCTCCCCTGGCATCAAAGCTTTGGGGGGACGGCCGACCGGGGGTTCTCGCACCTCTCGAGGGGGCCGGAGCGCATCGATGACCACACTGGCTTGGATTTTGGCGTTGGCGTTTGCGGCCCTGTCCGCATTCCTCTGGATTCGGGGCCGGTCGGACCCGCATGGACCGTCGGGCCTCGGACCGCTCCTCCAGGAACTGAAGAGTGGTCGGGTCTCTAAGGCGTCCGACGAGGGTGAGTCCGACGAGGTCCGGAAGCTGAGGAGGGTGCTCAGAGACGACTGGGCCCCGCGAGGACGGGAAAGGCCGAGCTCCGGAGATGAAGCGTTGATCCGGATCGCGCGGTACCTCGAGGAGATGGTCGTGCGGCCCCTCGAAGCCGGCTCCGCGGGCGACGGGGATCCGGTGGCGGCCGCCGGCGAGGCTCTCGACGCCCTGGCGGATCTGGAGTTCTTCACTCGCGACCGGGATGAGGATGCGCAGGCGGGCAACCTGACTTCCGCGATCCAGGAGGTCACTCGAGAGTTCGCTCTGGAGTACGCGGTGCCGGTGAAGCTTCGGGGGGCGGAGCGTCCCGTGCGTGCGCGTTTTCCGACGGAGTCGCTGAAGGATGCGGTCTACCTCCTGTTGGTGAACGGCGCCCGCTTCGGAGATGACCGTGCCGTCGAGGTGTTCATAGAGGGAGGGGACGGAGGGCCGAACGGACCCCGGGTGCGCATCGTCGATCAGGGACGCGGTTTCTCGGAGGAGGCCCTTCACAAGGGGATGGAGCCGTTCTTCACCACGGAGAGGGATTCGCTTGGCCTCGGCCTGACACATGTCCGACAGGTGGTGGAGGGCGCCGGCGGCGTCGTGAGGATCAGGAACCGGGACGGTGGCGGTGCCGAGGTGGAGATACGGGTTCCACCGCCGGCCTGAGCTTCGGTTCAGCCGCTGCGGCCTGCATCGGTCGGTCGGGGGGCTCCGAGGGAGTACGCTCCACTGACCCCTACGACGAGGAGGGCGAGTCCCAACCATCCGTGCGGCGCCACGCTCTCTCCGAGCAGGGTGATTGCGAGCAGCGCCGCTACGAAGGGTTCGATCGTGGTTCCGATCGCCGCGCGGCCGGCGTCGAGCGCGCGCAGCGCGTAGAAGAGTAGGATTGCAGCCATGGCAATGGTCGTGAGCCCAAAGAGCGTCACCACGCCCCACGCAGCGGGTGTCGCAGGGAGAATGGGGCGGATTCCGAGGAGTACGAAGGCGAGGCCGAGCACGGCCACCCCCCCGGCGGTGCTGAAGAAGAGAGGAGCGAGGGGCCCGTGACGAGGAGAGAGGATCCTTCCGAACATGGTATAGCTTCCATAGGTCACACCGCAGAGGATTCCCCAGACCACACCCCCAACGGTGAGGGGGACGTCCGCTCCTCCGGACCCCGCGACGGTCAACGCAACTCCGACCACCGACACGGCGGCGAGGGTCGCCCTGCCGATCGAGAGGCGCTCTCCGAGCACGAAGGGCGAGGTGGCCACGACGAACGCGGGCGCGAGGTAGAGCAACGCCACCGTGGAGGGGACGCCGATCGCCTTCGTGGACATCTGGAACGAGAGCTGGAAGACACCGACGATCAGCCCGCCTGCCCCCGCCATCCAGAGAAGGGTGCGCCCGGAATGCTTGAACCCACGCGGGTTCAGGACGAGGAGGAACAGACCGAGAAAGGCGCCGCCGACTGCAGTGCGAAGGAGCGCGACACTTTCCGGTGGGAGGCCCATCTGGAAGAGCGCGACACTGAACGGGCCGGAGGTCCCCCACAGCGTGCCGGCGCCGAGAACCGAGAGGTAGGCCCATGGCCGAGCGGTTCGGCTCGGGACGGTCACGGGGTCGTGGACCGAAATCCCACGGAGCCTCCTTCCATGCGGGGGTCGGAACGATTCGGCGGCATACCCACGCTCCGCGCACCCCGTTCCCGTGTCCAGGGTGGGATGACGTGCTCGCCTTTAAGGATCCAGCCACGTGAGATATCTTCCATCGATTCTCGGCCGACATCATCCCTTCCACCATGATCTGGTGATCCCTTGAGCCGTCGCGGAACCTTCTCTTTTCTGACCCGACTCTGGCCCCGGATCCGGCCTCACCGCATCGCCCTGATCGTCGGATCGCTGCTCGTGCTCCTGGCGACGGCGATCGGACTTGCGTTCCCATTGATCGTCCGGGAGCTTCTCGATGCGGCCTTTCTGGCGGAGGATCGAGCGCTCCTGAATCGCGTGGCCCTCTTCCTGGTCGGGCTCTTCGCCGTGCAGGCCCTTCTGACCTTCGGACAGAGCTACATCACGGCGGCCGTCTCGGAACGAGTGGTGGCGGGGCTTCGCAAGGACCTCTTCCAGCGGCTGATGATGCAGTCCCCTGGTTTCTTCGAGGTGCGCCGGGTCGGAGAGCTCAGCTCCCGAGTTGCCTCGGACGCCGGGCTCATCCAGGGAATCCTCCGCTTCGGGATCCCGGAGCTCGCCCGCCAGGGGCTCTTCCTCGTGGGTGCCCTCCTCCTCGTCACGATCACCCACCCCCGGCTCACCCTCGTCACGCTGGTGGCGATTCCCCCGGCCGCTTTTGTCGGATGGATTCTCGGGCGCCGGGTCCGACGAATCAGCACGGGGATCCAGGA
Source organism: Gemmatimonadota bacterium (assembly GCA_007121455.1). Taxonomy (GTDB): domain Bacteria; phylum Gemmatimonadota; class Gemmatimonadetes; order Longimicrobiales; family Gaopeijiaceae; genus SKKN01. The sequence continues at coordinate 40,809 of SKKN01000035.1, read as the reverse complement.
CCGGTTGGCCGGAGCAGTGTCACGAGCCGAGCAGGTCTTCACACAGATCACGACCGTCCAGAGTTTCGCGAGGGAGCAGTGGGAAGCGGAGCTCTTCGCGCGGGAAATCGATGCGACGCGTGACGAAGGCCTCCGGCGAGCGATCGCGCGGGCGGGCCTCACCGGAGCGGTCACCTTCGCCGCATTCGCCGCGATCGTCCTCGTTCTCTGGGAGGGGGGACGCCTCGTTCTGGACGGGGCCCTCACTCCCGGGACGTTGGTGGCCTTCCTGCTCTATGCGGTCGCGATTGCCGGAGCGATCTCGTCCCTCGCCGGCTTCTGGAGCAACCTCCAGGAAGCCGCGGGTGCGGCCCGAAGGATCTTCGACCTCCTCGACCATCCCGTGGCGCTCGCGAGCCCCGCGGAGCCCAGGGCTCTGCCCGATCCGGTCCAGGGTCACGTGCGGTACGAGGGTGTGCGGTTCCGTTACCGGCCGGAGTTGCCGGAAGTCGTCCGCGGAATCGATCTCGAGGTCCGTCCGGGAGAGACCGTTGCGCTCGTGGGGCCTTCCGGGGCCGGAAAGAGCACGGTCGTATCCCTTCTGCCCCGGTTCTACGACGTGCTGGACGGGCGCGTGACGCTCGACGGGGTCGACGTCCGGGAGGTGGCCCTGCCCGAGTTGCGGCGCGCGATCGGCCTCGTCCCACAGGAACCGATGCTCTTTGCGGGCACCATCCTCGATAATCTCAAGTACGGGAAGGAGGACGCCACCCGGGAGGAGGTGGAGCAGGCCGCCCGCGGAGCGAACGGCCACGAGTTCATCACGGCCCTCCCGCACGGGTACGAGGAGGAGATCGGCGAGCGAGGCGTGACCTTGAGTGCGGGGCAGCGCCAGAGAATCGCGATCGCACGCGTCCTTCTGAAGTCCCCCGCGGTCCTGATCCTGGACGAGGCGTCAGCCAGCCTCGATGCGGAGAGCGAGGCCCTGGTTCAGGAGGCGCTCGACCGTCTCATGGAGGGCCGGACGACCCTCGTCATCGCGCACCGCCTCTCGACGGTGCTCCGGGCGGACCGGATCGTGCTGCTCGAGGACGGCCGAATCGTCGCGGGGGGAACCCACCTCGAGCTCCTCGAAAGCAGCCCCCTCTACGCACGGCTCTACCAGCGTCAGTTCGACGACGCTTTGGCCTCCAAAGCTTCTGCCGATCGAGGCTGAGCGGTCGCGGGCTCCGGTGGCGCATCCGCCGCCTCGAGTGCATCAAGGCCGATCACCCCTTTCTCCACCCATGCGTACTGCCCCTCGAGCGTACGCTGTGCGAGGCGGTAAGTCGCGTCGTCGTCGTTCGCAAAAAGATTCCGGAACGACGCCCTGATCCGCCTCCGGGCATGTCGACAGAAGAGATCCGCAGCCGCCTCGGGACTCCGGTCCGAGGGAGTGCGCTCCACGAGCACCCGAGCCCTCAGGCATGCCGCTGTCATCATGAAGAGTTCGGCGCCGATGTCCACCAGCCGGCCCAGCACGGCCTGCTTCTGCTCGAGACGAGGGCCGAACCGGACCATGGCGTGGAAAAGGGACCGGGCGAGGCGACGGGAGGTCCGGTTCACGAAGCGCAGGTGCCGCGCCAGCGGCCCGTACTCGCGGTAGCGGGGCCAGCCCCCCCAACCCACCCAGCGGCTCGGGTACCACCATGCATAGTGGATGGCCGCGCGTATGGCGGCCCGGACTCGCTTCGCCGCAGGGGCTCGTGGATCGACGAGGTCCCCGGCCACCTTCAGGTGGCTGTCGACGGCCTCCCGTGCGATGAAGAGGCGCATGATCTCACTCGAGCCCTCGAAGATGAGGTTGATCCTGAGATCACGGAGCCCCCGCTCGACCGGAATGGGCGGCTCTCCACGCGCTTTCAGGGACTGCTCGGTCTCGTAGCCCCGGCCTCCACGAATCTGAAGGGCATCGTTGGCGAGCGCCCACGCCGTTTCCGAGTGCCAGAGCTTCGCCATCGCGGCTTCGAGACGAATGTCATAGCGCTTGGAATCCGCCATGAGCGAGGAGAGCTCGAGCCCCGCATCCATGGCAAAGGTGTTCGCGGTCATCCGACCGAGCATCTGGGCGATCGCGTCGTGCTTTCCGATCGGCGCGCCCCACTGGACCCGCTCCGCCGCCCACTTCCTCGAGAGCTCCAGGTACACCTTCCCCGTCGCGGTACAGAAAGCGGGTAGGGAGAGTCGTCCGGTGTTCAATGTGATCAGTGCCAGCTTCAGGCCCTGACCCTCCCCCCAGAGGAGGTTCTCCTTGGGCACCCGCACGTTGTCGAAGGTGATCACGCCATTCGAGAGCGCTCTCAGCCCCATGAAGTGACAGATGTGCTTCACCTCGACACCCGGCCAATCCGTTTCCACGATGAACGCGGTGATCGGACGTTTCGCCCGCACGTTCTCTCGCGGTGGGGTCCTCGCCATCACGACCATCAGCTCGGATCGAGGGCCGTTCGTCGTCCAGAGCTTTTCCCCGTTCAGGATGTACGCGTCCCCGTCTTCGGTCAGCTCCGCCGTCGTCGACATGTTCGCCGGGTCCGACCCGACTTCGGCTTCGGTGAGCGCAAAGGCGGACAGCGCTCCCTTTGCGAGTCGAGGGAGGTACTTCCGCTTCTGCTCCTCACTCCCGAAGAGGGCGAGCGGCTGGGGCACCCCGATGGATTGATGGGCCGAGAGGAAGGCTCCCGTGGACCCGCACCGGCTTCCAACGATCTCGAGCGCCCGGTTGTAGGTGAGCTGCGAGAAACCCAACCCTCCATAATCCCGCGAGATCTTGATCCCGAAGGCGCCCAGCTCCCGCAGTCCGTCGAGCACTTCGTCCGGGACCCATCCTTCCCGGTCGAAGCGTTCCCCGTCGATATGCTCCCTGGCGAAGGCGTCGAGCCGTTCCAGGAACTCCCGGATCCGCGCCTCCTCGGCGGGGTCGGGCTGGGGCAGGGGATCCAGGAGATCGAGGCGGAAGCACCCGTCGAAGAGGTGGCGAGCGAAACTCTCCTGATCCCACTCCTTCTCCCGCGCGGCCTCCGCGACGTCGCGGGACTCCGATGCGGAGGAGTGCTTGGCTGGCGTGTCTGAGGACATGGCGGCTTCCGGAAAGAGGCGATGACCGGGACCTGGACCCGATGACCGGGACCTGGACCCCTGTCTACCCGCGGGATCGGTATCGGGTTCTTCAGCCTGCAACGCCCTCGGCCGGGTCGGCCCGGCCGTCGATCAGGCGGGAAATCTCACCGATGCGGTTCTCGGCGTCCCTCTCTCCAGTTCGCATCAATGCCCTCAGGTAGTCGGGCTGGAAGAGAATCAGGCTGAGCGCATCCGAACTCCGCGTCTGGCGCGTGCCCAACCCCCGGGTCAGGAAGCGGAAGGTACGCGGCAGTCGGGGTTCGAACCGGTTCGCGAGCCGCCCGAGGTCTCGGGACGGCCGGAGGGTGATCAGGTCGACGATCCTCAGCCCTTCTCGTGCTTCCTCGGGAACGCGAGCGAGCATGCGGTTCAACCGCTCCACCCGGAACGCGTCCTGGTCGAACAGGTCGAGGAAGACGGCGTTCAGAAGTACGCCGGCGACCTGGGCAGGAGGCGGGTAGCCCCGGATCTCGGGACGGTCCGCATCCTCCTGCTCTCGCTCGTGCCGAGTGGATATGGCGAGGATCCGGTCTCCGCCGAGATGGAGGGCCGGCGAGATGGGCGCCGTGAGCCGGATTCCGCCGTCTCCATACCATTCGTTGCCGATCCTGATGGCGGGAAAGAAGAAGGGGAGCGCAGTGGACGCCATGAGGTGATCGAGCGTGACGTTTGTGAGAATCGCACGTCGCTGGGGGCGGGTCCATTCCCGGACTCCTCGGCCCTCCACCCAGGTGATCGACTGTCCGGTCGTGTAACTCGATGTGCTGAGGGCGAGGGCCTTCAGCCTTCCCCGCTGGAGGTTCTCCCCGATTCCCGGAAATCCGCCTTCCACGGTTCGAAGGTGTCGGCCAAGGAAGTCCCGGAGGGGCTCGGTATCCACCAGGCTTCGCATCTGGCTCTCCGCCGATATCCCGCCGGAGATCAGCTGGAAGCCCCATCGCATCACATTGGAGGTGAGGGAACGGGGGTCCACCCGGAAGACGTCCTCGACCGTGAGAGTGGCCCAGAGATCGGAGAGCTCCCCTACCGCCTCCCTGAAGGATCCGGGGTGTGCCGCGAGGAATACGGCATTGATCGCGCCGGCAGAAACCCCGGTGATGATGGGGATCTCGAGGTCCGGGTAGTGCCGCGCCACCGACCGGAGAAATCCGACCTGATAGGCTGCGCGCGCGCCTCCTCCGCTCATGACCAGGGCGAGGTCGCCGGAATCGCCCTCTGCTCGTCGGGGTCCGGGAGCGGAGTGATCGGGCATTGCTACAGGATCGGGCGTTGGATCGAGAGAATTCCGCCGATGATGAGGACGAGGGCCACGGCGGCGGCCACGAGGTGAGGGGTGACCGTTCGCTCCTCCAGCGGCCGGCGCTTCAGGACCGACACCGGGATCTGTGCGACCACCGCCGCCATCAGCATCATGAGGATGTGACCACCGAGGGCGGGGTAGAATCGGCCGGAGAACAGAAGCGCGAACCCGAGGAGGACCTGGAGGTGGAGGAGTCCCGCGAACGACGATGCGAAAATCCGTACGCCTGAATCGTACCCCCGTCTCGAGACGAGCGCGTACAGGCTGTACAGAATCGCCAGGACGCCTGCGAGGAGAATCAGGTACCGTACTCCCGAATGGGCGTGGAACAGAATGTTCGCCATGTTTGCATCCCTGGATGGATCGCTCGGCTGCCGGACGGCCGGAGGGCCGGGTGAATCCCTCTCGACAGGACCGGGTAGGGGAGCATCGATCGGGCTCGGCGAGCACCCGGCCCGGCAAGCTCCCACGCGGAGAAGAAGGTGGAGGGATTCGGAGAAAAGGGAAAGTGGAAGCTCGCGAGGTGATCCATCCCCTGGCCCGGGAGGTCGTGCCCGTTCCCGATCCGGAACGGGTCTGGGCTCGCGCGCTCGAGCTCCCGCACCCGCTTCTCCTCGAGAGTGTGCCGGGGGGAGGAGCGGGGGGGAGGTACTCCTTCCTCGCCGCGGACCCCTTCTCGGTCGTGAGCGTCGCACCCGGTGCGGCATCCGATCCCTTCCATGCCCTTCAGGCTGTTCTGGACCGATTTCCTGTCGAGACCCTGGCCGGGCTGCCCCCGTTCCAGGGTGGTCTCGCCGGATACCTGGGGTACGAGTTGCACCGATTCGTGGAGCCGGCCTCCCGCCTTCCGCAGAGGAGCCACCGGCACCCGGACCTCTGGATGGGGGCATACGACTGGACGGTGGCATGGGACCATGAGCTCGGCCGGTGCTGGATCCTCTCGACGGGGCTTCCCGAATCGAGCGCGCCCGAACGGCGGCGCCGCGCGGAGCGGAGGATGGCGTTCGTGGAGGGACTGCTGGAGGCGGGCTCGGAGGTGGACGGGGAGCGACGAAGCCTGGCCGGTGCTGCGTCGAGCCTGGTCGGAAAGAGGCGGGCAATGTCGGCTGTTCCTCGGCCCGCCCATCCGGTTCCCGGCTTCCCGGGTCTCGACTCCACGTTCTCCCGGGAAGGGTACCTGGCCGCCGTCGACCGAGTCCGGACCTTCATCCGGGAGGGGGACGTCTTCCAGGTGAACCTTTCACAGCGCCTCTCGTTCGAGTGCTCCGAAGATCCGCGGGAGGTGTACCACCACATCCGGGGCAAGCATCCAGCGGCCTTCTCCGCGGCGATCCGTGCCGAGGGGTCCTGGATCTTCAGCGCCTCACCCGAGCGGTTTCTCCGAGTCCGCGGAGGAGAGGTGGAGACCCGGCCCATCAAGGGAACCGCCGCGCGGGGCAAAACTCCCCGGGAAGATGCCGAGCTCGCGGAGGGACTTCGTGCGAGCGCGAAGGACAGGGCCGAGAACGTAATGATCGTCGATTTGCTGCGAAACGACCTCTCGAAGGTCTGTGCCGATCACACCGTGGAGGTGACGGGGCTCTGCGTGTTGGAGTCCCATCCGTCCGTGCACCATCTCGTTTCGACGGTACGGGGACGCCTTCGGGAGGGAGTGGGAGTCGAGGAGCTGCTTCGGGCGACGTTTCCCGGGGGGTCGGTGACCGGCGCTCCGAAGATCCGTGCGGTCGAGATCATCGGGGAGCTGGAGCCGATTCAGCGCGGCGTCTACACGGGATCGATCGGGTACCTCGGGTTCGACGGTACGGTCGACCTCAGCGTCGTCATCCGCACGATCGTGCTCGAAGACCGGCGTGCACATCTCGCTGTCGGTGGGGGGATTCTTCTCGACTCCGACCCCGAGCGGGAGTACGTCGAAACGCTCGACAAAGCGGAGGGGCTTCTTCGTGCGCTCGGCGCCGGGGGCCACACGACGGGAGGCTCATGAGCGGAACCGTCGGACGGTCGAGTGTGGTGCTCCTGGACAACCGCGATTCGTTCGTCCACACCGTGGCGCGCTACCTGAGGGAGTTGGGCGCGGATTCCACCGTGCTCCGAAGCGATGCCGTCACGGTCGCGGAGGTGGCCGCACTCCGCCCGACCCACCTGCTCGTGTCCCCCGGTCCGTGTACGCCGACCGAAGCGGGCATCTCGACGGAAGCGGTCCGCTCCATGGCCCACCGCGTTCCGGTGCTGGGAATCTGCCTCGGTCATCAGTGCGTCGCCGCTGCCTTTGGTGCATCTGTGGGACCTGCCCGGGTGCCGAGGCACGGACGCAGCTTGCAGGTGCGTCATCGAGGCCGAGGTATCCTCGAAGGTGTGAAAAACCCGCTCGAGGGGGCCCTGTATCATTCCCTCGCCGTGGACCGTGCGAACCTGCCTTCCTCTCTGATCGTCGAAGCGGATACGGAAGATGGAGAGATCATGGCGCTGCGCCACCGGACGTTCTCCACGTGGGGCGTGCAGTTCCATCCGGAATCGGTCCTCACTCCCGAGGGCCGTGCGATTCTTGCGAATTTTCTGAGACTCGAGCCGTGTCCTCCGGAATCAATGGAGGATGGGTGACGGACGCCCTGGTGTGGGTCGACGGCACATTCGAAGCTCCCGATGGGCGCCTCGTGCGAACGGACGATCGGGGGTTCACTCTGGGCGACGGCCTCTTCGAGACGCTGAGGGTGCAGGGCGGCCGGGCCTTCCGCTTGGAGGAGCACATCGATCGTCTCCGGCGAGGTGCACAGCATCTCCACATTCCGGTACCACCGACGCTCGAGCCCGGTGTGGAGGCGGTGCTGGAGCGCCGCCGCTCATCCGAGGGAGCGCTCCGAATTACGCTGACCCGGGGCGTCGGCCCGCCGGGACTCGACCCGCGCCCCTGCTCCGAACCCACCCTGGTGATCTCCCTTCGCTCCATCGCCCGCAGCCGTCGATCGCTCGACGGGCTCCGGGTGATCATCGGTGGCGGGAGGGTTGCCGAAGGAGGCCTCACCTCGGGCATGAAGACCCTCGGCTACGGGGAGCGGATCGCGGCACTCCACGAAGCGGTCGAGGCGGGAGCCGATGATGCACTCCTGCTGAACGGGAGCGGACACGTGGTCGGCAGCTCGGCCGGAAACGTGCTGGTGATCAGCGATGGAATGATCCGCACCCCTACCGATCGTTGTGGCCCTCTGCCCGGCATCACGAGGGAAGTGGTTCTGACCGTGGCGCAGCGCTCCGGGATCCCTTTCGAGCGGGCGCCGCTCGCACCCGCCGATCTGGCGGATGCGGATGAGATCGTGCTCACAAGCAGCCTTCGGGGGGTGGCCCCCGTCGTCTCGTTGGATGGCCGCGCGGTGGGTTCGGGGGCTCCGGGACCGCTGTGGTACCGGCTGCGGGCGGCGTACGAGGAGGTCGTGCGTCAGGAGACCCGGTGTGCGGGATGATCCCACGACCGGACCCGAAGTGCGTTATTCGGCCTCGGTGGGGATGCCGAGGGCGCTTCGTACGGCGTCGAGCACTCCCGGATCCATTCCCTCTAAGGAAAGCATCCACCGCAGATAGTCGGGCTCGTGAGCGGCAACGTCGCGCAATTCTCGGCCGCTGTGCTTTCCCCGTTGGAAGACGAGCTCGCCGTCCGCTTCCTGGAACCAACGGTCGAACTCCGTGCGGAACGGGCTGACCTCGTCGCAGTAGCGGGCAAGACCGTCGAGCGCCCGAGGGAGGTGGTCGTATCGCTCGAGCTGGGCGGCGAGGACGGCTGCGGTCGTCCGGATGTCCCCGAGCGCCGTGTGCGCGCCTTCAGGCTCCCGCTCGAGGTAGAAACGGGCTGCGGCTGAAAGGTCTCGCGGCTCTTCGCGGTGGAAGATCATCTGGACGTCGATGGTCCGATGCGCAGTCGGATCGAAGGGCACTCCTGCGCGTTGGAACTCCGCGAGGAGCATCGGCAGATCGAAACGGCGTACGTTGAACCCGCAGAGATCGCATGGGCCGAGAAAGCGGGCGAGGCTCCGGGCCCGAGCCTCGAACGGAGGTGCGTCCGCGACATCGGCATCCCGGATTCCGTGGACCGCGGTCGCCTCCGGAGGGATCGGCATCCCAGGATTGAACCGGCGGACCTTCTCGGTTATGTCTCCCTGCGGTGAGAGGCGAAGCACCGCGAGCTCCACGATCCGGTCCTGTCCGACGCGAAGTCCGGTGGTCTCGAGGTCGAGGAAGACGAGGGGGCGGTCCAGCTCGACAGGAAGGCTGAGCGCTTCATTCGGATCCATCGGTGACTCCATGTCCAGGCGGTGGACGCCAAGATAGGCGAGGCTTCGGGGCGGGGACAGGGCAGGGGAGGCGAGCGAATGGGAGGAAGGGCCCGGGCGAAGCCCTTTGATGCGAACGACGGCGGCAGGGCCCGACCTGGCGATCGAGCTGCGGAAGGAGGACACGGTGGTGAGAGAGGGAGCGAGTGGAGTGAGTAAGGAGATGGAGGCGGTCTGCATTCGGAGTCCGGGCGGTCCCGAGGTCCTCGAGCTCCGAGCGGTCTCCCGCCCTGATCCCGGCAAGGGGGAGGTGCGTGTCCGGGTCGCAGCCTCCGGGGTGAACCGGGCGGATCTCCTCCAGCGAAAAGGCCTCTACCCGGCCCCTTCGGGCTACCCGCAGGAGATCCCCGGCCTCGAGTTCTCCGGCAAGGTGGAGGCGGTGGGTCCGGGCAGCCGCCTCTGGAAGGTAGGCGATCCGGTGATGGGAATCATCGCCGGAGGCGGATATGCCCGGTTCGTGGTCGTGGAGGAACGGACACTCGTGCGTGTTCCACGCGATCATTCCCCGGCGGAAGCCGCTGCAATCCCCGAGGCCTTCATGACCGCGTTCGACGCCCTGTTCCTCCAGGCGGAGCTCGGGGTGGGGGAAACCGTGCTCATCCACGCCGTCGGCAGTGGTGTGGGAACGGCGGGGCTCCAGCTCGCGCTCGAGGCGGGTGCCACGGTCCTCGGCACCTCGCGCACCCCGGAGAAGCTGGACCGCGCCCGCGAGATGGGGCTGCATCACGGCTTCGTGGGGCGGGGGGACTGGGCGGCCGAAGTCGCCGAGGTCACCGGGGGAAGCGGGGCCGATGTGATCCTGGATCTGGTGGGCGGGCCCTACCTGACCGGCAACCAGCACGCGATCGCAGAGCGGGGACGTCACGTGGTCGTCGGTGTCCCCGGAGGACGACGGATCGAGGTCGACCTCCGGAGGCTGATGCAGAAGCGCGCGGTCGTTCGCGGCACGGTGCTCCGGGCCCGCCCCTCGGAAGAAAAGGTGCGCCTCGCCAGGGTATTCGAGCGGAGGATCGTCCCGCTCTTCGAGAGGGGAAGCCTTCACCCCGTGCTCGACCGCACGTACGCCCCGGCCGACGCCCCCGACGCCCACCGGCTCCTCGAGGAGAATCGCAGCTTCGGGAAAGCGCTCCTTCTATGGGGCGACGACGACCGGTGACCTGAGTTTCTCAGCCCTCTTCCGGAGGCCTCAAGGCCTCCTCGAGTAGAAGCTTCTGCTTCGCCGCATGTGACTTGATCCGTCCTTCGGCCGGGCTGGCGCGTTCGGAACGAGCGACATAGCGAAGCGGGATGTCACGGGGCACGACACCACGCAACCGGGGCCCTATGTAGGAGAGCGCCCCCATGTTCCTCGGCTCCTCCTGCGCCCAGATCACCTGCCGTATCTCGGGGTAGCGTTCGAGAAGGTCCCCGATCTCCTCCGCCGGGAACGGATAGAGCTCCTCCACCCGGGCGATCGCCAGATCGGTCACCTCCTGGCGGAGCTCGCTCGTGAGGAGGTCGTAGTAGAACTTTCCGCTGCACAGGATCAGGCGGTGCACCGAAGCGTGCTGCTCTCCGTCCTCCACGAGCGGATCGGGGAGCACGCGCTGGAACCCGCTGTTGCTGAGCTCCGAAACCGTCGAGGTTGCTTTCGGATGCCGCAGCAGGCTCTTCGGCGTCATGACGACGAGAGGACGTCTCGGCTTCGCGAGCGCCTGCCTCCGCAGCAGGTGGAAGTACTGCGCCGGCGTCGTCGGGTACGCGACGCGCATGTTGTCTTCGGCACAGAGCTGAAGGAATCGCTCCAGTCGGGCGCTCGAATGCTCCGGGCCCTGGCCCTCGTATCCGTGGGGCAGGAGCAGGGTGAGCCGCGACAACTGCCCCCACTTCGTCCGGCCCGAAGCGATGAACTGATCGACGGTCACCTGGGCCGCGTTCACGAAGTCTCCGAACTGCGCTTCCCAGAGCACGAGGCCCTGGTCGTCGGCGACGCTGTGTCCGTATTCGAAGCCCATGACCGCGATTTCCGAAAGGGGCGAGTTGTAGATCTCCAGGCGAGCCGAGGACAGGGTCGAGAGAGGGGTGTGGCGTTCGCCGGATTCCACGTCGTGCAGAATCATGTGTCGCTGGCTGAACGTGCCCCGCTCGGAGTCCTGTCCGGAGAGTCGGATGGGGATCCCCTCCCGGATCAGTGAGCCGAAGGCGAGCGTCTCCCCGTGCGCCCAGTCCAACGTCGTCTCATCGGAGAACTCGTTTCGCCGCCGCTCGAGCTGGCGGCCCAGCTTCGGGTGAATCGTGAACCCATCCGGAAGAGTCAGCGAAGCGCGATTCACCTCGTCGAGAATCTCGATCGGCACTGAGGAATCCACCTCGACCGGCTCGGGCTCGTCGGGCGGGGGGGGCATCATGGAGCCCTCGCCCTGCCCCGCTTCCACGATCACCCCTTCCTGGGCGGTGCGGAGGATCTCGGAGACCTCGTCGTCGACCTCCTTCGCTTCGTCCTTGGTGACGACCTTCTCCTCGACGAGCCGGGAAGCCCACTGGGTCCGCACCGTGGGATGCTCTTCGATCTTCTGATAGAGGGTGGGCTGCGTATAGGTGGGCTCGTCACCCTCGTTGTGCCCGTGGCGACGATAGCCCAGAAGGTCGATCACCACGTCGTCACGGAACTTCGCACGGTAGGCCATCGCGAGGCGGACCGCTGCGAGGCATGCCTCCGGATCATCGGCGTTCACGTGCAGGATCGGAATGTCGTACCCTTTCGCGACATCGCTCGCGTACCGGGTCGACCGCCCCTCTTCCGGATTCGTGGTGAATCCGACCTGGTTGTTGACGATCAGATGGACGGTCCCACCGGTGGTGTACGCGCGGAGCCGGGCGAGATTCAGTGTCTCGGCCACCACCCCTTCGGCCGCGAAGGCCGCGTCTCCGTGGATGAGGATGGGCACCACGGAGGAAGTGTCCTGCGTTGCATCGGCCTCGGACCCCGAGAACTGAAGGGCGCGAGCGATTCCCATGACGACCGGGTTCACGAACTCGAGGTGGCTCGGGTTCGGCACGAGCTCGACCTGAACGGACTCACCGTCCTCCAGGGGATACTCTCCGAGGGCGCCGTGGTGGTACTTCACATCCCCGGTACCGGGATTCGTGATCGCGAGTGCTCCATCGTTCTGAGGCGCTCCCTCGAACTCACGAAGGATCGCCTGGTACTCGATCCCCACGATGTGGGCGAGGACGTTGAGCCGGCCGCGGTGTGCCATGCCGAGCACGACGCGGCTTCCTCCCGCCCGGGCCACCGCTTCGATCGCGAGGTCGAGCATCGGAACGAGCATGTCGTTCCCCTCCACGGAGAACCGCTTGCTTCCGAGGTAGGCACGGTGGAGGAACTTCTCCATCCCCTCCACCTCCGAAAGGCGCCGGAGGAGCGCACGCTTCTCGGCCTCGTCGAGATGACGCTGGTGGACCCCGGACTCCACCTCATTCCAGAGCCACTGGACCTTCTCGGGATCTTCCAGATGTTCGAACTGGTAGCCGATCGATCCGCAGTAGATGTTCCTGAGCTTCTGCAGGGTCTCGGAGAGCGGAACGTCGCCGCCCCCTTCCACCACGAGCGAGGTCGGGACCTCCCTCAACTCCTCCATCGAGGTACCGAAGAAGGACGGATCGAGCTGCGGGTGACCCGGCGGGGCAGTCCCGAGCGGGTCGATGTGCGCGAGTTGATGGCCGTGATCCCGAAAAGCCTGGATCAGCGCCGTGGCACGGGCGATGAGAGGGAGGAATCGACGGAGCTGATCGAGTTGTCCTTGGTCGATCTGCTCGGCCTGCTCCGTGGGGACCCCGCCGGCTGCGGGAGCTCGAGCACCCTCGGCCGGAGCCAGGGGCTCTCCGTTTCGTTGCAACCCTTCCGGGACGATCAGCCCGGAATCGAGTGCATCTCGGGTCCCCCGGGAGAAGATTTCCTGCCACTCTTCCGGGACCGAATGGGGGTTGCGAGCGTAACGCTCGTAGAGTTCCTGCACATATCCCGCGTTGTGCGGGTCGAACAGCTTGTATGTCGACATCGTCCTTGAATCTGGTCCCTGGACGCCTTTCCCCGGTGCCTCTGGATCGGCGCCCCCAGGCTTTCGGCGCCGCAACGATATAAGGTACAGTTTTTCGTCGGACAAGCGAGGTCCTCGTGCCGGCCGGCTGGCCGCGCGTCTCGTCCTCTCCCTTCTACCCGAGGCGCATGCAAGAGTGGCACCACGAGCGGAACGCCTCGAGAGGAGTGCAGTTCTGGCGCCGCTTTTTCCCGAACGACGTCGACGGAACCTGGATCGCACGCCGGCATTCGGGGTTCTGCCATCGCGCCGGGAGGAGTCACGATGAGTCATGAGAGGACGCAGATGGGGAGGCGGTTCATCCGCGAACGCATCATTGCCGGAGCCGTGCCCTCGGTCACCCATCACGGATGGGAGAAGCGGTTTCCCTGGCTGGTGCAGGGGACAACCCTCACCAACGATCCGGACCTCCCGGTAGACGACTTCGACCTCCGACTCTTCGGACCTGCGCCTTCCCGGGAGGTGCTCGCACGGTGGGGCGCCCTTCGCGATTACACGGGGCTTTGCCGCACCGTGCATGCACGGCAAACGCACGGGACGCGGATCGTGTTCCACGAGCCCGGACCGGCTGGACTCGAGCTCCATCCGGACGCCGACGGGCATGTCACGCGCCACCGCGGAGTGCTGCTCACCGTTGCCCTGGCCGACTGCGTCCCGGTTTTTCTCGTCGATCCCGTTCGAAGGGCTTTAGGGCTCCTCCACTGCGGATGGCGGGGAGTCGCGGCCGGAATGGTCGAGCACGCGATCTCCACGCTATACGACCGGCTGGCGGCCGAGTCGAGTGCGCTCCATGTTCACCTCGGCCCGGCGATCTGCGGGCGCTGTTACGAGGTCGGCCCCGAGGTCCACCAGGCTCTCGTCGGGAACACTCCCCCCGGTCCCGAGTCTTTGGACCTGCGAAGCGTGCTGCGTGATCGGATCCTCCGCGGTGGGGTCCTGGAGGAACGGCTCACCGTCTCGAGTCACTGTACGCGATGTGGGGAAGCGCCGTTCTTCTCACATCGCGGCGGGTCCGAGGGGCGCCAGGTCGCCTTCGTCGGTATGCGGTGTTGACGGACGGACTCGGCGGATCCGCCGATGCGGAAGATGCAGGAGCTCGGCGTGGAGCCGGACCGCCACCGGGTCTTTGCGGGCGCTGTCGCCACAGCCGGGAGATCGTGACGCGGCGAGGGTCCGTGTTCCGGCTCTGCAGGCGCTCGGAGACGGATCCGGGTTACCCTCGCTATCCGCCTCTCCCGGTCCTGCGCTGCAAGGGGTTCGAGGAAGCGGACGAAGGAGGTGGGGAAGGCTGAAATCCCGCGGCGGAACCGTGGGCTTGGAGCCCGCCCGCCCGCCCCTGTTCAACCATCGTGGACACCTGATGTCACCGACAGTCGATCTGCTCGCATACACCATTCTCGCCCTGGCCGGAGGGACTTTGCTCCTTCTGGTGCCCTTCGCGGTGCACCGGACCTATCTCCTCCTGCTCGCTGCACGGAGACGCCCGGAGCTCCCCACGCGCTGGGTCGGGAAGCTGCCCCACGTGACCGTTCAGCTGCCCGTATACAACGAGGCGGCGGTAGTGGAGCGCTTGATCGACGCAGCCTGCAGCTTGGAATACCCCTGCGACCGTCTCGAAATTCAGGTGCTCGACGACTCCACCGACGGGAGCGACGCGCTCGCCGAGGCGCGCGTGTCAGCGTGGCGGGCGAAGGGCACGGACGTCCACCACATCCGGAGAACGGAGCGGACCGGGTTCAAGGCGGGAGCGCTTTCCGAGGGGCTTCTCGAGGCGAAAGGCGAGTTCCTGCTCGTGCTCGATGCCGATTTCGTGCCCCATGCGGATCTTCTCCACCGCCTCCTGCCGCCTTTTGAAGAGCCCGGCATCGGAATGGTGCAGGCGCGGTGGGACCACCTGAACGAGCGGGAGAATCTCCTCACCCGCGTTCAGGCCTTCCTGCTCGACGGGCATTTCTTCCTCGAGCACGGGGGACGGTTCGCGGCCGGACGGTTCTTCAACTTCAACGGAACGGCGGGGATGTGGAGGAGGCGCTGCCTCGAGGATGCCGGCGGCTGGGAGGCGGACACCTTGACGGAGGATCTGGACCTGAGCTACCGGGCCCAGATGCGTGGGTGGCGCTTCGGCTACCTCGAGGACGTCGGGGTGCCCGCCGAGCTCCCGGCGGTCGTCGGCTCGCTCGAAGGCCAGCAGCGGCGGTGGGCACAGGGTGGAATCCAGACGGCTCGGAAGGTCCTGCCGGAGCTCCTGCGGGGGGAATTCCCCGGCCGGGTCAAGGTGGAAGCGATCTTCCACCTCTGCGGCCATCTGGCCCACCCGCTCACTCTCCTTCTGGGAATTCTGATCTTTCCCTCGGCCTGGGCCCGCCAGACGCTCGGGCTCGAACGGTACCTGGTCCTGGACCTGGCGGTATTCGCAGCCGCGACCCTTCCCTTTCTCATGTTCTACGGAGTCGCGGGACGGAAGCGGAGTCGCTCGTGGCGAGGGGTCGTCACGACTCTCCCCCTCGTGCTTGCCACGGGGATCGGTCTCACCGCATCCGTCGCGGGAGCCGTGTTGCGCGGGCTCGTGCCCGCGGGCGGGAACGACCCCTTCCTTCGCACGCCGAAACAGGGCGCAGCGGCGGGAGGCTCGCGGCCCGGTACGATGATTCCGGGGACGAGCAAGCCCGCTCATACGGCGCTCAAATTGACACTCGCGACCTGGATGTGGGTCTGCATTGCCGGAGCTGTGGCGAATGGATTCTACGGGTCGCTGCCCTTTCTGCTCCTCTTCGCCTCCGGCTGGACGTTCCTGGGCGTAGAGGGGGTCCGCCCGATCTTCACGGCCCCCGCTTCCGGGATGAACGAAGGGGCCGCAAAGGTGTGGCCGTCGCCACAATCCGGGAGAGAGGCGTCGCCGGAGCTGGAACGGGATGGGAAGGACGCCCGGCTGGTCCGCCTTCGGGACCGGGAGGCCGGGAGGGTCGCGTGACGGAGCTCTCGGTGGCCGTCCTCATTCCGGCGTTGAACGAGGAGGAAGCGCTTCCAGCCACCCTGGCGGCGATCCCGCGAGGACGGGTGAACCGGATCGTGGTGGTGGACAACGGATCGCGCGACCGCACCCGCGAGGTGGCACGTGAAGGAGGCGCGGTCGTGGTGGAGGAGTCCCGTCGTGGGTACGGGGCGGCGTGCCTCGCCGGGATGCAGCACATGGGAGCATGGACGGACCCTCCGGACATCATCGTCTTCGTGGACGGCGACGCGGGCGGGTCGGCCGAGCACCTCGACCTCCTCCTCGACCCGATCATCTCGGGGGTCGCGGACCTCGTTCTGGGAACCCGCCGGACTGTGGAGGCCTCGGCTCACTCCCCGGTTCCTCTCCATGCCCGGATGGGCAACCGCCTCGTCCTCACCCTCGTTCACATCCTTTTCGGTCGTCGGTTCGAGGATTTTGCGCCATTCCGCGCGATCCGCACCGACTCGCTGGACCTCCTCTCGATGGACGACAGAGACTGGGGCTGGACCCTCCAGATGCAGGTACGGGCGGTGCGGCATGCGCTTCGGATCGAGGAGGTCCCCATTCCGCACAGCGGACGACGAGCCGGACGTTCGAAGATCTCCGGCACCCTCAGCGGGTCGATTCGAGCGGGAAGCAAGATGCTCTACACCGCGGTTCGCGAGCGCTTCCGCACGGCTTGATCGCACCGGCACGGCGCGGCGCGGAGAGCTTCACCCCATCACAACTCGTGCTTCTCCAGAAATCGGAGGACTGCGCGCGCGCTCTCCTCGGGCCGTTCCTCGGGCGGCAGGTGCCCGCACTCCGGCAGCGTCACGAGCTCGGAGCGCGGGAGCTCATGGGCGAGCCGACGCCCCAGTTCCACCGGAATCACCGGATCCTCTTCACCCCACAGGAGAAGGGTGGGGGAGTCCACTTCCCGAAACCGCCGTACGAACCCTTCGTGTCCTTCGGGCAGAAGCTCACGGGCGGCGCGGATCATCGTGAACCGGCGCGAGAGGGTATGGAAGGCTCGCGCGTGGCCTTCGATGTCGGCGTCCGTCACCTGTTCGGGACGGTATGTGACCCGTCGAAGCGCCAGTCTCATGAGCGTCCGCGCGGGGAGCACGGAAAAGACGGCTTCACCGAGGAGGGGGATGCGCGCGAGCCGGATGAAGATCGGGATGGCCTGGGGATAGGCGGCGGCGCTCACCAGGATGAGCCCGCCCACAGGACGACCTGCGTCCTGGAGGGAGAGGGCCGCGAGCAGTGCCACCCCCCCACCGAAGGAATGTCCCACGAGCACGGGCCGGTGGAGACCGGCCTCTTCGATGTACGACTCCACGAGACGCGCCTGCTCCAGGGGTCCGAATCCACCTTCCGGGTCCCTCGAGGCCTCCCCGAAGCCCTTGAGCTCGATCAGGTGCAGGGCGTGGGATTCGGCTAGCTGGTCGGTCCAGAATCGCCAACTGAAGTTGGATGCGCCGAAGCCGTGCAACAAAACCAGCGGTGGCTCTCCTTCGCCCCGTACCTCGACGTTGAAGACCTCCTTCGCACGGGTCATGGGTCTCGTCCGAGCGCCGCCTCCGGTTCGGTCGCCGGCGGACGCTCGCCCGGCATCTGGAGGTCCAGCCGGAAGCCGCCTCGAGTCTCCACCTCCTCGGCGATCGCGGGGTGGCAGGTGAAGAGGAATACCTGTCGCTCTTCTGCTAACGCTTCGAGCAGGTCCAGCCCGCGGCTTCGGCGCTCCGCATCCCAGTGGACGAGCACCTCGTCGAGAATGAGGGGGAGGGGCTCTCCCTCTCCTTCCACCAACTCCACCACGGCGAGCCGGAGGGCGAGGTACACCTGCTCGCACGTGCCGGTGGAGAGCGGCTCCTCCGCGGGCAGGGGCTCCGGAAGGTGGGGGGCCTGCAGGAGGAGGGCGTCACCATCCTCTTCATTCCCGAGAATGAGGCGCTCGTACCGGCCTCCGGTGATCCGGCCCAGGTGGCGGGATGCACGACGGATCAGCTCGGGCTGATGTGCATCGCGGAAGCGACGTTCGGCCACCCGCACCACCCGACTCAGAAGCCAGAGGCGGTCCCGCTCTCTTCGTAGCTCGGCCCGTTGCTCCTGGATGCGCTCGATCGAGGCCTCGATCGTCGCGACGGATGCGTCGTCTTTCCCCGGACGGAGCGCAGCGGTGAGTGTCGCCCTCTCATTTCGGAGGATGTCGAGCTCCTGATTTGCAGCCTCGAGCTCCTGGATGATCCGCGTCTCCACTTCCTCCCGAGAATCCGTTCGTCCCTCCGCTCCCCCCTCGTCGTCGATCGTGGCGCGGGCCTCGGATACACGGTCTCGTAGCTGCTGGAGGTCGCCGAACTCGGCTTCGAGCTCGCGCGCCATCCTGCGGGCATTCTCGAGGGACTCCCTCCTGTCCCGTGCCCGCCGGGCCGCCTCCGGGAGCGGTTGGCCCGGCTCGACCTGCTCGAGCGCATGGCCGAGCAATCGGACCGCCTCCGTCCCTCTGTCGGCGGATTCCGCACACCGTTCGAGCTCGCGTTCGGCCTCCCGGACCGCGAGCTCCGCATCCGTCCGGGCTTCGGACCGGGCCCGGGCGACCCGCAGGCGTTCTTCGAGCAGGGGGAGTGCCTGTGCCGGATCATCTGGAAGCTGGAAGGCGGGGACGTCCGTGAGCAGGCTGTGCAGCTCGCCGGCGAAGCGCGCTTCCTCCTGCTGAATCTCGTTCAACTCGCGTTCGGCCCGATCCCGCTCTCGCAGGAGGTCGCGAAGGCGTTCCAGTTCTCCGGGGAGCTCGTGGGGGAGGCGGTCGAGCCGCTCCTTCCGAATGGGCAGGGGCGATACTGCCGCAAGCGCCGCGTCCTGCTGAAGCACCCTCTCCTCGCTCAAGGTCGCGATGCGGCCCTCGAGGTCATCGAGCTCCTGGGCCCGTTCCTCGTGTTCCCGGCTCGCGGCTTCCACTCGCTGCCGCCATCCGGCCCAACGGAGCCAGGTGCCCACGCCGAGCACGCTGCCGGCGAGCAGGAGCACGAGCCCCAAGGAGGACGGCTCGTCCACGCCCCCGGCCACCAGGAGGAGGATGGCGGCGAGGAGAGTGGCCGCGGCGAGACCACTTGCGGCCATGATTCCCGCGGGGACGCCGGACTCTCCGGCCTGGGGTGCATGTCGGGCGCGCGCAGCGACCAGAAGGTCCTCCACGTGCGCACGTCGCCGGTCGATCTCGCCCGCCTGTTCGATTCTCGACCGGAGGTCCGAAATGGCGACGCCTCTCAGGTCGTCGGAGGAGATGCCTTTCCCGGACTCCCCGAAGACTTCGAGAATCAGGGGCTCGAGATCGTCATCGATCCGCTGGAGATCGCTGCGCAGCGCCGATGATCGGGAGCGACGCTCCGTGACGAGGGGCGCATGTACCGTAAGCTTCTCCACCGCGTCGGAACGGGAGAGGAGCGCTTCGCTTCCGGAATCCAGTTCCGGGACCTTCGAACGGAGCTCCTCCACCTTGGTGGCCGCCTCCATTCGCTGCTCCTCCTCCCGTGCCTGGGTGCGGGAGAGCTCTTCCAGGCGGTCGACCGGGTCCGCAGGAAGCGCCAGGAGAGCTTCCGGGTCTCCCGCATCCCGGAGGAGGCGATCGAATCGGTCGAGCCGTTCGCCTGCGGGGAGGAGGGTGCGAACCTGCTTCAGGCGGGCCTCGAGGCCAATGCGCACCTCCTGGGCTTCCTCGATCTCCACGGCCACCTCTTCACGCCGTCTCGAGGCCTGGCGGAGATCCCGGTCGCGCACGCGAGCCGCCGCGAGCCGGTCCCGCAGCGCCTTTTCGTCATCGCCGAGCTTGTCTTCCATCGACCCTCGGTTCCGCGAAGGGCGCCACAGCGCCCGTGCCTCCCCTTCAAGTGCGTTGGCGACGCGACCCGGGGAAGCGAGGTCCGAGGCCTCCATGCCGGTCACGAGCCGGTCCCGAACGCTCTTCCACCCGGTCGAGTCGCGAAGTCGCGCGAGTTGTGGAAGGGTGATCGTGAACATCTGCTCGTATACGTCACGGGGAAGCTCGCGAGCGCACGGAAGAGCATCGTTCCGGAGGTTCACGGGTTTACCGTTCCCGTGGTCGAGGCGTCCCCACGGTGCGGAGAGGAGCCGCCGGTGCACGGAGGTGGCCCGGCCCTCCCGGTCCAGGTATTCCGCCCGGAGCTCGGCCTCATCTCCATCCCACGGGGCGAGGGGGTGTCGGTCCCGCGCGGCCGGATAGAATCCGTGGAGCAGGGTTCGGAGACCTGTGAAGAGGGAGGTCTTCCCCGCCTCGTTCGGACCGCAAACCACCACAAGGCCGGGCAGCTCCGTCCGGCCGGTGTCGAGGTCCCGGATCGGCCCGAGCCGATCGACGCGAATCCGCGTGAACTTCACCCGTCCTCTCTCTCTTGCAGGAACCTCTCCAGAAGCTCGCGGTCGCCTTCGTCGAGGAGATGTCGGACGTAGCGGGCCACCTGCGACGCCTCCTCGGTCTCCGCTCCGCCGAGATCCTGAGGGGCAATTCCCAGGACTTCGAATGGGTCCTCCTCACCCTGGCTCATCGCCCGCACGAGCCTCAGGGCCTCCCCTGCAGCATCCTGACGTTCGAGGTAGGGTGCCGGATCCACGGCGGGGCGAACCTCTCCGCACCGGAGATCCACCTCGAGGACGCCCAGATCGGAGGTGAGCTCCGACCGGAGCGTCTCGACCTCGTCGGCTCGGGTGAGCTCCCGGTGGAGTGGGGACGGCCCTGCCAGCTCGACCCGGAGCACCCATTCGGTCCCGGGTCGGGCCGGTTCGTCTTCGAGAAGCCGGCGCCATGCATCACGGACAGCACGCACCAACCCATCGAAGCGCGCGACCTCGGGCCCCGGTTCGACCTGGATTCGTGCCCAGCGGACCGGCGCGAGGTCGACGAACCGCACGTCAGGGGTGGCTCCGCGCCCCGGGACGTGAACCAGGAGACCCCCCTTCGCCCCGTTTTCGCGAGGGTGGCGCCCCTGGAGGTTTCCCGGATAATGGATGCCGGGCACCGAGGAGAGCTTCTGACGCTGATGTACGTGTCCGATTGCCCAGTAGTCGTATCCGGCGCGCTCGAGGTGTTTCAGCTCGGACGGAGCGTACGGGTCATGTGCATCCTCCCCCCGCGCTCCTCCCACCTGCGTATGGAGGAGGGCGACGGCGGGCACCCCGTCCTCGGCAGGGCGGGGAAAGCGGCGCGAGAGATCTTCCGTCACGACTGCCGTCCGGTGACCGGAGCCGGTAATCCGGCCGACGACCTCGCCATTCCTTCGCACGTCGACGGTCCGAGGCGTGGCGTCGTCGAACACCGTCACATGGTCGGGCCACTCGATTCGTCCCCGTTCGGCGGTACCTTCCCCAGGGTCGTGATTGCCGGTGGCATAGAAAACCGGAATCCCCTTCTCTCCCAGGCGTGCGAGCTCCTCTCCCAGGAACCGCTCGGTGTGGAAGGAGAGGCGCTCTCCGTCGAAGAGGTCCCCGGCGATCAGGAGCGCGTCGACCTCCTCCTCGACGGCCTGATCGACGGCGCGGGTCCACGCCTGTTGGAGTGCGCCACGCAGTCGCTCTCGAAGCGCCGGGGATCGTCCGGCGAAGAGAGTGTCCAGATGTACGTCTGCCAAGTGAAGAAAACGCATGGCCTTCGGCAGTTCGACCGTCGGTCGGCGGGTCGGTCCCGCCGCTCCGGGCTCGTCGCAAGATACCCTCCACTCTCCGGTGCGGGAACGGGTTCTCCCGCCCTTTCCCCCCTTCCAACTCCTTGATACGATACGGTCGTGACCCGAGCACGACGATCGGACTCCTTCTCCTGCCTGGCAGAGTGCGGCTGTTCCCCTTTCCGGTCATACCATGAGCGATACCACCGAAGCTGCCGTCGAGCGACTCCGAGAGGGTGCCCCCGGAGTCGATGCCGTCTACGAGCGGGTACGCCGGCACGTCGGGGGAGACGAGGATGAGCTGGAGCTCGCACTCCGCTTCGCCGGCCTCTTCCTCTCCAAGGCCCCTCCTGGCTTCCTCGAACAGCGAAGCGCCGATGCGGTCGCCCATATGCTCGTGGGAGCGTTCCGGTTCCTCCAGGGCACCCGCCGGGACACGGTCGATGTTCAGGTCCTGAATCCGGACGTGGACAATGAGGGCTGGTTCGCGCCCGTGACGGTCCTCCGCACGAACGTTTCGGAGCGTCCCTTCGTCGTGGACTCGATTCGGGAGTTCCTCCACTCTGAACAGCTCTCCATCGAGCATTACATCTATCCTGTCCTCCAGATTGAAAGGGACGACGAGGGTCGAGTCGTGGATATCGCCGCGTCCCGGTCGGGAACGAGACGGGAGTCGCTCGTCCACTGTGAGGTCGCTCGGGTTACGGATCCGGACTATCGCGAATATCTGCATTCGGAGCTGGAGCGAAGACTCGGTGATGTGGTCCGTGTGACGGATGACTTCCCGCTCCTCGTGGATGCGCTGAACGACACGATTGCGGTCCTCGGTGAGTGTGCCCGGGACCTGCCCGAGCGGAGGGAGGAGGTCGAGGAAGTCCAGGCATTTCTCCGGTGGCTACGCGACGGGGGGTTCGTCTTTCTCGGCTATCGCGGCTACGACATCGTGGAGATGCCGGAGGAACCGGGGCGTCGAGCGGTCGTCGTCGAACCGGGATCGGGACTGGGGATCCTCCGGTCGGAGGAGACGTCCGGATTCGCCGACCCCATTCCGCTCGATGAGATGCCCAGTACTCTCCGGGCGCTCGCGGAGGGGGGCCCGCTCCTCATCATCTCGAAAACCAATGCAACCTCCACCGTGCACCGGCGAGCGCGGATGGATTACATCGGGGTGAAGAAGCTGGACTCCGAGGGGAACGTGGTAGGGGAACGGCGGTTCCTGGGGCTCTTCACCTCGGAGGCATATTCCGAGAAGGCCGATCGCATTCCGATCCTCCGCGAGAAGCTGCAGCGAATCCTCTATGACGCCGGCGTTCAGGAGGGCTCTCACGACTACAAGGAAATCCACACGATCTTCAACTCCCTGCCGAAGGAAGAGCTCTTCCTCACTTCGGCGGACGAGATCGGAGCGGATGTCCAGACGGTTCTCACCACGTTCGATACGGACGAAGTCCGGGTGACGTTGCGCCGAGACCCCCTGGCCCGCGGGGTCTCCGTCATGGTGATCCTGGCGAAGGAGAAGTTCTCGGGAGAGGTGAGGAAGCGGATCGAAGAAGCACTCGTCGAGCGCTTCGACGGCGAGGTACTCAACTATCACCTGGCGCTCGGAGAAGGAGACCAGGCGAGAATGCACTTCTATCTCGCGGCCCCCGGCGACCGGATCGCCGCGATCCGGTCGAAGGAGCTGGAGGAGTTGGTGCGGGAGCTGACCCGCACGTGGTCCGACCGGGTTCTCGAGGGCCTCGAGCGGATCCGCCCACCGGATGAAGCACGGCGGCTGGGCCGTCGCTACGCTGAAGCATTCAGTCCCGAGTTCAAGGCCGCTACCGCTCCCGAGACGGCGGTGCAGGACATCCTCGAGCTGGAGGCGCTGGAGTCCGAGGAGCGCCTGGTCTCCATCACCTTCCGGAATCCGGAGGCGAAGCCCGCGGTCGCGGGCGGCGATGTGTTCACGGAGCTCAACCTCTATCTGATCGGAGAGCGGCTGATCCTCTCCGAGTTCATGCCGATCCTCGAGAATGCAGGCCTTCGGGTGATCGCCGTGAACCCGTACGAGGTGCGGGGCAGCGAGGTTCCGGACGCGATCCTCTACTCCTTCATGGTGCAGGACTCCTCCGGAGAGCCCCTGGATATCGAGGAGCGGGGCACGCTGCTCGCGGAGACGATCCTGGCGGTCCGAGCCGGAGAGGTTACCGACGATCGGTTGAATCAGCTCGTAATCCTGGCTGGACTGTCATGGCGCGAAGTGGAGGTGCTGCGGGCATACGCTGCCTACGGATTCCAGGTCGGTGTGGTGCCGAGCCGACTGTCTCTTCCAGTCGCCCTCACGAAATACCCCGCGATCGCGCGCATTCTCTTCCGCCTCTTCGAGGTCAAGTTCGATCCGGAAGGCCCGGTGAACATTGGCGACCGGAGGGTGGAGGCATCGCGGATGGGGCGGGAGTTCCTCGCTTCCCTCTCGGGCGTATCGGTTCTCGGTGACGACCGCGCGCTCCGTCGCCTGGCGAACCTCATTGACGCGACCCAGCGGACGAACTACTACCGGAACGGGGGCCGGGCCCCCACCCGGCGCTCCGGCGGGGTGCCGTATCTCTCGTTCAAGTTCGATGCGCCTGCCCTCGAGGCCGTGGCGCGCACACGTCTTCGCGTGGAGGTCTGGGTTCGATCGTCCAGGATGGAGGGGGTCCACCTTCGGGGGGGAAGGGTCTCTCGTGGAGGGATTCGCTATAGCGACCGTCCGGACGACTTTCGTACGGAAGTGCTCGGGCTCGTGAAGACCCAGATGGTGAAGAATGCCGTGATCGTGCCGGCGGGCTCGAAAGGGGGCTTCATCACTCTCCGGGTCCTGCCTACGCCGGAGAAGGTGGCAGAGGAAGTGTTGGAGCAGTACAAGACATTGATCCGCGGGCTCCTCGATCTCACGGACAACCTCGAGGGCGAAGAAACGGTTCCGCCGGAAAACGTGATCTGCCACGATGACCCCGACCCCTATCTCGTCGTCGCTGCGGACAAGGGAACGGCGAAGTACTCCGATGTCGCGAACGAGGTGGCCGCGGAGTACGATTTCTGGCTGGGAGACGCCTTCGCTTCCGGTGGGTCCAACGGGTATGACCACAAGGAGCTGGGGATCACCGCCCGGGGTGCATGGGAGTGCGTGAAGCGCCACTTCCTCGAGCGAGGGAAGGACATCCAGTCGGAATCCTTCACGGTGGTCGGCATCGGGGACATGAGCGGGGACGTGTTCGGGAACGGAATGCTCCTCTCCCGCCAGATCCGGCTCATCGCCGCCTTCGACCACCGGGACATCTTCATCGATCCCGACCCGGACCCGGAGCTGAGCTTCCTGGAGAGGGAGCGCCTCTTCGGGCTCGGTCGCACCACGTGGCACGATTACGACCAGGTCGTGCTGAGCAAAGGGGGAATGGTCATTCCCCGAGGAACGAAAGAAGTGGAGCTCACGCCCGAGGCGAGGGAGGCACTGGGGCTCCCCGAAGGGACCGGGCCGATGGATGGGGAAAGTCTCATCCGCGCGGTGCTTTCCGCTCCCGCAGAGCTCCTCTGGAACGGAGGGGTGGGAACCTACGTGAAGGCGTCGAGCGAGACCCACGCAGAGGTGGGCGATGCGGCGAACGACCCCGTCCGAGTGGATGCGACGGACCTCCGAGCGGAGGTGGTAGGAGAAGGAGGGAATCTGGGGTTCACCCAGAAGGCGAGAATCGAGTATGCCCTTGCGGGGGGGCGCGTGAACACGGACGCGATCGACAACTCGGGAGGGGTGGACCTTTCCGACCGGGAGGTCAACCTGAAGATCCTCCTGCGCTCCGCAGTGGATGCGGGGGTGCTCGATGTTCAGGAGCGGAACGAGCTCCTCCAGGAGCTTTCGGATCCTGTTTCCCGCCTCGTCCTCAGGGACAACGAATCCCAGAGCCTCGCGGTATCTCTGGACGAGCGGCGGGCGTCCCGTGCGGTGGACGACTTCCGGGACCTCATGTCCGGTCTCGAGAAGGAGGGATTCCTCGACCGCTTCTCCGAGCGTCTGCCGTCGTGGGAGGTCCTGCTCGAGCGGCAGGAGGAGGGCAAAGCCTTCACGCGGCCCGAGCTGGCGGTGCTGCTCGCATATGGGAAGCTGCATCTCGCGGGGCACCTGCTGCGGAGCAACCTTCCCGAGGACCCGGAAATGGAAGGTTATCTGCGCGACTATTTTCCTCCGGCGGCGATCCGGGTGACGGGGGAGGAGCGGGTGCAGGCGCATCCGCTCCGCCGCGAGATCGTGGTGAGCCAGCTGACCAACGATCTCGTCGACCTGATGGGCGCGGGATTCGTGCAGCGGGTCGTGCGCGATACGGGACGCAGCCCTGCGGAGGTCGCGCAGGCGTGGCTGGTCGCTGCACGTCTCGCCGGCCACCGGGCTCTTCTGAGCCGGCTGCGCATGCGCAAGAGCGAACTCCCGCTGAGAGACGTCTACCGTTGGCTGTTCGGCCTGGTTCGCGTGCTCGACCGGACGACCCGCTGGGTTCTGGTGAACGTCTCACTGGATGCATCCGCTTCCGAAATCATCGCACAGAATTCCGTGGGGCTCGATGCTCTGCGAAAGAGCTTCGAAACGATCGTCACCGGGGAGGACCGGAGGATTTTCGAGCACCTGGTCCGGGAGCTGGAGGAGACCGGAGCGGAGAGCGAGCTCGCCCGGAATCTGATCACGCTCCGCTTCCTCGATCAATTGCTCGAGATTCTTCGCGTGGTCAAGGAATCCGGTGCGGAGCCGCTCGAGGTCGCGCGAGCCTTCTATCACGTGTCCGATCTATTTCAGGCTCCCTGGCTTCGCCAGGCGATCTTCTCGGCAGCGGGTGGTGATCGATGGGAGCAGCGGGCGGCGCAGGCCCTGAGCGAGGATCTCAGGCGAGCCCATCAGCGGCTGACTGCGGCGTTGGTCGGGTTCGTGGAAGAGCACGGCAGCGTCGAGGAGGGGATCCGTCATCTCGAAACCGCCGGCGACCGAGTCCTCTCACGCTTCCGCGAGGTCGTCGAGGAGATCGAGCACGAGGACCGGATGACGCTCCCGGCCGTTACGGTCGCAGTGCGGGAGATGATGAGCCTCGCGGAGCAACTCGCCCCGGTCGGCGGGGTGCGATCCGAGAAGCGATCGGTCGGTTCATAGGCGGAAGCCCGCCCACTGCCCGAGGGGGGCAGGAGGCGGGTTTCGGCCTCCTACTTTCGCGTTGCCTTCCAGACCTCGTCCACGTATCTGTCCACGCCGGCGAGGACCTCTACGAGCTCCTTCTTGTCCTCCGCGGCCGTCACGTCGGTCGCGAAGGAGAGGAGCGTGGTTCGAACGGCATCCCGGCCCCCGTTCCCGTTCGTAACAGCACTCCCGTTCCCGTTCGTCTGACTGCGAGCCGCGGCTCTTTCCGTCGCGGGCCTACGCCGGCGTCGGCGTCCTCCGCCCTTCCTCCGTTTCACCTGGAGAGGGTAGCGTGCGTTGAACTGTCGAAGATCGAGGCTGCGCACGGAACGGTGCTCCTCCTTCACCATCTCGAAGAGGTCCTTCACCTCGATGGTCGGGTTCCGCTCGAGCTCGGCTTCCACAAACGCCATTACCTTACTATCGGTCTTGGCCATGCAACCTCCTAACCGCAAGTGTTTCTTTGGGTTCGATGTGGAGAATAAGAAAACCACGGCCGAATTATCGCGATTCGGAAAAAAATGTCAATCGGTCGGAATCGAGCATGATTGCCGACTTTCAGATCGTTTGAACACGCGGTGGGCACCACGGGTTCCGGAGAGATCATCGCGGCTTCCAGGTGCCACTCAAGATACGCGACCCGGAGCCGTCGTCCACGGGACGGCTCCGGCGGGCAGGGAGTGGGCCGGAAGCGATGCTACTTCGTGCGCAGGATCGTGAGGCTGAAGACGTCCGGAATCGACCCGTTCCCCGCCTCCGTGCGAATGCCGGGGGTGGCACCCGGTTCCGCCATGAACCGGAGATACACGGAGCCTCCTCCTTTCAGCGTCAGAGAGCGCGGTCCGCCGTCTTCGAGGTCGACGGTGGCGATCGGAAACTCGGGAAAGGCGGGCTGCCCGTCGCTCTGCAGTCGACTGTAGAAGTCGCGATGATTCCAGCTCGGCTCCGTAAACGCGTCGGATATGCCCGGAACGCGGTCGTCGGCATAGAGCGTGACAGACCAGTCCCGCATCCAACTGCGAGCATCGACCCCGAACACCTCTTCGACGTTGTCCATGCCTCGAGAGGTGGTGTTGACGAGCTCCGAAAACCGGCCGGTATCGTCACCGTCGCGGTCGAGCGCGTACCGGAGGAAGTGCCATGCCGCTCCCCGCATCGCCGCCCCGTCCTCCGTATCGTACAGGGAGCTCCTGTGGGGGTTCTGCATGTACTCGGCGACCCGAAGCATGTTGATGATCTGGATCTCGTTGAATGCCTCGCGCGCGGCGTCGCCGGCATCGAGCAGGTCGTCGACCTCGAGGTTCATGCCCGAAGACAGGCCCGATCGGTCGTAGAAGAGGAACTCCTCCGTGATGTGGGAGAGGGCCTCATTGAGCCAGAGGACCTCGAAGTGCGGTGCTTCGTGCACGAAGAGCCGACGGCTCGCGTTCACGAGATGTTGATGCTCGTGCGCCATCGTGGCGACCGTGAACCGCCGCACCTGCTCGATCGTCTGCTCCGATCCGACCTCCCCCTCCTCGTCCGGCACCCGCATGTAGAACATCTCCGCCTCGTTGCTCGTCTCGCAGGCCGTCGTACGGGGGAAGAGGTCCCGCGCGAAGAAGAACCCGAGCACGACCCCTTCTCCTCCGTCGGATGCCGCGAGACGGTTCACCTCCTGGGTGAAGAACGCGATCACCCGGTCGTTGTCGTCGATGTCGGCCGGCGCTCCGAAGAGGGCGTCCGTCAGGGGGCGCACCTCCTGGTCGAAAGCGTTCGCGAAGCGTTGATAGTCTGCTTGCGTGAAAGTGGGCGTGGGGTTCAGCGTGTCCGCCACGATGATCACCGTCTCTCCCACGACCTCCACGCGCCCGGTGCGGTGGACGGGGTCCTCGCAGGCGCTTTCCGTCTGGGTGTTGAAGGTCATGAGCTCACCGACCGACGGGACGGAGGCCGGTGCCGTTGCTGCGCTCGTTTCCGGAGGCGCATTCCCGCTCGTGCGTCCAAGTCGGATCCGGGGCCCCAACTCGGTCTCGGTGCGCCGGAGGAGCTCCATGTGGAGGCGGTGGTTTACCTCCGGACGTCCCGCGTCGCGCAGGCCGCCTCGATCGAGGTGCAGCGGCGCGGCCTGGGGCCCCGCCATTGCCGGAAGCGGAGGGCCTGAGAGGGGCGCGGTGTTGTGGGGTCGGAACTCCAGGTTCGCCTCCTGGGTGGCCGGAGCTCCATGGAATCCCACAGCCACGAACTCCGCCCCGCTCGCGGCTCCCTCGACGCAGAAGGCCGATGCCTGGGGGCCCGTCAGTCGCATGCTCTCTCCGACCTCGAGGGAGAAGGTTCGGGCCGCGGGGCATTCACCGGCGGTCGCGACAAAACGGGTCGGTTCGAGTCCCGGGATTTCCGCCGACACCTCCTGCGTGCCCTCCTCCGGGCCCAACGTCCAGGAGGTTTCGGCCCGTCCCTCCGCATCCGTGAAGTCGGTGGCCGGGTCGACCGATCCGCCTCCCCGCTCCACGGTCCAGGTGACTTCGACCCCCTCCATGGCCTGACCCCGGTCGCTCACCACCTGCACCACCAGCGCCTGGGGAAGGGACTCCCCGGGACCCGTCAGCTGGTCGTTGCCGGCCAGCTTCTCGACGCTTGCCGGAAGCTCCGGATCCGTAACCCCGTCACAGCCCGAGAGAACCAAAGCGAGAGCCAGGAGCGGAACTGAGATGGCGCGGTTGAGGATGCCGTAATGCATTGAGTGGAAACCCTCATGGAGAAGAAGGACGTGTCCGATCCGGGCCGGCTGGATCCTGGAAGATACATGCCGGGTCGGGATGAGGCATGGCCTTCGAACCGCCGTTTGGCAAGGATTGTTCCCGAGCCACGGGAAGGGAAGGCGCACGGCCGGCCTCGAGATGATCGTGCTCCGGCTCGACGTGCTGATCATGACTCGGAGGCATACCCTCCCGCATCCCCGCGGTCATCGGATCCAGGGTGCCATAGGTGCCCATCCGCATCGGCCCGCCGCCCAGGTAGAGCCGAACGCCTGCCGCGAAGCTCCAGAACCGCCCCCCGCCGAAGAGGTGGTCGGGGGTCGTCGTGTCAGGTCCCCGCTCATGGGTGATGCGGTTGTGGCTCACCTCTACGAACGGGCGGGCGCTCAGCGGCAGCTCCGTCGAGGTGTGAGAATATCCCAGGGTCTGGATCGTCCAGCGCGTCGCTCCGGCGGCATGCACACCGTGGTCATACCTGAAAAAGTCCTCTCCATCCTGCGCCTGCCGCGGATACTCGGGACGGGTCGCGTGCTCGACTCGGTAGTAGGGCTGTCGCGCCCCATCGGAGCCGAGGCCGAGTTGCGCTTCGGCAAGCAAAGAGAAATATCCCTCTCCTTCCTCGGGATCGCTCCGCGAGGCTTCGAGGAGCCCGTAGACGCCGCCAAAGTCATAGCTCGCATCGTGACGGACCGCTGCGTTGTAGAGGGTCGTCCGCTCGTCGCGATGACCGTCGTGGGTCTCGCGCACCTGGCCAAAGGACGCGGAAAGTTCCCAGGGCGCCGCTGTCCCTTGCCCGCCGAGCCGCCTCGAGAGACGCGCGGACCAGGAATTCCCGAAGTTGCGGTAATTGCCGACGTCCCACGGATCTTCCGGTTCGTCCCCATCGAAGATCCCGGCCTCCACCCCCCATCCACCATCCGAGATGTACGTGGCGTTCAGGGTCCACCGCTCGAGGATCTGTGAGAGGTGGTGATTCGTCGGGTACTTGAGCGCGGGGCGATACATCGGATCGTCCGTCCCGTACGGAGCGAACCCCCGACCGGCAGAAATCGAAAATGCTCCTCCCGGGGCCTCCCACCAGTTGAAGCTGAGCATCGCCTCGTGAAGGAGGGTGTGCGGGTGGCGGGCATCGATGAAGCCCTCCCCCCATCCACCGAACGTGGGCTCGCCGTCGGGAAGTGTAAGCCCCTCGAAGTTGGGCATGAGCCGGAACACCACGCGCGAGGCTGGGCTCTCGACGTTCACCATCGCGCCGGAGTGAGGAAAGTCGAGGTCCGTCCTCTGGAGTGGGCTGTCGGAGGAGAAGGGTGCAGAGAAGGAGGCGACCGGAAAGATGTGCGCCATCCCCATGAGGTGCCATCCGCCCGGCAGCATCGTCATCCACATGGGCGAATGCGTCTGGGCCGAGAAGTCCTGCTGAGCTTCGCTCGTTTCCGTCTCGGTGTGTTCATGCGAGTGGTCCTGGGCAGCGAGCGCACCCGCTGCGAGAAACACCCCTGCCGCCCCCAGCGAAAGGGTCGAGAGAGTCCTGTAGTACATGGTTGAGCTCCTGAAAAGTCCCGGGTTTCGGCGCGCCTAACAGCGCCCGGAGAGCTGCTTCAGGTCAGGAGCGTGGGGGGCGGAAGATGTCGAAGGCCGAGCGTGCGTCTGCGGGCGGGTTGGGGGCCCCGGAGCCGACCGTGGTCTCGCCGGGAGATGGAGCTGAGGGGTTTGCGACGTGGTTCAGGGGGACGGAGCACCCTCCGGCCGGTGCAAAGCACGCACAGCCGTCGCAGCCGTGATCCTCGTGATGGTCCGTTCCTTCGGAATCGGTGGGTGCTTCGTGGTCATGATGGTCGTGGCCCTCCGCGTCGTCGCCCTGCTCGATGGCCACGACGGTTTCGTGTGTCGGCCCGTCAATCCCGTCTCCGGCGACCGCCTCGACGCCGCCCATCAGAAGGGCAAGCGCAAAGCCTCCGGCCATGAAGGGCCCGAGAAGGCGGCGACGCATGTGAAGTCGAGAGAGCACGTGTGGGTTCGTCCGGTGGTTCGATGTCTCGGTGCTGGCCGGCTAACGAGGAAAAAAGCTATAGCGAGGAGGTCGGCATGAACAGAGGCGGAAGCGGCCGGAGACCTTATCGCTCCGGGGCCGTGACGATGTGGACGGTGCTGGCCTGCGGTCCTTTTTCGCCCTCTTCCTCCGCGAAGCGGACGACCGCGCCGATGCTCAGGTCCTCGAGGTCGCCATTGATGATGCTGTTGCGGTGAAAGTAGACCTCCCGGCCGTCGTCCGACTCGATGAAACCATGGTCTTCGGCCGGAGTGAGCTCGAGCACCCGGCCGAGGGGTGGGCCCACGTGCGTCTTCACGTCGCCCCTCTGCTGCTCCGAGAACTTCCTGAGTCTCCGCCGGGCGATCATGAACGCCTCCCCGATGGCCTGCACCAGGGTCTCCTGGGGGTTCTGCGGGGGCTTCCGTCGGACGACGATCTCCTTTCCGGGCACACCCATCTCGATCCGCACCTGGTAGAGGTGCCCGCTCTCGCGGCCGGGATTCGGATCTTCCACCATGATCCGAACGCTCACGAGTCGGTCGTAGACCTTCTCCAACTGGTCGAGCCCTTCCATGATCTTCGATTCCACGACGGCTGTGGCTTCAACATTCCGAAACGCGATCTCCGGCGGAACATCCATCGACTCCCTACCTCGATCATGGGTTCATCCGTGTGTACCTACCGGGGGTTCGATCGTGCAAACATCGCGATCGTGCAAACATCGCGCCAGTGGCGCTGTCTCCGGGGGATCGTGTGGATCCATGACCTGCGGTGGACTCGGGTCCGGGCCGGTCGAGGACGTCGTCGAGGAACGGCCGAGCCACAGCCAGGCTCCGTTCAGGCACCTCCTCCATCGCGACGTGGCCCACACCTGGTAGCGTCACGAGCCTCGCCTCCGGAAGGCTTTCGATCCAGAGGTCGGCCAACTCCACGGAAGAGAAGTCGTCATCCTCTCCCCAAAGGATAAGCGCTGGCGCCTGCACCTCATCGACCCAGTCCGGCGGCTCGTGGCGAAGCTCATCCATCGTCCTGGCGAGCTGCCTGAGTCCTTCACGAGCGCCAGGGGCTCGAATCAGGTCGAAGTGACGATCGATCGTTCCGGGTTCGATCCTTTCCGGGTCTCCATATGCGTCCCTGATGCCCCGGGCTACCACCCAGCGTGGGGTGACATGCTGGCTGATCCAGCCGATGACCGGCAGGGTCGGTACTCGAAGTGGCCAGGGAAGCGACTGCGGGTATCCGGCCGGACTCACGAGGACGAGTGCCCGCACGCGCTCCGGGTGAACCGCCGCATAGTTGGCGGCGATGTACCCGCCGAGGGAATTTCCCACGAGCACGACCTCCTCCACGCCCGACTCGTCCAGCACCTCGTGCACGAGCTCCAGGTAGACGTCCGGATCATACCGTCCCCCGGGAAGCGGTCCGGTGAGGCCGAAGGGAGGCAGATCGATGCGCAGGACTCGATGATCGCGGGAGAGCTCCCGGGCCCAGCCGTCCCAGTCATGAAGCGAGGAGGCGGCGCCGTGGAGCATGAGCATCGCGGGCCCCTCCCCCTCGTCCACGAGGTGGACTTCGGTGTCCGCGACTTCGACGAACCGGGAAGCCGGCTCCGTATAGGCAGGGACCAGTCGCTCCGGATCAGCGGTGCGAAGTGCCTGGCAACCGGAAAGGAGTGCGAGGAGAAGCATGGGCGTGGCTCGTACCATGATTTACATGATCCTCGGCTCTGTCCGTCGGAGGATGGAGTGTCCGTGCCCGCCCAATGCGTGAGCATGGCCCGTACCATGACGCTGAGACCGACCAGTCGGACTCCGGATCCCAGGCCACAGCGGCCCGATGGTTGAGTTTTCTGCATCATGGGTGTACGTTGTACGTATGAAGAGAGTCACGGCGACTGACGCCCGGAGGAACTGGTTCCGCCTGCTCGACGAAGTCGCGGCTGGAGAAACGGTGGTCATCGAGCGGGGTGACCGGCGCATCCTCATTTGCAGGGAGGAGGCCACCGGTGAGGCGGAGGTGGCCGATTATTCCAGCATCCTCCGGGCACCTGGGGTCGAGAGGGCGGATGAGTGGGGGTGGGAGTGGTCCGGTGAGGAGGGAGAAGTCTCGCTGAAGGCGTCCGATTGAAAGTCCTTCTGGACACGCACTTCCTCCTCTGGGTGGTACTCGGGACCCCCAGGCTCGATGCATTCGAATGGTTCGAGCGCTATCGTCCCTGGGGGGTGTCTCCCATTTCCTTTCTGGAGGTGAAGTTTCTCGCGGAGGTGGGACGCCTGGAGGTTCGTCACCCGGAGTTCACGGAGACCATCGGTAAGGACCCGCGCTTCGTGGTGGATGAGGTCCCGCTCCTCGGGCTCATCGATCGCGCCCTGGGTCTTGATTGGACGAGAGATCCCTTCGACCGCCTCCTGGCGGCACATAGCCTCGCCCGACGAACCCCCCTCTGCACCCTCGACCGAACGATCCGTGAGCATCATCCGCTCCTGGTGGCCGAGCTCCCCTGAGGCGGGGCTGGATATTCCGAGGCACCGGGACCGCTGCCACCCCAAGTATTCCCGCTCGGTCCACGTGGAGATCGTTCCAAACCGACAAGTGGAGCTGCCGTGCCGCTCCGTCCGCGGCCCACTCCTCCGCTACCGGTTCGCCTCCCCACTCTGTTCCGGGTCCCCCTCGAGCCATCCTCCGCCGCCGGCCGGCTTCTTCGGCGCTCCCAGGACCGCGTCGTCGGGGGCCAACTCGGGACCCAGTTCGCCGGTGATCAAGCGGGCGCCTCGCTGCCACGTGAGGTAGGACCAGGCCCACTCGAGGAGGACCGCAACCCGGTTCCGAAACCCCACCAGGTACATGAGGTGCACGAAGAGCCAGATCAGCCAGGCGCCGAATCCATGCACGCTCCGCCGCCGGATCTGGCCCACGGCCGCACCGCGTCCGATGGTGGCGAGGCTGCCGCGGTCGAAGTAGCGAAAGGGCTTTCGCGGCTTGCCGGCCACGCTTCGCCGAATGTTCTCGGCCGCAGCCTGCCCTTGCTGGATGGCCACCGGAGCGATCCCCGGGAGCGGGGTGCCGGTCTGTTGGGGGAAGGCGGCGAGATCGCCCACCACGAAGACCTCGGGATGGGCTGCCACGGAAAGGTCTGGCTCGACGTGAACCCGTCCCAGCCGGTCGGTCGGTGCCCCAAGCCGGGCCCCCCAGTGGTGAGGCCGCGACGCCCGCGGACCAGACCACGTTGCGGGTGGGGATTCGCTCCTCGCTGACCCATGCCGCGTCTGGGCCGATCAGTGTGACGATGGAGTTGAGGCGCACCTCCACTCCCAGTCGCTGCAGCTCATGCAGCGCCTTTTCCGACAATTGCTCGGGATAGCTTGCCAGAACGCGCGGGCCACCCTCGAGGAGGAGGACTAGGGACGTGGAGGGATCGATGCGGCGGAAGTCGCCGCGCGTGAGCGTATGTCTCGCCACCTCGGCGAACGCGCCCGCCATCTCCACGCCGGTGGGACCACCGCCCACCACCACGAAGGTGAGGAGGGCCCGGCAGGTCTCGGGATCCTCTTCCTGCTCCGCGGCTTCGAACGCCGGAAGGAAGCGGCGGCGGATCTCGATGGCATCTTCGAGCTTCTTGAGCGCCGGCGCGCTCTCGGCCCATTCTTCGTTGCCGAAGTACTGGTCCACGGCCCCCGTGGCAAGGACGAGGTGGTCGTACTGGATCCGGTCCCCGCCGGCAAGAACCACGGCCTTCCCCTCGGCGTCCACGTCGATGACCTGGCCGAGGCGTACCGAGGCATTCTCTTGGTTTCGGAGGAACTGGCGGATGGGCGCCGCGAAGTCCGCTGGGGAGAGGGCGGCTGTGGCAACCTGGTAGAGGAGAGGCTGGAACAGGTGATGGTTCCGTCGGTCGATGAGCGTGATCCTCACCGGCGCGCGCCGCAATGCACGGGTAGCGTTCAGCCCGGCGAGACCGCCGCCCACGATCACCACGTGTGGTCGCCGGGATCCGGACCTCATCGGAGCGGATGGGCGGTGACCACGATCTCGTGGGTGGATCTTTCCGAGTCTTCTCTCACGGTCTCCTCTGCCATGCTTGCGCTAAAGCATCCGAAGGGCAAAGGCGAGTGCAAGAAGCACGCCCTCGCAGGTTTCCCAGCAGAGGATCCGAGCGCGCGTCGAGGAGACCCACCGGCACCGTGAGCTCGTCAAGGAGGCGCTGGAGCGAATGGCTTCGGAGGAGTTCGGCTCTCGCGGAACTCGTCCGGTTGGACACTGGCGCCACGCTGCGGCTGGACCGGCTGATCGAGGTCGCAGGCAAGCCGCTCCGTCCCTCGTGCTGACGCGATGCCTTCGGCTTCAGACCCTCAGCCGCAGCGAGCACTGCCTCCGCATACCCAGCCAACATGATGCAGCAACAGGAACAGGCAATCAGCCGCCCGCGTCATGCCCTACTCCGTAACCAGCGGGATCGGCTCCCCCTCGGGGACGTGCTTAATGCTGACCGAGTTGATGCAGTACCGGAGCCCCGTCGGCGGCGGGCCATCTGGGAAAACATGGCCGAGATGGCTGTCGCAGCGGGCGCAGCGCACCTCCGTACGGACCATCCCGAAGCTGCGGTCCTCGACCTCCGTCCCCGCATCCTCCGAGATTGGCTGGGTGAACGAGGGCCAGCCGGCCCCGGACTCGAACTTCTCTCCCGACTTGAACAGAGGGTTGCCGCACGCCGCACAGACATAGGTGCCCGGCTCCTTCGTACCGAGAAAGCAGCCTTCCCACGGCCGCTCGGTCCCGTGCTGCCGCAACACCCGGTACTCCTCCGGCGAAAGTCGCCTCTTCCACCCCTCGTCGCTCAACTGCAGCTTGTCCACCAGCGTAGGTTTACTCCGTGGTCATTGCCCAACTTCCCAACGCGTCTCCGCAGAAAAGGTCACTACGGCGGCAGCACGGTGTAGTGGATCGAGCCACGCGTGGAGCTCACCGGGTGGAGTGGAGGCGCAGTGTGGGTTGCATGCGGCGCGCCACCACCGGCGCGCACATTTCAACTAAGGACGGAGTCGCTGACGGCGAACGAGCGCGGGTGCCGGTAGGCCTCGTCCAGCGCCGCCTCGAGCGGCTCTCGCTCCTTCTGTACGGAAGAGAGCAGGAGCGCCCCCTGCAGGACGGCGGTCACGAAATCGGCCAGGCGGGCCGGATCCGCGGCCTCCCGCAGCCGAGGTCCGGGCCAAATCCGCGGCGACACGGCGGCGCGTTCGCTCCGTAGCGTTCGGGCGCTCGCTCGAGCCCGGAGAACCGGTCAAGGAGGTGAAAGGTGACGGCGAGCCCGATACGGCGAGGCCGAAAAAAAAAGTCCGATCGGGAGCCCAAGAAGAGGTCAACAACACCTCCCACATATGCCAAGCCCCCTTCACCGCGTGGTGAAGGGGGCTTGAACAGAAGGTCTAAGGCCGGCACTCACAAACACTTACGAAAGTCGGGACGGCCGGATTACGTCGCTGCGGCTCCGTGATCCGCCGTGCTTCCTGCGAAGGGCGATCTACCCTAATCGGGACGGCCGGATTAACTCCCTTCGGTCGCTGATCCGCCATGCCGCCTACGAGGGCGATCTACCA
Source organism: Gemmatimonadota bacterium (assembly GCA_007121455.1). Lineage (GTDB taxonomy): Bacteria > Gemmatimonadota > Gemmatimonadetes > Longimicrobiales > Gaopeijiaceae > SKKN01. The sequence continues at coordinate 3,775 of SKKN01000035.1, read as the reverse complement.
ATCGGGACGGCCGGATTCGAACCGGCGACCCCCTGAACCCCATTCAGGTGCGCTACCGGACTGCGCCACGTCCCGAAGAGGGCCAATATAACCGCGCTGTATAGGCCCCTCAAGCCTTGGGGGCAGATAGCCCGTTCGTGGCTACCTGGAGGTCGATCCGGTACCCGCGGCCTCGAACCGTGGTCACGACACGAGGTGACGACGGCTCGTCCTCGAGCTTTCGGCGGAGGCGGTGGACGGTAGCATCCAGGACGGCGGGGCTTTCCTGCGCTTCACCCCAGACATCGGAGAGGATCGCCTCGCGGCTCACGGGCGATCCATCCGCCTGGATGAGACGGTCGAGCACGGAAAACTCCCGTGCGGTGAGCCGTATCGTGGTCCCGCGCAGCTGCACCGCCTTCGATTCCGGATCGACCAGGAGGGATGGCTGTGGCGGGCTGCCGGCATCTGGAGGGTGGGGGCTCCCGATTCGACGTTTCGCCTGGAGCATGCGCACGCGCAGCAGGATCGAGGCTACGGGGTGGGGCGGGGGCAGGATGTCGTGGGCGCCGCGCTTCAGCGCCTCGAGCGCGAAGCCGACCTCGGCCCGATCGCAGAGGAAGAGGATCTGCAGGTGGGGATTGGTCGTGCTCAGCTCCTCCAGGAACGAAAGAGGATCCCAACCAGGGAGGGAGACGCCCACGACTGCGAGCTCCGGGTTCGCAGTGCCTGCAGCCTCGAGGGCGTCGGGCGGGCGGCGGAACGCTGTGTGCTCCAGGCCCTCCCCTTCCAGGGCGGGGATCACGCGCCGGGCCAGCGGACCGAGCCCCGCAAGGAGGATTTGGCAGCATTGTCGGCCTTCCTCCGCAGCTTTCCTGGTGGAGGAGGCGGTGGCTTCACTCGAGTCCATGGTTCCGGCCGTGGTCATCTCACCTCACGTCACAGTCGGGTTCAGTCCCTCGCATCACTATGCATCCGGGGTTGGTGTCGGTTCGTTCGGAATGGCCCGCCCGGGGGCGACTTCAGCCCCGGACCGTGCGCATAATGTCCCGAGAGAAAGAAACTTGCAAGGTTGTCCGGAGAATGCATTCAACGCACCTGTACAGGCCTCGTCGGTCCCACCCATGGGGGTCGGACCGTTTCCGAGGAGCTGCACCAGGAAAAGAGGGGGGCTCGCCGCTCGTTTTTCTGGCACGAAAGGTGAGGGGGGTACCCTCCCGAGAGGTGGTTTCGGGGGCCCTCTGATGAAGGCCGGAAGGGCCGGTGGAATCGGGTTGACACCCCCTGGCGGCTAGGGTATACTTGGGGTCCTTTGGTGCGGGGTGGAGCAGTCTGGTAGCTCGTCGGGCTCATAACCCGAAGGTCGCGGGTTCGAATCCCGCCCCCGCTACTGGTTGTAGAGTAGAGTGAGCGCCGCCTCTGGCGGCGTTTCCACGTTGAGCGACCGGTCTGCATGAGGCATGGTCACTCAAGGGAGACCGAAATGCTGGACCTTTTCCGTCCCGGCCAGGGTGCAGGGGAGGGGATGCTCCCCGGTGAAGCGCTCCGGGTATGTGGTCGGCTTCTGGCCGACACGTGGTCTAGTTCGGCCAACCGGATGGGTGGGAAACGCCGGTAGAGAGACCGATGATGAGTTGGTCCTCACTCTGCGACCCGCCCGCGCCACGATGGCCCGGGCGGATTTTTTTGGGCCAGGTAGCTCAGTTGGTAGAGCACACGACTGAAAATCGTGGTGTCGGCGGTTCGATTCCGCCCCTGGCCACTGGGTGCCCCGGGGCTGCGACAGCGTACGGTGAGCGAGCAGAGGTCCGTAGCTCAATTGGTAGAGCACCGGTCTCCAAAACCGGCGGTTGGGGGTTCGAGTCCCTCCGGGCCTGTGGCGAGGAAAGCCCTTGTCTGGCCGCCGGGGCACGCAGGGCCTTGAGGAACAGGAGCGAGGCCCCCATCGTCTAACGGCTAGGACACCACTCTTTCAAGGTGGCGATCGGGGTTCGATTCCCCGTGGGGGCATGTTCGGGAAGGAAGTAGGGAGGGGCTGTAGCTCAGTTGGTTAGAGTGCCGGTCTGTCACACCGGAGGCCGCGGGTTCGAGTCCCGTCAGCCCCGCTCGGTTATTTGACAACTCTGGGTTCTCGGTTCGTTGGAAGGGGCTGTAGCTCAGTTGGGAGAGCGCCTGAATGGCATTCAGGAGGTCAGGGGTTCGATTCCCCTCAGCTCCATTTCGGGTAGAGCCCTGGGCTCGGGTGGCGGAACTGGTAGACGCGCAGGATTCAGGATCCTGTGGGGGAAACCCTGTGAGGGTTCGAATCCCTCCCCGAGCATTGAAGGAGCGGGATTCGCTGCAGATGTTCGGCGGCCTCGAGGCCCGGGACTCCTCGGAGCAGGTTTTTCGTTGGTTGCCCACGTGCTGGAATTGGTAGACAGGCTGGTTTGAGGGACCAGTGCTCGAAAGGGCGTACAGGTTCGAGTCCTGTCGTGGGCACTTCGTGAGGCTCCGTAAGGATGTGGGCGCCCGTAGCTCAATTGGATAGAGCGCTTGACTACGGATCAAGAGGTTGGGGGTTCGAGTCCTCCCGGGCGTACCTTATTACCGACGCACGCGTCCCTACGCTACGCGCGCAGGGGCGTCGGGGGCGCGTAGCTCAGTTGGCTAGAGCGCTACGTTGACATCGTAGAGGTCAGAGGTTCGAGTCCTCTCGCGCCCATAGGACGGCTCGGCTCGTCCAGCCGCCGACATCTGGGGCCGTAGCTCAGTTGGGAGAGCGCTAGAATCGCACTCTAGAGGTCAGGGGTTCGACTCCCCTCGGCTCCACTTCGGTCGTCGCCACCATAGCTCAGCTGGTAGAGCACGTCACTCGTAATGACGGGGTCGTCGGTTCGAGTCCGACTGGTGGCTCTGAACGGGCGGTCCGGTGACATCCGGATGGGACTCGGTGGACTGCCGATGATGATTCTTGCCCCGTGGTGGAATTGGCAACACGTCTGACTCTGGATCAGAAGATTCCTGGTTCGAATCCAGGCGGGGCAATTACGGGAGGGGTGGCCGAGTGGCTTAAGGCGACGCCCTGCTAAGGCGTTGGGCCGAAAGGCCCGCGTGGGTTCGAATCCCACCCCCTCCGTGAACGACGGGATGTTGAAGCGAGGATGTGCGTGGAAGGGGTGAGGAAGGAGGGTGCGGAGAGGCCTGAGCGGCGACGCCGGGCGAAGGTGCCAGGGTCCGTGCCCGGCTTCCATTGGGACGGGTGGCCGAGAGGCTTAAGGCGCACGATTGGAAATCGTGTGGGGCTAAACACCCTCGTGGGTTCGAATCCCACCCCGTCCGTCGTAGGACGTTGAAGCGGGGCGTGGCTCAGTCCGGTAGAGCGCTGCGTTCGGGTCGCAGAGGTCCCCGGTTCGAATCCGGGCGCCCCGATTAGGAGGATTGCCCGGAGGGGAAGCACGCCCGGATCTGCGAAGCTCATCCGGGCACCCACCCGTTCGAACCGAGAAGACCAGGGTATTGGAGGCGTAGCCCTAACTGGTAAGGCACCGCACTCGAAATGCGGCGGGCGCAAGCCCTTGGGGGTTCGAGTCCCTCCGCCTCCGCTCCGCGTCACCACGCGCCTCCTGGCCCCTGGACCCATTGGGTTCGGGGGCTTTCGCGTATCGGGGAGGGGGTCCCGAAGGGGAGGTATTGTCAAAAGTTGTGGATCGGGATGATCAAGCGGCGACCCTCTCCACGTCCTTCTGGTCCCCTCTCTCCGGCTGCTCTCCGTCGATGAACGAGGCCCCGGCACGGACGAGCGAGAGCAGCTCCG
>SKKN01000068.1 GCA_007121455.1 Gemmatimonadota bacterium | reverse complement strand
GTGGGAACCGGCCCCGGCCAGTTCGATCTCATCCACGGGATCGCGGTGGACAGCGACCTCCGGATCTACGTGAGCGACCGGGACAACGACCGCATCCAAATCTTCACGGAAGAGGGTGAGTTCATCGAGGAGTGGCCGGACATCAAGGGCCCCACCGGTATCTACATCGACGAGAACGAAGACGTCTGGGTGGTCTCCGCCACGACGAACCGAATCCTCAAGTACAACCGGGACGGGGTGCTCCAGTACCACTTCGGTACCTACGGGGGTACGCGCGGCGGCTTCCCGGGTGGCCTGTCGCGTCCACACCAGTTCGATGTCGACGAGGAGGGCAACCTGTACGTGGCCAACTATGATAGTGGCGACGTCGCGAAGTTCATCCCCAAACCGGACGCCGACCCGAGCAGGCTCATCGGTGGTCTGCTCGTCGCCAATCGGTGACAGGGTCGTGCGGATCCTGCGCCGGCCGTAGCGGGCATCGAGGGGGTCGGGAGTCGCGACCTCGTACCGCTCGAAGTCCTCCATTCGGAGGTGACCGCCTTCGCTCCTGGCCGTCCTATCCACAGATTCCGCCACGTCTCCACGGTAAGAGAGGCTCGCGCCCTCTCGGGAAAGAGCCTCGAGGAACGCACCGCACCATCGGGGGAATGACGTGCTCCCCGCGCGGGTGGGGGTAGGCCGGTCCGTGCCAATACAAACTGGTGTCGTAGTTGGTGATCCCCGCGGACCGAAGCGGGGCAGTTCGTCGGTTGGGTCCACTGGTCCGGAGAGGAGAACGAGGCGAGGACTGGAAGGACACCCTGCTTCATCCGCCAGGAGGAGGGGCCGCGTCGTGTCAGGTGGGCGGCCACCTCGGCCATGCGGCGGGTGTTGCACGAGGGGCAGATCCCTCGTCCTTCGCAACTGAAGGCGAGGAGGCGGCTCCTCGCTCTCGATGGGCGGCCGCGGAGATCGATCCTGGCACGCGGCAGCGTCGGCCGCGTTACGCCGAGTGGTTCAGCGCGCCTACCGTCCCGTTCCCCTTGATCCGCACCCGAACGAACTGATCGACCAGGCCGAACCAGTCGTCTGCCTCCAGCTTCCGGGTCACCTCGGCGAACGCATCCGGGTCGAGGTGAAGGGCGTCTTCGGTCACGTGGACGCGGCCTGGCTTACCGGTGCGGATCTTCACCTGCCAAACGACCTCTCCGGACGCGGATGCCGCGTCGCTCAGGTCCGTCCTGCGGAAGCAGGACCGGGGGAACGTCCGCGTGAGCCACTGCTCCCAGCGCTGGACGGCGTGGTTGCCGTTGGCGGTCAAATCGGCTGCCGGTCCGGTGGGGGCCGCCTCGAGTCGGTAGGTTTCGCTTCCGGCAAGGGGCGCCGGGGTGCCGGCTGCGTCGGCTTGCGGATGCGAAGGGTCTGGGTTTCGCATGGCTCGCGGCGTTGGAGGCCCACTTCGTGGCGCCGGGTCGGGAGGAGGGACTCCCCGGGCGGCCCGGCGCGGCTCGTATCCGCAGGATAGGGGGTGCACATTTTCGTGTCAAGCGAACTTTCGTTATACGCGAACAGTCGACTTCGGGAGAACCCCGGGCCGGGGGGGAATTCGCTGGACACCGCGGCGCGACCCCACGAGATTCACACCCATGAGCATCACGCCCGAAAACCTCCGCCTCATCCTCGGCCTGAAGGTCAAGAGCCTTCGCCAGCGCCGGGATCTTTCGCTGACGGACCTCGCGAAGAAGTCGGGGATGTCGGTTTCCTATCTGAGCGAGATCGAGAGCGGTCGGAAGTTTCCGAAGCCCGAGAAGGTGATCCGCCTGGCGGACGCGCTGGGGACCCGCTACCAGGAGCTGGTGTCGCCCGAGTTGAGCGGGGAGCTGGAGGCCCTGGATGCGCTTTTCGAGACAGGCTTCCTCCGGGAGTTCCCCTTCGACCTCTTCGGGCTGCAGGCCGGAGACCTCCTGGGGCTCCTCTCGGACGATCCGGTGAAGGCCGCCGCCTTCGTTCAGACGTTTCTGGAGGTGGGCGAGTCGTACGACGTGCAGGTGGAGCAGTTTCTCTTCGCCGCGCTCCGCTCCTATCAGCGTCTCCACTCGAACTACTTCCCGGAGCTGGAGGAGGCAGCGCAGGAGTATCGCCGCTCCCATGGATGGACGGTGGGAGAACCGCTCGAGGACCGGCTCCGTGAGGTCCTGGAGGACGAGTACGGATACGTGATCGAAGACGAGGGACTGGCCGGGCGGGAGGAGCTGGCCACGCTCCGGTCGGTGTTCCTGGAGGGAGAGCCTCCCCGCCTCCTCCTGAACCCGAAGCTCACCTCCTCGCAGAAGGCGTTTCTCTACGGCCGCGAGATCGGGTTCCGGGTGCTGCGGCTGGAGGAACGCGCGATCACCTCCACCTGGGTCCGGGTCGAATCCTTCAACCAGATCCTGAACAACTTCAAGGCGTCGTACTTCGCGGGAGCGCTCCTCCTGGACGCGGACGCCCTCACGGCCGCCCTGGAGCGATTCTGGAGCCGGAAGGATTGGAGCCCCGAGGCCTATCTGGAGCTGATGGCGGAGTTCCACGCTACGCCCGAGATGTTCGCCTACCGTCTCACCGAGATCCTTCCCGGCCGGTTCGGGATGGACCGGCTCTACTTCATGCGGTTCCACCACCCGACAGGCTCGAACCGGTTCGAGCTGAACAAGATCCTGAACCTGACGGGGATGGCGGTGCCGCGCGGGGTGGGGCTCGCCGAGCACTACTGCCGGCGGTGGGTGACGATCCGGCTTCTCCAGGATCTGGAGCGGATGCGCGTGTCGGGGGAGATGGAGCCGGGACCGCCCCTGGTCCTGGGCGAGCGGGCGCACTTCGTCCAGGAGGACGCGGAGTTCTTCGTGATCTCCGTTTCGCATCCCCTCCGGCTTCAGGGGGAAGGGAACTCGTGCATGACGCTGGGCTTCCTGATGGATGACGCGTTCAAACGCCGGGTGGGCTTCTGGGACGATGCCGGGATCGAGTCGTGGGAGGTGGGGCTCACCTGCGAGCGCTGCCCGATTCCGGAAGGGGAGTGTGAGGTTCGACAGGCTCCCCCCACCCTGCTCGACCACCACCGGGAGCAGAAGCGGAAGCTCGAGGCCCTCCAGCGGCTCCAAGAAGAGGAAGTGAAGGCGGAGTCGGCCTCACGGTGAGCCCCAGGCTCCCCGCGGTCGGGGCCTCCCTCCCTGATACCCACGGGCGGCCACTCGCTGTGCCTGTACCTCACCTCGCCCCCGGGCATGGCGGAGTTTCGAAGCGCGCCGGCTTCCGACGTGTTGCAACTCCTGGAGCGGATGGTCGAGGTGCCCCCGGATCTGTGTGAACGGGATCGGTGAGATCGACCTCCGTTCCACGGCACATCACTGGGATTCGTTCGAAGTCCGGTTGGCAATTGCCGGGTCGGCGGAGTGTCCCTCCAGCGGTCGGCCGTTCCGGAGCACCTCCACGTTCGACCGCAGCCAGGTGCAACCCACGAATGGCTCCTTGGTCGTGTTCACCACGTGGAAGACCAGGCTGTAGTCGCGCCATTCGAAGTTGCCCTACAGGTGGGAATCGTCCCCGGACAGGGAGAGGGCGATCGAGTAGCTTCCCACGCCCAGCCTCGTGCGGAAGTCGAACCGGTACGTCAGCGTCTCTCCCCCCTCGAGGTCCGTCACGACGCGCTTGAGGCGGTAGGTGTTGATCCCGTACACCGCCTGGCCGAGCCGGTCCCGGATCAGGTATCCGAGGACGAGGCGGGGGATCGGGGAGTGCACGCTGACGACCACTTCCAGGATCACGTCCTGCCCCACGTGAACCGCTTCGATCCGCTGGCCCGCTTCGTTCACGAGACGCACGTCGTCGATCGATGCCTCACCAGTGCCCGAGATCGTCCGCACCCGGCCGTCCTCCAGCCTCTCCTGCCGGACGGTCTTCGCCTCGCGGTCGGCCAGCAGCGCGTGGTAGAAGTCCATCACCTCCTTCGGTTCCCCCTCCTTCGCGATCCCGCCGTCCTGGAGGAGAAGGGCCCGGTCGCAGATGGCCTGTACGGCGTAGCGGTCGTGCGAGACGAAGAGGAGCGTGGTTCCTTCCTGGCGGAAGGTCTTGATGCGGGCGAAGCTCTTGTGCTGGAAGTAGGAATCCCCCACCGACAGGGCCTCGTCCACGATGAGGGCCTCGGGCCTGCGGACGGTGGCGACGCTGAAAGCGAGGCGCATCTGCATCCCGTCAGATCCTGGGGAACTGGAGCTTCTTGATCAGGTTCCCGTGCTCAACCCCCTCGATCCTGGCCTGTATGGTCTGGGTGAAGACGACCGCGTAGATCACGATCATCGTGATCGGGTGGAGGATCGCCCAGATGCTGCCTAGCAACGAGTGCGTATAGCGTGCCTCGAGCTCGCGCCTGACGCTGCCCCGGATGAAGTTCCGGTAGCTCCAGGTCGCCCTTGCCAGAGCCATCATGGCTTTCTCGCCAGGATCGCCTGACTCTTGGGCATGAACTCGTCCAGCAGCCGCTTCATCCGGGGACCCTGGGGCGTCTCCATCAGCTCTCCCCACGCCTGGGTCCAGCGCCTCAGGGCCGGGTGCCAGGGAGCCTCCAGGTCGTGGTCGCACGCCCAGAAGAGGCACCACCAGATCGACCAGTAGAAGCCGTAGGTCGTCTGGCGCTCGATCTCGAGCCCCGCGTCGAGGACGAGGCGTCGGAACTCGTCCCGGTCCAAGACGCGCAGGTGGTTCGGCGGCTCGAAGTGCGCGCTGGGCGCGATCTTCTTCTGGGCGCTCTCGATCAGGGCGTCCGGGACGGTGAGGAGGAACTGCGAATCGGCCACCGCCCTCGGCCGACTTCCAGCTCCGGTTCCTGAAGGATCTCCAGAGGATCCTGGAAGAGGGGGCGCTTCACGGCCACCTACAAGTTCGCGCTGGTCCACGCGCTGGCGGACCTCTCCGGCCAGAGAGGAGCGGACACGGGCGATGAGTTGAGGGCCATCGGCGAGCGGTTCACCGAGCTCTACTGGCGACAGGTGGCCCCGTGGCCTGGGCGCGAGGTGAACGGAATTCTGTCGCAGAACACGGGGCGGCGGTCCGCGGCGGTCCGCGGCGGTCCGGATGGTGACGGAGGCGAGGGAGAAGTACGGCGAGCGCATCGACCGGTTGCGCGCGGACCGGGGTCGCTGGAACGGCTCACCTCCGGCATCCGGCGGACCGTCCAGGTCATGCCCCTCCTCAAGCTTCAGACGGTAGGAGAGGAGACGCGGGAGTTCCTGTACGAGAACCGGGTGGAGGGTCGGGGTGACCATGCGTTCATCACCCTGAGGCCGGGAATCGCCTTCTGCTTCCGGAGCTTCCACCCCCTCGTCGTCGATCTCGCCCAGACCGCTTGGGCGCGGTTCATCCGCCGGACGAATCCGAAGCTTCTGGGCGAGAGGGCGGAGCTTCGGGAGTTCCTTTTCGGCGCGCCCCGTGCGAACCTGCGCGCGGTCCGAGAACCCCTGATGGAGATCCAGGAGGGGCGATGCTTCTACTGTGAGAGGCGGCTCGGTGGAGCGCCCCATGTGGATCACTTCGTTCCCTGGAGCCGCTACCCCGTCGACCTGGGCCACAACTTCGTCGTCGCGCACGAAAGCTGTAATGTCGCGAAGGCCGACCACCTCGCGGCGGAACGCCACCTTCGCCGTTGGGTGGTGTGGCAGAAACGCTGGACTTCCCCTTTTCCCCGGTATATCCATCGTACAGAGGTGACGGGGCTTCAGCCGGACACCGAGTACGAGTTCCGCTTCGGCGCCGAAAGTGCGGTCTGCCGCTTCCGGACCATGCCGGGGGAGAACCTGCACATCCCGTGCGACTGGTCTTCAGGGGTAATGTTTGGTCCAGCCTGGAACGCATGATCCGGACTCCGGAGGTGACCATGACCTACGATCCCCATGCTGTGGTTCCTCGACGGGTACCCCCAAATCCTGACTCGCCCCGGTGCCGCGGGGGTGCCGGTGGCGGAGCGGCTGGCCCCCTTCGGAAGGTCCATCGCTGATGCCCACGGACCGGAGGGGCTTCCTCAAGACCGCTGGGCTGGTGGCTGCGGGAGTAGCGCTGGCGCCGCACGAGCTGGTTGGGGAGGTGAGCGCGGAACGGGCTCGAGCACTTCGATCACACCCCCTGCGGATTCGGGGAAGGGTCGTTACCGATTCGGGACGCCCCCTGGCCCGGGTCCCGGTCTCCGACGGACTTCAGGTGGTGGACACCGGAGCCGACGGCCAATTCGAGTTGGTGAGCACGGGGGGACGCCCCTTCGTGCACCTGACCACGCCCAGCGGCTATCAGATTGCCACCAGTCGCAGAGGGACCGCCCGCTTCTTCGAGCGCATCCGGGACCAGGGGGGCGGAGAGATGTCGGTTGAGTTTCAGCTTACCCCCCTGGAATCGTCGGACCTGAGACACCGGATGCTGGTCCTGGCCGACCCCCAGACTCAGACCGAAGAGGAGCTGGGCTTTCTGCATGCCCAGACCGTTCCCGATGTTCAAGCCCTCCTGGTGGAGGACGAGGGGTTCGAGACCTTCGGAATCGGGTGCGGTGACATCATGTTCAACGACCTGGACCTCTTTCCCGGCTGGGAGGAGGCGGTGGGTCGGATGGGCGTCCCCTTCTTTCAGGTGGTGGGGAACCACGACATCCTGTATCACGACCACGGTAACGCCGGCGTCACCGATGTCTTCTCGGATCACTTCGGCCCTGAGCACTACTCCTTCAACAGGGGTGCTGTTCACTACGTCGTCCTGAACGATGTGTACTGGCATGGTGCCGGATACATCGGTTACGTGAGCCCGGAACAGCTGGCGTGGTTGGAAGCCGACCTGGCCCGTGTGGAGCCAGGCCGCACGGTGGTTCTGGCTGTCCACATTCCCCTCATGCAGACCGGGCATCTCCGTTTGGGTCAGAACCGGCCTTCGCTATCGGGAACCGTCACCAACCGCCAGGCGATCTACCGGCTCCTGGAGCCATACCGGGCGCATGTCGTCTCCGGGCACACCCATCAGCAGGAGCACGTTTTCGAGGGGGGAGTCCACGAGCACATCCACGGCACGGTGTGCGGAGCATGGTGGAGTGGGCCCATCTGCCGAGACGGAACGCCCAATGGGTACGGCGTCTACGAGGCCCGGGGCGAGGAACTCCGCTGGCAGTACAAATCCACCGGGTACGATCCGGATCACCAGCTCCGTGCCTACCTTCCGGAGGATGATCCTGAAGATGAGGGCCGCGTCACGGCCAACGTCTGGAACTGGGATCCGAGCTGGACGGTGGTGGCCCACGAGGGCTCGGACCGCAGGGGTGCCCTGGAGTCCCGCGTCCTCCCGGATCCCCTCTCCGTCCAGATTCATTCCGGACCTGAGCTTCCTCCCCGTCGCACCTGGGTCCATCCCTTCCCCACGGAGCACATGTTCGTGACGGATCTGGAGCTGGACCCCCGGCAGGTCGTCGTCGAGGCCATCGACCCCTGGGGTCGTAGCTATGCCGCCCGCCCGACCTCCATAAGGGAGATCGAGGCCTGGGCCTGGCGCGCCTTCCCCCGGGCTCCCACCCTGCCTTATCGGACTCGAGCTCCAGAGGAGCGCCTGGCTCTCACCACACCCAGCGGACCACGCCCAGGTTGAAGAGCACGTCGTTGATCCCGGGGTCCGCACAGCGCTGGGAGTGAGGCAGCGTCGCAGCCACGAGGACGAAAGCATCGTCACCCAGGTCGTCCATCCGCACGGGAGATCCCTCGAGCATCCGTTCGATCTGAAGCCGGGCCGTCGCTACGTCCCCATTCAGGTACGGTGTGGGGTGGGAGCGCGAAGGGTGCGCCTCCCCGGCGACCTCCGCCGCAGCCTCTTCAGGTGTGCGCACACTGGACATTCCAGCCTCCCGTTTGATGTGAACTCCATGTGTGCAACCCAGCGTCAATCGCAACTGAGTGTCAACGGCCCGGGTCGTTGCAGCACCGCCTCAGAACCTCACTCTGATACTGAAGGTGAGCGTGGTCGGCGCCGGCACCCGGTCGGAGGAGCCCACGCCGTCGCTGTTCGCGCCGTCGTTTCCCGGGATCTCCACGTCCCACCACGGAACCTCCCGGTACCAGATGAAGGCGTTGGCGAGGGTGACGGTGAGCATCGCGTCCCGGACCCGGTCGGGGAATGCGAAGCGCACGGGCACGGTGGCCGCGACACTGCGGAGCTTGAAGTTGTCTCCCTTGAACCAGTAGTCGTTCGCCGCCGTGCGAGTGCACCGCTCCTGCCAAAGATCCGGCGTGTCGGGGCGGAGCTCGATGGAGGGAGGAAGGCCCGCCGGATCCCAGGCATCCGCGTAGTAGGGTTCGCACAGCGGCGAACGGACGCCCCGGCCTACGGGGACAGGGTTCACGAACCGCATGTTGCCTCCCCGGTACTCGCCGCGAGCTGCGATGGCGACGCCCCCGGGGAGGCGGGCCGAGATGGAGGGGTTCACGAAGCGGGTCGGGAGCTGAGCGCCGAGGGGGAGGCGCGAGTTGCCCTCCTCGTCGGTGAGGTAACGGTCCGGGGACCAGGGCCCATGGACCGCCTCCGGCTCCGCGACCCGCCGCCCGCGACTCAACGGCGCCGGATGGCCGACCAGGAACTGGCTTTCCTGCCGGCTGAACGCCTCGGCGTCGCCCAGGTCGAGGACCTTCGAGTCGTTCGTGCCGACTCCGAGACCGAGCTCCAGCTCCCAGTCGCCGCGGTCGACGACGGAGGCGTCGACCTGCAGCTCGATGCCCTGGTTCCGGATCCGGCCCACGTTGTGGAGCTCCTGGCGCCGGGGAAGGGGCTCCGACTCGTCGACGGCGGGGACGAGGGCGTTCGTCGTGGTTCGGACGTAGCGGGTCAAGCTCAGGGTCACGCGCTCCCCGGGAAGCGCCGCATCCAGACCGGCCTCCCACTCCCTGTTCGATTCGGGCTCCAGAGATCCGCCTGGATCCGAGTCGCTCGGCGCCTCGCCCCCGATGTACTCCACCGCCTGCACGAACGGGCTCGGGGCGGTGCTCGAATGCCCGTAGGCGGCCCGCACGCGGAGCGCACCGATGGATTCGGGCCAGAAGCCTTCATCGCTCGCCGCCCAGGCGAACTCCGCCCGGGGGTCGACCCGGGGGAAGGCTTCCCCCTGCAGCTCGTGGCGATCGATTCGGATGCCGGTGGTCAGAAAGTAGCGGTC